>JARGPA010000005.1 GCA_029213305.1 Phycisphaerales bacterium
AGTGTTGATTTTCCAACATTGGAGCGCCCGATCGCAACAACCACAGGTGGATAAACGAGTCTTTGAAGTGCGATATGTCCGTCTGTATCAATGATCTGATCATCCCTCGTATTCATCGAATTTTTTTGCTGTGTGACGCCGACAGATCCCCATCGGGACGGCTGGGAAAGTAACACGTCTACTGCAAGAGGGCTTGCAGCTTTTGCTAAGAACGACAACATCGTTGCTTCTATTTCGTTTTGTGCTTCGGGGTAGATCTTTGAGGGATCATCTTCGATTCGTAGTTGCACACCTTGCTCGATGAGCTTCTCAGAGATTGAACGAACAACCGCGATCCCACCGTGAGGCATGAGCATAATCGAATTGAAATCCCATCGAGCAATAACACCATCATCGATATCAAAAAAACGTGCATAACAAAGTTGATGGAGCTCTGGAATCGGCAAATCCAACTGATCAAAATCAGAATAAAAAACACGAATCATTGCGATTGCGCCAGGGGAGGACAATGAAGTTTCGATGCTGTGGTAAGGGTTATTATCCTGCTGAGGATTCATTCGAGTCCGCCGAGCTCTTCGTCTGAATATGAATCGATATCATCCTCTTCTTCAAGGATCATCTTACATGCGACACGAATCCCATTAAGTTGGAGTTCAGGCACGAATGCTTCGATTAACTCTTCGTCTTCGAGCATTCCCATGTCACCGCCGGTCGCAATAATCTGAGGATATCCTTCATAAAACTGAGCGTATCGTTCTGCGAGATATCGAATCGAACCACGAACTGCAGCAGACACCCCAAGCAAGATCGCATCATCAGTTTGTTTTCCGGGTTCGAAAGAACTTGGGTCCATTTTCTTGTACTTGAGTTGAGGGAGATGCGCGGTTCCATCACTCAATGATTCGAGCATCATCTTTACACCAGGCATAATCGCGCCGCCGTGATACACACCTTCGCCATCTACAAAATCGACAGTAATCGCAGTCCCCATATCAACAACAACACAAGCTTGTTTCACAACATCGAATGCGCCGATCGCACAGAGCAACCGGTCCTGGCCTACGGTTTCTTCTCCGGACTCTGTTAATGAGTGACGAATTGGAATTTGAACATCTCGGCCGAGCAGATGAATCGTCCATCCGTACCGTTCTTGAATCACTTCTTCAATCGCAACACTCGCAGATCGAGAGACAGTTGACATAAAGATCACTGGTTCTTCCCCTGGGAAGTCATATTCCTCAAACAGGGCAGATACATAGGAAGCGATTTCCGCAGGCGTGTCAGTGCTAAATGACTGAGCTTTTACACACTCTTTCCCCACTAGAACGCCTACTCGCGATCGAGTGTTTCCGACCGCGATTGCGATCATGGAGTTCAATGAGCTTGAGTCTTCGGTTGAGTTGATTTGTATTGGATCAGGCATTCATAATGATATGCCCTTAGTTTCGATGATTGACTCGATCGCAGGCAACAACACGCTCACCTTGCTATCCTTTATTTGTTGAATGAGATCACATCCCTTTGATTTGAGATAGAACTGCATGACTACTTGCCAAGTTGACCCATCCATTGAACGAAAATCGATCAAAGGATTCAAGTTCCCACTCGGGGTTTACCCCGTCGAAACGATGACTCCCATGGTTGGATACTCTTCTGAGTTTGAACCTGCGGACAACGCAGAGGAGATGGGAGACTGGGAAGCATGGCCGGATCAATATGTATTCGATGTCGTGATGCCTACAGATCGAGTCGAACCATTCTGGCATCAGCTCTTCGCGATGATGCCTGGACGGATATTCCCGATTATCGATTACATCGGACACGATGCGTATCGAGAAATAGACCCCTACATGGCTTATGAGCCGATAGGGAAAGAAAAAGTTATCGATGCAATCCGAACATTTCGCCCTTTCTTCTTCGAAGACGGCATGGTTGGATTCGGCGCAGTCTCTGAAGACCCTTTCTTCTATATCTTCGTAGATGAACACAAAATCGTCACGATCCGCGTTGAATCACAGTTCAAAGCTCGGGTCGAAAAATTACTTGCAGCATTCGATATCGAACCCAAAGAAGAACCCGCAGGCGCTGATTCGGCAGCGCACGAACATCGAGCAGTCCTGTTGACGACCCCAGATCACCCCGAGTTACTCAACGGCGACGAGATCCTCGAAAGAATGAGAGACGCATGGAACCTCGTGTTGAACGTAGATCCAGAAACAAATGTGGATGATGAAGGGAAAGAACTCGGAATTACTCTCTGGAGATGTTTCTTGAGGTACGCTACCGATCAAAACCCTGATGATCAATACGCAGAAGTTTTCCTCTCGACAGATTCAATCCGTAAAGCTGAAGAGATCAGCCAACACGCAATCATCACAACTATTGAATCTGAATCCGAATGGCACGATGTGATCATCATCGCAGTTGATCGATTTACACCTGAGCAACTCAAGGAAATATTCAAACAGGACGCGAGCGCTAAGTCGATTGATTTCAGTGTTTTAAAAGAAGACTCAGTGTTGGCAGTTCGCTTGATAATGGATAAAGAACAGCCGTAACTTGTTTTGAGTCTTCCACTTGTTTGCTGTTTTATTCACTTGGATTTCAATCATCTATTTAAACGAACACAGACATTTCTCAAGTTCTTAAATCAGATGGAACCATCCTCACATGATGCTCGAATAGGTGTCCTACTAGGGACAAGACTGTGCAGCCCCGCTTCTGCACAAGTGAAGATGACAGAGAAAACTATCTAAAAAGGGTAAACTCATTGGTGTTGGGATTTGCGATTCTGGTCAAACCCCGGTATCGTCCTCTCCCTACGAGAGTCGCTCAAATGCTGCGGATCTGCGTAGCATACCATTTGTCGGTCGTATATCTGTGATATATTACGGACAAGACAAGATATTCACGGAGAGGATGCAATCGGTGCATCATCCCGTATTAGAGTTCGAAAGATTACTGGGATTACCAGTTTTCTTCCCCCACGATCCAATGGAGTGATCCGGATGTCACCCACTTCTTATCGTTCAGTTCGTTCATTGCTTCTCGCCGCAGTCGCCTTCTCAGGCGTACACGCAACTCCAGCAATGGCACTCAATTTCAACACCACATCTGCTCTGACGAGTGAATCAGTGGAATCGATGCTTACGAAAGCTTCGAATCTCATCAATGATTCAAAGCTCATTCATGCAAGAGCGATGTTGCTTGCACTCCAAGACTCACCCTCAGGTGCAGCAATGAGTGATGAGCAGAGCCAAAGGCTCTGGACTCTCCTTGCAAGTACAGAACGCAAGATCCAAAAAACTTCCCGCGTCGAGATCAGCCTTCAAAAGGGTGAACTAGCGTACTTCAACGACAATCTCGTAGAAGCTGCAAGACAAGCAAACACGGTAATTGATTCAATCAAATCCGACAGCGAAAGCGTCGAAAGAGCAAACAAACTGCTCTCTCAAGTCGATGCACGCAGAGCTGATGCGTCATCTAAAGTTGATACCGCGATCCAGCTCGCGTCGAACGCATTCGACTCAGGCGATTACGATCATGCGAAATCGCTGATCACACGAATCGGTCAACTCGGGCTCGATCTCAACGAAACACAATCAAACGCACTGAATGCGCATCGTGACATGCTCAGCAATCTAGAGCAATCAAAGGGAGTCTCATTTGAGTCATACAACCCTGCGATGGGGATGCTCGCTCCTGAGTCAGGAATGAGTTCGGATTGGCTCACAGGCAACACTCAAGATGGCGCTCGCTCAGGTTCATACCTAGGTCAGCCTGAGGATCAACCTGCGATTGAAATCCAGCTCGTCAATGAAGAGCCTGCCGTAGATCATCTCGAAGCAGCTCGTCGATTTGAAGCACAAAGCTTGCTCGGACAAGCAAATGTTGCATTTGAAGAGCGTCGATTCAACAAAGCACTCGAACTCTATACACAAGTCGTGAGTAACTTCAGCAATCAGGTTTCTGCTGAAGAACTCGAACTTGCACGCAATCGTCAGAGTGAAGCACAAATCCAGCTCGGAACCCAAGGCGGTCCAGAAGGTGACATCCTCTCTGACACAATCGCAGATACATCACTCGAGCGTCAACGTGCAGAAGCAGCATTCAACAACTTCCTCCAGCAAGCTCAACAAGCACTCGCTGAGGGTGATACCAGCACTGCTCGTACCCTCGCAGCCCAAGCTGATCTCACGATCAAGCGTGCTCGCGATACCATGCCGGAATCTGCATATGAGCAACACCTTGACACCGTTGCGTCATTGATCACAGATATCAATGGAACTGAGAACCAGCTCCGCATTGCAGAAGCTGAAGCTAAAAACCCACGACTCCAACTCGAAACTGCTTCACTTGCAGATCAGCGTAACCGTGAACGGAATGCAAAGATCATTGCAAACCTTGAACGAGTTCACGCACTCCAACAAGAACTCAAGTACGAAGAAGCACTTGAAGTTGTTGAGTCGATTCTCTTCCTTGATCCGAACAACCCTGCGGGATTGCTCCTCAAAGACATCATCGAGGACACAATCATCTATCGTCAGAACCTTGGTTACCAACGAACCAAGACGAAGAGCTACATGAACCAATCCGTTGAAAACCAGGAAGCGATGATCGCTCCTCCATCAATCATCGGATACCCAGATGACTGGCCTTCGATCTCATTCCGCCGTGGAGAGATCCTCGAGTTCGCAGAATCTGAAGCAAATCGTTCAGTACTCGCAACTCTTCGTGATACACGCATGCCTGTCACATTTAATGACAACGCATTTGAAGATGTTGTCGCGTTCATCGGTTCAACAACGAATATCGACATCGATATCGATTGGGAATCACTCGCAGACATTGGAGTTGATCCTGACACCCCTGTTGATCTCACACTCAAGAATGTTCAGGTTTCAGTACTCCTTGATCGTGTACTCGGAAAAGTTTCCGATCCAACTCTCCCAGCAGGTTGGGCAATCCAAGACGGTATTTTGACGATTGCTTCTGATGAAGTCCTTCGTCTCAACACTATCCTAGAAACATATGACATCCGCGACTTGATCTTCGTTGTCCCTGACTTTGATAACGCACCTGAGTTCGATCTCCAGAGTGCGGTTTCACAGGCCGGCGGCGGTGGCGGCGGCGGCGGTGGCCAAAGCCCATTCAGTGGCGGTGGCGGCAATGTTGTCGATCTCCCAAGAGGTGATCGTGTTCAAGCCATCATCGATCTCATCCAAGCAAATGTCGACCCAGACGGATGGACATCCATCGGCGGCGACACCAGCTCGATCACCGAGCTCAACGGTAACTTCATCATCACTTCAACTCCAAAGAACCATCGAGCAATCATCGGTTTGCTCAACAAGTTGCGTCAACAGCGTGCGGTTCAGTTGAATGTTGAAACGAGATTCCTTTCTGTTGACCAGAACTTCTTCGAGCAAATCGGTTTCGACCTTGATGTGTACTTCAATGCGAACAACACAGAGCTTCAACTCGCTCGCATTATTGACCCATCGATTCTGCCTTCAGATTACTTTGGATCAGACGGACGACTAGTTGACAATGTCACCGGCGGCGGCATCTTCCCTGTCGATACCGACGGCGATGGTATTGCAGATGCGTTCAACCCGATCACTCAACCTGTGCTCGGACCTGGATTCAACGGTGGTACACTCCCAGACGGATCATCACTCGGGAGTGACAGTTTCTCAGTTATCAGTGCAGCTCAGAACTCATTTGGTCTCACAAACGAACTCGCCGCTGCAGGTTCATTTGCATCACAGATCATCGGACTCAACCCAGCACTCGGTGTCTCAGGACGATTCCTCGACGATATCCAAGTTGACTTCCTCGTAGAAGCAACTCAAGCAGATCAGCGCTCGGTTGTGCTTACCGCTCCACGATTGACATTCACGAATGGTCAACGCTCGTATATCGCAGTATCCACTTCTACAACCTTTGTCTCAGACCTAACTCCGGTAGTCGGTTCAAGTGCAGGTGCGTTTGACCCAACCATCTCAACCATCTCGACAGGTGTCGTGATCGATGTTGAAGGTGTTGCATCAGCAGATCGTCGTTATGTGACTTTGACTATACGTACGACTCAATCACGATTGAGCTTTGCTCAGGACCGAACAGTCCAGGGTGCAGCCGGCGGCGGCGGTACAACCGGCGGCGCGGCAAGCGGGTTTGAAGGCACAGTCCAAGTTCCGATTATCGACGCGACTGACTTGAGAACAACCGTGACCATCCCTGATCAAGGTACTGTCTTGCTCGGCGGCCAACGCGTTGTCGAAGAACTTGAAGTTGAAACAGGTGTACCTGTTCTCTCCAAGATTCCGATCTTGAGCCGCTTCTTCTCGAACCGTGTTGATTCAAAGACTGAGAAGACCCTTTTAGTCTTGCTCAAGCCAACCATTCTTATCCAGAATGAAGAAGAAGAACTCAACTTCCCAGGCTTACTTGATCAGCTCGGTCAATAAGAACAAAGTCGAATATTCGACATGAATTCACTCACAAGGGCACATCGAAAGGTGTGCCCTTTTTTATATTCTCAATGTGTACTCTTTTTTCCAACGACATCTTCACTACTCAACCACACCAAAGCGTGCCAAGTTGATACAATTGATCTATAGTACAGCCGTAGATCACTAGATGCATATTCGTGAGGAACCGCACAGATGTCCGACTCAAGACTCAAAATCTCGAACACCGATGGGGTCACCTTGGTCGAGTTTATTGACCGTAACATCCTCGACGAAGCAAACATTCAAGCAATCAGCGAGGAGATCACTGCGGTGATTGAGTCCGCAGATATACCAAAGCTGCTTATCAGTTTCTCGAATGTAGATCACCTTTCATCTGCAGCGCTAGGTGCTTTGATCACGATCAACAACAAGACACGCGAGAAGAGCGGCCAACTCCATCTTGCAAACATCGACCCACAAATCTACGAAGTCTTTGTCATCACGAGACTCAACAAACTCTTTAATATCCACGAAACAACCGACGAAGCGCAGAACGCATTCGCGAGCTAAGTTACTTCTTTTCGAGTCCCGTTGCCCGCTTGTATGAAGATGGGCAACTGTTTATTTGCCGTCTTTTATCTGGATCGATCTGCGAGCATGACTGATCAACACACCCAAATCCTGAATGCAACCAAGGTAATCCTTGAACGAAACCGGGACAAAATCGGTGCGCTGATTGACCAGATTCTTGAGCATGCAAAGGGTCAATCATTTGGGGACAGCTCACTCTTTGCAATCCGTCTCGCAATTGAAGAAGCGATCACCAACGCATTTGAACATGGACACGAGCACCTGGATCCATCCTTGCCTATTCAAGTTGAATACGCAGTAAGTGAAACAGATATCCAAATTGCAGTCCAAGATCAAGGACCAGGATTCTCGCCGGCGGATCTCCCGGACCCGACGCTTCAAGAGAACCTCTCTAAACCCTCAGGGCGAGGCGTGATGTTGATGAAGGCGTACATGACAGATGTCGCGTACAACGAAAAGGGAAACCGTGTCAAACTCCGGTTCGAATCCCCTTCTCTTTGATTTAATCACATCTCGATGATCCGTTGATTTCTTGCTCTGTATATTGCAATTGACTACAATGTATTTGGAATGATTCTAAATATCAGGACCATTTTATCCTCATTAATACGGTTTTCGTCAAAATCTGATGAAACCCAGAAGGAAAAGCTATGAGCATCAAACTGCCAATATATCTTGATCACGCGGCGACAACTCCTTGTGATCCCAAAGTTGTCGAATCGATGATGCCTTACTTCACTGACATGTTCGGGAACACAGGATCACGCAACCATTCATTTGGTTGGGATTCTGAAGAAGCAGTCAGTAAAGCAAGAGAACAGGTCGCGTCACTCATCGGCGCAGACCCAAAGGAAATCATCTTTACCTCTGGATCAACTGAATCAAATAACCTTGCGATCAAGGGCGCTGCAAACATGTACGCGAAGAATCCTGCAGGATCTGAGAATCGCGGCCACATAATTTCTGTGATCCACGAGCACAAAGCAGTTCTTGATCCATGCAAACGCCTCGAAAAAGAAGGGTTCGATGTCACCCTTCTTGAACCAGGACAAGATGGACTCGTTACTCGCAAGATGATTGAAGACGCGATTCGTGACGACACGATTCTTGTTACAGTCATGTGGGCAAACAACGAAATCGGAACGATCAACGAGATCCCACAGATTGGTGAGCTCTGTCATGACAAGGGGATCATCTTTCATACGGACGCGACACAGTGGGTTGGAAAGATGCCTACAAATGTGAAGAAGGACAATGTTGATCTACTCTCACTTTCTGCACACAAGATGTACGGCCCTAAGGGCGTTGGTGCGTTGTATGTTCGTCGTCGTCGTCCTCGTGTTCGTTTGATCGCACTCCAAGAAGGCGGCGGGCAAGAGCGAGGATACCGCTCTGGTACTCTCAATGTAACCGGGATCGTTGGACTCGGAAAAGCATGCGAAATCTGTGCTCAGACTATGGACAGCGAACGCGAACGATTACTCAAACTTCGCAATAAACTTGAATCATCACTTGAATCAAGACTTGATGTTGTTCAAGTAAACGGCCATCGCGAAAAGCGACTTGCGCATGCAACGAATATCTCCTTTGGTTTCGTTGAAGGCGAGAGCTTGATGATGGCACTCAAAGAGATCGCAATGAGTTCAGGATCTGCTTGTACGAGTGCATCACTTGAACCAAGTTATGTTCTCAAAGCGCTTGGAGTCGGAGACGATCTTGCACACTCTTCACTTCGTATAACAATGGGACGATGGACTACGGAAGAAGAAGTTGACTACGCGATCGAGAAAATCGTCGAAGCAGTCAACAAACTCCGTGAACTCTCTCCACTGTTTGATATGCACAACGAAGGCATTGACATTTCGAAGATTGAATGGGCAGCGCACTAAATCGCACCCCTTAACAAAGCAACAACCGCCGAGATCGGCGAAAGAAGGTAGACATGGCATATTCAGAAAAAGTGATCGAGCACTATGAGAAACCTCGGAATGTAGGCACATTCGGAACTCAAAAAGAAATCAAAGAACGCCAAGACATTGGTGTCGGACTCGTCGGCGCACCCGAGTGTGGCGATGTCATGCAACTTCAAATCAAAGTCGGTGACGACGGGAATATTGAAGACGCAAAATTCAAATGCTTTGGTTGCGGCTCAGCAATTGCGAGTTCATCGCTCGCAACTGAATGGCTCAAGGGCAAGACACTCGATGAGGGTCTAGAAATCAAGAATACAGAGATTGTTGAGGAACTCTCACTTCCCCCTGTGAAAATTCACTGCTCAGTACTTGCAGAGGACGCGATTAAGTCCGCAATTGCCGATTACAAAGAGAAAAACACCAAATAATCCTCGACATTCATTGATGAGTTGATTCATTTCAATTCTATCTTGAAGTGAGGCATAGAATCCTAACCCGCTTACCATATCGGATGAAATGGAAATGGATTGGAGTTGAAAATGAGTACAGAAACAGCAACAAACACTGAAACTACCCACGACCAATCGGTTGTAATTTTGACAGAGCTTGCAGCAAAAGAAGTCATGAACATCGTTGCTTCCCAAGAGCTCGATGCTGACAAAGTCCGACTCCGAGTAGGTGTCAAGGGCGGCGGCTGCTCAGGCTTTAGTTACCTTCTTGATCTCACGGAGACTCAGAAGGACTCAGACGAAGTTTTCGAACAACACGGGATCAAGATCATTGTTGATCCAAAGAGCATGCTTTATCTCGCAGGCGTTACCGTCGATTTCAAGGACGAGATTATGGGTAGAGGGTTCGTATTCAACAATCCCAATGCGACAAGCAGTTGTGGTTGTGGATCAAGTTTCTCTGCATAACCCTCACGATTCATTGCAAATGATACAACACCCTTAAAACACGAGGGTGTTTTTCAATTTACGGGTTGCACAATTGCCTGATATACAGTTGAATGGAAAGGTATCATGCGTGAATCGCTGATATCGAGAATCACACGCCTAGGAAGGGCTCGATAACAATGACCGAATCTCCAATACCGCTCGATACAACTCAAGGTTACTGCCCCCCTACTGCGGTTCAGTTCAGTGTCTTCTTGTCCAACAAAGTCGGTAAAATGCTCGATCTGACTGAGGTTTTCGACGAATCTCCAGTCTCACTGATCGCACTTTCCGTTCATGAAGCGTCTGATCATGCAGTGGTTCGTTTGATTACCAACTCGGCCAAGGACGCTCGTCAGAGCCTCAGGGAGAATCGATTCCCATTCTCAGAGCACGAGGTACTTCTGGTAGAACTCTCGGATGGCCATACATTATCCAAGCTTTGTCTATATTTGCTTGGCGCAGAGATCAATATAGCCTTCGCGTACCCACTAATGCATAACTCGTCAGAGTCACCAGCAATCGCAATCGCGGTGGATGACCCAACCCTCGCAGGGCAAATTCTGAGAAGAAAAGGGTTCAAAATGCTCGGGGAATGCGACTTATCCCTCTGAATCTGGCGATTTTGCACTCACTTATTGCAATTCTCCCCAAAACAAACAACCAAATGTACCATTGCTCGGTAACCTTTATCGTATCGACGCCAACACGAGCAATATCAATCCAATCAAGGAGTTTGACATGAAACGGATGTTCACGAATACCGCACTCTTCCTCGTCCTCGCTGCAGGATCAACCGCAATCGCTCAGGAGCCTGATCACAAGACCGCAATGGCTGACAAAGCCAAAGATGTCCAACCAACACTCGAAGACTTTGTTGGAAAAGCTAAGCTCCCTGAGCTATTCATCGGATCGAAGGCTCCAGAGCTCCAAATCGCAAAGTATATCAAAGGTGACTCCGTAGACGGGTTTGAAAAAGACCAGGTTTATGTCGTCGAGTTCTGGGCAACATGGTGTGGACCTTGTATTGCTGCATTCCCTCATCTCTCCGAGCTCCAAGCAGAGCACGGCGAAAAAGTACAGTTCATCGGAGTTAATGTCTGGGAAGGCGTTGAAGACCAAGCAGAACGAATCGAAAAGGTTGAAGGCTTTGTTGCAGATCAAGGCGATCGCATGAGCTACACCGTCGCGGTCGAAAACGGGAGCATGATGGCTGACAACTGGATGAAACCAGCAGCACAAAACGGAATCCCAGCAGCATTCATCGTCGACGGCACAGGGCATGTCGCATGGATCGGACACCCTAGTTCAATCGATGAACCACTAGCAGACATTGTTGCTGGAAACTTTGATCCGTCAACAGCAGTTCAAGACGCGAAAGATGAAATGCTTTTGATGTCCGCATTCACCATGTTCAGAGAGTCAGTCCAAACTGGCAAGAACCTCAGTGATGCTCGTCAGATCGCAAACATCATGATCGATCAACACTTCACAGAACAACCATCAGGACTCAACGCGATTGCATGGATGCTCTTGACTTCAGAGTCAGAGAACATCGGTAAGGAAGATTACAAGGTAGCTCACAGAGCTATCGCAATCGCATGTGAAAAAACAAAGTGGGAAGATTGGTCACTCCTAGACACCTACGCACTTGCTGCATTTAAAACTGGAAACAAAGCTGAAGCAATCAAGTGGCAAAAGAAAGCAATCAAACTCACCCCTGCAAACAATGATGCTGCTAAGAAGGACCTCGAAGGTCGCCTTGCAGAATACTCTGCAGCTGACTAAAAACTAAATACAACTGAATCAAACAAAAGACCCCACTGTATTGTGGGGTCTTTTTCTATCTGATTAGATTGATTCGTTGAAACAGAATTGAATGAATCAAATCGGGATATCAGTTGAGTCCTTGATCGCCCAACCAATGTTCTGCGTCGATTGATGCTTGGCACCCCATCCCAGCCGCAGTTATCGCCTGACGATATGTCGCATCCGCAACATCCCCCGCGGCGAACACGCCGGCAATGTTTGTTTTGCTCGATCGTGTTTTCAAATCAATGTACCCAGCATCATCAAACTCAAGTCCAGAATCGCGAATAAACTTGGTTGCGGGGGTGTGTCCGATTGCAACAAACATGCCTTTGACTGGGAGTTCGGACTCTTCGCCTGTGACTGTATCCTTTAGACGGATTGCGTGAAGTTTCTTAGAACCATGCTCATCTGGAGTACTCAAACATTCGAGTACAACCTTGTTCCAAAGGACTTCAGCATTCTCATTATTCAAGAACCGTTCTTGCATCACCTTTGATCCACGCAGTTCGTCACGACGATGAATGATGAAAACTTTCGATCCAAACTTAGTGAGATAGGTTGCTTCTTCTAGTGCGGTATCACCCCCACCGATGACCGCGAGAGGTTGATCACGGAATGCCGGGAGAGCGCCGTCGCACACCGCACAGGCGCTAACTCCGCCTCCTGTCGTCGCGAGCTCCATTTCACTCTCGAGACCGAGCCAGTTCGCTGTCGCGCCTGTTGAGATGATCACTGCATGAGCTTTGATCTGATTCCCCTCTGATGTATGCAGAGTGTGAGGCGAACCATCGTTTGAGAAGTCACATCGTACGATATCTTCGCCAACAACAGTTGTTCCGAATCGACGAGCTTGTTGTTCAAACTTCATCATCATTTCAGGTCCAGCGACTCCTTCTGGGAATCCTGGGTAATTCTCTACATCAGTTGTGAGCATGAGCTGGCCGCCGGGGAGAATCGGTCCTGGATCCTGCTTTGCAACTCCAACATAAATGACAGGATCAAGATTTGCTCTCGCGGCATAAATCGCGGAAGTCCATCCTGATGGACCTGAACCGATGATGACGACCTTATGGACTGTATTCTCGCTATCTGACAAGCTGTGCTCCTTGCTATGTGTAGACCCAATCAGGGATGTATCCATACTGGTGAATATGAACAAACCAACGATCATGGGGATCTATTCCAAAATGATCAGAATGAATCTTAGCACCTAAGAAGCTGAGATATAAAAATGCCCGGGTCATCGAAATGACCCGGGCAGGTAAAAGAGAGCATTTTTAGAATCGACTCGATTTCAAGTCAGAATCGCAGGAATTACCCTGCTTTGAATGTTTGTTCTGATTCTTCGTAGTTTCGAAAGCTCGGCGCCTGCTCATCGGATTCACGAGCAACTTCTTCGAATGCTGAATCATTTCGACGAAAGAATCGGCTCGGCTTTGCATCATTGAGACGCTCGTTCAAACGATCCAATGATTCTTCAATAATCTGACGAACACGCTCACGAGAGATACCTACTTCTGCAGCGATCTCTTTGAGTGTCAATGGTTCGGAACCATCGAGACCAAATCGCAAACGAAGAATCTCAGCTTCACGATCGTCGATTGTTTCCATCAATCGACGCAAGATCCCAAGTTCTTCTGTTCTGAGTGATTGATCATCAGGTGTTGATCCACGGTAATCTTGGATGATTCCATCAAGCCCGACGGATTCACCATCAACATCACGAGGTGCTTGGTTAGGGGCGTTGAACGCTTTGACCGCACGCTTGATAATCTGAATCTTCTTCACTGGAAGATCCATTGCCTCTGCGAGTTGTTCCATAGATGGATCGTGCCCGAGTTCTGCGTTGAGCAATCGGGAATGCATTTTCCATTTCGCAATCAACTCAACCATGTATGCAGGGATATGAATTGGTTGGTTCGCGTTCATCAAAGCACGCTTGATACCTTGCTTGATCCACCAACTGCCATAGGTACTAAATCGAGCTCCTTGAGCAGGATCAAACCCTTCAACTGCACGCAACAGTCCGATGTTACCTTCTTCAATCAGGTCAGTGATCGGGAGTCCACGGTTGCTATATTTCTTAGCAATCGAGACAACCAAACGAAGGTTGCTGTTGACCATTCGATCTCTTGCGATGGGACAGTTCTCATTGATAATCTTCCATCCCAACTCACGCTCCTCTTCAGCCGTGAGTAAGGAATAGCGATTAATCTCCTTGAGATAAGTCTGCAATGCAGATTTAACACCAGAAGATGGCCGAGCGGATGCAGTCCCCTTTGAAGGAGAATCAGCCTGCGAGGCCTCAGTCGAACGACTAGACGAACCAATAGATGTACTCAATTTCCTACCCTACCCTTTCCGCAGCGAGTGCTGCCGGAAAAAAAACAGATCTGGGGGGACAAAGATCCCTCCCACTACTCCGTTCGTCAGTTTACGCAAAGAGTTCCATCGGTGAAAGAGGAAAATGCCTGAACTTAGGGGAATTTCTTACTAAATTTCAATGTACCGACCTGCCTGATTACACCGATTGCAGAGATAAACCGACAATTATACAAATGTGATCGGTCTTTCGAAATTTTATTGGCATCATCCGAAAACTGGTACATACTCCACAATTCTGTCCATTCATATTGAGAATTTATGCAACGAGATATCACAGAGCTTCTTGAAGAATGGCCCTTCGAATCGGGACAAATCACCGTTCGCGTCATCCAAGGAAGCAACCAAGAATCAAAGATTCAGGTCCGTTTAGACCTTGGTTTGTTACAGATGAACACCCGAGATCGTCCGGATGGGCTCCGTCCGCATGGATTTGACTCATTGCTCGACTACTTCGAGTCCAAGGTCGATCAGGATGAAGTCCAGAGCGCCAACGAAGATCTCGCCGCGCAAGAGGACTCAGACGAAGAGCAATATCTCGAAAAAACTTCATTCGATTCACAAATCGAAGAAGACGAAGCCTCTTCAAAGACCGCACGGTTTCTCACTGCTGATGATTGCAGACGATTGCGAGAAGAAGCACAACAGTATTACCAACGATATATCGCAATGCTCGTACTCGAAGATTATGAAGCAGTTGTACGCGACACATCTCGCAATATCCGTGTCCTTGATCTGTTTCAATCGCACGCGATGAATGAAGATGATCTACACGCGATGGAATCGCATCGCCCATACATCTTGATGATGCGTGCCCGGGCACTCGCGAGCCAAGCGCTCAAATCTGAAGAGAACAAGGCCGCAATTTTGGCAATCGATGAAGGAATCGAAGCGCTTAAACAATATTACGATGCAATCGAACATCCTGAACTATTTGAAGAATCAGGAGAAGTCGCAATGCTTCGTGACATGCGAGACTCACTGATTCCAAAGTTACCTGTAAGCCAAAAAGCTGAGTTGCGTCAACGTCTCGAAGCAGCAATCGCTTCCGAGAACTTTGAACTCGCCGCGATTCTTCGCGATGAAATCCGAATGCTCGGCGGACACCCAAATCTCTGAGACTCCTCATTAACTACATTCAAGATCATTCTTGCAATGCTTCACGACGACTTGCTCGTGCTCTCTTGATCAACACACTCAACAAAGTCACATCCGCAGGCGTGATCCCCTCGAGTCGAGATGCTTGCCCAAAGGTGGTTGGACGAAACTGCTCCAGCGCTTGTCGTGCTTCTGTACGCAACGAATCAAGCTCGTCATATGAAATCCATTCGGGTAACGGACGATGCTCAAGCTCTGCGTTTCGCTTGATAACCCCTAACTGTCTCTCGATGTATGGCTCGTACCGCTTGTTTGAATGTAAAGTTTGCCAGATCCCACGATCCTGTTTGCCCATATGAGGTTCGAGCACTTCGATTAGGTTCTCCGCTGTAAAATCAGGATCAAGAATTCGTTGAGCATAGGTTTTCTCTCCTTCTCGGAGAGAGTTGATCAGTTCTTGGCCTTGCTCGAGAAGTTGAATCCGTTCTTCAAACTGAGACCAACGCTGCGCACCCAGATTCGTAGTATCAAGTAACCCAAGCTCTTTTGCGATTGGAGTAAGTCGATCTGGCGCGTTGTCTGCACGAAGAATTAAACGATGCTCAGCGCGACTCGTGAACATCCGGTACGGTTCTCTGGGGGTCTTCGTCACCAGATCATCCATCAGTACTCCGATGTATGCTTGATCTCGATCAAAGGAGAATGCTTTGTACTCATCTTCAAGATCTGCAAGCAATGCTGCATTGAGTCCTGCGATGAACCCTTGAGCAGCTGCTTCTTCATATCCGCTTGTGCCGTTGATTTGTCCTGCAAGAAACAGTCCGTTTACAGACCTTGTTTCACCGGTTGTATAGATCTGATGTGGGCGCACCATGTCGTATTCAACTGCGTATCCATATTGCAATATCTCTGCGTTCTCACAACCAGGCATTCGACGAATTACTTCATCTTGAACATCGCTTGGTAAACTCGTTGCGATTCCGTTGCAATAAACCCAGTTGGTTTCGTGTGATTCTGGTTCAAGAAACACGCCGTGTGATGATCGCTCTTCGAATCGCACAACCTTGTCCTCGATACTCGGACAGTATCTAGGCCCGGAAGATTCAATCTGTCCCGTGAACATCGGCGCACGATCTAGATTTTGCCTGATGATCTCGTGGGAATCTTCACAGGTGCTCGATTGTCTACAAGTTACCTGTTCGAGTCGAGGGAAATCCGTGCAATCGATTGACCCGAGGGACCATCCCGAAGTTGATAACTCCGAAAATGGAACCGGGACTTCATCACCAGATTCGACTTGCAAATTATCCCATTCGATTGTGTCGATCGCAAGTCTTGGTGGAGTCCCAGTTTTGAGTCGGCCGAGTTCAAATCCAAGTTCATTGAGCGACTTTGAAATTCCTGTCGCCGCCTTCTCCCCGAATCTACCACCCTCAGTCTTTTCAGATCCCATATGCATCAATCCACGCATAAAGGTACCTGTAGTTACAACAACTGACGGCGCTTCAAGTATGAACTCATCTGAACCATTCGCAACTCGCACTCCAACGATTCGCTTTGAGTGATCGTTCGTTGTGAGGATTTCCTCGACAGTCCCTTCGATCACTTGGATCTCATCGCGAGATTTGATCATGGATTGAGCAACTTGCGAATACGCAACTTTATCTGATTGACATCGTGGGCCGTGAACTGCAGACCCCTTGGATGTATTGAGGACTTTAAACTGGATACCAGTTGCGTCTGCAATGAGTCCCATGAGACCACCCATTGCATCAACTTCTCGAACGAGTTGTCCCTTTGCGAGTCCACCGATCGCAGGGTTACAGCTCATAACTCCAATTTTTGACTCATCAATAGATATGAGGGCAACACTACTGCTCTCGCCCAGCCGATTTGCAGCTGCCCAAGCAGCTTCTATCCCTGCGTGTCCGCCGCCAACTACGATTACTTTAAAGTGTGTATTCACCGGGGATAATAGCATCAATATCGCAAAACTAATCTATATTTTATGTATGAAACTTGGCACGCTGTGCGTTATCTGATAGTCTATTACCATTAATCTAACACATATATTGTTCTGTGAGGAATCGTTGATGAATCGATCGAAGTATAAATCTCGCCAATCTTTATCAGTTTTGCGAATTGTCGCAGCTGCAGGCGCACTCTGCGTCGCTTCTGCTTTCGCAATAAGCGATGAAATCGTTATGAGAGATGGAACTGTCTATACAGGTACCATTGTCTCGAAAACTCGTAGAACCGTTGAAATTGATACCCAGGTACATGGGATATCAACAAGACTCAAACTCGATCGTCGTAGTGTAAAATCCATCGTTACTGGAGATCTTCAAACCGCTCCGACAACTGATGTCCCACAGACAATACTCCCAAAGGTTACGGAACCTGTCGAAGACCCAAACAAAGTCATAAAAAGAGAAGGGTATAACCTTCTTCTCGAAGTACCACTCAAAGGAACCTTCGGCAAAGAAATCTACCCGCTCGGAGTCGCAAACGCTCTAGCGTGGGCGGCTGAGAACGAAGTGACTGATGTTGTCTTCCGTATCGATTCCGGCGGCGGCGCTGTCTGGGCCGCGATGGATATGGTCGATATCATGGAACAATACAAGGGCAAGATCAAAATGCACATGCTGATTGAATCATCAATTAGTGCGTCTATTTGGCCTAGCTTTACATGCGACACAATCACGATGGCACCAGGCTCCGACTTCGGGGGCGCCGTTGCATATACACAGAACAGCTCAGGATCTGCAGAAGTAGATCTCAAACTTAACGGTATTTGGGCTGCAAAGCTCGAAAGCGCAGCGGATGCAAACGGGTTTGAAAGCTACCTTGTCCGCGCCATGATGCTCTCGAAATCTTCAATCTATGCATACCAAGAAGATGGCGAATGGAAGTTCTCAGACACGACTGAAGGGCTTCCTAAGAACTACGAGACAATCGATGGACCCGACTCCGTTTTGACCCTTACTGCAAAGCAGGCAATCAAGTACGGCCTCGTCGACGCAATGCCTGACGGGAAATCCTTGCAAGACTTCGCTGAAGCTCAAGGCATTGATAAATGGGATAGCGCCGGAGATATTGGACACGAAATCATTGAGCGAGATACTGAGAAAGCTAAGAAGCTTTTAGCAAGACTCGAATCAACATACCGAAGCTTCCTCGTTGAATCGAATAATGCAACAGGTAGAAACTATGTCTCTACCCTCGGGTCATCACTTCAGACAATGAGGAAACAACTGGGGTTGTACAAACGACTCCTTAACGATGCAGAAGAACTACACATGCCTTCAATGGTCGAAGGATTTGCAGAACGATTGGATATCGATTTCTGGGAAAATGAAATCGAAACTCGGATGGCCGAACTCAGACGCACACGCCGCAGAGGACCTTGATTCTGAGATTTCTTTTTCCGTAGTTCAAGACTAAATACAACAAAGCCCCATGCAACGCTCTTGCATGGGGCTTTTCTTTGACAGAACTGATTCAACGAGTTTGTTCATCGTAAATCGATCATCATCCATCACTCCTCGGTCACGCACTGTGACAACCCGACATCTTCAGCCGATGAGAAACACAACATCGTATATGTGCTAGATACCCGATCGTCGTTAACTGCGTGGCGCATGAAAAAACCCTCGTCGTGAGACGAGGATTTATGAAGGTCATATGGGTTATTTGATGATCCCTGAACTATTAGTTACAGGTAGGATCTCGTGGAGCACCGTCAATACGGCGACCAATATCCTTACCACCAAAGTCGATACCTTGCAAGCCATGGCGTGTCCAACGGAAGCGTTGGCAATATGCAGGCTCATCAGCACGGTTATTCAAACCACTCTTTGGAAGAGGGAATGTATCCAATGGAACGTACTGCTGTTCCCAGTCTTGAGCACGCTGATCTGAGTTCCAACCTGGGTTAGAATCTGATGATTGCTCTGAACGAACCGAACCGTCGAAGAACGCGAGGTTAGGCTTCGCTTCTGGGTATGCGAAGTAGAGTCCTGACTTGTCTGAGAAGCGATCGAACTCTTCAAAGAGCATTACCTTACCTGAAGTGTGAGCAACCTGAGTAATCTTACGATTACCGGTTCTTGGGTTACCATTTGAAGTGAACAGGTGAGGAGTTGTATCAATCGGGCGCCAGACTTCGTCTGATTCGCTGATACCGTCACGCTGCCATGCTGCAGGAACCATCTGGTATGTCGAAGCGAATGGCCAACGCATTTTCACATAGGTTTGATCCCATGTGGAGTCAGTGTCGTAGCCTGCAGGAACATCATTCGCATAAGGAACAGTACTTCCAGCAGCGTAATCAGTTGAGTTTTCTTGCCAGTCGATCAAGTTCTTGTCGAACGGGCTTGCAGCGATTGGTTCAGGTTGAACATCTGTAAGGAAGTCAAGGAGAACCAAGTGTGAGTAACGACGGTGTGGTAGACGACCATCAAAGAGGGTAATCTTGAAGTTACCTGCACCACCCTTGTAACGACCGGTTGCACGCCACAGGATTTCCTGATTTTGACGTTGAGCAGCTTGGGTTTCTGAGTTTGGTGTTCGTTCAACACCGTCTGCCATGAGGTAAGTTTCGCCTGCACGCCAGTTGTAGCTGAAGATTTTATCATTGTTATCAGCAGCGTAGTTTGCAGAACCAGTGTTCAATGATCGCATGTTGGCCTGTGAGAGCACATTCTTAGCTGATCTTTGAGCCTGCCCTAGCGCGGGGAGCAGAATCCCGATGAGCAAAGCGATGATCGCAATCACCACTAGTAGCTCAATAAGTGTAAATGCATTTTTCCGTCTTTCCACGACGACCTCCATCCGTCAATGTGCCTTTTTTAATCAATCTCACACAAGTGAAACGAATCGTAAAGCACTGACTTTTTGATATTTTGATGACTACTCGAGCCCGTAGGCTGTGCGGTTGAGTATTTCATCCTTGTTTCTGTTCGTATCCCAATGATTAACGGTTCCAGCGATCCCCGTACACTTTGCCGTAATTAAAGGGAGAAATTTAACGATGCCGCCCATCGAAAGGACGAGACATCCACACGATGCCCAATCCATTGATTATTCCAGCCTTATTTATAAGGCTTTTGACTCGATTTCGCAACCCCTTGGCTACAACTACTCAAAAAAAGATTAACGAAAGATTATGTTCGTGTTCTACTAGTACGCATTGCGGTGGATAAACCCACGATAAATCGTCATTGTCAGAATGCGAATATCAAACCACAATGTCCAGTTTCGGATGTAGAACAAATCGTACTGAAGCCGTTTCCGCAGACTTGTGTTCCCACGAAGCCCGTTTACTTGAGCCCACCCTGTCATCCCAGCTTTGACTTGTTGTCTGAGCATATATCCGCGCCAATCCTCACGGAATCGGTCTATAAGCTCTGGACGCTCTGGACGCGGACCGACGAGTGCCATATCCCCGCGTAATACATTGAACAACTGGGGGAGCTCGTCCAAGCTCGTTTTACGCAGCCATGCACCAATTTTGGTAACCCTTGGGTCATTTTCCTCTGTCCAACTC
Organism: Phycisphaerales bacterium; assembly: GCA_029213305.1. GTDB lineage: Bacteria > Planctomycetota > Phycisphaerae > Phycisphaerales > UBA1924 > UBA1924. Next base: position 20,735 of record JARGPA010000005.1, read on the forward strand.
TCAGAACATACTCCAGATCGCTCATCTGTTGACGATGACGAGTTCTTTGGACCTGTACCCATTGTTCGGAATTTCCAGATTGCAAAGGTGTCGCCCCCAAGGCTTACTCTTTGCTGACGGAAGAATACCGGCCCCTCACTAGTTGCTCTGATTGTGATAGCAATGATGAACATCAAAGGCGCAAAGAGAATGATCCCCAAAATCGCACCGAAGATATCGAGCGCTCTTTTAATGACTCCACCCATGCCGGTCATCGGACTTTCTCGGTAACTCAAGATGGGCATCCCCTCAAGTTCAGAGACGGCCATATTTTGTGGCAAATACCTCGGATGCACATCAGGAACAATGCGTACATCAATCGCAAAGCGCTCTAAACGACGCAAAATCATTGGTAACTGCGCAGACATCGCACTCGGAATCGCGAGATAGATTGCATCTACTGGACGCTCTTCGAGAAGCAGTTCAAGTTCACGAACGCCGCCTGCGACAGGTAAGTTCAAACATGTATGTCGCGAAGTTTGCTCATGATGTGAGATGAAGTATTCGACTCGAATCCCAGTCCAGGTATTGCGAGCAAGGGTGCGAGCAGTGATTTGCCCGAGTCGTCCCACACCCACAATTGTGACATGACGCATGTTTTTGCCGCGTTTACGCATGGAACGCAGGAATAACCGAAGCAAAATCCGCATAGAACCCACTAAGATCGGCATTGCAACCGCGAAGATCGCGAGCTGGAATCGAAATGGATCTGTCGCTAGTCTCCATCCAGGATATTCCTGTGCAGGCGGACCTACGCCTCCGAGCTGACTCGAACCTACTGCCCAAAGAGCAACAATCATCAACATGATTGAAACGAAAGATGCTTTGATAACTTGACCAAGTTCGCCGACGAGTGCTTGATCGCGTCTGGGTTTGTAGAGTTTAAAACAAACCATTGTTCCAATTGTGATCGGGACTGCAAAGACAATCAGGGAGCTTTTGAACAACTCTTCCCATCGTTCAGGGTATGGCTCTTGGAATCGATCGAGTCGAATTCTCCACGCGAGAAACGCAGATGATGCGATAGCAACTGCGTCGAGTACCCCGAAAAGGGATACAAATAAGTTGTGTCTTTGCCTAAGCAATACGAACCCTCACGAATGGACTACACGATTAATTGCTAAATCATGATTGTCCCACTCAGAGTGTAGAACATCTGACATGATACTGCGCACTCATCCACACAAGGATCTGACGAGTTTCCTCGATTTGTACGATGAACTCACTTATCAGGATTAGAAATTAGGGAAGAATGAATAAACCTGATCAACATTGAAATGTTGTCATCCTTGAGCGTTCGACTCATTCGTAGATTGTTCTTTCAAATCTTCGAGAGCCATTCTCAATGTATCTGTGAGTTGAGCACCAGAAGGCGGCACAATCCGTACTTTCGCAAACAGATCCCCATTTTTCCCCTTCGCGGACGCAAGGCCGTGGCCTGGAATTCTGAACTTTGATTCACTCATAGTCCCAGCCGGCACACTAAGTGAAACGACTTTCCCGTCAATTGTTGGAACCTCAACTTTCGCACCCAAAGTTGCTTCTGCGATATTCAGTGGAAGTTCAACTATCAAATCGAGCCCGTCATCGATTCTTGAATACCGAGTATCTTGCTCGACATGAATCATGACATATAGATCACCCGAAGGCCCGTTCGGCATTGGGCTCGAAAGCCCTTGTCCTTTCAGTCGGAGTTTCCCCCCACTTTTGACGCCTTTGGGTATTTTCACTTCAATAGATTTGTTTGAACCGTCGCTGCTTGGGACAGTGATTCGTTTGTTTGCACCTTCATGAACATCACCTAAAGTGACATTCAACCCGACTCTGATATCTTGTCCTCGGACTGGTTGCCTTGCTCTGCTGTGTCCACCGCCGCCGAAACCACCGAACCCTGCACTGGATCTACCGCCGCGGCCGCCGCCACCGAACATGGCGTCGATAATTGATCCAAGATCTCCAAAATCGACATTCTGTGAACTCGTGTACTCTGCTGGTCGACCTGACACATAACGCTCGTGTCCGAGTTGATCGTACTTTGCTTTCTTTTGAGCATCTGAAAGCACTTCGTATGCTTCGTTTAACTCTGAAAACTTCTTCCCTGCTTCAGGATCATCGTTCACATCAGGATGTAGTTTTCGTGCTTGTGAACGAAAAGCGCTTTTGATCTGATCTGCATCCGCACTTTTATCAACCCCGAGCACTTTGTAGTAATCTTTCATCCAGAGATATCCTCATCTGTTTAATCTGCGATCTGAAACAATAATAGAAAACAAGCGACGCTAAAGCGTCGCTTGGTCTTTGATTCAATCAAATTGAAGTCGGCAATTTCAGATACAGACTGATAGCGTCATTCGACGCATTAATCGTGATTATGACCAGTGTGATCGATTTCACCACCACCTTCAGGCTGGCCTTCAACATGATCAATGTGCGCCATGTATGCATTGAAGAGCAATCTTGAATCTGATGGAATGTTCGCACGAGGGTTTCCCGTTGCTCCGTATCCTAGATATGCTGGAATCAGCATCTTTCGATGATTTCCCATCGCAAACCCTTCCATACCAATTCCCCATCCAGTGATTGCACGAGTCAATGGTGGATAAGTAAATACAAAAGGTTGATTGCGGGAGTAGCTCGAATCGAATCGAGTTCCGTTTGCAAGGAATCCATGATAATGAACATGAAGTTGGTCACCATCATGAGGGAGAATTCCATTGTCTCCACCGATGTAGTCAATCATGACCATCCCGTCGTCGAGACGAGTGACTGTTGCGTAAGCTTCGCTGCGTGTGAATGTATATGCAGAGTTTGTATCTGCTCCCCAAACAACATTCCCGTCTGCATCGAATCCACGATCTGCAACGCTCATGCTATTGCCGTCAAGAGTCATGCTTGATGTCATTTCAACTGCGCCTGCAACACCTGTTGGATAAGGATATGGGGTTGCGCCAGTGAATCCTGATGAAGTGGATTGGAGTTCAACATCTAGAGTTGCGATCAAGTCGTCTGCTGAGAGATCTGGGAAAAGATCTGTTGCCAATCCCATGCCATCGAATACTCCCTGAGCAACATCTCCAACTGCGAACTCGTAAGTACGCAAGCGAATATCACCCTTATAGCGATACAGTTGAAACACTGATCTTCTATACGGTTCCCAAGGAGTATCTGCACGAACACTTTCTACATAGAATGTGTCTGTCAGATTCTCTACAGGTGCGGGAGCAACATTCATCATGATGCTGTCGCCGCCTTCGATGGCTGTAGTCGTCTTCCAAGTTCCAGTCAGCGCGTCCGCGATTTGAGCGATTCCGCTATCTGACCATGCTGGTGCGTATGGGCCGGGAGCAACATACTTCGGCGCTTCGACAGGTGCCGCATCCTGCGCATAAGTGCTTGTGGCGATGAGCCCCGCACTCACAACAGCTGTGAGCAAACTTGGCATAGTTTTCTTGAACATTCAAATATCTCCTCAAACGATTGGAAAAGTTAGGTCTGCGAATTATAGGCCTCCCAGTGTTGAATCAACGATCAGTAGGCTTGAATAGCTTGAACCATCAACTGTGTATAAAGCTGCCCAAAACCCTGATGTTTTTTGTCTACAAGATCCCTGATTCGGGTTGTAGAACGCACTGAAACGCCAAATCTTGCGAGTTGAAGGCATGAAAATCAGTTGAGGACCAATCAAAAAAATGATACGATTTAGGGATGAGTCGGGATCATTAAACCCAAATACTGCGTAGATTTATTAGTTCATTTAATAATTATCGCAATTAATACAACCGCTTGTTTAATATAATATTTATTACATTAATTCAATACTGCTGATATGGACATCTCATGGGACTCGATTCATTCTCAAATCAGGAACAACCGAAACCAGATAGAGATTCGGTTGCACATTCAAACCCATCTGAATCGGGGAGCGATCAGCAAGAAGAGATCTCCATGGTCGACGAATCAGTACTCGAAGAAACTGTATTGTTTGAAGATTACAAACCTCGTTCATCAGAAACGATTATTCGACAACGAGAGTTGTTAAGAGAATCTGAAGCTGCTGAAGCCGCTGCGATAATCCTCGATGACGCTGAACCGCTTGATCTAGATTACAACTTAACAGATCTTTCTCAGAATATCACTGATCCCAAAGCAAGACAGCTCCTCAACAGAGCAAATCTACAGAACCAGAAACGATTAGAAGGACACGAGCTTTCATTTCTGCATTTGCTATACGCTCCTGGGGCACAGTTTGTATATGCATTATTGATCATCGCAACACTCGGTGGAATGATCGGATTAGCAGCAACAATCGAATCTCCAACGCTTGTTTTAGTTGCTGGAATTGCGTCCCCGATTTTGTTACCACTCTGTATTTGGAAATGGATCCGTTGGCTCGATTCGACTCCATACTACTATCGCTTACTGACTTCCCTCGGCGAAGATGCCCGAAATCTACTCGATTACCGTCTATTCTGGAAACGGAACAAATCCTCAAGTCGAATCAAATAGACACGAGTTCATATGAACTTAATAGCAATCTGTGATCGAAGATATATTACTTCAATTACTCCATTTTGACGCATGAACCGGGCGTCAACATCACTTTAAGAACTAATTAATCCAACTTCATCGATTTACATGGAATCATGTCAACCAAAGCACCAATAGAACTGTAGAGTTGTTGTGGGAGTAGGAATCGTTTTGAGTATCGTGCAATATCGAACTCTGTAAGACGATACGCTGTATAGTGATTCATAGCTCTTGCATATCGATGGGGACAATGAAGTCGTATTGATGAATACATCAATCCAATTTCTCGAATGAGGGTAATAATGGCGAAGGGTGACAGACCAGAACGGCAAGAACTGATGCCGCACATTGATCCAGAATGGATCAAATCTGCGATACAAAAACCTGAAGAAGAAGAACCTGAGATTGAGTTTGATCCTGATGACCCAGACTCGGTTTGGATTCTTGGTAATGATCCAGAAGCAAAGTTCTCAAGCATTGCAGATCGAAGAAACCTAATCCGAAAACAAATGCTCAGCACCGGCGGACAGTTCGTTGTTGGACTGCTCCTCATGTTTGTATCACTCGGACTCACAATCATGGCAATCACAAACCCTGTCCTAGGTTACATCATCCCAGCATCGATCATCACTCCATTTAGTGTTTGGTATATGCGCGTGCGTTGGCGCCGTTGGTTGGGATCAGCACCTTACTTCTATCGACTCATGTCTTCACTTGGAGAAGATGCTGAGAATATCCTAGAAAATCATGAAAACAAGAAACGCGAGAAGTTTGTAAATCAAGTCGGCGATCTCTACGCAGTGAATACCAAGAAGAAGAAAAAGCGTAAGAAGTAAAACGAACCACAACGCAAGCTCAATAAAAAACACCCACAAAGCGTGGGTGTTTTTAAATCGAGATGTAAACTTGTATAAACCTGAGTTTGATCATGCAAGTTCTGGGAATCGTTCAGTAACGATTTTGACTAGATCTTCAACATGTGATGCAGATTCGTCAAAGAGTTTTTGCTCATCATCAGTGAGCTTAAAGTCCACGATCTTCTCAACACCATCTTTGCCGAGCAGTGCTGGCACGCCGACGAACAATCCCTTATGTCCAAACTGTCCATCGAGGTATGCTGCAGAAGGGATGATCCGCTTCTTGTCCTTGATGATTGCTTCAGCCATCTGAATCGTTCCAAGCGCAGGTGCGTAGAACGCGCTCGTTCCCATAAGCTTGACGATTTCGCCGCCGCCAACTTTGGCTCGATCAACACAACTCTGAATTTGCGCTTCTGACAACATATCCGAGACTGGGATCCCATGAACAGAAGTCAATCGTGGGAATGGAACCATGTCATCGCCATGCCCTCCCAGGAGCATCGCTTGAACATCTTCAACACTCACTCCAAGTTCCCACGCAATGAACGCACGGTAACGAGCACAATCGAGCGCCCCTGCTTGTCCTACGATTCGGTTGCTTGGGAATCCTGTTGCTTTCCACGCGGTGTACACCATCGCATCAAGTGGATTCGACACAAGAATCACGATCGAATCAGGTGCGTGCTCTTTGATATTCTCAGAGACTGATTTTACGATTCGAACATTTGTCTCGATGAGATCATCACGACTCATGCCCGGCTTACGCGGGATACCCGCAGTTACGATCACAACATCTGATCCGGCGATGTCCTTGTAATCAAAGGTTCCTTTAAGATTAACATCAAACCCTTCGATTGGTGCACAACAACCCAGATCGATCATTTTGCCGTTCGGCATGTGCTGATCCGGTGCGTCAGGACGAGGGATATCGAGTAAGACGATATCGCCGAGTTCTTTTTGGGCCGCCCAATGGGCACATGTCGCGCCGACATTACCTGCGCCGATGATCGAAATTTTTGCTCGCTTTGGCATTGTGATTGGTCCTTTCAATCGGAAAATCTCATTCAAATAGTGATCCAAACTGCTGGTTTGAAACACGGTTCCCCCCACAGAGAGTTCTCGTGGGTCGGGTCCAAATCATAGTCCAAGCATGGATCAATCACGAATTCAGTTACCAGATTCATGCTCAGATTTCGATTCAACTTCAACCCATTCAACCTCGATCGGGTCCATTGGCTTCTGAATCTTGGGCGGCAACGGCACAGAACAGAGTTCTCCCCCACTCACCACTGGAATTAGCAAAGGCTGACCTGCTTGGAGATCTGCATTGACAGGCACAACAATATCGTGCGAAGCCCCGCCTTTGAGGAAGTTGAACTGTCGATATGCCTGACAAATGGGTCGGATGATCTGTGGATGATCTGTGCTCCCGTCACAAGCGGATAGAAACTTCTGGATCAACTCGATGATATCGTCTTCTGGCTGTCCCCCTGAGTTATTGCGCGCGATCGCAACAGGCGCTCCTTTGAACATCTCAATTCCTGGGCTCGCGATCAGAACTTCACCAACATATCCAACATCGAGAAGTGCGATACCCAGTTCTGCAGGATGAATCGCGTTGAAACGCTCGGATTCCACAATCCATGCGACTCCTTCGTATAACGCTTCTTCCCAAGCTCGTTTTGCGTCTTCAACAAGCTCAATGATTGATTCAGGCATCGGTTCGGCGCGCCAGATCTGATTGAGCTCCGCAACATTCGATTTAATATTGAGCTCAGACTTATCCATTGCCAAAGGCCGTTCTTCGAAATCGACCTTATGGATCTCGCTGAGTGCCATCGCAAGCGCGTGGAGTGAAATCGTAGGAGCAACTGAATCCCTCCAGCGTTGCCCTTGCTCATCTTTGGGGAGTGCGACCGCGGTTTGAGCGAACTGAATCCAACCGCTCAGAAGTGTTGACCATGAAATTGTGTCTTCGTTGTTCATCCATCGATGGTAGACGCGCTCGCGTGAGTTGGAGGCCTGAGAACTCCGCGAAAGACTACAAAGTAGATTGCAAGGCCAACCGCGAGTATCCGAGAGATTGTTGCGCCCCAGTTACCCATCGATGAACTGGTCAGATCAAACAAGTCCCACCATAGATTCATAGACGCATGGAGCAAGATCACAATCCAGAGATTCCAGTTTGCTCGTTCGTAGAGCCATGCGTAGAACAATCCCCCCAATGCGATCATCCCGATCCAACCAATCGCATCTCCGAGAGGTTGTGATCTAACCGATGCGCTAATTAGATGTGCTAATCCAAAGAGTACCCCTGTCAAGATCGCGGATGTCCAGAGTTTAAACCGAAGCACTTGCATCATTAACCCGAATGCAAATGCTCGATAGAAAACCTCTTCTGTGAACCCGGGTAATAGAGTTGAATAGATCAGTTCATGATTAACGACATTCTTCGTGCAAATCAATCCGAGCAATAACATCGGGATCGAGCATAGAAATCCAATCAGCGCCCCTTTGAATCCTTGTTTCCACCCGACCAACAAACCCATTGTCGGCCGATTCTGGTTGTATCTCTGAGTACATAAATAAGAGACTAATCCCCATCCGATGAGAACGAGCACCATACGAAACGCAGGATGCACAATGTATTGTAAATCCCTAGGCCAGCTTGCTCGTTCAGCGCGATACCAAGTCTGATTGTTGAGGATCATCGGAATCACAATCCCTGCGATGAATAAACCAAAGATGATCAGACTCAACCAAAGCTTCTTCTTTGGATGACCCTCCATCTGTTCTAAGTTCGGTTCATTCATCTATTAAATCATAATGCAGAATCGGGTTCGATGTGATCACAGTCAAATCATATTCATTAAACTAAAAAATCCCCCGAGCCGTGGTGGGCATGCTCGGGGGAGGGAGGCGAAAGATCAAGGACTCATGGGCAGGGATGGTGCCGCCTCGATCTCCGCTGGGTGGGATCTACAGTTTTAGGAATAGTTCACGATCCTCAACAAGCAATTGCTCATCTACTCCATATCACAAACCCATCTATTGTCTCACAATCTCGGTAACGGCTCACTCAGAATCGAATGACATGCTCATCTTGGAGTATCCGGGTTCTTCATGACTCCATAGCGACATGCGCCTTGCAAGAATCACCCGGACGGTTCACTGAAAGGATCAATCCATGACCCATACTCCAGCAGCGTTCATTCCGTTTGTTTGCTGACCGTCTCCTTCAATGCGTTCAATTTGCACATCAAACTGATTTGATGTTTGCCGCTACCGATTAATGATTGTGAAACTATCCATCTTCGTGCGATCCGACCTGACTTGTTCTCACAACCCAGGCCGGATGCACATAACTCAAACTCAACTGCACCCTAATGAGTTACCACAGTTGAGGCATTTATAGCAAGTGCCCGAACGAACCGTGATCGTTCCACACACATCACAAGGAGGAGCATCTCCAGATGATTCCAACGCCATCGAGAGTGTTGCACTCGACGAAGTCTTCGTGTGAGTTTGGGTTGCTTGAACCTTTGTGTTGCTACCTGTCTTGATCGCAGTTTCTGAAACATGTGTCTCAGTCATAACTTGATCTTTCACTTCGATCACACGATCATTCGATTTCTCATCTGTCTGGGTAATCCGTCGAGTGATCACAGTTGGTTCTTCGATCTTTTTCACACTCTCAGGGCGCTTTGGCGCGTTTGCCTCACGGTACCCTTCGATGAACTCCATCCCGAGCCAACGGAAGATGTAATCTACCAAGCTCTTGGCAAACGGGATATCACGATTTGTTGTCATCCCAGATGGTTCAAATCTTTGATGTGTGAACTTCTTAACCAAACTCTCGAGCGGGACTCCGTATTGGAGCGCCACTGATGTTGAGGTTCCCAATGAGTCCATCAAACCACCAATTGTTGAACCTTCCTTTGCCATCGTGATGAAGAGCTCGCCGGGCATGCCGTCGTCGTATATACCACAAGTGAGATACCCTTCATGACCTGCGACATTGAACTTGTGCGTGATTGATCGACGAGTATCTGCGAGTCTTCTTCGCATTGGTCGATGAACAATTTCAACCTCTTTCTTGATCACGATCCGAACATTTTCATTCCCGACTGCGTCTGCAAGTTCGACGACATCGTCACCGATTTCATCGAGGGCTGCAACCATTTCAAGATCATCAACGACAACTTCATCATCAATCTCGTTCTCAGTATCACTCTTTGCATTGAGAGGCTGACTCAACTTGCATCCATCACGATAGAGCGCGTTGGCCTTGAGCCCAAGTTCCCAACTCAAGCGATACGCATCTTGAATATCGGTAACTGATGCATCGTGTGGAAGATTGATCGTCTTGGAGATCGCACCTGAGATAAATGGTTGAGCAGCTGCCATCATCCGGATGTGTCCGCCTGCGATAATCGAACGCGTGCCGATATTGCCACAAGTACTTGCACAATCAAACACTGGTAGATGTTCATCGTTAAGATGTGGTGCACCTTCTATTGTTTGAGTTCCACAAACGAACTGGTTAAGTTCATTAATCTGAGCATTGGTAAGCCCAAGGAACTTGAGTGCATTAAACGCAGGATCATTCTTTGCAGTTTCAGGATCTGCACCGATCCGGACAAGCGCTTCATCTCCTAGATTCCAAGCACTGAATGCGAATCCAAGCTCAAAGACACCTGGGAGTTGATCTGTGATTTTCTGAATATCTACATCGCTTAGACCGTGCTCTGCAAGCCAACTCGCTAAGGACAGCCCGTCACCATCTTCAACACCCTTTGGCATTGGAACATGAAGATTCAGTGTACCCAAGATGTATTGAATCATCTCCCGCCGTTGATCTTCCTCATAACCGAGTGATTGCAGCGCTGGATCAATTGATGCATTTGCGATTTTGAAGTATCCGCCGCCTGCGAGTTTCTTGAACTTCACGAGCGCGAAATCCGGTTCAACCCCAGTTGTATCACAATCCATCAACAATCCGATCGTCCCTGTTGGCGCGATCACTGTTGTTTGAGCATTACGGTATCCGTGTTCCTCACCAAGATGGAGCGCGTCGTCCCAAGCAACCGTTGCGCGATGGAGTAGATCCATTGCGTTCCCGAGAGGGACGCCGTGATCACGAATGAGTTCGTGATTGATCGGAACTGGAGTAATTGTCAGATCTTCATATTCCCCACTATCGCGAGCGACTCCCATCGCTGCTCTGCGATGGTTGCGGATCACTCGAAGCATATTGTCCTTCTCAGGTTCGTATCCTGGGAATGGACCATGCTCTTTCGCCATCAACGCACTCATTCGATAACTGCGTCCAGTCATGATCGCAGACAAGCAACCACAGATCGCGGTTCCCTGTTCTGAGTCGTAAGGAATACCCGCTTGCATTAACATTGCGCCAAGGTTCGCATACCCAAGACCAGTCGTGCGATAGGTATAACTGAGTTCTGCGATTTCCTTCGACGGGAATGCAGCCATCAGGACACTGATTTCGAGAACCATTGTCCAAAGATCAACGCCGTGCTCGAAGCCTTCGATATCAAACTCGCGTGATTGCGCGTCGTAGAACTTGAGAACATTAAGCGACGCAAGATTACACGCAGTATTGTCGAGGAACATGTATTCACTACACGGATTCGACGCATTGATCCGTCCTGCGTTTGGACATGTGTGCCATGCGTTGATCGTGGTGTCGTATTGAACACCCGGATCTGCACATCTCCATGCAGCGTATGCGATGTCGTCCCAGAGCTTGCTTGCATCAACGGTTGTTGCGACTTCACCTGTGGTACGGAAACGGGTGTTCCATTCGTCGCCTGCTTCGACAGCGTGGAAGAATGAGTCCGGAATTCGGACTGAGTTATTGGAGTTTTGTCCTGCAACGGTGCTGTATGCTTCGCCGTTGAAATCGTAATCGAGTTTCAAACCTAAGCGAGCAGCGGTTTCGCCGACAGTTTCTGTATCAAGATCCGAAGTCTTTTCATTCGCGATGGCTTTCATGCCTTCAACTAATGCAGCCACCTTGATCTCTTCGCGGACTTTCCAGTTCACGAACTCTTCGATATCTGGATGATCCATATCAAGACAGACCATCTTCGCTGCTCGGCGTGTTGTCCCGCCTGACTTGATTGCACCTGCGGCTCTGTCACCGATCTTCAACCACGACATGAGTCCTGATGAGTTTCCACCACCGGAAAGTAGCTCATTTGCAGCGCGAAGATTCGAGAAGTTCGTCCCTGTTCCTGATCCGTACTTGAACAAGCGAGCTTCGCGTTGCCAGAGATCCATGATCCCGCCTTCATTGACGAGGGAATCATCGATCGACTGAATAAAGCAAGCGTGAGGCTGCGGATGTGAGTACGCATTATCTGCAAGCTCAGGCAATCCGGTGCTTGGACTCACGATCCAGTGTCCTTGCGCCGGACCGCTGATTCCGTAGGCCCAGTTCAAACCAGTATTAAACCATTGCGGCGAGTTTGGAGCGCACATCTGATGAATCAGCATGTACACAAGTTCATCATAAAACGCCGTCGCGTCTTCTGCAGTATCAAAGTAATCGTGAGTCTCTCCCCAGTGCTTCCAACACCCTGCGAGACGATGAATTACCTGACGAGCAGATCGCTCAGGTCCCATCTGGACTGATCCATCGTCACTCTTGAGTTGATCGCTTTCCCCAGGGAGTGCGAACTTACTCTCAAGTTGTGGAACCCCCGCTTTGCGGAAATATTTACTGACCATGATGTCAGTCGCGAGCTGCGAGAATCCGACAGGGACTTCTGCATCTGGCATTTCAAAGACAACCGAACCGTCCGGGTTCGTGATTCGACTCGATCGCGTAGTCCATTCTGAGGATGCGAACGGGTCAGTACCTTCCGTGGTGAATCGACGAGTAATTTTCATGTGCCTTCAGCCTTCATTAGGGTGCGTTGAATACATTTTCAATGCGAGATTCAAGACTTATTCTCGCTTGGATAAATATCGAAATACAATTTTAACTATCTGACCAAACAGCGAACTCGTTGCCGCTCGGTTCTTCGAAATGAAACCTTCTGCCGCCTGGGAATGAGAAGATTTGTTTTACAATCTTTCCCCCAGCTTTTACAATCTCTTGTTCAGTTTGTTCAAGGTTCTCGCTATAAAAAACGACGAGAGCTCCTCCGTTTGATGTCTTTGTGGATTTCTCTGAGTTGAAGAATCCACCATCCATTCCATCAGTTGAGAATGCGGTGTAATCTGGTCCGTAATCTTCAAATGACCAATCAAAGACAGTCATAAAAAACGCTTTTGTAGATTCGATGCTTTTAGCAGCAAACTCTAAGTAGTTTATTGATTTATGAATAGTCATTACACGAACTCACAACTGCTGCGTCAACACAATAAAACATCATCCGAAATATCAATCAACCTTTGGTAGTGTCAGACCACCCTGGTCTTGGTACTTGCCTGATTTGTCAGCGTAACTCTGCGCACAGATCTGATCGCCTTTGAGGAAGATGAACTGTGCAACCCCTTCGTTGGCGTAGATCTTCGCAGGCAATGGAGTCGTGTTTGAAATTTCGAGCGTGACTTTCCCTCTCCACTCTGGTTCGAGTGGAGTGACATTCACAATCAACCCGCAACGGGCATAGGTAGACTTACCTACGCACAACACCAAGATATCGCGTGGGATATCGAACCATTCAACTGTTTCACAAAGCGCAAATGAGTTAGGCGGGATGATGACATGATCACTCCCAACTTCAGCAGTATCGACTGTGATCATCAGATCATCAGTAAAGTTCTTTGGATCAACGACGGTGATCCCACCAGTTGGAGGGGTTGGGGTAAAGATCTTGAAGACTGTCCCCACTCGCACATCGTATCCGTATGAAGAAACGCCATAGGAGATGGTTCCATCACGCTTGATGGCCTTCTCAAATGGTTTGATATCTATGAGTTGTTCGATTTGTGTGTCGCAAAGAACTGGCACGGCTTGCTCCATCTTTCTAGTCGCAGTTCAACGATTCGAGTCGTTGATCGACTAATCGGGGCATCCGTTGCCCCTGTGTCTCTCTTGAGCTCCAATGCGCCACGCCCACGCGACACAAGGGAGCAATTCCCATTTGAACCTTTTTCACAATGCATTAGTCCAAGCGATAACCCTTGGTAGTGGTGATAGACCACAACCGGGAACAGCCGCGAGAATCATGTTGTGAGCCATCTAAACGGACTGGCAGGCGTTTTCCTTGATATCGATCAAGGCCGAACTGGTGAATCCCCATTCACACGATCCAAGAAACGCTTGGGTCGTTCGAAGATGGTAGATACATCTTCGATTGTATCAGATAAAAAACCAGAAACGAACGAAACCCGAACCGCTTTCGCGAATGAGCCTCCAGATTGATGAAAAAAAGCAATCTATTTCGTCGTGCCAATGCTCTATGTCACTCAGCCAGTTGTGGGTAACCTGTCGGTTGATTCCAAACCCTGATTTGACAATGACTTCATCGGTCCAACTTGCTTCTTTTCTCCATTCCGACCCACCATATCTCGCTATGAGTCGGGCCATGAGCATATCACCACACAAGGTGTTGGGTGTCGGGTTTTGGCTATTTTTTCTACATTTTTACAAAGATCTCAGGCTCATGGACACACTTACTCTCTACATCAAATCTGAACAGTTTTCGAGTGAATTGACGGCAACTTGGGTTATAGCAAGTGGTTTCAGAGATCCTCGGAAATTTGCCCCCCAGCACACCCTTCAATCATAAACCGATCATCTACCTATCACCTGTGATTCATTTAAGATCTTGAGCAATGCACAGTTTTCCACACATCAACACTAGATGGAGCTTTGATTGCGCCTCAATTGAACCTCAACTTTGGATTCCTTCTTCAACATGATGCATACAACTGACCAAAGCATGCGTATCGCACTACGATCAAGCGTGAAGAATCACGCCAGCGCGTTGTTGCTTGGGACAAGCCGACGCAGTTACCAAGCAGACGATCGTTAAACTCAACGAGGCACAACCAGTGAACACCCCTGCAAAGTTCAGTTCATATCTATCAATATCGAATTATCTCTCTCGTCGTCCGATGGTCGCGATCGCAATCGGAACGATTCTGATCACATCATTGTCCGCCGGCGGGTGTGGTGAGAACTGGAGACGCTGGCGCGATCGCAAGAAACCAGTCCCCAAAGCAGAAGTCGTTGCACCAAAGGTGAGCAGAGATATCCCGACTCCTCTGCGTGGAACAATCGGCGCTGAAGCAAGAATCACAGGCGTCCAACAAACTCTCGTCTCTGGTATCGGTTTCGTCGTAGGACTCAACGGCACTGGTGGATTAACAATCCCTGAGCAGTACGCTGCACACCTCGAACGCATGATGGGACTCAACGGAGTCACGATAGCAAACGATCAGGACAACTCCCCCATTGCTCGCAAAAGCCCAAGCGAACTGCTCAAGGATCGCAATACCGCCGCGGTTATTGTGCAAGCAGCAGTCCCTGCCGGCGCTCGCGAAGGTGAAAGCTTTGATCTCTATGTACGAGCAATTAACGCGACAAGCCTTGAAGGAGGACGACTCTGGACAACTGAACTTCGGATCGGACCTCCGAGTGCCTTTGGTGATCCACAAGCACGAATCCTTGGTTCTGCAAAGGGACCAATCTTTCTCAACCCCTTCGCTGAACCGGGTCGACTCTACGATGGCGTAACTCGTGATGTAGGACGAATCCTTGAAGGCGGAGTCGTCACATTCCCAACAATCATCGAGATCATACTCGATAACCCATCTCATCAACGAGCAAGACAGATCGTCAGCGCGATCAATAGCGCATTCCCTGAAGAGCGTAGAGATCGAGGACAAACTGCAAGAGGTAAAGACGAATCCTTGATCCAGGTCCAGATCCCAAGGCGCTATGTTGATCGACGTGAAGAGTTTATTGATTTGCTCTCGCATGTCACGATTGATCAGTCATACCCTGAGATTTACGCCCGTAAATATTCAACCGCATTAATTTCCCAGCCTTATTTAGCTGGAGACATGTCCATGTGTCTCGAAGCCTTGGGAGAACGAGTCCTTCCTTTCTTGAGTGATCTCTATGACTACCCAGAAGCTGCACCACGATTAGCTGCGTTGCGTGCTGGAGCAGCACTCGGTGATTCACGCGTTGTGAAACCATTGCGAGATATTGCACTCGACGAAAGCTCTAAGTACAGAACTGACGCAATGCATCTGATGAGCTCACTCGATGAGTCTCTCCTCGTCGACACAACCCTTAAGTCTCTATTGCAATCTGACGAACTTGCAGTTCGTATCGAAGCATATGAGAACCTCATGGATCGAGCACTACGAGCACGACGCATGCGCCTTGCTCGGATGATCTCTGAAAGCTCTTCGATTGGTTCCGGATCACAATCACAACTCGACATGCTTTCAAGAGTTAGTGTCCCGATGGATCCAATCCGAGGCGTAGGTCGCGTTCTAATCGCAGATAAATTCTTCCTCGATATCGTCCCATTCGGCGAACCACTCATTTATATCACCCAACAAAAAGAACCTCGCATTGTGTTGTTCGGAGAACAACTTCGATTGTCAAAGCCCTTACTCGCCTCTGCATGGTCAGATCGACTCATGCTCGTCGCAGAGGATGTTGACTCACCGATTCGTTTGTATTATCGAAATGAGACGACACGAACTGCATCGACACTCAAAGAAGTTCCAGAGTCACTCCCTGAACTGATCCAGCTCTTTGCTCGAACTCCGACTCCTGAGAATCCAAGATTCGGGCTCGGCCTGTCGTACTCTGAAGTCGTAGGCGCGTTGTACCAGATCTATCACGATCGCGGCGTGCTCGGCCTTGCAGCATTTACTACAGAAGAAGATCGACTCCTCGCGGATTTGCTAGAGTCTGCTCAACCTGATGAAGTGACAATGCGACCTGAATCAGACAGGAGCGGCGAAGTCCTCGTGCCGATCGATGATCCTTCAGCACCTGTCGTTGGAGAAAACGAAGCAGTACGCCGAGAACGAAGAACACTACTCGTTCCAGTGAATCCTCTTCCAGAAGAACCTGCACTCGAAGCTGAGGAATGACCCAACTGATTTATTGACCATTCATTTATCGAAGTGACTTTGCTTCTTCAACAAGTACACTCACTGAACTTCTGAGTGTTTCGATTGCAGAATCTGTTCCGTTGCTCATCAGTTCATTCGATTCGATCGGTTCTCCAAAGCAAACAACTATTCGCTTTGTAAAGATCCTCGGGAATCGTCGTGTCCTCGGCCAAGCGTCGAATGCTCCATCAATTCCGACTGGAACAACCGTACAATCTGCTCGTTTGAGCAATACTGCAATGCCGCGCTGAAACTCGTGCATTTCTCCATCTTCGGTCCGTGAACCCTCAGGGAAGACGAGCATCATCTTCCCTTCTTTCATCTTAACGATTGTTGCTTTCATCGCACCTGCATCTCCAGCGCCTTGCTTAATGGGTGACGCATGGAGCTTTGAGATTACCCACCCGAACGGTTTGAACTTGAAGAGTCCTCCACGAGCAAGAAAATCCGTATGACGATGCCTGATAGCGGATGAGACAATTGGAGGATCTAAAAAGGATTGATGGTTTGCAATGAGTAGAACAGCCCCTTCACGCGGCACATTCTTTACTCTCACTCGTTTCATTCGATAAATGAGTTGCAATATGAGCAACGCAGATTCACGAATTAGATCGTAAAATAGCAATGTAGCAATCGAAGAACCCGGATGATGTTGACGATATCTTGCAAGCATACCGCAGAGTGTATGGACTCCAACAAAGGGCGTCAGGTTCTATTTTTGGATTTGTGGACTCAAATCATCCCTGAGAATCAACTATACGAGACGATCTATCTCAAACAGATATACTCGTATGTTCGTCGATTGCATGGGTGATTGGATATCATGTAATCACAATTCCATTCTGATTTTTACTCAGAAACCTAAAGGACCTCCACATGGACCCTGAAAAACGAATCTCACAGTTTCAAAGGCTCATCGCAGATGATCCAAATAACGATATGGCGTACTTCTCTCTCGCAAATGCACTTATGCAATCTGATCGTTACGACGAAGCAGGTGACACATTTGCTAAATGCGCTCAGATCAATGAGGCAATGACCAAAGCATACCAACTCGCAGGAGATGCATACATCAAAGCAGGAATGGTCGATCAAGCAAAAGTAGTTCTCACGAAAGGCTACATCGAAGCAACGACCCGTGGTGATTTGTTACCAAAGAACGCGATTGTTGATTTGCTCAAGTCAATCAACGAACCGATCCCCGAAGTTAAAGACTCAAAACCCAAAACTGACACTCAAAGCGTCGCAACAGGTGACTTTAAATGCTTGAAGAGCGGGCAGATGGGGACACAAATCCCTCGTCAGCCTTTCCGCAATGCGATGGGCGAATGGATTCATTCGAACATCTCAAATGAGACATTCACAGAATGGATCAAACTCGGAACAAAGATCATTAATGAACTCAGACTCGATCTCTCAAGAGACGATCACGATGCAGTCTATGAATACGCAATGAGAATCTTCCTGGGGTACTCAGACGAAATGTACACAGAACAAATGGGAGAAGAACCTCCCGCCGTAGACGGTCAGTTCAGAACAGTTGTAGAAGACATGATGGCAATGGGAGGCCATCTTGAATCATTCCAAGGCAATCTACATACAAAGGTTGAAGAAAAAACTGAATAGGATTTGGCTGATTAATGAGATTCGATCGAAGTTTTCGTCCACTCGATATTCTTCTGTACTGATCTCAAATATCGACAGTTCCTTCTCCTACACTCATCCACCATGATGTTCTCGCTTAATGTAAACTCGATCCGCGATGTGCTCAAACGCAAGGGTAAACAAGCCCTCAATATCGTTGATCTTCCTCGATATACCTACGAACACCTCGGACTTAATGCGCTGAATCTCTCTACCGATCTTCTCAAAGGGATGGGACAAACTGAGATCGAGCGTATCCGTGATAACGGAGACAAAGTCGGATGTACGTGCTTGATGCTTGCAGAACCTGAAGCGCTCCCACTCGGAGACACAAAGGGAAAACTAGGCGATCAAGGTGTCGTCCGCATGGGTAGAGTGATCAAAGCTGCGAGTTTGTTGGGATGTAATGCGGTCTCTCTCTCAATCTCAGGAAAAGACAGCGAAGAAAGCTTTGAACTCGTAACAATGCGAATGAAGCAAGTCCTTGAGTATGCAGATCAGATTGACATTAATGTGCTTATTTCTCCAATGAAGGGGATTACAGAGGATGCTGATCGCGTCACTGAACTCGTAAAAGCAATCGGTGGATTCCGAATCGGTACATTACCTGACTTCTCAACTGCATTCGAGAGCGGCGACCCAGTCAATTATCTCCGTCGATTGACTCCATATGCAACTGTGGTTAATGCATCGACACTCGGATTTGAAACACCTGAACACGATGATTCGCTTGATAATGTTGACGGATTAGTCGGTTTGGACGCTTTAGCTGCTGAACTTGGGATGATGGACGATGATCCGCCACCTGTCCACAAAGGATACGATCTAGGCCCATTAGTCGGTGCCATCAAATCAGTTGGGTTTGATGGCAATATTGCCCTTGACTACAGGGGGGGCGATGATGGTACACTCGGAGTATTACAATCCCGAGATGCAATCGAAGCAGCAATCTTGGCAAGTTCAGAATAATTGCGGATGATTTGATTGAGTAGATAGGCATGAAGTCGTTAAGAATGCCTTATGATAAAGTATCGAGTTGAGTCGAAATCAATGACAGCAGACAAACACCGAGAGGTAGTGGGAGTCTCTTGTGGCTACGACGCAGGTTCATTCAACGATCACCAATGAGCATACGGGGTTCGAGTTGCCCACATACCACCCAGTGATCATCACGATCGACGGCCCCGCAGGAACTGGCAAATCTACAGTTGCTCGTCAACTCGCGCAAAGACTCGGGCTCGATTTCCTTGATACCGGCGCGATGTATCGAGCAGCCGCCGCAATCATGATCGATCGTAAAATCGACAATGATGAAGTCGGTGAACTTGTCTCTTGCGTCCTTGGCGCAGATCTCCACTTTGATTGGTCACAAGATCCCCCAACAATTCTTGCATGGGACATCCCAATCGATCATCGTATCCGTGATGACGACGTGACTAAACATGTTTCGTTTGTTGCAACGATTCCAGAACTCAGACATCATATGGTCCGCAAGCAACGCGTCATCGGAGCACAACATCCAAGACTCGTAACTGAAGGTCGAGACCAAGGCTCTGTCGTATTCCCAGATGCCGCCGTCAAGTTCTATCTCGATGCAGACCCAGAAGTTCGCGCTCGAAGACGAATCGAGCAACTCGATCTCAACGGAAAAGTCAGTCTTGAGGAAATGTGCGATCGAATCATCAAACGAGATAAGATTGATTCCACAAGATCCGACGGCCCGCTTGTGTGTCCTGATGATGCGATCCGTATAGATACTTCAAACATTGATCTCGTCGGCGTCATCAATCTACTTGAAGAGAAAACACGAGAACGTGTTTCCACCCTAATCGAGGACGAGTAGTTCCATTATTGAGTAACTTATCTAGATGTAATCGATCCCAATCTCGTTGTCACTCCAAGCATACAATCGATTATGTCCCCCACCACTCGGCTTTCATCCCAACTCGCAGGTTTGAGCATGCGTTCTCCGCTTGTGCTTGCTGCAGGAACTGCAGGCACACTCGACGAGATGAGTGATGTCCTCGATCTTTCACAAGTCGGCGGTGTTGTCACCAAATCTATTACTCAACTCCCTCGAAAAGGGAATGCGAGTCCTCGAATTACATTTACTCGTGCAGGAATGCTCAACGCGATCGGATTAGCAAATCCTGGTCTCGATGAGTTCGTGAAGAGCATCGCACCTCGAATCGCTACAACTCCAACTACAGTCATCAGCTCCATTGCAGGTGACTCAATCGAAGACTACGTCAACATCGCAGATAAAATGGATCAAGTCGATGGACTTGAAATCATTGAACTCAATGTCTCGTGCCCAAATGTACATTCAGGACTTGAGTTCGGCGCAGATCCTGAAGCGCTAAAGGAACTGGTTTCAGCAGTATCATCGCAGATACAATCAACAAAGTTGTTTGTAAAACTATCTCCCATCACGGTTGGAACCCCGCACACGATTGTTGATCTTGCCAAAGTTGCAATCGATTCAGGAGCACATGGGTTAACTCTCACGAACACAGTCCCTGCGATGGGAATCGATGTCATAACTCGTAAACCAATCCTCTCAAACACAACCGGTGGCTTATCAGGCCCTGCGATCCATCCGATCGTTGTGCGACTTGTCCATCTTGTGTATTCTCAGTTTGCACAAGAAGCAGGAATCCCAATAATGGCTGCCGGAGGCGTCACTCGTTGGGAAGATGCTGCAGAGTTTATTCTTGCAGGAGCAACCTGCGTTCAAATTGGCGCGGGGAGCTTTGCTAATCCTCGAACAGCGATCAAAATCACCAAAGGGCTCGATCGTTGGGTTCAACGAATGAGTGCAGACAATGTTTCAGATCTGATCGGATCTGTAGTTGTATGAGCTCTCCAAGGAATTCATTAAAACTAAGGGTCAAACGAGTACTGTTGTTTGCTGCGCTCGGATTCGTTGCAAACTGGTTCATCACACTTGCAGTACTGGAAATCCCTCGACGAGTATCCTCAAATCGAGTGAACAAGTCGTTGATGATTGATGAATCTCCAGAATCAGAAACTCGTTCATTTGTCAATATATATGAGTATCGTTGGTTCGGTGTCTTTGAACGCCAATATACCAAGAAAATGCAATCATTCATTCAGAACCCTAGTAGTAACATCCAGTTCTGGTGGACATGGAATGTTCCTTCTGAACCATTTGTGAATCATCTTGAACAATGGGAAATGATCCAACTTGATTACGATTCAAACAAGTTTCCAACTCCAATCTCTCAGTACTCTCAGATGAGAATCGGTTGGCCGGCGCTTAGCTTTGAATCTCAAGGAGCAGTTAACCCGGACTCGACTCTACCCGACGGGTCTTTTACCAAAGCAATCAACGGCGCGGTCGTCACTTCAGTGATCGATCAATCGAAGTATTTTCTAGGCCAAGAACCAATGCCGATGGTTCTCTTTGTGTGGTTCCCATATCAACCAATTTGGAGCGGCATGGCCTTAAACACTATTCTCTACGGCTTAATATTTAGTTTCATCAGTTTGACGAATCGTGCATACTGTCACGCGCGAAGAATGCGTCGTGGTCGTTGCCCGATGTGCAACTATGATCTTTCGTTTGATCACTCGCACGGTTGCTCAGAATGCGGCTGGCGAAAAGCTTAGATTTTCAAAAACAGCATTTTGTGAGAACCCCCTAAGAGATCATCTTGATCGATGCGATCGCAAGAATCAAAGCGATCGTCAACTTCAGATGAGGCAACTTCAACCTGTGTGCAAGCATCGCACCGAGATACGCGCCAACGAGTGCGCCCAATCCCATCGGTATCGCAAAACCAAATGCATCTGAAATTGTCAGCGCTGTACCATCTGCGTATTCGATGCTGGGCAATGTATACAACTTCATGCTCGCACCGATGATTGAAGAAATCCACATCGCGCCAGCGCTCCCTGCAATCGCATGACGGAGTGGCAACTTCGTCAAGGAAAGAAGTGGGACAAGTAAAATTCCACCCCCGATTCCGAGATAACCAGAGATCATCCCCACGATGAGTCCAACGAGGATCATTTTCCACATCGCAGGAGAAGGGTTGTCTTCGGGGTGATCAGGAATTTTTTTGACAGCCGTGACGATGTTGTAGATGCAGTAGAGCCAAATAAAACCCGCGAATGCAAAGAGTGACCATCCGCCTTTGGAACCACTTGAAAGCAGTACTCCAATAATCATCCCGCCGGCCATTGAGGGGATGAGTGACATCAACACATCTTTACGAGCAGCTTTCTTTTTCGCGTGCAGGATCGATGAAGAGAGTGCGACGATGACATTGACACACATCGCCGCGGCCATATAAATATGGTGCTGGGTTTTATCTTCGTCGTCATAACCCCAGAACATTGCAAGAGCTGGGATCATGATGATTGAGCCTCCCAGACCTGCGAGTCCGCCGACGCACCCTGCGACTAACCCAACCATAACCCGTAAAAAGAATTCAAGTATATCCATATCAGACTCCCAGCAAGGTTTGTGGATATCGGGCTATGGATGATATGAACAATCCATCTTTAACGGTTATCACGAGTCAACGATAGACCGATAGGCATTCTGTGACATGAAATCCCAACACGAAGCTGAAGATTAGGCTACACTTCGAATCCAGAGGCAAGGATTGCCACTGCGAGCCAGGTGCGGTTGAACTTCAATCGTACGGTTTGCTTCGGAAGGAACCGCAAGTGAGAACTTTATCTCGCTTATCCAATCGAAGACATGAATGAGGCTCAGAGTTGAACACACAATTACAAATCAAGAACAGAAAACAATCATCCCGACATCCATCACGGAGTGGACGACTTGTCGCAGGTGAAATGACACTGTGGATGTGCGCTCTTGCAATCGCAGTCGTTTCTGCGATCGCTGCGAAAGAACGTGGACAACTTCCCGCACTTGCTGGTATTGAAACCCCTACTCATATCAATCAACCTGTCGCACTAGAACAAAGCATCAACGAAATCAATACAACTCTTGATGACGCAGATCTTCAAATAGAAACTGATGACTCTGAAGTAATTGAAGACGCTGCCGAGTTTTTCGACTCTTCAATTCGATGGTTTGACGGCAAGATGGTTCGTCCATCGAAAACAATCTATATGACTGTTACCGGATATTCTCCTGATGCTCGATCATGTGGGATTTATGCAGACAATAAAACTGCAACCATGTACTCCGTATGGACAAACGGCATGGATCTTGTGGCGGCTGACCCACGAGTACTCCCCTACTGGTCAATGATCTCAATCCCAGGATATGCGGACGATGATATCGTTCCTGTCCTCGACTGTGGCGGCGCAATCAAAGGCAATCGTCTTGATCTTCTCTACCCTACCCATGAGCTTGCGCTCAAATGGGGTGTGCGTCAGCTCCCAGTTACTGTATGGGAATACGTCGAGGCTGAATAAGTCGCGATTCTTATCTGTTTTTAACGCTGATTATCCGCTCAATAAAGAACGAATCGATAGACGATTCAGTTTCATTGCGCTTGGTGCAGCCGCGGCCAATGAGAGAATAATCGCAACTCCCCAAGCAAGCCCAATCGCATCCATCGGTAGTGATGAAGCGATATCGATACCAATCACTTGACGATTCATTTCTCGTCCACCCCATGCTGCTTGCATTCCCAATCCTGTCCCAAGAACGCATGCAGTGATCGCGATTAGGATCGCTTGTCCGCTGATCAATCGAACCAGTTGACTTCGAGAAGCGCCAACTGCACGAAGCACTCCGAGTTCATATTTTCGAGCGTTGACTTCTGCGATAATCAGATTCGCAACCCCGAAGCATGCGACTAGCATCGCTCCAATAGCAACTGTTGAAAGAACGACAAGAGTAGATGTAAACACAGCTTCGATTTGCTTGCGGATCATACTTCCGGATCCGACATTGAGCACTCCTGCTCCGAGCAGTTCTTTTCGCATTTCCATGACTGCAACTTCGTCGCCTCCCATTTTCTCTACGAGTTTCTCGTTGAGATCAATCTGGATCAACTGAGCAGTCTCCATCCCGAAATGTTCTACCATATCAGATCTTGATCCAAAGACTGAACCAATCGCTTGATTGACGAAGTTGTCACCAAGATCGAAATACTGACTTACGAGTTCGAGACCTGGAGAGGTGACGACGCCGACAATTTCAAACTGGTGGAGTTCATCTTTCACATCTGTACATTCAAAGATGTCTCCAACTCCGAGCCCTCGAGCAACGAGGAACTCTCTTGCGACAATCACACACCCTCCTTCTTCGAGCTTTGTTCTCGCGATTTGCTCGTCCCCTTGTACAAACTCGAGCTTTGCCATATCGAAGAATGATTCGGGTTCGAACGAGATGAAGTTCGTTTTATATTGTGATAATCCTTTCACCCCAAACGCATCCGTTCGGACTGGGAACATTGAGATCGCGCTGCTCTGATCAACATAAGGAAGAGAATCGAGGATCCCCTGAGCTTCGAGCGACAAGGGGAGCCCGTACGCGAACGCGTCTGGGAACTCAATCTTCCCAAGCCAATCTCGCATCGCGGCACTCCCGTTTGTCCAGATCCCAATCATCAGTGCGAGACCAGTCATCAACGCACCCGCAGTGAACCCATGACGGTAAGGAGTAGCTCGAATCGTTCTCCCTAAGAATGGAGCAGGGAGTCCAAGCAACTTTGATAAAGGAACTGAGAATAGTTTCGAGACAATAATCACAACTGGTACTGAGATCAAAAAATACCCAACAAACATCGAAGGTAGTCCGATCCCTGCGTACATCCAAAAGAACGAACTTGTTTCAGATAGGAACAACACGATCGAGGCCATCATCAGCACGCCGATCGCGCCCACAATACCGACCGTCAGAATCCCTTTCACTTTGTGAGGAGTTGCTCGTTCAGTCATCGCACGAAGTGGTGACAATGACGCTGCTCTCCATGCAGGCCACATCGCACCTATCAATCCAGATCCTACAGCACCCATCACCACGAGTAAGATATTGACAAATGGGAGAACTAACCCCTGCGACATTTGCTGATCGAAAATCTCAGCGAGAATCCATGCAAGTGCAATCCCCAGGGGAACTCCAAAGATCGCGCCGAGCCCTGCAACAATACATCCTACAAAGAGTTGAGCCATTGCGAGTTGTCTTCGACGCGCCCCAACTGCTCTGAGTACTGCAAGCATCCTTTGTTGCTCGCTGACTCCTGTAGTTAATCCTGTTGTAATGATAAACGCGGCGGAGATCAACGAGATTACCGTGATAAGAACAATCCCTAAACGGGTCGCTTCAAGATTGTTTTCGACTCCAGAAGTCACTCTCCCAGTTGTTTGTAAAATCACCTTTGGGAGTAGCTCATCTTCATGAGTAGATACGAAAGTATCCGGGTCAACTCCTTCAGTCAGTTGAAGCTCTATATCAGTGATTTGGTTCTTATTTCTATTGAGTGCATCGAGAGTCTCAATTGTTGTGAATGCGATTGGTTTTCCGCCCAGCGGAGCAGGTTCAACAATCCCAACAACAGTCAACACGCGTGCTTTACCAAAGAGTCGTGGAACAGTCAGCGCATCCCCGATCCGAACTCCGACTCCCTCGTTGAGCTTCATTGCTTCATTCGTGTTTACAATGGCCTCTCGTCCGCTAGGGAACGGTTTCTCAAGGTACGCAGCGGGATCCTCTAACAGATTGACTTCAACGAGCCCGCTCTGAGCTTGTTTACTCTTTTGAACGAATCTCCATGAGAGTCGTTGTGCGACACGCAAATCAATTGTGATTTCGTCGAGCTTCTCTGGGTATCGTCCATCGATAAGAACGACTTTGCGATGCTCAAACTCAATCTGAGGATCTACCCCATTTACAAATGCATTTGTCGCGTACCGGACACGCGCAGCTTCAAACCCGGAATCAGGATTATCTTTGATCACCTCTTCCATCGTGTCGAGTTTGATCACCAATGAAAGCGTGCTTTGTAATCGTGGGAGAACGCTATCAACACCTTCCCATTCTTTCACATGTTGAACAACCGAGTTGTCCATCGTGTTTCCAGATGCAGGTCTTAATCGAACTTCAGCAGTCCCAATCTGAGTATCGATCTGTCCGATGATCGCCGCGTTGAGCGAAGCCATCGCGCACGCGATCGAAGTGACGAGAATCACTGAGAGCGCTACCGCCGCGGATAGTAGGTAGAGCCTACTGGGTCGCGCCGAGCAGATGCTGCGTGCGAGTCGCAATGGTGCCCGCATCCATCCCTCCTTCCGCGCCCTCGTTTTCGTTGGTATCGATGTTCCCTACGATCTTGCCGTCGGCCATGACATAGATTTGTTCACAATAGCTTGCGGCTTCTGGTTCGTGAGTAACCATAACAACTGTCACACTCTGTTCCGCGGCCACCTCTTTGAGCAACGACCAAACCATTTTCGATGCACTCGTATCCAGATTCCCAGTAGGTTCATCTGCGAAAACGACCCTAGGTTTATAGAGTAATGCACGCGCTATCGCAACACGTTGTTGTTCACCGCCGCTGAGCGCTTCAGGGCGATGGGTTGAACGATCTCCGAGCCCGAGCATCTCAAGTAGTTCATTCGAACGATCAAGCGTTTTTTTGGAGAGATCTCCAGAAAGCAGACCTGGTAGTTGAACATTCTCCGCCGCAGTCATCGTCGGGATGAGATTAAACGCTTGGAATATAACTCCAATTTCTTTGCGGCGAAACATCGTTGCTTCAGATTCACTCATCGAATGAACGGAGTGCCCAGATACTTCAACTACCCCCGAATCAGGTCTATCCATTGCAGAGAGCATATGGAGCAGAGTTGATTTTCCAGATCCAGATCGACCCATAATTGCATAGAACCCAGGATCTACGATCGACAAGTCAATACCACGTAATGCGTGTACTGACCGATCGCCGACCTTGAAGGACTTGTTCACATCATGGCACTTGATCATGGATAGCTCATTGGGAATTTATCCTAACTAGATTCATTTGAACGTATATTAGGATCGTCAAAGTTAGACCGACGCATTGTAATCATCTGCGTTCATGCATTCACTGAGCTTTCCTTCATCCTCAATTTTGATCTTTACCAGCCAGCCTTCCCCGTAGGGATCGTTGTTTACGAGTTCTGGATTCCCATCGAGATCTGCGTTCACTTCGATAATCTCGCCACCAACGACAGAATAGATATCTGAAGTCGTCTTTACAGACTCAACCTCACCCAGAGTATCCCCAGGTTCAACTTCGGTCCCTACTGCGAGCATTTCTACAAATGTCACATCTGTGAGTTGATCAACAGCGTAAGTAGTCAATCCGACGACCACTACGCCGTCTACTTCCTTGTGCCATTCGTGGGTTTCAGCGTATACACGATCTTTGGGAGTGCTCATGGATTTATCCTTGCTGGGCGTCTTGATTGCGAAAATGTCCGGACTGTTCGGAGGCTGCATGGTAGGCACGGAGTATTCTTCCGAGAATCCTGAACTTCACAAGACTTTCCATGATCAAATACGCGCATCTGAGGAGAGTTTCCGATATGATCTATTCAACTGTATCAGAGGATCTGATACGGAGAAATGCCTATGTGTGTAGCAAACCGTTCTGCCCATCCTGAACAGCCGACATGGAGGTTGCGCTGATCATGACCCAATCAACTGCTGAACCTATTCGTCAATCCCAATCCGTGGAACAGACTCCTCCTAAAGGGAACCCAGGAGTCACTCAACTCTCAAAGACTGCTGGGCTTCGACTCTCGTCTTTGACCGTTGCTGGATTCAAGAGTTTCGCGGATAAAACGACTTTCTCGTTCTCAGATCCAATTACAGGGATCGTCGGCCCCAACGGGTGCGGCAAGTCCAATGTCGTAGACGCGATCAAATGGGTGCTCGGCGAACGCTCCTCAAAGTCATTACGCGGCAAAGAAATGATCGACGTGATCTTCGCAGGATCCGCGGGGAGAAAACCATCGGGCATGGCGTCAGTAACACTGACCTTCGAAAATCCGAAGATGACCCAAGAGCTGGTTGCAAAACTCCAAGATCATGCAGGTCTGACTGAACCGATCGAAGAATCAGAAGCTCCAAACGAATCTGATCACCCTGAACATGATTCACATATTTCCGATGCTGATGCTGATCGTGCAGCCGAAGAAGGAGAATCAGAAGCCGCAGCGATAATCACTCAGCGATCCCGAATCGGGCGCCCACTCCCAATTGATAGTGATGTCGTTGCTGTCGAGCGCCGACTGTATCGAGACGGAAAATCAAAGTACATCATCAATAGCCGAACCGCTCGACTCAAAGACATTCGCGACCTGTTCCTCGATACAGGTATCGGCGCTGATGCCTATTCAATCATTGAACAGGGAAAAGTCGACAGGATGCTTTTAGCATCTCCGATGGAACGCAGAGTCATCTTTGAAGAAGCTGCCGGGATCGCAAAGTATCGTCAACGCAGAGTGGAAGCAACACGCAAACTCGAGAAGACAGAAACAAACCTTGTTCGCACGAGAGAACAACTCGATTCTACTGAACGCAGACTTCGACTTGTCAAAGGTCAAGCAAGTAAAGCAAGACGATTTGCAGAACTTGATGACGAATACCGTTCATTGAGAATGGCGCTTGCATTCGAGCTATATGACGATATTCGTCAGCGCCTCGATGGTTTAACATCACAGATTACTTCGCTCGAAGATGAAAAGCAACGCACTGAGGAGCTCCTCCGTGAGGCTGAAGATGAATCCAACGCGATCAATGAAGAACATCTCCAACGCACGCGTGCATTGCGTGAAGTCGAAAGCTCACTGACAAACGCTCGTCATCTCGCAGAGACTGCTCAACAACGCGGCGAAATGACAATCAAAGCGATCGAAGAAGCTGCTCTCTCTGTGGAAGTTGAAACAACTCGACTCGAAGAAGCAAATGTCAAGCTTCATGAACTAGACGAATCACTCAACAGACACAACCAAGGTGTCAGCACACTCGAAACGCAACTCGCAGCTGCTGAAGCATCATTACATCAAGCAAACGAGACGAAACACACATCTGCCCAAGAAGCAACTCTCCATCGCCAGACCCTTGATGAATCTCGCGCAACATGCGCTTCGATTGAACGAGAACACGCAACACTCATCGCGAGAGTGCAATCAGACGAGCGCCGACTCGAATCGATTCAAGAGCAGGGATCAAAGCTTAGTGATCGCCAATCTGAACTCAACTCTCAACGAGAATCCACTCGGTCACAAATCCAGATTGCACTTACAAAATCACAAGAGCTTCAGTCACGGGTAGATGAACTCGACTCTAAGTTATCACAGATTACCGCTCATGAACAACGCATTGGCAATGAGCGATCACAACTTGCAACCATCGTTGATGAACTCGATGAGCAACGCGTTCGTCTCGAAACTCGCCATTCAACACTCGACGAAATGGTCAAATCTCGAGTTGGTCTTGACGACGCAGTTCGTGAAGTCCTCGATCGCAAAGATCAAGGAAATGGTTTTTCAGGTGTCATCGGATCACTCGCAGAGTTAATCGAAGTCCCTGCTGAATATGCATCCCAGATCGAATCCGCTCTTGAAGACGCACTCCAATCAGTCGTTGTTGAGTCACTCTCACAGATGCCCAACGCAGATGAGCTCTCGCAACTACCAGGCCGAGTTACATTCCTACCTCTCGTTGGACTTGAATCTGACAACGCTCCATCCGATCTTGCGTTCAATCAGCTTGCCGCGATTGCAGGCCCACGGATCACCCAACTCAGAACACTTGTCCGATCTCGTGACGGGAATCCGCTGATCGAATCACTACTCGATCGAGTTCTTGCGACAACTTTACTTGTTTCCGATCTGGATTCTGCAATGCTGCTCGCTGCTGGCCCTTTGCGAGGGATTCATGCACGATTCGTGACCGCGAAGGGAACTGTCATTGAACCTGACGGAAGAGTTTGTGGCGGCCCGGCAAATGCAAACCAAGCTGCAGGCCTTCTTGCTCGACGCGCGGAACTCGACGAGTTATCAACTGTTCTCGTAGAACATATTCAAGAGTTTGAAATCAAACGTGAGGAGCTCGTATCTGTCGACGCAGATGCTGCACAACTCGCCGAACAACGATCCGAACTTCACTCTGCATTAGGCACATCCAAACAACAACTAGTTGAGCAAAATCACGCTCGTGATCGTCACCAGTCTGATCTCGATCGTTTGACTAGAGAGATTGAGCGAACCGCAGACGAGCTTCTCGCGATCCGAACACGCACAGACGAGATCCAAAGCGAACGAAATGAACTCGAAGAACGAGCAACAAAGCTTGAAGGGTTACTCAAAGAGCAACAAGAACGCGCATCGAATGCTCTAGAAAAACTTGATGGAATCGAGAAAACCCTTGAAGAAGCAAACGAACGAGTTTCAAGCGCTCGAGTGCTTGCATCAACTGTTCACGAGCAACTTCGTTCAGAGCAACGACAACTCGCACAGACTCAAACTCAACGCGATGAAACAGAACGCGGCTGCGCAATGGCACAGCGCCATATCGAAAGATCCGCAGCAATCCTTGATGAACATCAGCGTGTTGCACGTGAGTCAATGGAGCAAGAAAAACAAGCGAATGCTCAAATCGTGAACTTGGAAGAACTCGCAACTGAGCGACTCACACTTGTGAGACAGTCTCAAGATCGCAGAAACCAAATCAACGATCGACTCGCGTCCGTTCGTGACACAGCTGATGCGTTCCAACGAGATTTCCACGCGATTGAACTCGCAAAGCGTGAAACTGAAGTAAAACGCGAAAACATAGAGGATCGCACACTCGAAGATTTGAGCATGGATCTCATCATCGAATACCCAGAGTATCGACACATGATGAAGGACGGCGATGTAGACCGTATCGAAACCGATCCAACTCAAGCTCGAGTCAATGTACTCAAGTCCGAGATCAAGAAGCTCGGTAATGTCAACCTCAATGCAATCGAAGAAGAATCCAATCTCACTCAACGCAATGACGATCTGATCTCACAGGTTAAGGACATCGATGAAGCTCGCATCAAGCTTGCAACACTCATCGAAAAATTGAATGTCGCGTCGCGTACCAACTTCGGTGAAGTCTTCGAAAGTATCCAACAAGAGTTCGGTGGCCGAAACGGAATGTTCCGCAGACTCTTCGGTGGCGGCCGAGCAGAAGTCCGACTCATGCCACTCGTCAAAGATGTCGATGGGCAAAAAGTTGTTACCGATGAGATCGATCTGCTCGAATCAGGGATCGAAGTCATCGCAAAACCACCAGGGAAAGAGCCTCGCTCGATCAACCAGCTTTCGGGTGGTGAGAAAACCATGACCGCAGTTGCGATGCTTCTCGCGATCTTCCGCTCGAAACCGAGTTGCTTCTGTGTTCTTGACGAAGTTGATGCAGCGCTCGACGAAGCAAATGTTGGACGATTCTGTTCAACTCTCGATATCTTCGCAAAGCAGAGCCGCTTCATCGTTATCACGCACAACAAACGGACAATGCAAGCAACCAACAAGTTGTTCGGCGTCACAATGCAAGAGCGCGGAGTCTCCAAGCGTGTAGAAGTCCGATTCGACCAAGTCGGAGACGATGGGCACATTGATGCTTCTGCGATTAAAGAATCTGATAAACTAGATGCTGCGATCGAACCTATCCAAGATCCAAAGCAATCAGATGATCAACCAACCGGGCCTTTACGCGCTGCACTAGCTTCAATGCGAGAAGAAAATTCACCTCCTGTTGAATCAATCGATGCTTAATATTTTCTAAGATTGCTAAACTAACATCCAAAGTTTCGAGTATAAGATAAGTATGAAATCATACTTATCTTTTATAATTGTTATAGTTCTTATCGCATTCAATGCGTCGCATTCACAAGCAGATATTGTCACTCTCAAAGATGGCACCGTCATCGAGGGGACGGTAATCAAAGACACTCGTGCTGAAATCGTTATTGAAATCAACATCTCAAACATTAAATCTACGAAGAAGATTGCTCGATACAAAGTCAAATCGGTTCTCATTCAACCGATTGTGCAACCCGACGAGGACTCAAATCCAAGCATAATAACTCCAAAGTCCAATACAAGTGATTTGTCAGGAGATTCAGAAGTAGAACAAGAAGAATCAACCAAACCAAAGCGAGAGCTCAGGCGCAGATCGGTTACCAAAGAAAAACCAACACTCGCGATGACGATCCCAATCACCGGAACTCTGGGAGTGGAAACGAATCACAAAGGCTTGCGAGCAGCTTTAGAAAAAGCAAGAACCATGGGTATTAACCATGTCATCTTTGAGATCAACATTGACTGGAAAGAGAAATCAATAGACAACATTGGTTTGTACTATGCAGCCGAAGCTTGCCTGGAAGTCCTCGAAGAGTTCAGTGACGAGATTGAATACTACTCAGTCATTTCTGAAAAGTGTCACTCAACTTCCAGCGTGTTCTTAGCATACTCCAACCATATTTTCATGCGGCCTCGTTCAACCATCGGATCAGTTGGGCTGTATTCCGATGTGCCGTCACATATTCCTTCTTCGATTAGAGATATTGAGTTTGAATCGATTTCGCGATTAATGCCCAAAATTAAAGTCTTATCTGAAGAACATAAGCATCAGTTTTCGATCTTCGAAGCACTCATGATTAGAAAAATAGAAGCGTGGCAACTCGAAGACGGTTCCATTGTCACAGTGAAACCTAATGATAAGAGCAAACAACTTGACAACTCCACCTTGATGTTCAATGGCAATGATCGGGAACTGATCGATGCTGGATTTGCAAAGCCCTATACCAAGCTTGTGAAAGAGATCGGAGATTCAATCGGAGTTGACAATCTAAAAATTGCATCTGGGCTCGGCGCTCGAATGATTAAACCTGCTAAATCTGAGTATGTAAAGTATGAGAAGACATACAGAGACACACTCAGAGGAGTTCTCGATGCGGCTGGAAATCTTATGGAGTATGACCCTCGGAACATAAGATCAGCGAATATTGAGATCGAATTTCGAACCGATGCCAACGGCCGCGTTCTCTATTCAGACGAACCATTACCATCTTCAATGACAATGACTATTTGGAGAGACAGTGTAAACCGTTCGTTGTACAACTGCGAAGTCATTCTCGAAGGCTTAGAGCGGCTCAGAGCAATCGCTGATCACACTCTAGAGAACGACATAGAGCATTTGCACTTCCCAATCTATTTCGACAAGAAGTTTGAAGATTCCGTAATCGAAGCACAAGATTGGATCACAGAAAACAAACTCATTATCCCATCAGCAATGTTTAACAAAGATCATGGGATTGTTGGATGGAATATGGAAGACTTTGGCTTGATAAACAATCTCTATAAGCCAAACACGAGTCCATAAAAAACCCTGCCGCAATTAGGACAGGGATTTATTCTATGTTCTCGTTGCGATTAATTGGACTCAATCAACTTCTTGAGTTTCTGTAAACCATCCATCCAACCTTCTTCAAACTCTTCCGCCATCCCGTCACAGATCTCCCCCGCCATTCGATGATCGATATGGACTCGTGTCCCCCCATCAACTTCCTCGAACGCAATGGTCATGTTCATGATCACTGCTGCAGGCATGGTGCAATCTCCACGCATACGAATCTTCTTGTTTGGTTTGATCATCGTGATCTCTCCGAGTACATTGAATCCTCCGTCAGGGAGTTGCATGTAACATCTGCCTCCAAGTTTCTCTTCGATCTTGGTCGGATTGGTCACTTTGGTTTCTTCATTCTCATAAAACCATGATCCAATATCATCAAACCAAGCTCGATACACCTGCTCCTTTGGTGCGCTGATATGGATTTCGATCTGTGCATTCGCGACGCGTGCTGCATCTTCCATTAGTTTCGTTGTCATACTGTTCTCCTATCAATTCATCCGTTTGCCGTCTTGATTCGATTCAACTTGTTCTTTCAACCTGATCAATGAGCCCGCCCATTGATCCTCATATTTACTCACCCAACGCTCATACATCTGTTTTAATGGAACCGCATTCAAGTGATTCCATCGGGTTCGGCCTTCCTTGCGTGGGATTACGAGCAACGATTCTTCGAGTATCTTGAGATGTTTCATCACTCCAAACCGGGTCATCTCAGGGAACAGCTCCACCAGCTGTGATGTTGTCTTAGGTCCCTCTCGTAATGCATCAAGTAACCCTCTCCTAGTCGGATCTGCAAGTGCTCGAAAGACGGAATCCATCTGCTCAGGTTCGATTTTAATGTTTCTCTTCACGCCATCCATGGCGATTCTCCAGTATTGTTTTATACATGTGACTATATGGTCACGTATTAACTAATGCAAGTCCCTTGTTGTGAAATTGCACAATTTCGATTGGAAAACTACAAATGCGAATCCAATCTATTGATTAATCAAGGTACATTCAAACAATGAAAATCATCATCCCTCACATCCTGTGTCTGTTGCTCGCATTTAATACCTTTGCTTCTGATGAGTTAAACAAAGAGACATACACCTTCGTATACATCCTCACAGGACCAGTCACTGAGTTGGATCAGAAAACACAATCCGAAGCATTCGCAGGACATTTCTCAAATATGAATCGAATGGCAGAGAATGGCGATCTCCTCGTCGCAGGTCCTTACGGATCTCCAAAGACTGACGAGAACTTAAGAGGCCTATGGATATTTAGCACTGACCAAACCACAAAGGCGCTGGAACTTGCAGAGACAGACCCAACAGGACAACTGGGTGTCTTCAAATTTGAAGCAGTTCAACTCACAACTGACGATCAACTTCTCGAACTCCCTCGACTCGAAAAAGAAGATGAGGAACGACGCCTTGCGGACCCAGAGATTTCAGACGAATGGGCCGGGAGAGCGTATTTTATTGCATCAGCAGAAACAAACAAAGACAACTCAGTAAACCGAGTCTCGGGTGTTCTTCTCCTAGGAACACTTGTCGCACAAGATAACACCCGTATTGATGTTGACCACACTCTTGTTCTACTCAAAGCAGAAACTATAGAAGAAGCAAACTCTATTTTGACCAAAGCTGGATGTGACCCAGAGCAATGGGAACTTGATCTTTGGTACTCAAGCAAAGTCCATACTCAACTCCCCGCACTCCGTAACCAAATGAAGGACTGATACGCGGACTCAAAGCATAACAGACGCGCTACCATCCCTTCGATGCAGAGTGAACCAAAAGATTTCGAAGTCGTAAGCAGTTTCAATCCTGCAGGCGATCAACCCGACGCGATCGACGCGATCACTCATTCGATCATGAGTGGGCAAAAATCAAGTTGTCTATTGGGCGCGACGGGCACCGGTAAAACTTTTACCATGGCCAATGTAATTGCCAAAACTGGCAAACCGACTCTGATTCTTTCACACAACAAAACGCTCGCTGCCCAGTTGTTTGAAGAACTCAAGGCATTCTTCCCCAACAACTCAGTCAACTACTTCGTCTCCTACTACGACTACTACCAACCCGAGGCGTACATCCCAGGACGCGATATCTATATCGAAAAAGACTCTGCACGAAATGATGATCTGGATCAACTCCGACTCGCATCAACATCGAATCTCATACAGAGACGCGATTGCATAGTCGTTGCATCCGTTTCTTGTATCTTTGGTCTCGGTTCCCCTAGCGCGTATTCTGAAAAAGTCTACACATTGAATATTGGTATGCATCTCCCCAGACGAGCACTCTTTCTTGCGCTCAATGCGATGCAATACGAACGAGCGGAAATCGAGTTCAAGCGAGGTTCATATCGCGCCCGTGGAGACGCGATTGAAGTTTGGCCAGCATATGAAAAATTCGCAGTCCGTATCGAACTCTTCGGAGACGAAATCGATCGGATCGAGCTCATCAACCCAACCAGCGGCGAACTACTCGCTCAAGAATCCCAATACTTCCTCTTCCCTGCAGTTCATTATGTCATGCCCGAGGATCGACTCAACGAAGTCCTCACATCTATACGAACTGAAATGGATGAACGAGTCATGCACCTGCGTCACGAGGGAAAACTACTTGAAGCCCAACGATTACTTGCAAGAACCAAATATGACTTAGAGATGATCGAAGAAATCGGATACTGCTCAGGAGTTGAGAACTACTCACGATACATGGACGGCCGACTCCCGGGGGAACGCCCGTTCACTTTACTCGATTACTTTGACTACGCGCCTGGGAACCCACAAAGAAAAGAAGAACCTGACAGAGAAGTCTCCTTGGTAGACGCACAAGGCGAACCAATCAGACCCACTCAAGATACTCGTGACCATCAAGAGGATTCACGAAGATTTGGTGTCTCTCGAACCAATCTCAAAGATTGGTTGCTCATTGTTGATGAATCGCATGTTACTATCCCACAGATCCGCGCCATGTACAACGGCGACAAAGCACGCAAAGATGTCCTCGTTGAACACGGGTTCCGTCTACCGAGTTGTTTGGATAACCGCCCGTTGCGTTTCGAAGAGTTTGAAGCACTAGTCCCACAAATTGTCTATGTAAGTGCGACCCCGGGTCCATATGAGCTTGACAAAACTGGAGGCGAAGTAGTTGAACAAGTCATTCGACCAACCGGGCTTCTCGATCCTGTCGTCGAAGTCCGACCTGCGAGCGGACAGATACCAGATCTCCTAGAACAATGCAAAGAACGAGTCGCTGTTGGGGATCGAGTGCTAGTGACAGCGTTAACCAAACGGCTTTGCGAGGATCTGACTACCTATCTCGCCGACCAAGGTCTTAAAGTTCGATATTTGCATTCAGAAATTCAGACGCTTGAACGCTTGGAAATTCTCACAGATCTTCGCGCTGGAGAATTTGATGTACTTGTTGGTGTCAATCTACTCAGAGAAGGGTTGGACTTACCTGAAGTTTCACTCGTAACGATCCTCGACGCTGACAAAGAAGGATTCTTACGAAGCGCGACCAGCTTGATTCAACAGATGGGACGAGCAGCAAGGAATGTAGACGCGAAAGTTATTCTCTACGCTGATAAAATTACCAACGCGATGGCGAGCGCAATGGATGAAACCCAGCGCCGAAGAGCAAAGCAGATCGAATACAACGAGATCAACGGGATTACTCCGAAAACGATCATCAAAGAAATCCGAACAGGTATCGATGCAACGCTGAAAGCTCGAAAAACTGCGAAGAACGCAACCGACGATCTCGATGACCCTGCACTCGACGCTCGCGATTTGGTGATGATTCTCGAATCGGACATGCTCGAATCCGCAACGAACATGGAATTCGAATCAGCTGCTCTACTCAGAGATCAAATGGTTCACGTTCGAGAGCTCATCGCTCAACATGAGAGCGCCCTCGGGAATGATTCATCTGATGAACCTATATTGATCAAACGAAGTGAGCTTGCCAAAGCAATCAAACCCAAAGGCGGCAAACCAGGATCCGCAGGGACCCGTGGCGGCCGTAAACGATAGTTGTTCACTCCTAACTTCTGCTCTGTCCTCTATTCAGTGAACCTGATATACGACCACAATGCTGATTGATCGCTTGCCTTTTTGAAGTAGCAAGCACCTACTATTGCCCATGGATCAGAAGAGAGAACCCGATTTTAACTCAAATAGGTCTACACCCTCTCAGTTTCGCTCAAAACTGGGGACTTATCTCACAGGAGTATTCATCGGATTCCTGATACTAGGTGGAATCTACTACCAGAAGCATCTCGCAACGAAACGACTCGATGCGCAACGAGCACAAGAAGCATCCCTTAATTCGAGTGATACAAACTCAGACATGAAGAGCGAGCAACCTTGACCAGGGTGACATCGAAAAAGAAGACCGTTTCGAAATCGAAGGCGACAAAGAAAAAAGCATCTTCGAAATCTCGCATTACTCC
The DNA here is from genome assembly GCA_029213305.1 of Phycisphaerales bacterium. Classification (GTDB taxonomy): domain Bacteria; phylum Planctomycetota; class Phycisphaerae; order Phycisphaerales; family UBA1924; genus UBA1924. The sequence continues at coordinate 58,763 of JARGPA010000005.1, forward strand.
ATCTTCAAAGTCGGAGAAGTTATCGAAAACTCCAAACAAATCGATTCGTATACGCGGTGCTAAAGAACACAATCTCAAATCACTCGATATCGATATTCCACGAGATCAACTTGTGATCATCACTGGACTATCAGGATCTGGAAAATCGTCATTAGCATTTGATACCATCTTTGCTGAAGGCCAACGGAAGTACATGGAATCACTCAGCGCCTATGCGCGACAATTCCTAGATCAGCTTAAGAAACCAGACATCGAAGAGATCGAAGGAATCCCCCCCACAATCGCGATCGAGCAACGATCCGCGTCACACAATCCTCGTTCGACAGTTGCGACAACAACAGAAATCTACGACTATCTCAGATTGCTCTTTGCCCGATGTGGCACCCCCCGCTCATGGGCAGTCACCAAAGCCAAAAAAAACTCAACAGTGCTCAGTCGATCAGGACGAGTGATTGAATCTTCAAGCGCATCGCAAATTGTCGATCATGTCATGAAGTTCGATGAGAGTACAAGATTGATGGTCCTCGCACCTGTTGTTCGTGCAAAGAAAGGTTTCCACAAAGACACACTCGAGGCATTCTTCAAACAAGGTTGGATGCGTGCAAGAGTCAACGGCGATATCGTCGACCTTCGAGAAACACTCAAAGAAGATAACGAGAACCCACTCGAACTCCATCGACACAAAAAACACTCTATAGACGCAGTTGTAGATCGTATCGTCATCAAACCTGACGCTGACACAAGACAACGACTCGTCGAATCAATCGAGGCGGCCCTTCGACTTGCTGAAGGCTCCGTCGTCATCGCAGTAAACGATGAACAAGATCGAACAATCTGGACAGATCATGCTTTCAGCGAACACTTCGCGGATCCGGATCACCCAGAGATCTCTCTGAGCGAACTCTCCCCTCGTGTTTTCTCATTCAACTCACCATTCGGTGCATGCCCCGATTGTCATGGTTTGGGTGTTATTCTTGAGTTCTCCGAAGAACTCGTTGTCCCCAATATGGATGTCGCGATTCTGAACAATGCGATTCAACCCTGGAAGAAGAACGGCCCAGGAGGCATGATCTACCCAAGGTATCTCCGTAAGTTCTGTAGAGCATTCGATATTCCACAATCAATGCACCTTTCTGCGATGTCCGACGACCTGTTCAATCTGCTCATGCGCGGGACAGATTACGCCAATGAACATCGTACGACAAAGAAGAAGTTCACAAAGCAATGGGAAGGCGTGTACCCAATGCTCCACAACTGGTTCCACAAGACGGAATCAAGTTGGGTCAAGGACCATCTCCATCAGTACCAACAAGAAATCGTCTGCCCGTCGTGTCATGGGGACCGATTAAAAATCTCTGCATTGCATGTCACAATCGAATCCTCTCACCTTGCAAACATGGATAAAGCCGGTTCGAAATCGATCATCGGGCGCCCGAGCAATGACGGTTCCATTCTCAATATTTCCGAACTCTCGAGACTAAATATTACTGATGCAATCAAGTTCATCGAAGGGCTTGTGCTTTCAAAAGAAAACGCACACATCGCAGAAGCAATACTCAGAGAGATCATTAACCGACTCAAGTTCCTCGAATCTGTTGGACTCGATTATCTATCGCTTGATCGCCGCACCGCGACCCTCAGCGGCGGCGAAGCCCAACGAATCCGACTCGCAACACAAGTCGGATCAGGACTCGTTGGCGCGTGTTATGTACTTGATGAACCCACGATCGGGCTCCATCAAAGAGACAATGATCGACTCATCCGAACACTTCGACATTTAACTGATATCGGAAACACTGTCCTCGTTGTTGAGCACGATGAAGACACGATCCGAGCTGCGGATCACATTGTTGATATTGGACCAGGTCCAGGTGTCCACGGCGGTACCGTCGTCGCTCAAGGTTCTATTTCAGACATCACCAAGGCGAAGAACTCGCTCACAGGTGACTACCTGAGCGGCCGACGAAAAATTGAAGTGCCCAAGAAGCGCCGAACGCTAAACAAGAAAAAAGCGATGGTTGTCAAAGGTGCCAAGCACAACAACCTAAAGAATATTGATGTCCCATTCCCAGTAGGCGGAATGCTCTGCGTAACTGGGGTCTCAGGCTCTGGCAAATCGACACTCGTCAACCAGATCTTGCTCCGCGCCGCGAAACAACATGTCATGGGGAGTAAAACAAAGCCCGGAGCTCATTCCCGAGTCACAGGCCTCCAACACATCGATCGGATCATTGAGGTCGATCAATCCCCAATCGGACGCACCCCCCGATCAAACCCCGCAACCTACACAGGGATCTTCGACGATATCCGCAAAGTCTTTACTGCAACCAAGGAATCAAAGATCCGTGGTTACAAACCCGGTCGATTCTCGTTCAATGTCGCTTCGAACAAAGGCGGCGGACGATGCGAAGCATGCAACGGCCAGGGAATGAAAAAAATCGAAATGCATTTCCTTCCCGATGTATTTGTCGAATGTGAGGTTTGCATTGCTAAGAGATACAACCGCGAAACTCTCGAAGTGAAATATCGCGGCAAGAACATCGCTGATGTGCTCGCACTCACTGTTGAAGATGCTTGTGCCTTCTTTGAGAATCATCCAAAGATCCTCCGATTCACAACTTGCCTCCGAGATGTTGGACTGGGATACATCACATTGGGTCAACCCTCAACCACCCTCAGCGGCGGCGAAGCTCAACGCGTCAAACTCGCAACCGAGCTCGGTAAAGGCACTCGACACGATGGCACCCCAAGCTCGGAACACACTCTCTATATCTTGGACGAACCAACAACTGGTTTACACTTTGAGGACATCAATAAGCTTATTGCTGTTCTCAACAGACTAGCAGATGCTGGAAATACATTAATAATTATCGAGCACAACCTCGATGTCATCAAGTGTGCAGATTGGGTCATCGATCTTGGCCCAGAAGGCGGCGATCACGGCGGAACTCTGCTCGCAACTGGGACCCCCGAGGAAGTTGCAAAGATCAAGGCAAGCTATACAGGTCAATATCTCAAGCAGATGCTCGTTTAAGCTACAAACTATCAACTCAACTCGATTTGATCAGGTAATCGAAGTTATCTATTCGTCTACGAAGACTTGATACATCAAATCGCTCAGGCAACTCTATCTGCCCAAAGTGCGCCGCAGCCAACTTCGCTGCCCGCTCTGCAATGACACTGGGTGGAACTGCCCCACCAACGAGATGCTCATGATCGACCCAAGACATCGTGATCTCGTGCTCACTGGAAACCCCATCACCCCACTCGATGCACAGCGTGTACAACCAACCATGTTGAGTACCATGTTCGCCGTCGATTTTGATAGTTGGTGATATTGGGTTAGTCACATCCAAAGTGTATCAATAAAAAAGCCTCCGTGAGCGGAGGCTTGAAAATCTAAACGTAGACGCTTCAATCTTTAGAGATCATCCAAGCAAATCGGCAATTTCATCATCGACAGGATTCGACGCACGATTGTCCTTTGGACCCTTACGTTTCTTCTTGTCTGCTTGAGCATCATTCGCATCTTCTTGTGCATCTGCGATGTCATCCGCTTCGTTCTGTGCGGCTACTTCTGCTTCAAGCTTCGCGAGATCGAGCTTCTCTTGTTCCTTGTCTTCCTGAATCATCCTTGAACGGATTGCTTTGATCTTATCGCGATCCGGGGAAAGTAAAACAGTGATTGCTCTACCCATACCCTTAGGCGCCATATCAACCTTTGCAACATCTGAAAGATCTTGACAGATTTGGAACATTCGTTCCTCACCCATTTGCTTATGCATAATCTCTCGCCCACGGAATCGTTGGACGATCTGCACCTTGTGCCCGGCCATCAAGAAACGTCGAGCTTGATCAACACGAATCTGTACATCATGCGGATCGATCTTGAGTGAACGACCTAGACGAATTTCTTTGAGTTCGCCGCCGTGCGTTCGTGACTTTGCTTCTTTTTTGGATTGGTCATACTTGTGCTTGCCGTAATCCATGATCTTACAGACAGGTGGCCGAGAATCAGCAACGACCTCAACCAGATCGAGTCCTGCTGCTTGCGCCATGCGCATCGCATCAGAAGTATCGACAAGTCCTTTTTGTTCACCATTCTCATCGATCAAACGGATCGGAGAAATACGGATCATGTGATTAACACGGGTCCGGTTGGCCGGACCTTGACTCTTTATAAATCGTCTACGAGCGATATCGAGACTCCTTGCCATTTATTTGGCACAAGACAAGCAACTGATCGACGAACACTCGGCGATCGTGGGACTCTATTGAACCATCTCGACATGCATAAAGCAAGGGCATCACACACTCTATAAGTGAAATACCTCGCTTGTTTTCGAGGCTCGATGGGTAGATAGACACTAGAAAAGCTTTGATTGATCTCATGTGATGATATTGAGCAACAAACTCGCAAGGAGCAAAGCAACCACAATCAGGAATGGTGGCCAAAATACATGCTCAAGGACGCCGCCGCTCGATTGAGCTGTATTCTCAGGAATCACTGTTTCAGTTGCCTGAGCGGCTGCCGCAATCTGAGCAAGATCATCAGAATGGAACATATCTTTATGTGCTAAAGGCGGGGTTTCCCCACGCTTGATTGCTCTCAAATCAATCAGCAAGTCAGAACAGTTCTGATACCGACTCTTAACCCGCTTTGCCATCATCATTTCGATGACTTCACTGATTCCTGCTCCGAGCTTCGGATTGACATGATCAGGCGGAATGAGTTCGCTCTTGAGATGCTTGTGCATCACTGAAGACGGGTTCTTGCCTTCATATGGAACATTCCCTGTCACCATGTGATAAAGCGTAACTCCCAGGGAGTAGATGTCTGCTGGAGGACCGATGTCCTTTTCGCCTCGGATCTGCTCTGGAGAGATGTAATATGGTGTACCAAATGCCCGGCCTGCTTCTGCTTCTGCAGCTTCCACATCACTCATCGCACGAGCAAGACCCATATCTGCAAGTTTCACAACCCCTTCTTTAGTGATCATGATATTCTTCGGTTTCACATCCCGATGAATCAAACCTCGTTGATGTGCGTGCTCAAGCGCTTCTGCGACCTGAATTCCAACATCGATCGCGTCAGACTCTTTAAATCTCTTATGAGTCACAATGTCTTCGTGAACACTGCGTCCCTCTACATATTCCATCACGAAGAAGTAAAGATCCCCTTCGTTACCAACATCGAATGCTTGGACAATGTTGGGATGGTTGAGCAAAGCGGCTGCTCGCCCTTCAGCGAAAAAGCGTTCAATAAACTGAGGATTCGATGAGAACTTCTTGGGCAACTTCTTAATCGCGACCATTCTATCAAGCGACACTTGCTTCGCTTTGTAGACTGTTGCCATCGCGCCTGACCCGAGTTTACCAAGAATCTTATAACCACTAATAGATGCACCCGAACGCTCAGCTTCGATTGCTTCTCTAAGTCTCGCGATCTGTCGTTTGGTAACGAACTCTTTATCAACAAGCACCTGAGCAAGCGAGTTTGACAATGCTTCTGGACTTGGCCCACCTGCTGATTCTGTGCTCTCTTCTGCACTCTCATTGCTTGTTTCTGCTCGTGTGAGCGTCATGCAATGCTTCACTTCTTCCGGAGTTGCAAGACCTTGATCGATAACTAGGCGCCCGATGAGCGTGTCGAGATTAGTTCCATCCTTTGTGACGGCCATGATCGACTTCTCAGCTTCAGCAACTGATATCGGATTCGAGTTCCCAATAGATTCAGCGCCGAACGGAGTTGTGTCCTCAGGTGAAGTAGAAGACTTTGTCTTTGAGGAATCCTCAACCGCATCGTCAGTGAGCTGAATCTCGTTGGCAGGTTCATTGCCATGATCTTGTTCGAGATGATTGTTCGCTTGGTTACTCACGCGGTAGTTTCCATATCCTTCGACTTGTTCGTGCAGTTGACTCATACAACTGTCTATTCGCAATACAACCCGTTAGGGTTTCACGCTTCGCTGCAGTTCAGGCACCGAATTCATATGACTTCAACCCATCAGATCGGCAAGATAGATTGGTTAAAGCTTCCTGTCAAATCCCATAAGGGCATTTCTGGACTTCAAATAGAACCAGATAGTACTGAACAAAAGAAATGATAAGTTACTTCTAGATCGGTATTCATCAATGCCTGATCAAGTCGGCTTTGAATCCAACCCAATTATCTTTGCCGATTGTAGGTCCGATTATCTCCCTAAAGGGGTTCTATACTCATTGACTTGATTTTCGAACCGATTAGAACGCAGGCAGATCCTCCTTATGCTCGTTACTGAATCTCGACCTCGCAACTTGAAATGGATACATGCCGGCCCGCTTCTCTACGGCGATTGGGGCACTTCGCGTCTATATGTCCTAGGACTCGCGTTTCTTTATACCGCACATGCTTCAATTGTATATCTCGCCGCGATCGGGCTGCTCATGCTCGCAGTATCATGGGCATACACCATCATATGTCGATGTTTCCCAGACGGGGGTGGGGTATATACCGCAGCGCGTCAGCTCTCACCGACCCTCTCCGTAGTCGGATCGACGCTGCTCCTCGCCGGATACATCATGACCGCCGCGATCTCTGCGATCGAAGCATTCCATTATTTCCATGTGCCGTCTAATCTTGTTCTTCCCCTCGCGGTCGTTGCAATAATCCTCGTCGGAGGCGTGAACTGGCTCGGCGCAAAGTCCGCAGGTAAGTTTGCCCTCATCATCGCACTCGTCGCTCTCGGCGTTTCCGCAGTGATGGCCGTCATGTCAATCCCCTACTTCATTAAGGGCATCGATACAATCTCGTTTGATTTCTTCAGAGAAACCTCTGCCGGACATGCATGGGTGAACTTTACCAAAATTTGTCTCGCACTCGCAGGTGTTGAAGCAGTTGCAAATATGACCGGGTTGATGAAACAACCTGTTGATAAAGAAGCAAAAAAAACTATTTGGCCTGTCTCGATCGAAGTCGTCGGACTCAATCTAGTGTTTGGACTCGCACTCGCAGGTCTCTCATTCACAGTTCTATCGACCTCGATGATCGACATGCACGAACCTGACGAGATGAGACTCCAACATTCCCGATCAGCATTCATCGAAACTCTCCCCCCTGAACTTGCAGATGAATACTCAATCACATCTTCATTTTCTCTCAATGATGAAACGCTCGGGTCACTCAACAAAGAATCACTTCATGCATACGAAACGCTCGAACAACATGAACACGAAGTAGAGCAATACACCAACGCTTCGATGCGCGTGATTGCAACTGAAACCGCGACCAATGCATTGGGTCCAAATATGGGAAATGCATTTGGTACAGTTGCAGGAATCACATTCGGGCTCTTGTTACTCAGTGCCACCAATACTGCTGTGATGGCAATGGTTTCGGTATTCTTCGCAATGGCGAACGACAACGAACTTCCAAAATCACTCACCAAACTCAACTACTCAGGTGTCCCATGGGTTGGATTGATTGCTTCAGTGATCATCCCGATCGCCGTCATTCTCGTTGAACAGGATGTCACAGTACTTGCATCGTTGTATGTTCTTGGAGTCACAGGCGCCATCACAGTTACCGTGCTCTCGAGTGCATACAACAGAGATCTCGATATTGGGAAGTATTCAAGAATCGGAATGTGGATCTTGGGACTCTTTCTATTCTCAATCTCAATGACGATTGCTGTAACCCAACCAATTTCAACCGCCTTCAGCGGCACGATGGTCGCACTCGCTCTCGGGGTTCGAACCATTCGCTCCTCATCTATATCAGATACCGGAGAAGCAATCCAAGCCCCAGGCGCTGGTTGGCTCAAGATGCTCCAGGACATCACAATCCAAATCGATCCTAACAAACCGAAACTCATGCTCGCTGCACGTGGACGATACCAATCCGAGTATGCAGTGGATATCGCGAAGCGCCGTGACGCAACACTCTTCTGCATCTTCGTCCGTCCAATCCGTGTGATGGATTTGCGCCCGGGTCAAGCACCACGAATTGAAACCGATGATTCTGCTCAAGAAGCTTTAGGGACTACCGCGATGCTCGCGAAAGAAGCAGGCGTAAACTTTGTCCCAATCTATGTGACATCCCAATCTATTGCAGAAGAAATTTTAGATCACACTGTCACCTACGGATGTGACACTCTGATTATGGGTAAATCTCGTAGATCATTATTCAGTCGAAAACTCGAAGGTGATGTTGTAAGTGATGTTTCACATGATTTGCCAGAAGGTATTACCCTGATTACTCGTGCCGCAGAAGTCCCGCATGCGATGATGCCTCCAGGTATGGGTAGCGGCCACAACCATTAAACTTACCCAAAATCAGATTCTTTGTGTCATCAACTGTCTCTTGCCTTCCACGCTTCTACCCTATATCCGATGCCTATTGATGATCTACCAGATTTCCTCGCCGACGATGATTTACCCTCAAAGTTAGGGCAAGAATCATCTCATCTCGAACCAGTTGACCCGATTCTTGATTCGCTCACAGAGCCTCAAAAACAAGCAGTTCTACACACGCAAGGACCACTTTTGATTCTTGCAGCAGCTGGCTCGGGTAAGACTCGAGTCATCACCCGACGGATTGCCCAGATCATCAAAGAAGGCGCTCCACCTTGGAGTATCCTGGCACTCACATTTACCAATAAAGCTGCTGGAGAAATGCGAGAACGCGTCGCAATCCAACTCTGCGGCGAACAAGCAACCGAAGAAGGTGCTCCACCAGATCCTCGAATGCGTGGGCTGACTATCACGACCTTTCACTCGCTCTGCGCTCGTTTGTTACGTAGATATGCAGAGCGTGCAAACATCCCTGGACTCAAACCCGATTATACAATTTACGATTCTTCAGATCAGATGGCCGCGATGAAGCGCGTGCTCAAAGCAATGAGCTTGCAAACAACCAACTGGCCGCCACGCACCGTTTTGAGCGCGATCTCAAATGCTAAAAATGAACTGATGGACGCAAAGAAGTACGAAGCAAACGCCTTCGACTATTACTCCAAGCAGATCGCAAAAATCTACCTTCGATATGAAGCAACGCTTAAACAAGCTGGCGCGATCGATTTTGATGACCTACTTGTATACACAGTTAAAATGCTCGAAAGCAACGAAGAGATCCGAGCAGAACTCACAGGACGATGGCGCTACCTGATGATTGACGAATACCAAGACACGAACTCAGTGCAGTTCCGTCTGACTTCACTCCTCGCGGCAGCGCCTCCGCCTCTACCCGGGATGCCCCAAGAATCCACGCTTCCCAACATCTGTGTCGTTGGAGATCCGGATCAAGCAATCTACGGCTGGCGCGGCGCTGATATTTCTAACATCCTCGACTTTGAACAACATTTCCCGGGCGCCAAAACAATCCTGCTCGGGGAGAACTTCCGCTCTAGCGCTTTTATTCTTTCCGCTGCAGATGCGTTAATTAAGAAGAATACCAAACGCCGTGACAAACCCTTGTACACAAGCACACAAGGCGGCGAACCAATCAATGTCGTCAGAGTCAACAATGAACGCCATGAAGGAGAGCTCGTCACTGACTGGTTCAGAAGACTCCACGATGAAGAACGTATCGCTTGGAAGGACATGGCTGTTTTCTATCGAACAAACGCACTCTCGCGTGTGATCGAAGACTCCATGCGACAAGCAGGTATTCCATACAAAATTGCAAGGGGTACCGCCTTCTTCGATCGCGAAGAAATCAAAACCGCAATCGCGTATTTACGTGTCATTGCAAACCAATCAGATACTGTGTCGTTGCTCAGAGTCGTCAATACCCCGACAAGAGGCATTGGTAAAACAACCCTCGATGTGATCCAGAATGCCGCTATCCGCGCGAACATCCCTCTTTGGGAAGGACTCACAAGAAGCAAAGAACTCGGACTCTCTGCAAGAGCTGTCACATCAATCGACAAGTTCACTGAAACAGTCAACGAATGGACAGGAGATGGTTCATTTATGGGCGCCTCAGTCGCGACAAGTCTCCACGAACTTGTCGAAAGAGTAATTACTGAATCCGGACTCGAAGCACATTACAAAAAACAGGCGAAAGCTTCAGGCGCTGAAAGCGACGAAGAACGACTCGACAACCTGAGCGAACTTATTACATCCGCAAGAGATTTCGAGCGAGAGTACGATCCCGCCGACGATCCAGCAGCGTTCACAGATCCCGAAACCGCATCAAGCGGGGAAATAGGAAAAATCCCCGAACTCCTCGCAATGGTTCGTGCATATCTAGAATCAATCGCACTCGTCGCGGATGCAGACGCCGTCGATTCATCAACCGGTTGCGTGACTCTGATGACACTCCATGCCTCCAAAGGCTTGGAGTTCCCTGCTGTTTCAATGATCGCCCTTGAAGAAGGCACACTCCCCCATTCACGAGCAAACGAATCACAAGCAGAACTCGAAGAAGAACGCAGACTTGCATTCGTGGGGATTACTCGAGCAATGAAACATCTGCAGATCACATCTGCAAACCGCCGAACAATCAGAGGCATGTCCGAACGAACTATTCCTTCAAGGTTCCTTGAAGAAATTGGGTCTGAGGGAATCATCATGTCTGATCAGACAGATGCGGACTTTGGCTCAAGTGAATACGACGATGCATTCGGCGCGTCTTCTCCGTCGCCGAGCAGATCATTCCGCAAAGGATCATTTGCTCAGTTCCAACCAAGTTCGAACAAAGCAGATCTCGATCGCATAGAACGCGCTCGCGAACAAAGGCTCGCAAATGTTTCGCCGAAGAGGGAAATGCCTACTCGTCCATCAATCGCAGACAAACTTGGGAAAACAAAGCAACCTTCAGATTCAAGCGGAGTCTCCGGTTTCCCTCAAGGTTCGATCGTCCGACATCCTCAATTCGGAGAAGGAACCATCATGAAAACCACCGGTGGCGCAAACGCACGCGTCATCGTGGAGTTCAAATCTGTAGGCCGAAAAACACTCGTTCTTGAATACGCAAGACTCAAACGCGTTCGATGAAATGTGTTGAATACTCTAACATCAAGCTTTATGCTGGACGAATCCCACGTTGCAACTGCATCACTCGTTCGCTTTCTTCTCGTTTGACATAATCAAGTGTGTGCTTTGCAATCTTCCATGATCCATCTTCTGCGGTAACACTTGAGCAATGCTCGCTCAAACAACGATACATGAACTTGAATGCATCCCGTGGTTGCTGCATAGTACCTAGCGCATCGACAACATCAGCTCTAGTGACATCTTGCGAAAAGAGATCAATCAATGAGATCGGATCTGCACTCGCAGGACGACATACACCGAGCCTTGCGTTGCACAAATCGTAGAGCATCGCCCCCGTCCAACTCAATCGTTCGATCATGTTTTGCTTATCGAGTCTTGCTTCCTGGAAGAAAGCACTAGATTCTTTGAAGAGTGCATGCCGAAGCTCAATCGGGAGTAGCATCTTTATACCTACTCCTTCAAGCTGAAGAAACTTGTTGTTGAACATCGGCCAAATAATCGAACGCATCCGATCAGGATCGCCATTCACAAGAGTCGGTTCATCTACACGATCAATAACAATCATGATCCCAGTGAACCCGAATGTTTCAATCACTCGTTTGAGACGAGTAAACATTGCGTAGCGCTGTTCATCGGAATCCGTTGTTGGAAGTTCACCTGAGTTGAGCACCGTCCGAGGCAATCGACGTATAGATCCTAAATACCCGCTCATCGGACGATTCACCATACGCAGTTGCTTCGCGAGTTTTCCCGCAACACGATTCACAACGAGTCTGTCGAGTAAAAAAGCCTTGACAAGCAATGCACCCCAAGCAAGCAACAAAATCCCTGAAACAATGTCAGTTGTTGTTGCAAGCGCCCCTTCAAACCCCATTGAAATCCGCGCCCACAAGAAGAGAGCAACCGCCGGAACCCAACCAATCCAAAGCCCGATGACGATTAGTGCATTCCATCCACCAGTTCCCCCCCCGCTCGGTAAACGGAGTAGTTGTCGGAACTGTGATGTCCGTTGCCCTGTAGGATCATTTGTATCGTAGATTGCTTGGAGTAAAAGCAGGTCTCTCCGGACTGCTGCAGGTAGTTTGCGTGTTCGTTTAGCAATCTGTTGAGCAGTCTCATCACTCAAGTTCGCAGGAGGAGGACTTGTAGGCCCAGGAAGAATCGAATTCACAACGCGCCCGAGACCAATCGAAATCATCGCGTCCATATGATCAACGAGGCGCATCCCTTCAAACGGGTTCTTGTCACCCTTTGTCCCCGCTTGCTTTTTGTACTTATCAAGAGACGCATTCAAATCGTCATATGGGATCATGAAAATCTTGCGTTCAGGGTTCTCTCGATTATGCCGATCGATCCTTCCCGCGATTTGTAAACGGATTGCAGTTTTCCCTGCACCCTTTTCTCCAAACACGATTGAAGTTGAAGGCCGCTCAAGCTCACCCATGATCTTCTCAAAGTCCGAGTGCATACTCGGAGAAATCGGTCGAGCGAGTGATTTATCCCCAGGGAGCGCCTCTTGTGATATCGAAGACCGAGCGATGTTCGGATTAATACCCATCCGAGCAAAGATCGAATCGTGCCTCGCTTCTTCCCCTCGAAATGGGTTCTCAGCAATCGACCAATGTTCAAAGAACTGTGAAAGGTTCATCAACTCACTCCGCCAAGAGGCTCTCATGCGAAACATGTGTGCAAACACGCCTGTATCCCATTATAGAGGATAAAGGCGCTGAATGTTGTAAACAGGATTCTCTATCAGTGATCGACGCGCGATCCAAGCATGCTTGAGACTTCTGTATAGATCTCATCGAGTGTCTCTTGAGTCTTCGATTCGATGTTCAATCTCAACAAAGGTTCAGTATTCGACTTACGGATATTCATCCACCAACCTTCACTCTCAAAGCAATCGACTGTCACTCCATCAAGTTCATCAATTTCGCCACGATCGCCGTAACTCTCGATGACTTGCTCGAGTGCAAGATCCTTCTCTTCGTTTTCGAAGTTGATCTCACCTGATTGCACATAGCGCATCAAAGGCTTCGTCATCTGCGACATCGTTTGATCCGTGTTTGCAATGACCGAAAGGAATGTTGCCATTGCAATCGCTCCAGAATCCGCGTTAAAATTCTTGCGGAAGTAGAAATGACCGGAGAGTTCGCCGCCGAAGATGCCTTCGTTTTCTGCGAGTAGCTGTTTCATGAACACATGACCAACTCGCCCACGCAGCGCTTTACCACCGAACTTTTCGATCTCTTCCTTTACCGCTTTCGTGGATCGGAGATCAAAGATAATCGCGGCGCCCGGCTTCTGCTCAAGGAAGTAAGGAACCAACAACGCTGTCATGATATCACAAGGGACAATCTGCCCCTTCTCATCAACTGCAACACAACGATCTGCATCACCGTCAAAGCAAAGACCTAGATCAGCTTTCTGCTTGATCACTTCCGCTTGGAGTTGCTCTAGATTCGCGGCAACGAGTGGGTTAGGTTCGTGTGCATATTCATGTTTCGTATTCTCGAAGTTCATCTCAATGATGTCGAGTCCTTCTGTCGCCTCGCCGTTCTTCCCGAAGATGTTGGGACACATCGTGCCCGCCATCCCGTTCGATGCATCAACCACAATCTTCAATGGATTAGAATCGTCATGATCTCCAAGATCGAGGAACTTCTTCACATGCTTCGCGTACGCCTTCCAAAGATCGCGAGGATCGACCGAAGTGCCAGGTTGAGGAGTCAGGTTCTTATCGACCATTGCTGCATTCTTGCGAACGACATCAAGCCCCGTAGTCTCACCCACAGGTTTCGCTTTGCGTTTGGAAATCTTAAACCCGTTATACTGAGGTGGATTGTGCGACGCAGTCACCACAACCCCTCCAGCGCTATCAAGATAGTTGATCGCAAAGTACATCATCGGAGTGTCAATCATCCCAAGATCAATCACGGATGCGCCCGCAGAGGTCAACCCGCGGATCAACTCTTCAGAAAGCTTTGGAGAAGATACTCGCATATCGCGTCCAATGATGACGTTGCGCATCATCGGTGTCGACTCACCATCTTGTTCAGCTTCATTGAGCAAGAACTTCGCGGATCCACATCCGATCTGCCAAGCCATATAGTCTGTCAAAAGATCCGGGTAAATCCCACGGATGTCATAAGCCTTAAAGACGCGTCCGAGCATAGTCATATCTCCATTTTCAGCCCCACAGGGCAGTTCTCTCGTCCAAGATCTATCGGCTCAGACGGACAGAGAGGATAGCGCAGTAAATACGAAATTGCATCTATCAGCTTTCGACATCGGGCAATTCCTACCCCTTGTCAGATAAGCCCTGTTTCCGGACTTTTAAAGCTAGAAACACTGCTGTTATGAAATTATGGCCTGCCCTACCAGAATCTATTCCACCCGCTGAATCTCAATCCCCTTCGGGATCGCACGCTGAAAAGACTTCCCGTACCCAGTCTTCACAATCCGCGGATCAAGGACCACAACCTGCCCTTCGTCGCTCGCGGATCGGATCAAACGACCGAATCCCTGTTTGAATCGGATGACAGCTCTTGGTAATGCATCATCTCTAAACGGATCGCCTCCGAGTTCTTTGATTCGTTCGCCGCGTGCTTCGACAACTGGTCGATCCGGGGGATCAAAAGGCAGCCTTGTAATAATCACATTGCGCAGCGCCGATCCACGAACATCAACACCCTGCCAGAAACTCGCAGCCCCAAACAACACACCGCGATCACATTCGCGAAACGCATCAAGTATCTCAGTTCGTGACCCGCTCTTGCCGTGAGTCCATACACGCATCCCCAACTCTTCAAACTCGCGTGTCAATCGATCACTTGTCTGATAGAGCAACTTGAAACTTGTGAATAACACAAATGCCCCGCCGTCAGTTTTGATCACTTGATCACGAACCCGAGAGCAAATTGCGTCTTCAAAACTCTCCGTATTTGGATCACTATATCGTCCTCGTCCAGGATTCGGAACAGTGATATCAACGAGCACTTTCACTTGATTTGCATAATCAAACGGCGACCCAAGCTGCAGTGTCTTCGATCCTTCAGCGCCGAGTCTTCCAAGAATATGAGCAAACGCTGTTTCTGCATGCTCGTCGAATTCATCTTCTTCGATTTCTCTCGTTGTCAGTGTTGCTGAAGTCATCACCACTGAACAATCATCTCCGAACAAATGCTCCTTCAAGATCGGCGCAACTTCTACAGGCGAACAAGCAAGCGTGATCTTTGGTCCGCCGCGCCCCTTTGATTCGCTTGCTTCAACCCAATACACACAATCACTCACCGTCTGTTGAATCAATGCATCTGCTTGATCACCAATCTCTGCAGCGCGAATCGCAAACCCGTTAAGTTCAAACTTGTCGGCTTCAGTCTTAACGAGCTCTCGAAGTCGCTTGAGTCGAATGGACAACTCGTTCATCGCTTGCGATAGATCATCGTGAATCATCGCAGGTTCTCGCATGCGTCCATTGACGAGTTTGCCCGACAGACTGAGTCGATGCAACGAATCGAAGAATCGATTCGCACAATCCTGTGCATTGCTGACAACCCGATATGCCTTCTCAATCGGTTCAATATCCCCCGCCGCGAGATGTAGATTCGCGAGATATCCCTTACCCGTCTTCGGGTTGTAAAGCTGGTTGAGCAAGAACGACACACGCCATTCAGTCAATCGCAAACCAAAGTGGTCCGCCGCCGCGTCCTCAATTCCATGAGCTTCGTCAAGGATGACATGGTCATACGCAGGAAGAAAACCGGTCCCTAACATTTTGAGAGCCATATCCGAGAAGAACAACGCATGATTGCAAATCAATACCTGCGCACCTTCCATCTCTCGTCGTGCATTCTGGTAAAAACACTCGTTGTAGTTTGGACACTTGCGACCCATGCAGTTCGTTGAATCCGACTGCACGCTGCTCCAAACCCCGTGCCGCTCAAGCTGAGGGAGCGATGCAAGTGACCCATCTTCAGTTTCGTATGCCCATTCTTCAATCACATCGAGCGTTCTTCGTTGTGCGTTTTCTGCAAACAACTTGTCTCGCCGTTGAGATGCTAATCGCAGACGACGGATAGACATGTAGTTTCCGCGCCCTTTGACGAGCACGGATTTACAATCACCCATTTCCTTCAATGCTTCGGAAATAAGTGGAATGTCCTTCTTCACAATCTGCTCTTGGAGCGCGATCGTGTTCGTTGCGATGACCACTGTTTCATTGTGCTCGATCGCACGCATCATCGCAGGGACGAGATATGCGAAGCTTTTACCGACTCCGGTCCCCGCTTCAACGAACAAATGCGAGCGTTCGCTCATCGCGCGCTCAACCGCTTCGGACATCGCAAGCTGCTGAGCCCGAGGCTCATACCCCTCACCAAGCAACCCCGCGACAGGGCCTGAGTCTCCCAAAATGTGATCAATCGTCGGCACGGATTACTTCTTCGCTTCCTTCTTCACACCCAAAGGCGATCGTTTGGGCTCTCCATCTCGCCTCGGATAATCCCTCGGCGTCTTTCGTTGCTTCTCGAGCACCACAATCCGACCCGTCGGAGTTTCGATTGTCCCCGCATGATTTGTATGCAACATATGGAGTGCCGCTTTCGCAGTTGCAAGCTCTTCCTCGGCGCGTTGACCCTTAGTCATCAATACTAATCCACCGATCTTCACGAGTGGAACCGTCAGCTCAGACAACATCGCGATCTGCCCAACTCCTCGTGCGATCGCGACATCATAATGCTCACGATGCGCACCTTGTCTTCCGTCTGGAGTGCGCTCTCCACGATCGATACCAAGTTGCTCAGCGCGAGCATTGATCGCACGAACATTTTTCAACCCGATTGCATCAATCACCTGATCGAGATACTCAATCTTTTTCTTTGTCGCATCCACGAGTGTGAACCAAATTTTGGGCATCACGATCGAAAGAGGAATACCAGGAAGTCCCCCACCCGAACCGATATCAATCACACTTGCATCTGCTTCAAGCTCAGCCATCACAGGGACGAGCGTTAATGCATCGAAGATGTGCTTGTCCCACGCTTCTGTTTCGTCACGGATCGCTGTGAGATTCATCCGAGTGTTTGCATGCATGAGCATCGCAAGATAAAGACCAAGCTTCTCGATGTCTCCATCATCAAAGACGATCCCCGCCTCGTTGCAACGAGTTTCCCATCCAGCAGGAGGAGTACAAGGTGTTAGATTTGATAGTTCGAGATTAACGGGTGAACGCTCGCCCGGAGAATCCGATCGAACGCCCGTACGGCTTGGTTGGTTTGAGCGGGTCTGGTCCATAATCATCGTCATCGTATTCAAACGAACTCCGGTAAGGTGGCTTAGGGCGATGCAGCGCGACATTGACTATCAATCCAGTCATCAACCACGAAGTAATCAAACTCGATCCCCCAGCACTGAGGAACGGAAGTGTGATACCGATGATAGGGACCACCCCTATATTCATCCCAACATTGATGACGACTTGCGTTGCAATAAAAGCAGGAATTCCGACCGTAATCAGTCGACCCATCGGTTCTCGACAACTCGCAGCCACCATCAACGCGCCATATACCCACATCGCATACAAACCAAGGAGCGCCAATCCTCCCAACATTCCAAATCTCGCGACGACAATCGCAAAAATCATGTCATTCTCACGCTCAGGCAATGCGTTGTATCTCACCATCGCTCGGGTCGTCTCATCACTCATTCCAGTGACTTGCCCCGCGCCAATGAGCATCTTTGCTCGTGAAGACTGAAAAGTGATATCAAAATCTGTAGATGTGTCCCCTTGGAACTGCTTGATCAATCCATCGATCCGACTCTTCTGGTGCGGCTTCATAAACTGATACCCGATCGGCGCCGCCATCGCTGCACATAGGACGATCAAAGTCAAATGACGCAATCGAGCTCCCGCGGCTATCAACATCGCAAACAGTGCAGGCACAAACAACGAAGCAGTCCCCAAATCGGGCTGGACAGTAATCAACGCGACTGGAACCGCCGCGATGATTCCAGGAACAATCAGTCCCTTAAATCGACGATGCTCAGATCGGAATCGCATGTACTGCGCAACTGCAAGCACAAACGCAATCTTCATGATCTCAGAAGGTTGAAAATCTGTTATACCAAGATTGATCCAAGAACGAGCGCCATGGGACACAACAACAACACTCCTAGGCATCCCAGGAATCAACAACAGAACCAACAATCCAAGGAACATATAAAACAACAACCATGCAAATGAAGTCACCAGTTTGTAATGGGGTAACGCGATTACGACACACGCAACCAACCCAATTACCATGAAGATCAACTGTTTGATCGCAATCGAATGCATCATCTGTGTGCTATCTGTGTCAGTTCTCAAACCAAGATCAATCGCATACACCCCGATCAAGGAAAGCAACAATGACGCAATAACTGGAATCCAACCATAGTTAATGACCTTGATCGCTTTCGAGATCGGTTCGTTTGATCTACCTCCACCGCGGATGAGTTGAACGAGTCGAGTTGATATCTGTGATCCACTCAAGGGTTCACCTCCGCTGCACTCACTCTGGGCAAATATCCCTCTTCAATCAGTGCATAAATGATCTGATTGTTGATTGGACCACTTACTTTGCCTCCGGATCCTGCATAATCGAGCACAACTGCGATTGCATACTGAGGTTCTCCACCTTCAGGTCCAACTAATGTCACGAACCAAGAATGATCACCATGACGAACTACAATCGGATCCATAGGCCCGTTCGTGTCTCCAACTTGATCTGGATCAAACCTGATATCAGGAGCCGTCGCAGTCCCAGTCTTCCCCCAAACTCGAATCCCTGGTGCGTTAAACGTTGGAACTCTGGGTTCAAACTCTTCATACCGTATCCCATATCCCGAACCATTGAGCTGGTTCGTGACTACTTCGTGCAATCCTTCCATCGCATTACTTATCGACCAAGAAGGGAGATCAAGATCCTCCACTATTGGTGCTCTTCCGCTCTGAATTAGTTTGGGATGTATCCGATATCCCTGACGAGCAATCGTCGCGTAACTATCTGCTGCGTGCAAAGGAGTCCAAGTCACTGGACCTTGCCCAATCCCAAGGAGTGTCGCTTCATCAAGAGTCAGATCTGAACCATCCCCAGGTCCGTTGAACGCGCCGATCGAGCCCGCCCATTCCGTACCAACTCCAAGATTGTATGGGTTTCCGACCCCATACATCTTGTACACATCCGCAACGAGTTCACCTTCGAGTTCTCGCCCGAGTGTAAAGAAAAACACATTCGACGAAACCATCAATGCATCGATATCGTTTGGATGTCGACCAAGCTGATGAAAGTGTGTCGAAGTACCATTCGACAACTTGTAATACCACGAACGAAACTTGTTAGGTTGTCCTTCTAGAAGGTAACCAGTTGCTTCGATCCGATGGCCTTGCACGTACTTGTCATACTTCGCTGCACCTGTGAGAATCAAGGCCTTTGCAACTGAACCAGGCGGGTAAGGCATCGCGATCGCTCGATTAACATAAGGCGAGTGGATCTTCTGATACAATCGCATCTGCGCATCATCGTGAACACCGTACTTTGTCCAATCTCCATCACTCGGAGGGACTGGTGTAGACACCATCGCGAGGATCTCACCCGTTGCGACTTCTAATACAATCACCCCTGCATCAAGTTCAGACCCAATCGGAGTTGTAGGTTCGAGATTGCCGTGCCAGGTTTGAACTCTCGCAAGCCCAAGCTTTGGATCGAGTAACGCTCGGATACGAGCTTGGAGCAAAATATCGAGTGTGAGATGAATATCGAGCCCAGGAGTTGGAAGCGTTTCAACAAGCTCAAGCGTCTGAAGATTCTCAACAGTAACTCCGCGTAATCCTCGAAGATGATCTTCATACGAAGACTCCAACCCAGTTCTTCCGACTCGATCGCCATGAAAATATCGACCGCGATCTGTTCCCTTATCAGTACTCGCACGAACTTTGAGTATTTCATCATTCTCAATCGCAGAAGCTCGCC
Source organism: Phycisphaerales bacterium (assembly GCA_029213305.1). Taxonomy (GTDB): domain Bacteria; phylum Planctomycetota; class Phycisphaerae; order Phycisphaerales; family UBA1924; genus UBA1924. The sequence continues at coordinate 78,751 of JARGPA010000005.1, forward strand.
GACTTTCATCTCCGCTCTGGAGCCCAGTCTGTACTGAACCTAAAATCATTGTCCCTAGATCAGTAACTTTCATCAACTCGTTCTGATCCGCCTGCAAAGGTGGCGGAAACGCACCACGATGGATCAGTACTTCAAGTTCTTTGTATGGATAGATCCGTGTAGTTGCATCCACAACCACGAGTCCTGGAAAGATTGCTTCCCCTTCGATCCGTTTCTCATCCGCCTCGCTCGTTAACTTAATCAATGGAACCCGACGCGAGCTCTGACGAATCACAGTGAATCCGATCTCGTCTGAGACATCAGGAACGAGAGGATGAATCTGTTCTTCTTCAGCAATATTTCGAGCTGCTTTTCGTTCAATCCGATCCAGATCCGTCTCGTTGGGTACATCCCCTCGCTCTGCATATTTCTTTAGTTCATTTTTTCGAGTACGCTCTGTATATTCCCGCTTTACTTTACTGACCCGTTGAACGATTTCATCTCGACGAGCAAGTAACTCAACCAAAGGCGTCTGTGTCTCCACTGCGATGTATTCATACATCGATTCAACCCGGTCCTTGAGCGCAGATTCAAAGCTCTCAGTGATCTCATTCTGCTGAGCATCTTCGAGCTTGTCCCACACATCCCGGTTGTACCGTTCTGCAAGTCGACGAGCATATCGAGAGATAGAAATCCCCCGTCTTTTCCCATACCCATCGATATAGACCCATTGTCCTGCTAAAACTCGATAATCAACCCCAATATCATACGACGCTCGATCTCCTGCTAAAACGCGCCCTTTGCGATCAAAGATCGTTCCACGAACAGTTGGAAGCCAAGTCTCCCGTACCAAACTCTTCGATGCTTTCTCGCGCGCACGCACCCCTTGATCGCCCGTTGTCATCCACGCAAGACGAACAAGCAAGAGCACAAAGAGGAATGACACCAATCCCCCAAGGAGCAACACTCTCCGATGAAACATTTTCGGTATATAACGGGTCAATCGGAACATCGATCTCAATTCTTACGCAATCTACAGACACACGATAAGCGAACAAACTTAACGAGTCCTACGACTTAAGAATCGGCTAAGTGCACTCGATCAGATGATTTTGAACCAGATCAAATTCCCAATATCGAACTCCCGATCGCTCAGACAGTTCAACGATCAGACTCAACCTACTATCAAGTATGAATAACGAGCAACAAGAGCCAATTAAGGGGATTATCGTGATCGACAAACCCCTCAATCTGACATCAATGAATGTGTGCTCGATCGTGCGAGGACGACTCAAAGCAGGAGGCGCCCCCAAACGAGTCAAAGTAGGACACGGCGGCACCCTCGACCCGCTCGCCTCAGGGGTCCTTGTTGTACTCATAGGAAAAGCAACCAAACTCTGCGATCAGATCATGGTCGGCGAAAAAGAGTACATCACCACGATTGATCTCTCTGTCGTCTCCACCACAGACGACCTAGAGGGCGAAAAAAGTGAGATCACCCCGCCGACAGTCCCAACAAAAGAGCAAATCACAAACGCATGCGCGAAATGGACAGGAGAAGTCATGCAGCGCCCGCCACCATATTCTGCGATAAAAGTCAACGGCCAAAGAGCTTATGCACTCGCAAGGAAAGGCGAAATGATCACGCTCGATGCGCGTCCTGTCCAGATCAACGAAATCGAGATTCTTGACTACGAGTGGCCTATTCTCAAAATCAGAGTAGTATGCGGCAAAGGCACCTACATCCGTTCACTCGGCCGAGATATCGGAAATGAAGTCGGCGCAGGGGGAATGCTCACTGCGCTCCGTCGATCAAAGGTTGGACAGTTCAGTTTAGATGATGCGATTCAACTCGAAGATGTCCCAAATCCATACAACCCAACTGATGTCCGAATGCCCGAGATCGAATCAACGGAACCCTAATCAATCCATGTGATGGACTCATTCTCCAACGCCGTCCCAGACTTCGTTCATATCTTGTCCATCACAGATTCTACGAATGACAAGATAAAGCAATGTTGAGCTCGTGAAGTAAAACGAGATCACATAACCTGCGATTGCAAGTTCGACAACTGCTCGCCAGATACTGATGATCGAATGCGCAGTCCCTTTCGTTGCTCCGAGCTCGCCTCCGCCTGTTAGTACACGGGTCGCGGCGTCATTTGTAAATAAGGACGACGCCCAATCTGTCATCTCAATCGATCCTTGAGCAAGCATCGTAAAGACCGCAATCGAGACAACGCCCAATAGAACGAACAACGAAGAGTACAACAAATACCGCAATGGTTTGCCGATCACATACGCGTATGAACGCTGGATCGCGTCAAAGCCATCAGTGCCTTCAACTGCAAGTGCAGGCACAATCAAAGGCAACGCAAACACATGCAACATCAAGACAATTGTTGCCAAAATACCAAGTGCCAATCCAAATGCATACAAGATCGATCCAACTACATCAAGAACCGGCACTGAAAGCAAAAGCCCACCCAATCCAATGAGCAGTAGAATACATACACAGAAGATCACTGGTCCAATTACTGCACCCACGAGTTGACGGATTCGCTGTAGAGAATACCCAATCGTGTCGTCACGCGATGCGTACCGACCCTGGGCAAACTCAATCGCCGCAGATCGTGAAATCGCACATCCACAACTTGCCAATACTGCGATCAAAGGAATTCCAAGCAACAACGAAATCAAAGGCGACTCAATCACCGTGTCTCGGATCGCATATGCACTATTCCCGACACTGTATACAACTCCCAAAGGATCGAATGCCCTGAAAGATTCATAGAGTCTCATACTTGAGTACCCGAATCGATCGCCAACACTCTGAATCTCACTCGAAGCGCCATTCAGTGATTCTGTATCACTTGCAGTGAGCAACACTGTAATCTGCAAAATAAGCGAGAGCAAGAAAGCACAGATCGCACCCGAAATCAATCGAGAAGGAGCTAACGCGAGCGCGGGCGCACGCAGAACTCGAATCCAGAGCAGATCGCTCGTCAGATCACTCAACAAAACCTTTGGTTGTCGCACTCTTGGCAAATCGTGAGAACCCTGAGAGTACGCGTCGTTTTTCGTAGATTGATCGCTCATACCAATATCGTAGTCGAATCGAGCCCTGCTCGTGACACACATCTGCCAAGATAATTGACTTGTAAGCCAACTATATCTGAAGTAATATGTCCAAATTCCGTTCTACGAATCCAATTCAATCGAGACGCTTGTCTCGTGATAGCTCCGCATAGGCATTATGCGAATGAATCGATTCAAAATTCTCCGAGCTGATATCATACTGTACGATCCGATCATCGTTGTTCAGTAAGATCGCGAGATCACGAATAATGTCTTCGACAAACTTCGGATTCTCGAATGCTTTCTCAGTGACATACTTCTCGTCAGGACGCTTGAGAACAGCATACACCGGATGGGACGCTGCTCCTTCAAGATGCTCAATGAGATCTTCAATCCACAACACACCATCAGTCCGTACCGCGGCTTCAATCCGACAACGCTGATTATGCGCTCCATATTCTGAAATCTCTTTCGAACACGGACACAAACTCGTCGCAGGTGCCGCAACCCTGATGACAAAGTCTTCAGTACAGTTCGCAGTACATTCGAATGTGACTTCGTAGTTCATCAACCCGCGCTGTCCCGTAACAGGTGCAGGCTTCTCAACAAAGTATGTAAACGAAGCTTCGAAGTGTGCTTCTTGTGCGTTGAGTCGCTCTTTGATCTTCCGTGTGATCGCAGGAATATCACTCGGTGAAAACGCTTGGCAACCATGCTCGTTGAGCACCTCAAGGAACCGGGACATATGCGTCCCCTTCTTCTCTTTAGGTAGAGCAACATACATGTTGATCGTTGCAACAGTTGACTGATCTCCACCCCCGCGTTGCGCGAGTTTCATCGGGTATACAACTTCTTTGACGCCGACTTTGTCGATCGCAACATTGCGATGATCGCTGCTCGCTTGAACATCGGGCATCGTTTGATTGTTTTGTTCAGGTGAATCCATAGAGCTTTGCTCGCAAGCTGATGATTTACAACAAGTTGTGCTGGTCATTCGATAATTCTCTTTCGCAGAAAATGGTGTCCTAATCGTAGGGTCATCTTCTATAAACAACCAAACACGGCGCAAAAGTATTTCACGCAAACGCTCACAATGGAGATTTCACGATCGACAGAGAATTACTTCGATTTAAAACCCAAACCTATTATTGAGCCGAACTGAGAAAAGTCTATTCTAGAGCCCTTAGTCCCTAAGCCTTCGCCGGGGCGCCCCCCGTTTGATGCGCTGCATGCTCAACCCACGAGTGACCAACCGGGACACCTAAGAGCCCCCCCATTGCCCATGCCATCGGAGACACGATGAGATACCCTGGCAAATCTCCCTTTGCAACCAATGCAAGGAGTTCGCCAGCCCCTGGTTTAAACAAACCAATCATCGGCGCAAGAAAACCGCAAAGCAGCACCCCCACAATCATCGGCGCCATCGGCGTAGGACCAGGCAATGTCTTCTTATCCTTCGATGTCCCTGCAGAACTCCAAACCAACGCACCCAACAATCCGCCAACAATTCCAGCGCCGAACCCGACACCTACTGATTGACCAGGGAGATCATTCTGACCAAAGAGAACCGCAACAATGAATGAACCAACAATCGCAGCACCCATTGCTAAAACACCATGCGATTGCCCAAATGATGATCTTAAATACGCAACATCGAATCGCGATACATCGTCAGATCGACCTGCGACATTCTTCGCGTCGGCCTTTGACATCATCACTAATGTCAATAGGACCGCAATCAAAATTATCAAAGATTCAACTGCCATCAATACAAGAGTCTTTGATTCAGGCGCAGATCGAAACACTTCTCCTAATCTACCCGTCGTCCAAGCAACCCACCCAAGTGCGAACGCAATATTCAAGAAACCCTCTCGTCGATCAACCAATCGACCAATCGCGATCCCCATAAACATGATCAACATGCAAACGAGCACAAGCGCGACAAGTCCGCTTGTCATTGAACCTCCAGTAAGAAAGGTCGCATTGTGCGATCCATCTGCTGCAAGCACACTTGTGCTGAGTCCTGCACAAATCGGTCCCACGATACACAACGAGATCACTCGAGCAATCCATTGCTTTGATACTTGTTTAAGAACTTGAATCATGTCATTATCATCGGCTCATACCACCCAGGAAGCAAGAAAAGACCCACCCAAGCAACCGAGATTCCAAATATCGCGTTTGATTTCATGCGAACAATCATCCAGATTGATTGCACAATCAAAAATCGTGCCGCCCGAAACACTCGGACGGCACGACGCAGGAAATGGGTGATCCATTTTAAATATATTCATAAGGCCGGACACCAGACCCTGGGTCCGGCCCCGATCGAAGTTATTGGGAACGACGATCAGTTAATTGCTCGATGATCGTTAGACCATCAATGTTTCATCAAGTTCGACAACCGGAAAATCATTCTCGGTTTCGAGGAAATGGTTCGAATAGTTGGTGTACAAGTTAAACATAGTGATCGCGAGCACTTCAAGGATGTCGCTATCAGACAATCCTGCTTCCTTTGCACTCGCAAATGCCTCATCATTTGACCAGCCGCGAGATTCTACGATCGACTTAGCAAGATGAATACCCGCTTGAACCTTAGGATCTGCAGATACTCCTTGCCTGTTTAACTGACGCTCTTCATCGTCTAGGCCGACCATTTTCCCGATTGCGTTATGAGCAGATGCACAGTAATCGCACCCAGTAAATGTTGCCATTGCGATCGCGATTGATTCGCCGAACGCATCTCCGAGCGATCCAGTCTTGAGCGCTTCCTTCTGCATGACATAACTATTCAAAGCCGCTGGAGAGTGACCGAATGTGGAAAGCAGGTTCGGAACCTTGCCTAATCCTGCTTTAATATTCTCAAGTACAGGACGAGTAAGTTCAGGAGCATTTTCAATCTGTACTGGTTCAATCCGTGGCATCGTTTTTACCTCATACTTGTTTTGGGTTTCGAAAATAAACCTTTGTTTTATGATTTACAGGCTTGCATAGCCATTCTCTGTACGATAGAATAGACTGAAAGGTCTGTTTATTCTTCTTATTTTCGTAAACAACCTGACATTTCCACATCTGGAGAACAAAATGGCTTCTGCTAAAAGAGAAAAACTGCTCAATGTCGCTCGCAAACTCTTTGAAACAGAAGGGTTCCACACGACCGGCATTGATCGTGTACTCTCAGAAGCAGGTGTTGCAAAAATGACCCTGTACAACAACTTTGGGTCAAAAGACGGCCTGATCGTCGCTGTACTCGAACAAACAAGCCAAGATATGATTTCGAGACTTCGCGAAGTTGTTACTCAATCTTCAAATGATCCATACGAGCAAATACTAGGTGTTTTCGACGCTTTCGCACACTGGTTCTCTGATCCCGAATTCTGTGGTTGCATGTTCCAAGCAGCCGTCGCCGAGTTCCCTGACCCAGAATCGAAACCCTCACAAGCGGCCCGCAATCACCAAGTTCGTGTTTGTCAGCTATTCGAAGACTTCTGTTCTAGCGCAGGCCTACCCAATCCTGCAACTCTAGGACAAATGCTTGCAATGCTCGCATCTGGTGCATCTTGTACTGCTCGTCAAATTCAAACGAGAGAACCTGCAGAACACGCTAGACAAATCGCAGAAATACTCCTTGAAAGAGCATGTTCAGGCGATTTAGCCCCAAAAACTGAGCTCTTCCAGCAAGCCACAACTTAAATTTGCAAAACGCTGAATAGAATGGTCTGTCTGATTGTTAACTCTTCTAACGAAGATCGTACTTTCCACACCAGAAACCTCCATAGGAGATATTCAGATGAACACAAAATCACTCATTGAACTCGACAGTTCAAACTTTGAAGAAGCAATTCAGTCCGAAACCGCCACACTCGTCGATTTCTGGGCGCCTTGGTGCGGCCCATGTCGAGCGCTAGGTCCAACAATCGAAAAACTCGCAGATAACTTAGGAGATCGCGCCCAAGTTGGAAAGCTCAATATCGATGATCACCCTGATCTTGCTGCGAAATTCGGAATCAACTCCATCCCAACTGTCCTCGTGTTCAAAGACGGCAAAGTCACTGATAAGTTTGTAGGAATTCGACCATACACCGACTACTTCCACGCGCTCGAAGACTAAACCAACCCATTCTCTCTTGAAAGCCCGGTTCGTGTATCCGGGTTTTTTTGTGCAATCACGGAGGAATTCCAAGCATTCCCCTACTGTTAAGCGATGGGATCAACGGAGCTTCAAAAACCTAAGAACACACCCAAGAGCAAACCTGCTAAGGATCCGTGGGATACCCCCGGGATGAGGCAGTGGACCAAAATTAAAAGCGAACACCCAGATTGCGTGCTCTTCTTCCGAATGGGAGACTTTTACGAACTCTTCGGCGAAGACGCCGAGAACCTCTCTCGTGATCTAGGACTAACACTCACAACCCGTGGAAACGCGATCCCAATGGCCGGGGTCCCACATCATCAGAAACCTGTCTATCTTCAACGCGCAATCGATCACGGATATAGGGTCGCCGTCGTCGATCAACTCGAAGATCCCAAAGAAGCAAAGGGGATCGTCGCAAGAGGCGTCACCCAAGTCGTTACCCCAGGCACACTCGTCGATGAATCATTGCTCAATGAAGATCGCAGAGTCCCACTCGGAGTGATCTCGATCATCGATGATCTCCATGCAGGGATCGCAATCGTCGAGCTCTCTACTGGAGAGTTCCAACTCTTCAACGGATCTCTAGAACAATGCCGCGACGAACTCGCAAAGCTCTCAGTCCGTGAAATACTCTTCAGCGCTCCAAGCTCTGGGGATATGCCTCCCAGAGTAAAAAATGTTGTCGAATCCATCGGTGCATCAGGAACTGCTCGCCCGAGTTGGCACTTCCGAATCGCAGAAGCAAGCGAAGCAATCCAAAGCGTCTACGGCATTGCAACTCTCGACGGATTTGGACTCGATCAGACAATGCCCTCTGTCTGCGCTGCAGGCGCCGCGATCCGATATCTCTATGAAACCCAAGCAATCAAGCAAGAATCAGACTCGAACAATGAAACCCAATCAAAGACATCATCGAGACAACTCCCAAGCTTGAACCATCTACGGGCGCCGACACTCATCGATCGTTCTCAGACTTGCATCATCGATTCTGTGAGTTTGCGATCTCTTGAAATTGAACAGACCATCCGCGAACAATCCCTCACAGGTTCACTCGCAGGCGTGTTCTTATCAAGTCCAATCGGAACCCGTTGTGTACTCCATACTCCGATGGGTAAACGACTCATCCGATCATGGTTAAGTTCACCTCTGATCAATCAGGATCAAATCACACAACGACAACTCGCAGTGAGCGCACTCCTTGATGACCATGCGCTGAGCGACGCGTTGTCGTTAACTCTCAGTAGTATGTGTGATATTGCTCGTATTTCAGCGCGGATATCTCTTGGAAGAGCAACCCCTCGGGATCTCGCTGCACTTGGAAAATCGACAAGTTTAATCAACTCGTTAATCGACACAATCGCGCCTTCTGCATCGCTCTCAATCCAGCTCAAACAACTCTCTTCGATCGTGACAACTCTCGATCCCATCGCATTAAAAATCACTCGATCTTGTGTTGAAGAACCCCCTGCCCATCTTCGCGCAGGCGGGCTCATCCGCGATGGAATCGACGATGCACTTGACGAAGCACGCGGACTCGAACGCGATGCAAGCGCCTGGCTCGTCCAATACCAACAAAAACTCAGCGAAGAAAACAATCTCCCGTCAATGAAGGTTGGATACAACAAAGTCTTCGGGTACTACATCGAGCTCCCCGCTGCCCAAGCGAATCGCGCCCCAGATATCTTCACACGCAAACAAACACTCAAGAATGCAGAACGATACATCACTCCAGAACTCAAAGAGTTCGAAGAAAAAGTACTCACGGCTTCTGATCGCGCGATCGAACGCGAACGGATCATCTTTGATCAACTCTGCGAACAAGCACAATCGATCCTCAACGAACTCAACATCTTCTCTGATGTCGTTGCGACACTTGATTGCTTGCTTGGGTTTGCAATCAAAGCAAGAGAACGCGGATGGTGTAAACCTGAAATCGTTTCTCATCCGATCATCGACATTGTGCAAGGACGACACCCTGTTCTTGACGAAACACTTGGACACCGCTTTGTGCCCAATGATTGCACATTGACAACCAATGAGCTCCCTGCATCCCTCGCACTCATCACAGGCCCGAATATGGCTGGTAAATCCACATACATCCGCCAGAATGCGCTGCTCGCAGTACTCGCACAATCAGGGAGTTTCATCCCTGCGGATGCTGCAACGATCGGGATCACCAAACGAATATTCACTCGAGTTGGCGCTGATGATGCGCTCCATCGTGGACAATCAACATTCATGGTCGAGATGATTGAAACCGCGAATATCCTAAACCACGCAGACGAATCGTCGTTAATTATCCTCGACGAGATCGGGAGAGGAACCTCAACCCTTGATGGCTTATCGCTCGCTTGGGCAATCTGCGAATGGCTCGCAAACACGACTGCACGCACACTCTTTGCAACTCACTACCACGAGATCACAGAACTCGAAGATCGACTCGAAAATCGCGTAAAGAATCTTCATGTTGCGGTGCGTGAATGGATAACCGAGGACGGAAACCAAGAGATCGCGTTTCTTCATTCGATCAGACCCGGATGCGCCGATCAATCCTACGGGATCCATGTCGCACAACTCGCAGGAGTCCCACGATCAGTTACAGAACGAGCAAGAGAGATTCTCGATTCTCTTTCTGTGGAACATAGCAACCGAGTTGATACAAATCGGGTCACATCCCCAAACAACTCGTCCAACAATGATGCACAACTTGGTCTCTTTACAGAGTTTCTTCCTCATCCAGTTGTCGATGCACTTCGTGAAATCAAGCTCGACACAATGTCCCCAATGGACGCATTCGATGCTCTCAGGAAACTGCAATCTCAATCAAACGATTGAGATTTAATCTTCATCTTTGGATTCGAACACGAATTCTTCGCCTTCTGGTACATACACGAACTCGTACTGTTGTGTCCAACTCTTCCCGCCGTCGCTTGATGCGAATCCGGTTTGAAGGACTCGTCCTTCATCAATTGGACGAACATGCATTCTTGATAGCGCCGGCTTCTTCCCAGGAACAATACTTTTGCCTTCGAACATCAATCCTTCGTACTCATTCGATCCAGCCGGAGCAGAGATATGAAGTAAACTACCTGTGGTATCAACCCAGGTTTGTTCCCACTCGTTGGTTTCCCGATTGAATGTATTCCAACTCTCACCTTTGTAAGGCTGTCCAACCGAAACCCATGATTCGTGAATGACATTTTTTCCAACTGTGAAACTTAATGTGTTGTATCCAGAGAGTGTACCGTCACTGCTCGAATAACAATCCCATGAACCCACCCAGAAATGCAGCGCGACTTCTGCTTTATTGAGTTGCTCAATCGAACCAACCATCGGTTCCCATCGCTCATCGCTTCTGAGGGATACAAGATCAGGGTCACTCTTAAACTGTGGTTCATCGCGTGTCCCGAGCGCGATCGATGTACCAAGCGCATCAAACGCTTTGTTCGTTTCGCCCTTGAGTGCATAAGCACATCCCAGGTTGTAAAACGCCATCGAAGCAACCGCAGGCATCTGAGTTGCTTTTTTGTGCGCCATAATCGCATTATCAATATCACCCGACGCATGAAGTACATACCCGAGCATGAACTGCGCTTGAGCATTTGATGAATCTGCTTTCACAATCGAACGATACGCGTTGATTGCTTCTTCCCAGCTCTCAGCTTGAACAAACGCACCCGCTTCTTGCATCGTTGCAGGCTCATCAAAACTCATTGCTGTTCCCGCGACCCCAGAACTTGTGATCAATCCCATTGCAGTAAGGACAAGGATCGCGCCGAGACGATTGATTCTTTGAGTATGCATTTTTTCTCCAGTGCGTGTTGGTGTGTCTAGATATATACCAGTGTATCACGATATTGGTTCCAAAATTTCAATCACACACTATCCCTTCCTGAAGGGCATTCTTCTCGCAGACTCATTCAACTAATGAAGATCCTTGCGTTCCAACCCACTTACTTTGATTGTCTATTTGATATTGCTTTGCGCCACTGCATCCCTCAATTTATGCCATCGTCTCATCATGACTATCATTAACCAAAGAGGAAACTCAACCGGAGAGCCATATGTCATTAACGAACTACATCACCCTTGGAAACTCAGGATTACGTGTGTCGCCTATGTGCCTTGGGACGATGACCTTTGGGAACGAATGGGGAGTTGTCGGAACCAACATCGAAGAGTCGAATGATGTGCTCGCGGCTTACCTTGATCGGGGGGGCAACTTCCTCGATACTGCAAACATCTATACCAAAGGACACTCCGAAAAAATTATTGGAGACTACTTCGCATCAAATCAATCAAGACGAGACCGCACAGTAATCGCAACAAAGTTCTGCGGCAACATGTATCCCGGAGATCCCAACGGCGGCGGCGCCGGACGCAAAGCAATCATGCATCAAGTCGAAGATTCTTTGCGAAGATTACAAACAGACTATATCGACATGCTCTGGGTTCATTTCTGGGATCGACACACCCCGTTGATTGAAACGATGTCAACACTCAACGACCTAGTCCGCTCTGGTAAAGTTCGTCACATCGGTTTCTCAGATCACCCTGCGTGGGTGTGCGTTGAAGCTCAACACATCGCAAAGGCAAACAACTGGGAACAACTCATCGCAATCCAGATCGAGTACTCACTTCTCCAGCGTACCCCTGAAGACGCACTCCTCCCAATGGCCTCACATCTCGGACTCGGAGTAACACCCTGGTCCCCACTCCGAGGCGGAGTACTGAGCGGAAAATACACGCGTGACTCTCGTCCATCCCCTGAAGAAACACGAGCAGCTGTTGATTCCCCGTACCTGATTGAATCAACATATGTGCTGATCGATGAAATGAAAGCAATCTGCGAAGAACTCGGAGACGAAGTTGGCGCAACCCCAGCTCAAGTCGCGCTCAACTGGGTCCAGTCCAATAACAAAGTGTCATCAACAATCATCGGCGCCAAAAGACTATCCCAACTCGAAGACAATCTAGGCGCTCTGGACTTCGTATTGTCGGATGAACAACGATCCAGACTCGAAGCGCTCTGTGCGTACACAAAGCACTTCCCGCACAACTTCCTGGATAAAATCGCACCCGCGATACAAAACGGATCAACAGTCAACGGCCTCGCAAGTGACCCATGGGGACTCAGTCCGACGAGTGACGACGATCGACACTAATCACCCATTCGCAAATGCTTGAGACCAAGATCAAGACGGACTTCCATCTGTAACGATTAGGCAACATCGAAAGAGCATCAGGTGCAGAAACAGGGTGTCTTTAAGGGCATTCCTTTTCGATGATATGAGTATGGCAAATCCTAACTCATCACGACACCCCGTTTCTCGCACGCTCTTTGCTGTATCCTCAGTGGTCACGATCGCATCATTGATGCTCGCTTCAGGCTGCGCATCAAGTCAACAACGAGAAGCATCCTCCGAACAACCATCACCAACAGTTGAATCTACTGAATCAGTTCAACTACTTACCTCACTCAGTAACAACGATGAGTTCGTGATCGGTAAAGAGTTCATCAATGATTCTGTTCCTCAGTATCGTGTCTCAGTAAAGAAACTCACACTCGAAGAAATCCAAGAAGAACTCGAAGAGATGTACGAGCTCGATCGTGAACTCGTCGACGGATCACAGAGCCAAAGATTTAATAAACAATCAACGATCCGTGAAATCGACCAAGTTCACGGCGACCGTCTCAAAGAAATCGTTGCTCATATCGGTTGGCCTACAAGAGAACTCGTCGGACTCAAAGCAACCCAAGCAGCCTACATGGTCATCCAACACACCGGACACGACATCGAGTTCCAGAACCAGTGTCTAGCGCTGATGGTCGATCTCGTCGAACAAGGCGAACTCCCCGCGTCATATGTCGCGCTGTTGACCGATCGAATCCGATTCTTCCAAGGCCAGCCTCAAGTGTTTGGGACACAGATGGCCATGATCTCAAACGAGTATGGAATGATGGTCCCAACCCCTACGGTCCCGATCGAAGATCCGGAAAACCTCGATCAACGCAGAGCTCTCATGGGGATGCCCGCTCATAGCGAATTCGTAGGTGCTATCCAACTCGCATTCGAAGCATCCCAGATCGATAGCAACAGTGCCTTTGCAGAAGTACAAACCAGTGATTAATGGGTCTGACCAAAGACTACCCTAACAAAACCAGTCAGTAATTCAGCAAGTGAGTCCGATGATCATCAATTTCTGATTCTCACTTGCTGATTTTACTTTTTATGCAACACCCACACACACATATGCCGTATATTCGATCAACACCCGTTCGGGTGGTTCTGTCCGTTTTTCTCGAACAATGATCTTTGTAACTATCCGTCTTCGCGGTTCATTTGTGAATGAACACGATTCTGCGGAACTAGATCACACAACTCAAGAGGTCTCTAATGCTTACGACTGCCGCTGTTCTTGCACTTGCTGGTGCTACTGCACTCTCGCCTACATCAACCGAAAAGTCATCTGACCAGTCAGTTGATACCCCATCCTTCTATGTCGTTTCGGATAACGAAATCATCGTCGATGGCCACACATACAACTCTTGGCAAGAGCTCTACGATTCAGGATACTACAACATCGAAGATAATAGGTGTGGTACAACACCATTCGTTGTTCCAGATGACAACTTCGCTCGCGGCGGGAATGACTGCTCATTCAATCGCACGAATGTGTTGCCACAATACGACCCATCTGTCGAAAGATATCGAATCCCAGTGGTTGTCCATATCATCCAAACAAGCGGCGGCACAGGCGCAATGCCTGACTCACGAGTCCACTCCCAGATCGAAATCCTCAACGAAGATTTCCAAGCACTTGCAGGTTCTAACGGCGCACCTGGCAACGATGCTCAAATCGAGTTCTACCTTGCGACAGAAGATGAAAACGGGAACCCAACAACAGGTATCACTCGATCAACAAACAACACATGGTACAACGACGGCGGCGCGTACTACAACACACTTGCTTGGGACACAAATAGATACCTCAATATCTACACCAACAACGGCGGCGGCGCACTCGGTTATGTCCCAGATCTCCCACAAGGCGGAATCGCAGGTTCAAACTCTGATCGTGTTGTGATTCTCCAAACAACATTTGGACGCAACGCTCCGTTCTCACCCTTCAACTTGGGTCGCACAGTAACCCACGAAGTCGGTCACTACCTCGGGCTCTTCCACACCTTTAACGGCGGCTGCACCAACAGCTACACAGGTGGAGATCGAATCGTTGATACAAACGGCGAGAGCAGCCCAACCTTCGGTTGCCCTGGAAGCAGATCATCATGTGGCGGCCCAGCTCCATTCCACAACTACATGGATTATTCAGATGACATCTGCATGAATCAGTTCACTGTTGAACAGAACAACCGTATGCGTTGTTCATTGCTCAACTACCGACCTGATCTCTATGAAGTAGTCAACGCACAAGGCCCATGTTCACTCGCGGACCTTGCAGAACCATTTGGTACACTCAACTTCTTCGATGTTTCTGAGTTCCTTAACCTATTCCCATCAGGAAATATGGACGCAGATCTCAACGATGACGGCGTACTCAACTTCTTTGATATCTCCATCTATCTCAATGCGTACTCCGCTGGATGTCCATAACTCATCCAAACTGAGATTTGATCTCAACTTATATTTACCCCCATTCGTCGACAGCTCCTGCGGTGTTATCCCAGGAGCTGTCTTCTTTTTTTGAACACGATCAATATCCGAGCGTCTCTAATCACTCCACATCTCTAGAATTTGACACATTCATAGCTCAACTCCAAGAGTGAACCTATGGTAAATGTTCAAACACGGTAGTTGGTCTCAAATCACGTTCATCATCGTTGAGAAACCAGTTGCAAAAGAATGCTTTCAATCTATTTCATGGATGAAATATGCAACCTGATGTTGCGTTGACAGTAGGATCTTGGCCGTGAGTATTAGAACATCAGGAGTCACAGCTCTCAGTGATCCCTGTTTTAAGTGGGTTTTTCGGTTCTCCGAGTATGGGTGTCTCCAAGCAAGTGGGACGAACCGAGTAAATATAGATTGATACAGTGATTCGCATGACCAAATCTGGGTATACGAAACCTCATATTGTGACTTCTTCCATCTGTGGGCTCAGCCTGCTGAGTGTCGTTGGTTTGTCTACTGGATGTCGATCCCCTCAGTCTTACAGAACTGAGGCCGACACTGTAACTGGTGAAATCCTCGATGAGTCCTGGCAAAAAGCCCTCGGCCGAACAGAAGAAGGGTTTACCATCGAACCCGCGAGTGATTCACTCCGTCGAAAACTCCTGATGGATCAAAATCTCCCAATGCGATCCAAAGCGAGTGCAGGATCGAGCGATGACGACCCCATCGAGCAATGGCCAGACATTTCATACTTCGAAGATCGCGCCACACAAGATTCTCAATCTCAACTCGATGATTCTAAATCACGTATCCCGACAATCGCACTCATCGAAGCTTTAGAGATTGCGGCTACGAACAGTCGACTCTACCAATCACAAAAAGAAACCGTCTACCAAACCGCACTTCGACTCGATCTCGAACGAGATGATTTTCGACACACATGGAGTGGAATGGTCGATTCAGTTCTCAGTTCAAGCTTGGGTTCCGGATCCGAAACCAACGGCGTCGTCAATCAAAGCTCGCTCGATGTCTCAAAGCGTTTCAAAAATGGTTCACAGTTCATGGGGCTCCTTGCAGTCGATCTTGCAAAGCTGCTCAATGGATCTCGTGGGAGTTCAATGGGTCTCTCTGTAGACACTAGTTTATCAATCCCATTATTACGCGGATCAGGTAAATTTGTTGTCACCGAACCACTCAAGCAAGCGGAAAGAGATGTTGTCTACGCGATCTATGAATTCGAAAGATTCAAACGCACATTTGCCGTCCAAATCGCGAGCGATTATCTGACAGTACTCCAACAACTCGATCGTGTTGATAATGCTGTCGAAAACTACGAACGCGTTGTCTCCTCCACTCGTCGTGCTCGTCGACTTGCTGATGCAGGCCGATTACCTGAAATCCAGGTGGACCAGTCTGTCCAAGACGAGCTTCGTGCTCGCAACTCATGGATCAGCGCCGTCCAAGGCGCAGAGCAAGTCCTTGATCGATTTAAGATCACACTTGGGTTACCACCGGACGCAAAGATACAACTCGATCCTGCAGAGTTCGAAGTACTGCTTCAATCCAAACGCTACGAGCGCTATCTAGAGCATTCCCCAAACGACACATTAACTGATGTCCCCCCCGCCGACGCACCGGTCGTCCTTGTCCCACCATCAATCGAAGATGCAGGACCAATGGAACTCCACGAATCAGATGCGATTCTGATTGCACTCGTAAATCGACTCGATCTCCGAGTTGCTGTAGGAGAGATCGTTGACGCACAACGTAGTGTCGCGATCGCCGCAGATAATCTGCGTGCTGACATTACTCTCCTGGGATCAGCGTCCCTTGGGGAAAGCAGATCCCTGAGTAGCGCAGACCTTGATGACGCCCAAGTCCGAACCGATCGGGGATTTTATTCTCTACTTCTAGGTATCGATCTCCCGTTCGAACGCACTGCAGAACGAAACAGTTATCGAAACTCGTTGATCTCTTATGAGCAAACCATCCGTAGACTCCAAGACATCGAAGATTCAGTGAAGTTCGATATTCGAAGCGACCTACGCTCACTCCTCGAATCGAGAGAGTCAATCAAGATTCAAGCAGAATCCGTACGCGTTGCTCAACGACGAGTCGACTCAACCAACCTGTTCTTACAAGCAGGTCGAGCAGAAATTCGTGACTTGCTCGAATCACAAAACGCACTCAACTCCGCCCAAGACGCTTTAACTAATGCAGTTGTGAGCTATAGGATCGGAGAACTCGAACTCCAACGAGACCTAGGCGTACTAGAAGTAGACAGCAACGGACTCTGGACGGAGTTCAATCCGCAAGAGTACGACATTGAAGAAACAAAGAGCTTAATTCAGTTCCTAAGTGAACAAGGCGATTCAGTCGCCGACCGAACAACAAGAGATGAAGGATAAAATCATGAATCGCAATCTCAAAGCGTTGATTATTGTGTTACTCATTGTTTTCCTCGTTGGAGGCGGAACCCTGTTCGCAAAATCATTGCTCCAAGGACAATCCGAGAACGCCAACGAGAGCGCATTCTACACTGTAGAAAAAGCAGCGCTCTCAATTAATCTCACCGAATCCGGAACGATCAAGTCCAGAGACCAGTTCATCGTCAAGAGTGAAGTTGAAGGCCGAACCTCTGTCATCTATGTCATCGACGAAGGGGTCATGGTTAAAGAAGGTGATCTTCTCGTCGAGCTCGATTCGAGCACGCTCGAAGATCGACTCGTAGATCAACAAATCCAAGTTGAAAACACAGAAGCAGATCATGTTTCAGCAAAAGAGAACCTAGAAGTAGTCAGAATCCAATCAAAGAGTAATATCGCTAAAGCAACTCTTGATAACCAGTTCGCTATGGAAGACAAAGGCAAGTATCTCGAAGGAGAATGGCCGAAACTTCTCATGGAAAAAGAAACCGATGTGACTCTAAAGCAAGAAGACTTCAGAAGAGCAACCGATGACTTCAACTGGTCCGAAAAACTTTACAAAGAGCAATATCTATCAGAAACCGAATACCGAGCAGATGAACTCGCACTCAAACGCGCTGATCTACAAGTAGCACTCGCACGAGAAAACCTGAATCTGTTAACCGAGTACACGCATGTCCGCAAACTCGCAGAACTAGATTCAGAGATTGAACAGAAGGGGTTAACACTCGAACGAGTCACACGAGAATCTGCAAGTGACATCGTCCAAGCAGAAGCACGCCTGCGAGCATATGAAGCAGAACTAAATCGCCAGAAAAAGAAACTTTCAAAGATCGAAGACCAGATCACAAAGACCAAAATGTATGCACCCGCAGATGGAATGGTTGTCTACGCAACAAGTTCAGAGTTTAGTTGGAGAGGGGATTCACAACCGCTCGACGAAGGACAAGAAGTCTACGAACGACAAGAACTAATCCATCTACCAACCGCCGACTCAATGATGGTTGTTGTTCGCGTTCAAGAATCATCACTCGGCAAAGTTCAAGTCGGACAAAAAGTCAATATCTCAATCGACGCGCTCCCAGACGATCGATTCCAAGGAACAGTAACCAAAATCGCACCATTGCCAGATGCAACATCCGTATTCATGAACCCTGATTTGAAAGTCTATGACACACAGATCATGATTGACGGCATCCACCCTTCGATCCGTACTGGGATGAGCTGTAAAGCGACAATCCTAATCGAAGACTACGAAAGCGCATTGTCTGTACCAATCCAGGCAGTCATCGGCCGAGGCAGCGAGACAATCGTCTATGTCAAAAATGGAAATGATGTCGAACCGCGCACTGTCAAAACCGGACTCGACAACAACGCAATGATCCACATCCTCGAAGGTGTTGATCAAGGAGAACGCGTCATGCTGACTCCACCACTCGCAGAACTCCCAAAGGGAAGACGACCAAACTCTGGAAGTTCATCAGATAAGCAAGATAACTCTTCAAAGACCACTCAAGCAAAACCGTCTGGCCGCCCACCAGGACAACCAACCGGCCAAGCACCACAACGTAGTCGAGCACAATCCGGGAAAGCACCTTGATGAACACGCTCGAAAGCACACAACAAGTGAATCAACCATCAACCCACTCATCAATTGAGTCCAAATCTTCACACGTCATCGAACTCGATGGCGTCTGGAAAACATATCGCATGGGTGATCAAGATGTAAACGCACTCGCAGGAGTCGATCTCAAAATCGAGAGAGGCAGTTTCTGGGCAATCTCCGGATCCAGCGGCTCAGGCAAAAGTACAATGCTCAACCTACTTGGATGTCTCGATCGTCCAACCCAAGGGACTTACTCCCTAGAAGGAATGGACATCGCTTCATCAAGCGATGATCAACTCTCAGACATTCGACTCAAGCATATCGGATTCGTATTCCAGAACTTTCATCTCATCCCTCAACTCACAGTTCAAGAAAATATTGAGCTCCCACTCTTCTACCAAGGGATCGAAGCAACACAAGCTTCAGAACGAGCAGTCTCACTCGCAAATCGGGTCGGGCTGGGCGATCGACTCAAGCATCGTCCTACCGAACTCTCCGGCGGCCAACAACAACGAGTCGCAATCGCAAGAGCACTCTCTAACAATCCATCCGTCCTACTCGCAGACGAACCCACAGGAAACCTCGATACCGCGACGGGTGATTCAATCATGGCGCTCCTTACCGAACTCCATGATCAGGGCAAAACAATAATGATGGTAACGCACGAACCAGAAATCGCTGCGTTCGCAGAGTATCAACTCACTATGCGAGACGGAAAAATCGCAACCATCCTCGAAACCCCAAATCGAAAAACTGGAGTGACTCCCTCATGATGTCTACCCGGTTCTTCCGTAACATCCAACTCGGTGTCAAAACGCTACTCCTCCATAAAATGCGTTCAATCCTCACCATGCTCGGTATGGTCTTCGGAGTAGGCGCAGTCATCGCGATGCTCGCCGTCGGTGAAGGGGCAAGCAAACAAGCACTCGATCAAATCAGAAGACTGGGCAGCCAAAACATCATCATCGAATCGCAGAAACCACCAAGTGAATCCGGATCAGGCACCATGCAAGTCCGGATGAACATCTACGGCCTGCTCTACGACGATCTCACTCGTATCGAACAAAGCTATGACACCGTCGATCGTACAGTTCCCGCAAAGCTAATCAAAGGACAAGGGAGAGTCGGGGGAAGATCCATCGATCTTCGACTCGTAGGAACAACCCCAAACTGGTTCGAACTTGTTGCACGCGAACATCTCGTAGGCCGAGTTTTAATTGACAAAGATATTGCGACCAATGCGAATGTTGTTGTACTTACAGAACACGGCGCACGAAAACTCCTTGTCGGCCGAAACACCGTCGGGTCCATGGTCAAAATCAATCAAGGATACTTTGAAGTCATCGGAGTGATCAAATCCGAGAGCACCCAATCAGGCGCAATGCAAACCCCAGATCAACAGATAGACGCATACATCCCACTTGATGTCGCAATCGAACGCTTTGGAGACATCACAGTGACACGATCGAGTGGTTCACGATCACGCGAACTTGTCGAACTCCATCAGCTCATCGTCCAAGTCAACTCGATCGACAATGTCGAATCCACTGCTGCAGGGATCGAACGAACACTCTCTCTTTTCCATCCAAAGAACGATTACCGAATCAGTGTTCCCCTTGCGCTTTTGCGACAAGCAGAAGCAACCCAGCGCACCTTCAACATTGTTCTCGGTTCAATCGCTGGTATCTCTCTCCTCATCGGAGGGATCGGTATTATGAACATCATGCTCGCATCAGTAACTGAACGAACACGCGAGATCGGTATCCGCAGAGCAATCGGTGCGCATCGGAAACAGATCATCGGACAGTTTCTGATTGAAACCGTCGTACTCAGTGTCACAGGCGGACTAATCGGAATTGGAATTGGAATCCTCATCCCTTGGCTCATCACTATGTTCGCTGATATGCCCACTATTGTGACCCTTTGGAGTGTGCTCCTCTCAGTCGTCATCAGTATCGGAATCGGTGTGATCTTCGGCATGTACCCCGCAATGAGAGCAGCAAATCTCGACCCTATCGTCGCACTTCGACACGAATAAATACTTTGTTTTCTGACGCTTAATCCCTCTCTTGTGTTCGAAAACAATGATTTTCTGACATCAAGAGCTGGAATTGATCTCAATACACAATGCAACCGAATATGAAAGAGTGCGTATTGTTAGATATCTGGTATACTGCACAAGAACGAGACCCCCTCTCGTTTCACACCAGAGGCCAAACAGAGAAATCTGCCCGGCCGGCAACGCGGAGTCCATCGCCGATGAGTTGGATCATCATCAGCCCCCGCCGGACGCATTGATTGAGACACTCAATCAAACGCAACGCCGATTAACTCACCCTCCCGATCCACACTGGAGCATCTCGCAAATGACACACAATGCACACAAACTCAAACTAGTTTCTACATTCGCGTTATCAACTTTCGCATGCGCAGGAGTTCCCGCGATCGGGCTCGCAACTTTGACAATGAGTTCAGGGCAAGCAATCGCTCAGAACACTTCATCAGATGACGCATCGACCAAACAAATTAAGAGATCCGTTTTAGTATCACTCTCAAAACCCATATCGCTCGATGTGGAAGATCAACCACTCGAAGATATCTTCAACTTCATCGCAGAAGTCACCGGAGTCGAGCTCGAACCAATATATCTCAATGAAAACTTCGCATCCAACGGCATGGACCCCGAAACTCTCATCACCATGAAAGCATCGAACACCCCTGCTTTAATCGTACTTGAGAGAGTCCTTCTTCGCGCACAGCGCGCTGAAAGCATTGGGGAAGAATATACCTGGCAGTTCACAGACTATGGTTCAATTGAGTTTGGCCCCAAAACCGAACTCAATAGAAACCAACAAGTCGAACTCTATGACATCGCAGATTTGCTCTTCGTCGTCCAAGACTTTGATAATGCACCCGAGTTTGATCTCCAAAGCGCCGTCTCACAAGCAGGTGGCGGCGGCGGCGGTGGCGGAAGCGGTAGCCCATTCTCCTCAGGCGGAGGCAATGTCACATCTACGACATCCGCTGAGAACGCTCAAGCTCTTACAGATCTCATCCAAAGCACCATCGAACCTGACCAATGGGCTGCACTGGGTGGAGATGGCGCATCAATGACATTCTATAACAACTCGTTTATTATCACTGCACCGGATTACATCCATCGACAAATCGCAGGGTACTCATTCTGGCCTTCAAAACTACAACAAGTTCGCAAAGTGAACGGAAAACAACAAACCATTATCAAACCTGCACCTAAGAAACGCAAACCATAACCCGGTTTTATTAAACGAAACAAAGCTCCTCTCTCATCAGCCGACTCTGTATGGTCGGCTGATTTTTTTATATTACACTTTCATCAAGCAACCAACTCCTAAGTTATGTGGTACATATCATGGGTCTATGTCAATTTCGCAATCTTACATTTCGGATAATCGCGAATGCGATCGATGCGGGTACAACCTACAGGGTTTGCCAATTGGTGGGAAATGCCCAGAATGCGGCACTTCTATACGCAGACGAGTCCTGAAATCTTCAGGCACAATGTCCGGAGAAGCGCCGACCCGCTTTGTACACAAACTCAAGTTCGGATTTATCCTTGCGACAATTGGGATTATTGGTTCCATCATTCTCGCGCCGATGGGATTGCTCTTCATTGGCTCCTTGTTCTGGCTCGCAGGGGTTTATCTCACAACACTTCCGCGCCCTGATCGAGAGAACATCGTCCCAGACAAAACGCTCGACAATGATCGCTATCGATTGATCGTTCGATTAATGAACGCATGTTGGCCGATCTATGGACTTGCGATTTACGCAAGCATTGCGATTGCCTCACCAACCGCACCTCCTTCAATGCTCATCTCAGTACCGATTGCAATAATCCGAGTCCTCTCAGGAACGATCGCATGGATCGGGCTCATCCCGACATGCGTGTACTTCGCTGAACTCGGGTATTGGGCATCCCACGATAACCTTGCATATCGATTGCGATCTACCGCATGGGCAATGGCAGTCTTCGGAGTCATATCAGTACTCCTCTCCGGAATCGCCGCGATGAACATCGCGCCAAGCGCCGCCGCCGCATTCGTCAATGGATACACATCTTTTCTTTCAACGATCGCCGTCGCGGTCTTCTTCTTCACTGTGATCCAACTCACTTCAGTCATGCGATGGGTCATCAAACATCAAGTTCTCTCTTCAGGATCCGCAGATCGAGTCAAAGAGAGGATAGAACGAGAAATCAACACTCCAGGAATAATCGTTACAGGACTTGCATGTCAATTCTGCAAATTCAATCTCGACGGACTCCCACACGGAGGGAGCTGCCCAAACTGCGGCGAATCCTACGCAGATCTAACTCCTCTCCCTGTTCTCGATCCCGCTAAGATGAATCAAAACCGAAACGAAGAAGAAATCGAAGTTACAGACGGAGATAACAGAGGAATCTATTTCAACGAGGAACTCGATGCACTTGGGAAACCCAAAGCAGGAGGAACCCCATTCGTCCCCAAAGTAGATATCCCTGATGAAGGCGACATCCCACTCTCTGATGATGATTTCAAACTCAACGAAGAGTGATAAACTCCTTCCATACTTTTCCCAAGACCCCCAATCATTCCTTCACGAACCTGATACACTCCTCATATGCAATCCAATTTATCAATGTCGAAGGAACTTCCCATGACAAAAAGCAATTCCAATAGTTGGGAATCCACCGTCTCTACAAACGAGATTGTCGATTGGATTAAACAACAAAGCACCCTACTCATTCTTACCCATGCAAAACCTGACGGCGATGCACTCGGATCTTCTCTTGCACTTGCAAAGACCATCAACCTCATCCGCGAAACAAGCGGCGCGACATCCGCTGCAGAATGTTGGTACGCCGCACCAATGCCCTCATGGGCAAAGACACTGATCGGTAATACAAAAACAAGAACAATCGAAGACAATCAACCACTCCCAGGCGCATTTGATCCTGAGGGAATTCTCATTACCGATACGGGTTCATGGAATCAGCTCGCACCATTCGCAGAGTTCCTCAAACCAAGACTCGATCGCACAACGATTATTGATCACCATCTCCAAGGGGATGCTGAAATTGCAACCCGAAGACACATCGATACGACCGCCGCCGCCGCGGTTCAACCTGTTGCAGATATCTGTTGCCAACTCCTTGGACTCAATTCAGCTTCACAACTCCCTGTGGATATCGCGCTCCCGCTCTACGTTGGACTCGCAACAGACACAGGATGGTTCAAACATTCAAATGTCGACGGCCGAGTAATGACTCTCGCAGGAGAGCTCTTAGAAGCTGGAGTTAACCATACTTCAATCTTCGCAATGCTCTACCAACGAGATCGAACTTCAAGATTTAAACTGATGGCTCGCGCCCTCGAATCTATGGAAGTCGTAAAAGAAAAGAATGCCGCCGTGATGACTGTCACGCTCCAAGACTTCAAGGACACCAAAGCAGGCCCTGGAGAAACAGGTGGATTTGTCGATCTCCCTCAATCTGTCGCTGCAATCCGTGTCGTTGCACTCTTAACTGAACAACACGATTCCGATGGTACCTTCACCAAACTCTCACTCCGCTCAAAGCCCGACGAATGGGAAGGCAAACCCGCCGTCGATGTCAACGCCGTCTGCAACACCCTAGGTGGCGGCGGACACGCAAGAGCATCAGGCGCTAAGATCCGCAAGCCTCTAGAAGAAGCAAAAGCAATGGTCATCGCCGCACTCCCATAATCTGTTTGTAACTATCAAAATGATCGACTTATCGATGTGATTTATCTATCGATCGGAGTGTTCCTATACTCCCTCATGCCTCCCCCAAAGAACAACAACTTCCGCTCTAAGATCGAACAAGAACTCCGAAACCCGGGCTCGCGCTCAGGAGATGAGTACAAATCTGCTCAAGGGAATAAGGTACGACCTGGAAATCGTCCCCCGCTGCGTCTGATGACTTCAACCCTCTGGGAATACCCCTCCCAGCACTACGACGCCAAATCCGGATCCAAGTTCCAAGGATCGAAAGACTACATAGGCGCAACACCTTCATGGATCATCTGGCAACTCCTTACCAGATACACACGCGAGAATGACACCGTCATTGACCCAATGTGCGGCTCAGGAACCACACTCGATGTCTGCAAAGATCTGAATCGCAAAGGCATCGGATTCGATCTCAACCCTCAGAGACCTGAGATCCAACACAACGACGCGCGTGAGCTCCCGCTCAATGATGAGTCTGTCGATTTCGCATTTATTGATCCCCCATACTCAACTCATGTTGATTATTCAGAGGACGAAAGATGCATCGGTAAACTCGACGCGTCCGAACCAATGCGAGGCGAAGATGTTATGGACGGCCACGCTTACTACGAATCAATGGACCAAGTCCTAAGTGAACTTCATCGTGTCATGAAACCAAACCGATACATGGGGCTCTATGTTTCTGACTCATGGAAGAAAAAGCAAGGCCACAAAGGCGGAGTATTCATGCCTATCGGATTCGAACTCTTCGCAACAATGCGAGACTACTTCCAACCGGTGGACATCATCTCAGTTGTCCGACACAACAAAAAACTTAAACAGGGCAACTGGCACAAATCCGCAGAAAAGGAAAACTTCTTCTTGCGCGGATTCAACTACTTATTCATTATGAAGAAGATCGACTAACGCGAATCAGAGCATACCGTCATCTGGATACTGCGGCCCAGGCTTCTTGGGATCATCAATCTGTACACGAATCTGATCAAGCATCGCATGAAGCTTGTTGCGCTCTTCAACTGAGAGCTCGTTCGCAGCCGCGAGCATGCCCTCAATCGTGAGTTGCTTTCGTTGACTCGTCCCATCAGGCAATCGACGGATCGCTGCACCTGCTCGATCATTTAAAAATGTCGGCTGATCTTCTAGCATGTCCGCCATTTTACGGAGCATCTGAGATGCTGTTTGTGCAGACACGCCGTGCCCGATCCGGACTCGAACAGGAACCATTGAACCCTGATCGTCGAGTCGACGGATAATGGTTCCATTGATCACATGCCCATCTTCGTCAACAGCAGGATCTTCATCGCGATCGAAAGTCGCGGCATTCATGCCTGAGATATACGCCGCGAGATGGTTCGTTTCAGCTTGATCAAATTCCATACACACAGTGTAGGACAACGAATTGCTCTTAGGAATCGCCAACTTCGACTGATTCAATCCATCCCCCACCAATCACAATCTCAGGGGATTCAAGATCATAAATTGCTAATGCTTGTCCTGGAGTGACTGCTCTTTGAAGCTCATCAAACACACATTCAAAGCAACCCACCCGCCCTGATGGAGTGTCCTCATCGACACGATCGATCACACGGATCTTTGCCGGAACTGGATCCGCGTTGTATCGATGTTGTGCGAGAACTGGATACCAATCACTCAACTTCGAGTCATCAATCAACCAGTTTGACTCATGAGCGATACAGGACTGGGACATCAGATCATCGTTGGATCCAACTGTCACAGTATTTGATTCTGAATCCTTATCAATCACATAGATCGGATGCCCAACCGCAACACCGACTCCTCGGCGCTGTCCGATTGTGAACTTGTGTTGCCCTTCGTGCTCTCCGAGTTGTTCGCCGTGGATATCGACAATCTTCCCCTTAACCCGAAGCTCAGGCCGTCTGCGTTCTACCAATCCTGCATAATCATTATCAGGAACAAAGCAGATCTCTTGCGAGTCTGGTTTATCAAACACTGGAAGATCATACTTCTCTGCAATTGCACGCACTTCTGCCTTCGTTGCATACTCACCAATTGGAAGCAGCATTTCAGCTAACCGATCTTTCGGCGCCCCGTACAACACATAACTTTGATCCTTGTCATCATCGAGCCCACGCAACAACCGAGGCTCATCTCCAGATCGATCAATCCTCGCGTAATGCCCAGAAGCAATATACTCAGCGCCAATCTGATGCGCATACTCGTGGAGTTTTCCAAACTTGAGCCAATCATTACAACGTACACATGGATTCGGAGTCCGCCCCTTCGCGTATTCGTCAACGAAGTAATCAATGATCCGTCCAAAGTCTTTTTTGAAGTTGCAAACATAGAGAGGAATCCCGAGTTTCGCCGCGACCTCGCGTGCGTCTGCTGCATCTCCAACACTGCAACACCCTTGATGTCCAATCTTCACTTTACTCGGATCACACGAAACCCCAGCAGTATCAAACTCCATCAGTTCGTCAATCGTTTCCCCCGGGGATCCAAGACGCATAAAGCACCCGACAACCTCAAACCCTTGTTCAATGAGAATCGCCGCCGCCGCAGATGAATCTACGCCACCCGACATTGCAACCAGTACCTTCGCGCCAGCTTTCGGAGTTGACCCACTCATGAAATCCCTACTCTCAATGGTTCAACCATCTGCTTTGCTCTTTGCACATCTCGACTTAGTTGTTCGCTCAAAGCATCGACTGATGCAAACTTAAACTGATCACGAATCCAACCAATCAACTTCACTCGGATTTCCCAACCATACTCAGGGAACCCGTCATTCGGAATCCAAGGATTTCCGTCGTAATCAAATATATGAACTTCTGCTCTTCGTGTTTTCCCATCAACTGTCGGCCTTGTGCCAATATTCATCGCACCGCCAAACTCTTCTCCGTTTGGAAGAACTGCAGTAACCCCATACACCCCATCACAAGGCAACATTGATTCTGTGTCAAGGTTTGCAGTTCTAAATCCGATCTGTCTTCCGAGTTGATCGCCCTCAACAACCGGCGCTACCAACTCATGAGGCCGACCAAGAACAAACCCCGCATCACGAACACGACCATGAGCGATCAACCAACGAACTATCGTTGATGATGCTTTCACTATGGACTGATCCGTAAGTGCCACTTCAACTGCAGGAACAACCTGAACTTCCACACCTCTCAATGACGCGAGTTCCTTAAGCACTGTTGGATTTCCACTTCGTCGTTTTCCAAATCGAAAATCAGTGCCCTCAACAATCACAGATGGTTCATATCGATCAATCACAAAATCAACAAACTCTTGAGCAGACATCGAGAGCAACTCAGGAGTTGGCACTAGTTGAATAACTTCATCTGCACCAACCATTTGCAGCCGTTCACATCGAACTTGAAATGATTCAACCGAACTTGGAGCTTGCTCAGGATTCAACAACTCCATCGGATGAGGAGAGAACGCCAGCGCGATCACTTGTCCTTTCGCCCCAACCATTTCCCTGCAACGCCGGACGAGCGCACAATGCCCATTGTGAACCCCATCGAAGTTCCCAATCGTCAATGCAGTCCCAGTTTGATCTGCGTTACTCATCAACAAGTGTATCCTGCCCATCGCCATGCTCAACCTGAGCATGTGACCTAGAATCGTCTCCAATATCTGGAGTCGAAACTCTAGATCTCAACCTCCGTTCTGGAGTCCACTAATGGCGTTATTTGGTCGTAAATCGAAGTCCCCGTCCGCAAAGGTTTCAGCGTCGACAAACGCTGGTAACCCTGCTCCCGCGACGAGGCCTCCAGTTGCGACCAATTCCAACCCAGAAAGAGAAACCGCGATCATGAGCGTTGGGTCCGATATGCTCAATATCGCTCAAAATCATAAGTCCGGACTCCTCTCTGCGAAGTTCTACCAAGACAAGCTTATGGACTGGTCAATGAAGGATCACAACTTCAAAGTCCAGCTCTTCCGTTTTGTCGACGCGTTCCCCGCGCTCACAACTCCAGAAATGGTCCATGACCATCTCGTCGATTACCTCACACAACCCGGAGTAAAAGCCCCCCCCTTCATGGACCTAGGTCTCAAAGCAGGGGGAGTTGCCAAAGGGATGATGACAAAAACAATCTCATCCCAAATCAACAACATGGCAAAAAACTTCATCGCGGGTACTGACGCAAACGATGCACTCCCGATGCTCGGAAAACTCTGGAAAAACGGGATCGCGTTCTCTGTAGATCTCCTAGGTGAAGCATGTGTTTCAAACACAGAAGCAGATGCATACCAAGCAAAGTATCTCGATCTAGTCGAAAATCTCGTCGGCGAAGCGTCAACATGGGAACAGACCGAACGCCTCGAGTCGGACCATCTCGGTATTGTCCCACGCGTCAATGTCTCAATCAAAGTAACAAGTCTCTGTGCGAACTTTAACCCAATCGCACCCGAAGCTTCAATCGCAGATTTCATGCAACGAGCAACCCCAGTTCTTCAAGCCGCCAACGCCAACGGCGTCCTAATCAACTTCGATATGGAACAACATGAACTCAAGGACCTCACACTTGAAACATTCATGCACGCATGCGAATCAATCGACTTCGAAGCAGGGCTCGCAATGCAGGCCTATCTCAAGAGTGGAGTAGACGACGCAAAGCGCATCGCGAACTGGGCAAAGAAAACTGGTAAAGTCGTCACCGTCCGTCTCGTCAAAGGTGCATACTGGGACTTTGAAACGATCCACGCAGAACAAGAAGGTTGGCCGTGCCCAGTCTGGAACGAAAAATGGCAAACAGACCAATGCTTCGAGCAAATGGTTGAAGTCTTCCTCGATGCTTGCCCAACCAAACCAGGTGAAGGCGGTATCAAACTCGCCCTCGGTTCACACAACGTTCGCTCAATCGCCGCTGCACTTGCAGGACTCGACAAACGAGGGCTCCCAAGGAAAGCAATGGAGCTCCAAATGCTCCACGGAATGGCCGATCAACTCAAGTACGCCGCAGAGGAAATGGGACTCCGAGTCCGCGAGTATGTCCCTGTCGGCGAGATGATCCCAGGAATGGCGTATCTCGTTCGCAGACTCCTCGAAAACACCTCTAACGAATCCTGGCTCAAATCTGGATTCCTGGACAAAGCAGACACCGCCTCTCTCCTTGCAGACCCAACTACCCAACACAAGGGGACTCTCCCAACCGATCTCTACGAAATTGCTCCAGAGCGACATCAACTCTCTCCTACAAACGAGCACATCGGAGCTGGACGTCCATTCTATTCAGAACCCCTGCGAGACTTTGCAGACGAAACTCAGCGCAACGCGTTTGCTCGACAGATGTCTGTAACCACAGTCCCAAACATTGCAAACGATCACACAGTAGAGCAAGGGCTCGCGATGATCGAATCCGCAAATAACGCGTTCCCTGCTTGGAGAGACTTCGATCCAATCAAACGCGCCCAGATCCTCGAACGCGTCGCAACCATGATGACAGATCGTCGAGACGAACTCTCCGCGATCGTTTGCAAAGAAGCTCGCAAAACATGGAACGAAGCAGACGCAGATGTGTGTGAAGCAATCGACTTCTGTGCGTATTACGCTAGAACCGCTCCCGAGTTGTTCACTCCAAAACGCTTAGGTAAGTTCATCGGAGAACTCGACGAACTCTGGTACCAACCCAAGGGTGTTGCAGTTGTTATCTCACCTTGGAACTTCCCGCTCGCAATCTGCTGTGGGATGACTGTTGCTGCTCTCGTCACGGGAAACACTGTGGTTCTCAAACCCGCAGAACAAACTCCGGGTATTGCGAAAGTCATGTTCGATATCATCTCCGACGCGCTCGACGAGTTTAATGCCCCGACCAATGTCCTCCACTTCTGTCCCGCGCCAGGAGAAACTACCGGCGCTGCTTTAGTTCGAGATCCGCGTATCTCCCTGATCGCATTTACAGGTTCAAAAGCAGTCGGGCTCGACATCATCAAAGCCGCCGGGAACACTTCCGAAGAACAACACATGGTCAAACGAGTCATCTGCGAAATGGGAGGCAAAAACGCAATCATCGTTGACGCCTCCGCAGATTTAGACGAAGCAGTCCTCGGAGTCCGTTACTCCGCGTTCGGATTCCAAGGACAGAAATGTTCTGCATGTTCAAGATGCATCGTCGTCGATCCACAAGGACCCGACGGCCCACGGATGAAACTGTTCCTCGAACGACTCGGAGAATCCACAAAGACACTGATCCTGGGCGCTCCCGATGATCCAAACAGCGATGTCTCACCTGTCATCGATGCAGAAGCAGCAACAAACATCAATCGTTTCATCGAATCTGCTCGTGCCGAAAGACTTACAGAACTCGTGGGATCAAACGACTTCGATATCCCAACAGGGATAGACGATCTCATCGCACCTCACATCTTCACCGGAGTTACTGAAACCAGTACGATCTACACGCAGGAAATCTTT
Organism: Phycisphaerales bacterium; assembly: GCA_029213305.1. Taxonomy (GTDB): domain Bacteria; phylum Planctomycetota; class Phycisphaerae; order Phycisphaerales; family UBA1924; genus UBA1924. Next base: position 109,790 of record JARGPA010000005.1, read on the forward strand.
GGTCCCGTACTCGCTGTCATCCATGCATCCGATTTCAACGAAGCAATGAGACTCGCAAACAATCACGCCTACAAACTCACCGGCGGCGTCTTCACCCGAAAACCTGCTCACATCAATCAATCAAAGAATGAGTTCCGAGTTGGAAATCTCTACATCAACCGAGGATGCACAGGAGCACTCGTAGGCCGACAACCATTCGGAGGATTTGGTATGTCCGGAGTCGGTTCCAAAGCCGGCGGCCCAGACTACCTCTACCAGTTCGTAGACCCAAGAGCATCCGCAGAAAACACTATGCGACGCGGATTCGCCCCTGAGCTCTAATACGAACGATTAGACAACCCCGATAACATACATCACGCAAGACTCACTGGTCTTGCGTGATTTTTCATTGGACACTAATAAGTATGTCGATCACTTCCAACAATCGAACTCGATCTGGATTCACTCTCGTCGAGATCCTCATCGTTGTGGTGATTCTGGGAATCCTTGCCGCCGTTGTTGTACCGCGTTTCGCAGGCGCTACCGAAGATGCACGCATTGGAGCATTCATCTCAAGCCTTAAAACATACACTGATGCTTGCGAATATTACAACGCAAGAGAAGGACGATACCCCGTCGACGGCGGGTCAGGTGCCGTCCCTACAGGTATGGAAACCTATGTCGATGCATCAGAATGGACATCAGACACTCCACTTTCCGGAGTTTGGGATACCGAGTTCCTTGACAATGGAGTTACCGCTGCAGTTGGAGTTCACTTTAGTGGAAGTACAAACCCAGGCGATAGCGTCATGATCCTCGTCGACGAAAGATTCGACGACGGGGATCTCAGTACAGGTTCATTCCAAAAACTTGCTGGAGATCGTTACTACTACATCCTTGCGCCATAACCAGATCGAATCTAAATCTATTTCGAACCACAACAAGACGAAGCTGCTTTGCTTGAACAACACCCATCAACTTGTCCGTGCGCAGGTTCCCATCCAGCGATACCGCCTCGCAACAAATCAAGCATCGGCCAAACACCGCAGAAATCATCTCCAGGACCAAAGCTCGCATGCCCCGTCCGTACGATCGAACCGTCATCTTCTTTATGAAACGCAGAGACCCCAGGTTCCGGACTCCCCTCGTCACTCATATATCCCATCGCTTTGGCAAATCCAGACCCATTCCCCGATACACAAGGATATTTCCAGCCCCTCAACTGTCGAAACTCATTGATCACTTCCGGAAGATCATTCGAGCAAAGCACGAACCCACAACGCTGCTTTAGATGATCTGCAATCCCAATCATTGCATCTCCCCAAAGAGAGCAGTAGTTGCATCCGCGCCCCATGTTATGAATTACAAGGAGCTCTCGTTTGTCTCCAAACAAGTCAGAGAGTTTCACTGCAGATCCATCAGTATTCTTGAGCTCCCAATCTTCGACTTGTTCAGGCGTACGCTCTGCAATCTCCTTTGCAAGTGATCGCTTGAGTTTCATGATTTCGAGTTGAATTTCGTGAATTCGATCAGACATGCCTTACTCCTTTTCTTAAACTCATTTCACTCACTATACCAAAACAATGCTACTCGTTCATACAAAAAAAGAATCACCCATCAATCTGACAGGTGATTCATCAATTCTTTTATATCAAACTCATTAGATAGACTTATGAATCCACAAATCCTTCGAGTTTCCGAGAACGAACAGGGTGCTGAAGCTTGCGGATCGCCTTTGCTTCAACCTGTCGAACACGCTCGCGTGTGACTTTGAAGATTCGCCCCACCTCTTCTAAGGTATAGGTATATCCATCACCAATCCCATAACGGAGTTTAATAATCTCTCGCTCTCGATAAGTCAAAGTCTTGAGCACCATCTCAATTCTTCCCTTGAGCATATCCCGAGCAGCGGCCACCGCTGGCGCATCTTGATTTGAATCCTCTAAGAAATCACCAAAGTTCGAATCCTCAGATTCGCCCACTGGTCGATCAAGACTCACCGGATGCTTAGAAATGTTCATCACTCGTCGAACCTCAATCGGGCTCATCCCAGCTTTGTCTGCGATCTCTTCCGCGGTTGGTTCTGCACCAGTTTCTTGCTGGATAGTCTTTTGAATATTACGAAGCTTCGTCATCGTTTCGATCATGTGAACCGGAATTCGAATCGTACGTGCATGATCTGCGATCGCTCGCGTAATCGCTTGACGGATCCACCATGTCGCATAGGTACTGAACTTGTACCCACGCTTGTACTCGAACTTGTCGACCGCGCGCATCAACCCAGTATTTCCCTCTTGGATCACATCAAGGAAGCTCAACCCGCGATTGCGATACTTCTTCGCGATTGAAACAACCAACCGAAGGTTCCCGCCTGAGAGATCACGCTTCGCTTGCTCATATTCCCAGAACACAGTTGATATCTGCTGAATCTGTTCTCTGAGTTGCTCAGGCTCCTCAGTCGCCAAATCTCGCAATCCATTGAGCTCTTCACGAAGCACCTCAAGATCTTCGCTATCAAACTTCTTTGGATACCTCGCTGCTTGGAGCATCTCACTCTCAAGAGCAATCATCTTCTCAGAGATAGATTTGAGTTTGCGCATCAATGGAACAATCCGTCCAGTTCGCAAGCACAACTCTTCAATCAACGACGCCATCCGTCGGCGACGAACAGTAATCTTCTGACGAATCTCTTTCGCCTTCTTGGTCTCCCGGATCGTACCATCTTCTTTACGAAGATCGTTTAACGCTGCCCAATCTGTTCGATTGAGTTCAAGGAGTCGTTCAATCGTAGGAAGATTCGCAGGGATCCGAAGCGATATTTTATCTTTCGCCTGATCATCGAGGGTGCTCAAACGCATTGTACGATCAAAGGGCAATGCTCCTTCGCTCACAAGTTTGAGTGTTTCGATCGCTTGAGAGATGATGTAATCATTCTCCAAGCATCGTCGACGAAAGATCATCCGTGTCGTTTCGATCTTCTTCGCAAGCCGAACCTCTTCATTGCGAGTAAGCAACGGAATCGAACCCATCTGTGTCAGATACATTCTGACTGGGTCATCCATGCGTTTCGCGTTTGGATCGCCTGCGACTGCTTCGTCGAGTTCGCGTTGAACACTCTGCTCGTCCATATCACGAGCTTCTTCAACATCCTTCTCAGCTTCCGCGATCTGCTTTGCATCCATCGCACCAGTGCCATTCGCGTAATGCGTCGCATTCATGCGCAAACGGATCGACTCTCCAGTCCCGAGATGTTCGCCGCCCGCGACTGACATCGCACGGAACTGGTCAATCAACAACCCTACGGATTCTGTAGTTCGAAGATCACCCGATCGTTGAGCACGGAAAACGCGCCCACGGAACTCCATCTCATCGACAAGCTCAATCCCATGAGTATCGAGTTGTGTTACCAACGAGTGGATAGGGATGGTTTCAACATACTCATCTGGAATGATGTTGTTGAGCTCTTCATAGCTCAGCCAACCGCGTCGCTTTCCGACTTCGATCAGCTCTGCTACGGCGGGGTGCAATATACCAATCATGAACATCTCTCCAAAAATACCATCACAAATATACGCACCAACCACACCTCTCCGAGTGATTCATGCTCAAATATTTTCACTCAGTCTCCGCTAAGTAGATTTTTCCCTGATCGACCAAACTTTTTACGCATACCACGCTGGTTTTCAATAAATGCTTGCAACTTCGCAGATTCATCTGACTGATCCTCAGATACCCCTTCAGAACCCCGCTCAACACGAGCATCTATCAACGCGACAGACTCAAGACACTCATTAAACAGCCGAGTAACACGTTCTGCGATCCCTTCAGTGTCTCGGGCAATCATCTGACGCAACATCGTTGCACGCTGTTCCGCTTCAACAAGAGATTGTCCTGTCTCATCGCCCAATGACGCCAACTCATCAAGCACCGCATGAAGTCCTGTCCCAGCCCCATTTTCAGCGCTCTGATGCATCACATCCGCAACTGTTATTGATAACTGTGATTCGAACGCCGTCGTTCTGGTAAGCAATCTCTGCTCGCTACTCATGAGCAACCATAAGTTCGCATCGTAGAGTAAGCACCCCAGTAACTGCTCACGAGCATCCGGTTTCCAGTTCACCTCTTGCTGAAGATTATCCACATCTTCAATCGGAGGCGTAAACCGATTCTGCTGATTCCGACCCATCTTGATCGCACCCGCAACTACTGACTGCTCAACTCGCGCCGCTTGCGCGATCTGTTTGACCATTAATCCTCGCCGCATCGGAGACAACTCTGCCAACCCAAGATCACTAAGCTTGCGAATCTCTTCCTCAACCCGTTGTGTTACCCGCGCAGGCCCCGCATCTTTGAGCTCATCACGGAGTCGATCAAATCTCCACTTCGTCAACTCAATCGAGTTCTCGACCACTCTGCGAAATACATCTGCACCGCCTTCAAGCTTGAGCAACTCGTCAGGGTCTTTTGCATCAGTAAATCCCGAGAGCGCCGCGACCTTAATATCAATTGTTTCCGAGAAGAGTACCTCGATCGCTCGATCCGCTGCTTTGATTCCTGCGTCATCACCATCAAACAACAAGACAACCGTATCACACAATCGTCTGAGCACTGTTGCGTGTCCCTTAGTCAACGCAGTACCAAGTGTACCAACGACATGCTCTACCCCTGCTTGATGACATGCGATCACATCGGTATACCCTTCAACGATTACCGCTGTCCGCTCACGCTTGATCGCACGAGATGCATGATTGATACCAAAGAGTGTCGTTGATTTATGAAATGCTGGAGTTTCCGGAGAGTTGAGATACTTCGGCTCATCCTCCTCTTGCATCTTGCGGCCACCAAACGCGATCACACGCCCAATCTGATCGCAAATTGGAAAGATCAATCGATTCCGCAAAGCATCGTAATGCCCACCAGTATCTCGAGCCTTAATCAATCCCGCAGCCAAGAACTCTTCAATTCCCATCCCCTTGTTTTGCGCCGTCATGAACAAACCATCCCAACGATCAGGACTCGCGCCAATCCCAAACCGCTCAACCATCTCATCAGAAATCCCACGACGATCAATGATCTCGCGTGCAAGTTGCCCATGCTCTGGATGATTTAAAATAGTCTTAAAAAACGACTGTGCAGCTTCATTCGCAGTCATGATTTCGCGTTTACCAATCCCAGTTGATGAGTCAGAGTTTCCCCCACCACTCGCACCAGGTTTAAACGCAGTCAGTTCAATATTCGCGCGCTCTGCAAGATATTCGAGAGATTCACGGAATCCCATCGAATGGTATTTCTGAATAAAGGTAAATACATCTCCGCCTGCGCCACAAACAAAGCAATGGAAGATCTGCTTCGCAGGTACCACACACATCGAAGGGTTCCGATCCTCGTGAAACGGACACAACCCAACATACTCTCGCCCTTTCGGCTTAAGAGCAAGGTGCTCACCAACAACCGCCACGATGTCTGATGCATCGCGCACACGCTGTCGATCGTCTTGGTCTGACACGAATCCGCTCAATCCTACCTCTAATCTTCTCTTTTGCTGTAACAGACTCTAGCTCCACATCATAGCGGTGCCAACGAAATCCAAATTCCTGCTCATGAAGATAGATTTCATCACGAGTTATCAGCACCCAACGCCCTCACAGCGTCCGAATGCGCACTTCCGTCAAAAAAGTACTACAATACATCATGGTAACTCGGCAACGAATCATATTTCAAGGCAGAGTACAAGGGGTCGCCTTCCGTGCAAGGGCTCGATCTATCGCATCCAGATACCAAGTCACCGGATGGGTACGCAACGAACACGACGGTACCGTCATGCTCGAAGCACAAGGTGACGAATCGACACTCGAATCATATCTCGAAGAGATTCGCAAAAAAACTTCTGGACTAGTCGAACGAGAAATTCACGCTCATGTGCGCACTGAACCAAACGAATCGACATTTGAAATACAACGAAATGTCCCCATTTGAATAACTTTCAATGAGAGCAATCTTTTCATGCTAATCTTATTCGATATCGACATGACCCTCCTCCAATCCAAACACATCGGAGTCACCTGCTTACGCGATGCTGGAAGAGAACTCTTCAACCAAGAATTCAGCGTCGAAGGCATCAGATTCGGTGGAGGCCTAGACCCCGTCATCATCAAAGAGATGCTCCAAAAAAACAATGTTGACCCGACAAACTCAAACATCGATTCAATGAGAAGCAACTACCACCGTTTGCTTGATTTACTTTCGCAATCACAACAAGTCGCGACGCCACTCCCTGGCGCCCATGAACTCGTCAACGCCACTTCATCTCATGACTCGAATCCAACCATCGGGCTCCTCACAGGCAACTTCCAAGAAACCGGAATCATCAAAGTAAAATCAGCAGGATTCGATCCAGAACTTTTCACGATCAACGCCTGGGGAGATTCATCTCCACATGAAAACCCAATCCGATCGCATCTCCCGCCGGTCGCGATCGAAAACTATCGACAAGTGAAAAACATCGATCTCGATCCCCAATCAGTTATCATCATCGGAGACACTATCCACGATGTCGCATGCGCAATCGACTCTGGATGCCGATCTCTCGCAGTTGCTACCGGCCACGACACCTCCGATACTCTCAAAGCAGCTGGAGCACATCGGGTAATTGATGATCTTACAAAGACAGAGGAAATCATCGAATGGATCATGAACGACTCGCTCCAGCAATCAAACCTGTAGCATCTTCAAATCGCTTCAACTCAATCGACACCCTCAGAGGCTTCGCTCTCTTAGGTATCCTCGTTCCAAACATTGTTGCATTCGCCTGGCCGATGGCTGCAATGACCAACCCAGAGGTAATCTCTGATTCTCCTGCAAACGATCTCGCGCACACGATTACCGCAACCGGTTTCTTGGGCAAGTTCATGTTTATCTTTGCTCTACTCTTCGGATCCGGAGTCGTCATGTACGCCCGAAAGTATGACACCGCAGACGAATCAGGCAACTACCACACAAAGCTGCAAAGAGGCGCATCTCTTTGGTATTCAAGATGCGCTTGGATGCTTTTCTTCGGAATGTTGCACGCATACTTATTCTGGTACGGCGACATACTCACTTTCTATGCACTCGCAGGACTGACACTCCTCTGGTGGATCCGCCGTATCAACCCCAAAGTCCAGTTCTTCGCAGGACTTACTCTCTACTACCTCGGATCAATCCTCATGATTGGATTCTCTGCATTCGGATACTGGGCATTGCGAGAAGGACATATTGATGTCCATGAACTCTCAGCTGATCCAGCAGTTGAAATTGCTGGATACAGCGGCACATTCATTGAAGCTATGAAAACAAGATTCTTCATGACGCTCATCATGCAATTGACTATCGGAATCCTGTTCCTCCCACTCCTCTGGGGCATCATGTCAATGGGAATGGGACTCACGAGAATGGGAATCCTCACAGGTCAAAAACCGATGAGGTTCTATGTGATCACTGCGGCCATTTGCCTTGGATTGGGTATCCCTCTCACTGCAGCAAGCTTCTACGCGACTTATCAGAATTTCACACTCGAGCCAGGCTTCATGTGGCAATCATTCGCTCAACCCGCAGGAGTCCCGCTCGCTTTTGGATATGCAGCATTTGTCATCGCACTCTCGAAATGGGCACCGGCCAAAATCATCTGCATACCACTTGCCGCAGTTGGACGTATGGCTCTCACAAACTATTTCCTCCACACTATCCTCTGCACAACATTCTTCTACGGCTACGGCATGGGATACTTCGCAACCATTGAGTACCCAACACTTTGGCTCGTTGTCTTCAGCATCTGGGCTATCAATATTGCATTTTCACTCGTATGGCTGCAACTCTTCACAATGGGCCCGTTTGAATGGATCTGGAGATGTCTGACTTATCGACAGCTTGTCCCCATTCGACACCAATTCACCACTTCCTAACGCAGCAATCTGCAGAATCCGCTACACTTTACAAATACATCCATCGGCAAGGAGGCCAGTCACATGCCAAGCACATACCGCGCGCTCTGCTCCGATTTCTACATCAACTCTAAACTCAATGTTCGCATGGAACTCCCTTCCAATCGCGAGCCGATCCTTGAACTCTTCGAGCGAACCCGCCGTTCATACCCCGCGATGAACGCATTCAGAAGATACAAAGATGAACTCGCTCTTGAGTCCGCTCCTAATGCAACACCGCATCGCTGGATCGCGATCCGGAATGCGTCCGTGCGAGCAGGAGTAGTAAACCCATCAAGTGCCGATGAGATGTATTCAATACATCGCACCTCGATGGAAATTTCCCCATACTTCCTCTCAATATCACCATTGGATATCGAATACATCGAACTCCTCTACGGCTTCGATCTCGCTGCAAAAGGAAACCACGACACAATCACCGCCAACGCGCTCCTTGCAGGATCACCGATGGCTGCGATGCTCGATGTTGACGGAATTAACATCGTTGATTGCCAACCGACGATGGGTATGAAACTCATCGAAGACGACGGCCTAGAAGTTCACTTCGAAGTCAAAACCCGCTCGAAGGGTAAAAAAGCTCACGAACCAAACACCGATCCAATCTCGGTTTACCTCACTCTGCGTCGATACGACCCCGTGACGAATCTCGAAGAACTCACGACAAAGCTCGACGAGATGATCGAACGAGGTCAAAACCTCGTCGACGAATACGCTCTCCCGAATCTCCTCATGCCACTCCGAGAAGAGATTGCATCGAGTTCCTTCTAACTCATATTCATCGCCGACGCCGCGTCCCCATCAATCCAAGAACTCCAATCGCCGCCAGCGATGACGGCGCAGGAACTGCTTCAAAGCTCATATCAACTGACATCGTGTAACCCGCGTGTACCAACTCCCCGGGCTCATCAATCACCGTACTCAAGATTGATGCACTACTAAAATCCACTAGACCAAGACTATTCCCAGGATCCAAAATCCCTGAAAACTCAAAGACATACTCATCTGTGTTTGAAGTCAAATCAATCTGCAGGCCTTCGTTAATAATGGTTATCGAAGTGCCAAGCATTATTACAGAGAAATCGAAACCGAGTGTTGCAACTACATCCCCGCTAAACTCACTGAAAGTCGGAGTTACAACCACACTCAAAGTGTAAGAAACTGGTTCTAATACCCGAGCGGATCCAGACATGTTCTGGCTCTCGATTCCCTGCATCCGCGATGCGGCGCCAAGATCATTGAGTTCGATACTCCCACTCCGATCAAAGTCGAGCGAGTCTTCATCGCGGAACATATCAATTGAGTACGCATTCCCGATACTCCAAAAATCATTTGAAGAATGACTACTTCCGCCGCTAAAGCTTGACCCGAAGATTTCATCCCCGCGAGTACGATGAAACGGAGATAAACTATCCACTGCGACAATACGAGAACGACTCATATTTGCATGAGTCGGATCGACCAAACCGCCCGGAGAAACTCCCGCAAAGCTCACTGAAGAAAACGAAACAACCACGCAAAATAATAAATGCTTCATACAATCCTCTTTAACTATGTTTTGTTATAACACGCATTAATTGCTTCGTCACAATTATGAAACGAGCATGCGATTTCGACTAACCGCTGTGGGAATGTGCCTCACCACGGGTGCGCTTACCGCAAATATACGCAATTGTTATTATCAGGTTGCATTCTTATAATAAACTTTCTTTACTACACAACTCTTCATTATTGCACCAATCGAAACATGACTGCTCTCAATCAAATCCCCAACCAGATCCTAATCACATCACCACACTTCCTCATCGCATTATCAACCAACTCCCTACAACCCCTGCTCACCAAGCAGTTCGGTGATATCATCTCTCAATGCATTCACTTACTCTCTCTCAATCTATAGACCCAAAGCTCTGGATGTACTTTGTAATCCTGCTCGCTGTCATCTTCGTCGGGGGGATAGCCATCTTCGCAATTCGCAGAGCGCTGTTCTCACAAGACCAGAGCAGTTCAAACCAAACAGGAGGAGGCCTCCTTGAACATCTCGATGAAATGAAGCGCAACGGCCAAATAACCAACGAAGAATACGAAATCACACGCAAAAGCATCATTCAAGAAGCATCAAGAAATATGAGCGAAGAGCCCACTTCAGATCCAGACAACTCTTAAACTGCAAAGAGATACCCGCACCCTGATAAATTCTGGATCGGTTTCAAACGATTATACCGGTTTTTTACCCCCTTCTTGATATTCATATCCCCCCACCACTTGTGCCAAGACACTCACAAGGCTAGGGTTTTCGGGCGGGTTTTCACAAGCGCAATATATGCGCCAAGAACATGAAAAAGCCCGCAAATAAGGGTTGAGCCGGGGGTGTCGGTTTACCGATACCATTCACACGAGCCGTGTTCTGTATGCACCCGGCGTGAACTTGGAGAGGTCATTCTCGTTATGTCAGATAATTCCCAACACAATCGTGCAAATAACCCACAGAACAACTCCGACTCAGGAGATAGTTCAACTGGATCAGATTCCGGTACCACTACCGAAACCGGATCAACATCCGGAACAGGATTCAGAGGCCGAAAAATCACAACCTGCTCATTCTGCGGCAAGACTTCTCGCGAAGTCGGCCCAATGGTCGAAGGCCCAGGAGAAGTCTACATCTGTTCAAACTGTGTAGAACTCTGCCAGAATATCTTCCGCCAGGAACGTAGACGAGTTTCTTCCGTATCTGCTCAACTCTCAGAAATCCCGACTCCACGCGAGATCGTCGATTTCATGAGCCAGTATGTCATCGGACAGGAAATGGCAAAACGGTCCCTCTCCGTTGCTGTCCACAATCACTACAAACGACTCATGCACTCAGAATCTGAGCAAGCAAACGATATCGAACTCGACAAATCAAACATCCTGCTCATCGGCCCTACCGGTTCAGGTAAGACCCTACTCGCAAAGACTATGGCGCGCATGCTCAAAGTCCCATTCGCAATCGGTGATGCAACAACACTCACCGAAGCTGGATATGTCGGCGAAGATGTCGAAAACCTGCTTCTCAAACTGCTCCAAGCCGCAGACTTCGATGTAGAAGCCGCCCAACGAGGAATCATCTACATTGACGAACTCGACAAAGTCGGTAAGTCATCAGGAAATGTCTCCATCACCCGCGATGTTTCAGGTGAAGGCGTCCAACAGTCACTACTCAAAATGCTCGAAGGCACTATCGCCAATGTCCCTCCACAAGGTGGACGCAAGCATCCAGAGCAACAATACATCCAGTTCGATACAACAAACATCCTCTTCATCGTCGGCGGCACATTCGTAGGCCTAGACGAAATCGTCCGCAGACGATTAGGACAAACCAAGATCGGATTCGGTGTCGGCGGCGATTCATCAAATGAATCAACAAAGCGCAAACACTTCATCAATGAAAAAGCTGAAAGTGAATGGCTCCAATCACAGATCACAAACGAAGATGTCGTCGAATACGGACTCATCCCCGAACTCGTAGGCCGCCTCCCTGTGATCACTCCGCTCATGCCTCTTGCTAACGAGGCGCTGATTCAAATCTTGACTGAACCAAAGAACGCACTGATCCGTCAGTACCAACATCTCTTCAGTCTCGAAGGCGCATCTCTCTCCTTCACTACCGACGCACTCGAGTTGCTCGCAGAACGAGCAGCAAAGCGTGCAACAGGCGCTCGTGCACTGCGTGCAGTTCTTGAAGAAGTCATGATGGATCACATGTTCGATCTACCAGAGCAAAAGAACGAAGGCGCCGAATACGTTATCGACAAGGCCGCCATCGAGAACAAGACCCAGCTCGAAGAGCTACGAGTCGCGAAAGCAAACTCCGCTTAACGAATACCCAGTAACCAACCTTAAAAGCCCTCGAATCTTCGAGGGCTTTTTTATATCACTCCTGTAATGTTGCCAGCAAATTGGCACATTCCTATCCGCATTCGCGCAAGGATGCCCTTAACAAACCAAGTTGAAAGTATTCAACTGTTTAGTTGATCGCAGTCGCGACCTGAGCGACGATATTCCCAACCCGAACGCGAGCAAGAGCATATATCCGCACAGTCGTGTCATAGATCTCACGGATATTACGAGGATCCTCAGAGATCAAATGCATCGTCGCATCGGTATCAACATCACGCGACGCTGAAGGCACCCCAAGCCCAGGCTCTGCTCTAAGCAACAACCCAAGGTTATTCCTCGCCCAGGTCTGGGTTGCGAGCAATCGATTCATCGCATCATCCGTATCTGCATCGCAAACAACTAAGTGCAATCGACCCGAAGCATCAATCGCAAGCTCAACCCCAGGTGCCTTTGGGCATCTTGCTTCGATCGGGGATAGTCCATCAATCAACGCGCAAAGCCCATCTCGATGAGTCGGCGCATCCGCAGGCTTCGCATTGATAGATTTGACATCCTCAGATCTGGAGTCCATCTCAAGCTCATTGGATTCCAACTCATTGTGCGTTTCAATCCCAGATTCCATCTCTACGCGAGACAAGTCTCTCTTTGCTCGTCTCGACATCTTTGGTTCAGGCAATGGGACACCCGCCGATGGAAACTCAACAACTGCATGCTCGCGTCGATCGTCATCAATCACAGATTCGAGATCAGCAACTGGTTCGTCGGAATCAAAATCGGAATCATCAACAAGATGGAGAGTCAAAGGCTCATCATCTTTCATCGCCGCTGCGACGAGTAAATCAACAATCTGAGATACCGGATAAGCAACCGAATCGCGATAGATATTCTTCGTACCCGTCGCGTCAATCCTTGCAGAACCAGCAACGATCTCAATCGGTCTGTGTATAAAAGTATCTACCGCGTTTCGGAGTTTTTCGCACGCATCTTGTGCTTGCTCTGCTCCCGCACCCATAACCGCGAGTCGAAGCAATGGAGCAAACCCATCCTCAAGCTGTTCGCCGAGTGTTGCATCGAGAGTCTTGATCAATCGGTATGATGCAACAACCGCTGCTTCATCCGCACCTGTCAAGATTGTGACACCCTCAACCTCAGGACGATCAAGCAACTCAGGTTCAGAAGTGCTATCAACCCGTAGAATCACACGATCAGCAACAACAGAAACCGATGCAATCGCATCATCAATATGTGCATATGTCCGTGAAGAGATCTCTTCACCTGATGTAATCAAATCTACCGCCGTCGATCCAGACGCTGCTCGAATCAACGCGACAACTTCATCATTGTCTTTCGCCTGACTACATGCATACTGACGCGCCCAAAGCGTTGCACGCACTGGGAGATGTCCAAGCACAACAACCTCTAAAGTCGGGTTGGGCATCAAAACCGGTTCAGACGAATCTCCCACATCAAATGATCCAGCATGCTCCTGATAACCAAGATCGTGTTCGTCTACCCCTGCATCCTGTTCTCCAAGGAGCTCTGCGAGAAGCGCGCTTGCATTCGCATTGGTTGCATCTAGAGTTTCCAAAATACGCATACTCGAAGCTTCAGGCTCAAACGGCTCAGATTCATCACACGAAGTTAACTGGAGCACCGGAGTATGAGTATCATGATTCGGTACATCTATATCAGAGTCAGATTCAGTCTCAACCAGATGAGAATCTTGGATAACCGCTTGCTCAGGCGCAAAGCTACCGCCGTCAAGAAACAAATCTGCCAGCGCGTCATACTCTTCGTGATTGATATCCGCAAGCCGGAGATGATCGCTCTGCTTGTTGCTCGCGAGTTCGTTTTGTAACTCCAGATGCTCAGTTCCCTGATGATCTGAGTTCCCTGATCCGATCTCGTCCATAGTGAGCTCCGCTCGTTGCGATCATGTCATGATCTTGGGGATCCTTCCCCGCTCTAATGTACTCATCCGTAGACTTCAATGCCGTTAACCAATCGAAGCCTTCACTGCTGATTGAGTATATCGCAACTCATCACAACAGACCGAATTCCGCACTGTGATTTCCACTGATCTACTCAGTTCAGTCGATCCGAACGACATTATTTCGTCCACCAAGCCCGTTTTCAGCTCGATCCGGGTTATAAGGATCAAGGCACCACTTGCCATCTATCACTAACTTGTAGGCGTATCGCCCCTTGGGTAATATCAGATGCTTCTCGAAGACCCCGATCGCTTCATTACAAGTCATTGAAGTCTGCTCAGGTTTCCAATCATTGAAATCACCTGCAAGTTCTATTCGTGAACCGATCGACTTGGGTTGCACGAAGAGCACACCCTTAGAAGTCTTGCGAATTCCAAACAAATGCTTCACCTTCGTATAATCAATCGCAGGCGCCTGACTCGGGCGCACAACCCGATCATCCACAAGCTCGATCGCGACAGGCCGATGAGGCATCAACGACCGCTTGAGCACCACAGGCTTCGTTTCAAGCACCGCCGTCGCAGAGCTCGATGTCGGTTTCTGCGTCTGAGGAGCAAACTGAGCTTGTTGCATATTTCTCGCACGCATCGCAAGCTCTTGAGCACGACTCAAAGGCGCACCATCTCCATCACTTGATCCAGATTGTGGAGCACGAGTCAATGATGCATTCGCCAAAGTAGAGACCGGCATCGGTTTCGACTCAACAATCGAATCAGGTTCCGGCCGATCTATATCAACATGCTCAACAAGCCACTCGCACACTGATCGATAATCTTCCGCGCCCATCGATTCATCGTCATACTCATCGATCGGCTGCCCGAACGACGCCGCTTCTTTCAACGCGTGATCATATCGAACAACGATTGGAATCATCCCAGCGCCGAATCGATCCCGTAAATCATCAAGCAAGTCACGCGCAAGAGGCTGACTCGGATCGTGCATCGTCGCAAGTAATCGGGGATGAATCCGCATCCCCAATTTCCGAGCAATCGATCGAGCAGTCTGAACCTGTTTCGCCGCCCCTCGCAACGAGAAGAAACTCGTTTCGACAGGAATTACTACTTCTCGACCCGCTGCGATCGCGTTATAAGACAAAAGTCCAATCGAAGGAGGACAATCAATCACACACACATCGTACATCAAAGCAGGAGAACTCGACTCAGAGTTAGACTCTGCACCTTCATCCATGCTCGGTTCAATTTTGCGAAGTCGATTCAACACTGATCTTAAACGAAGTGCTTTATTGTCTTGATCTGCTAACCCGCCTTGCGCCGCTTCAATACCCGCAAGTTTCATCCTTGAAGGCAACAAATCCAAATGACGACTGACATGCCAGATCAACCGATCCCGATTCAAAGGCTGATCTACCGGAGCGCGAAGCGCATCGGATACATCAAGATCAAGACGATCCTCAGGAACACCAAGCCCCGCAGCGCAATGCGACTGGGGATCAAGATCGACTAAAAGGGTACGACACCCTGTTTTAGCAAACGCCGATGCGAGATTAATCGCGGATGTTGTCTTTCCACATCCGCCCTTTTGATTGATGACAGTAAATGTTCGCACAGTGTAACTCCGGCAACTTCCCATGCTCAATGCATAGTTCATTACAAGCTTTTTATCGGAGCCTTCACGATTTCTTCTCCAATGTTCTACGAACACGAGACGAACGGCCACTCCGAATCAGGGAATCACCCCACCCAAATCCCGTCAAGAATAATCGAATCAAAAAATCTTTATGCGCGAATCGAATCAATACCATCCATGATCCATTCCGGATCAGGATCGTTGATAATCTCGCATTTTCCCCATCCTGTGGGAAGAATGACCCGAAGCGCCTTCCCAGACACTTTCTTGTCATGTGACATCCGTTCAACAACTTTCAATGTCGTTGGGAGCCCACCAACCCGGGTCGGGAGATTGAACGCTTCGAGAACTTTCTTGAGCCCATCAACTACATCCTGACTGCATAATCCCGCGCTCAACCCCGCATTGCACGCCGCCATCATACCCAGCGCGACAGCTTCGCCGTGATGTAGAGGAGCAAGCTCAGGTCGACTTGCATCAGGACTCAGATCCCCAATCGTCTCAACCGCGTGCCCAAAGGTGTGCCCAAAATTGAGCAACATCCGTCCGCCAGCTTTCGCTTCAATCGATTCACGCTCGTCTGCAACAACAACATCTGCTTTGATCGAAACATTCCGAACAACCAGTTCTTGAATTGTGACTGGATCAAACCTTCGGATCGAATCAGAATGCTCAAGCATCCAATCCATGAGTCCCGCATGCTCAATCCCGACCCCTGCGCCAATCATCCCATGCTTCACGCACTCTGCCAACCCCGATACTCTGTACCGCTCATCGAGAGACTCAAGCACCTCAATATCTGCAAATACCCCGCGAGGCTGATGAAAAGCACCAACCAAGTTCTTCAAGAGTGATTGTTCACCATTTGAAGATTCCACGCTCAGATTCACACCCGTTTTCCCACCCACCGATGCATCAACCATCGAAAGCAATGTCGTGGGACATTGAATAACCGGGACGCCTCGTTGATAGGACGCTGCAACAAATCCTGCGATATCGCCAACAACTCCTCCACCAATCGCGATGACAGGATCTGCGCGAGTATGCCCGCTCAACGCGACTTGCTTGAGCAACTCATGGATTGTTTCAACCGATTTATCTTGCTCACTTGGGGTCAGTGTCTCAACACGCACTTCACAACCATTTGCGCCTATTGCTTGAACAACTGAATCTACAAACGATCGTGGAACACCAGAATCTGCAATCACAAACGCATGCTGAGGCGAAGAACCCAAATCTGTTGTCAAAAATGTCGCAACACGCCCGAGCGCACCTGCACCAATCGTCACCTTATATTCATGAGATGGAAGATTGACCTTGACCGCATCCATTGCTTATACGCTGCCTTCGCCGCCAAACGCACCGCCAGATTGCGATCTTGATGAAGGTGGTACTTCAAGACGCTCTCCCTCCATCCACAAACCCTCAAGGTCGTAATGCGATCGAGCGTTTGGTTCGAACAGATGAACAACCACATCCACAAAGTCCGCGAGCAACCACAGCGCATCGTTGTCTTTGGAAATCTGGAATGTGCTCGTGCCGCACTCTTGTGCAACTTCTTCGAGAGATTCAAGAGCACTCCGCATTTGACGCGCCGATGAACCCGACCCAATTACAATAAATCCTGTGACAGGTGAATACCCCGCAACATCAATCACAACGACATCAGAACACTTATCGTCTGTCAACGATTGTGCCGCGCGAATCGCAAATGATCGAGCTTCTTCAGTATCGAGAATTTTCGCCCCACTCGACATGGTCGCACCCGCGCGATGCGAGCTCTCTTCAGAGGAGTTTTCAGAGCTATTCATATTAGGTTCATCTTGCATGTTCATTGAATGATCTTAGACCCTCGATCCCACCGATTCGTTGAATTCATCAAGCTCAACTCACTTCGTCTTCTCTTCGCTCTTTTCGGGTCTCTTGCCCACCCAGCTCCCCCAACTATGCACTCCCTGCGATTGATAGGAGGATATCTCCTCAGCGCCCAAAGCACCCAGCCTATCCGTGATTGAACCAAGCTCAGTCTGATCAATCGACAACACTCCAATGACCCCTCCCGAACTCAGAACCCTCCAGATCGAGGATACCGCTCTGCTCTTCGCAGGTTCATCACCCACATCCCGAAACAGATCGACCCCGAGTACCGCGTCAAAAGCCCCATCAAGCTCACCTTCAAGCGTATCAACCCACCCAAGCTCAAAACCAAGATGATCTCTCCGGTGCCGTTGCCTCGCATACCGAATCGACTCGCCGTCACGATCGATCGCAACCACCCCACCAGATGGTCCAACAAGCTCTGCAAGCTGACGACTACTGCTCCCTGTTCCACACCCAAGCTCAAGGACCCGGAACCCAGGCTTAATCAAATCTTTGAGCTGATCAACAAACTGCACCCGAGGGTCATTCCCCAGATCCGCAAAGACTCGATTGCGTGTATATCGAATACGCATCTTCTCGCGCCAGGGGTACTGCTGACTCTGTATTGCTAAGGATCGATTTGAAAACTCAACATCGTATTCTTTCACCCCTGACCCCGTGAGTGAGAGCGTCCGACGCAGACTCGTTGTCGACCGTTCTCTGTAGATCACACCGTCAATAACAATCTTGTTCCGTGTCAAACCCAAAGCACGAGTGAATCGACTCAACCGATTCCGAACTCGAGCTATGAATCCATAGCTTGTACTATGAAGATTCCCGGATTTACGATTACGCCGCTGTTCTTCTCGTTCACCCCAAGACAAAGGCCTCGCTGACTCAGCACTCGTAGGCTTGGGTTCAATCTGACGCCCAACACTCATAACTGATCTCGAGACTGTTTTGCAGAAATCGATTGATTCTGATGAAACAACCCTACCTGCTTGTGCTTGGTATGAATCTCAAGACTACCCGAGTGCTCACCACCTTGGATTGGAATCCAAGGAGTTGCCTCTTGTTGGAGTGAAACCACACATTCACGATCATCATCTTGCTCAACGAATCTTCGATGATGCCCCATCGCAATCGCAGGCTCATTACATTCTTGTGAAAGATGCAACAAAATCAACTGTTGTCGAGGAGAGATCCGAGAGACCGCCATCGCGGATTCCTCATTGCTCAAATGCCCCGCACCACCCATGATCCGATGCTTGAGAAACGCCGGGCGCCCTGAACTCTCTTGGAGAACTGGGCAATAATTCGATTCAATCGCAAGCGTATCAACACCTGAAAGATGTTCAATCAACCCGTTATGAATGTGCCCGAGATCCGTCGCATATCCGAACGAACCATGCGTGCGATCAGGCAATCGAATTTCCCCCCGAAAGACCGCAACTCCCAGATCATCATGCGCCAAGATCAATGAACGAATCTCGATCCCATTCGCTGGAGAAAACCGTTCATCAAAAGGCTCAGTCTTTGAATACAACAACCCCATCCGTTCGGCGCGCCCCATGTGCATCCGATGAATCCGAAGAGTTGCACGCCACGCACCAGTCTGTGATCCAGGACGGATCGCCTTCACCCATCCCGAATGACAATGATCCGAATCAAGATGTGTAAAAATGATCTCATCCACTTCATCAGGACGAATTCCACGCTCATTCAATAATCGAGCTGTTCGGCTCGGACTCAACCCCGCGTCAAAGAGCAACACCCGACGAGCAGTTGTCGAAGTCTTTGGAACAACAAGCACTGCGCAGTTCCCCTTCGATCCAGACGCAAGTACACACACCGCACCACACGCATCCGTTGGGATTGCTCCCTCTGGATCATTTTTCATGCCCACCGAGTTCTCTCCCCAGATGGGCATCAGGAAACTCTCCGCCCGCCGACTGGCGCAATCGGACGCTTCGCTTCTGCGATGAAATCAGACATCAGTTTCACAGATGGAGAGCGCGCACCTAGCTCCGCGAGCATCTCCTTCATCACAGGCATCGGAGGATTCTTACGAAGCACCGTCTTATACGCAAATCGGACCGCATCAATCTCCTCGCGTGCCATCCCCGATCGACGCATCCCAACCATATTGAGCCCGACAATCGTGTTCCGACCCACCGCCATACAGAACGGAGGGAGATCACCCGTCAACACAGTACAACCACTCGTCATCGCTTGACGCCCAACTCGACAGAACTGATGAAGCATGGACCCGCCTGCGAATATCACACGATCCTGTAACAATGAATGCCCACCCAAATGTGTTGAGTTAACCATAATGACATCATCACACACTGTAGAGTCATGCCCCGCATGACTCCCGATCATCATCATCACCCGATTCCCAATCTTCGTAGGGGTGTGATCATTACTCGCAGAATGAATAGTCACACTCTCGCGGAGTATCGAATCCGACCCAACAACTACCCCCGCAGTGAGTGAACCAGGCGCAAACTTATAATCCTGAGGCTCAAACCCAATCGAAGCATTCGGATACACAACCGTATTCGTACCAATCTCTACAGGACCCTGAATCGAGACCCGAGCAATGAGTTTCACTCCATCCCCGAGCTTCACTCGCCCTGTGAGTATACAAAAAGGTCCAATTTCGACCCCATTACCGAGTTCTACCTCATCTGAAACGATCGCTGTAGGATGTATCTGTGTCATGCAACAACTATAGGTCGATCGATCGCTGGACTGGATATAGTTCATCCGTGAATCCATTGACACACATCCCGCTCGAACGAATCGCCTACGAACCAGCGTATGAACGCCAACAAGCACATCACACGCAGGTCCTCGACGCTCGAAAAACCCCAGACGCACTCCTCGGACGTGTCATGATGATCGAGCACGACCCTGTTATCACTGTCACCCGCAGACCAGACGCGCCAGGACATGTTCTCTTCTCCAAAGAACAACTTGCACAACAAGGGGTATCACTCCACCAAACCGATCGAGGCGGAGATGTCACATACCACGGCCCAGGCCAACTCGTCTGCTACCCCATCATCGATCTCAACGCTGCAAAGCTCCGGATACACGACTACATCAGATCACTCGAGCAAGCAGTCATCAACACCCTTGCTACCTATGACATCAAAGCGCACATCGACCCAGACGCGACAGGAGTTTGGGTATCGCCATCCGACAACCCTCAACATCAATTATCAATCGATCAACCCGCAAAGATCTGCGCAATCGGAGTCCGAGTCCGCAAATGGATCACCCTCCACGGCCTCGCAATCAACCTCAACCCAAACATGGACCACTACAACCTACTCGTCCCCTGCGGCCTCGCCGGTAGACCAGTAATCTCCATATCACAAATCCTCGGCGAACAACACATCCCATCCATGAGCGAACTCGCCGACACCCTCTACCAAAATCTTTCCGAGAATTTTCTACTTACATAAGTTTCACACTAAAAGCACATTACAACCTGCTGACTTGAACTCTGTTTATCCTGCCCAGATTGCTTTGCAGATCTCACAGGCGACGGCGAAGTCGATTTCTTCGACATGTCACTGTTTCTAACACTACTTGGCAATGAGGATCCCATAGTTGATTTAACTCAAGATGGAGAATTCGACTTCTTTGATATCTCTGCTTTCCTCATACTTTTCAATGCAGGCTGCCCATAACTCATTTTCACAACTCACCCCCTCAAAGCCGCCATAAACAGGGCGGCTTTTTCATTACCCAACTTACCCCCCAAGCAACCATTTCCAACTACACTTGTACAACTTAGCTCATTCCAAACTCCCATCCAATGCGGACACATCATTATGCTCAGACGACTCCTCATCCTCACAATCCTCGCTTCATTCCCTCTCTCCGCTTTCGCAGGCCCAGAAACCGCAGATGAAGTCCGTGCACGCAGAGCAAAACAACAACTCGAATCAAACAGAGCAAAGCAAGATCGAGACGCCAAAGCAGCAGAGCTTGAAGACCTCCCCGAAATCGACGCATTACTCGTCAAAAAATACACTGAGATGCTCGATGTAATCGCAGACCCATCAATGGAAGGTCGAATCCCGGGATCACGCGGAATCGAAGACGCAGCGCAGTACATCGAGTCACATCTCATCGAACTCGGATTAACCCCTGCTTTCCCAACCACACAAACCACATCCGACGGCACAGAAGTAATCACCCCATTCACAGACTTTCGTCAACAAATCCAAATGGGTTCACAAGCCGCCCCGACAACTGAAACACTCACAGTTGGCACCCACACATTTGAACCAGGAGTTGAGTTCTCTCCACTCGCATACTCAGGATCAGTCGCAGTAAACGCTCCAGTTTCATTCGTTGGATACGCGATCGTCTCAGGTCCAAACAACTACCTCGGATTCGAAACAACCGAATCCATCGAAGGCCGCATCGCAATGTGCCTCAACTACGAGCCCATGGACGAAGAAGGACTCTCCCTCTGGCGCGACGGCGGGAAATGGTCCCACAACTCTCGTTTAACATACAAAGTGACGGCGCTCGAACGCAGAGGCGCTTCTGCTGTTATCATCGTCTCCCCTCCAAACGCATCCGATTCTCGCGTGCACTTGCTCGAAACTATCGAATCAACATCCCCACCATCAACCAAGATCGGCAAACAAACCGGTCCCCAATACGACATCCCAGTAATCCATGTCACCCCAGATGTCGCCCGTGCAATTTTGGCCCACACCCAAAGCGATGCTTCGATCCCACACACGCTCGAATCACTCATCGAACAAGCAAACCAATCCGGGACCGTCCTCCCATTGGGTGATGAAGAAATTTCGATGGATATTGAAATCGAAAGATCTCCGAAATGGACTTCAAACATCGGCGCCATCCTCCCAGGAAAAGGTGCATTGAAAGATGAGTATGTCGTCATCGGTTCACACTACGACCATGTCGGGTATGGCAAATTCGGTTCAAGAATGCCAAACCGCAAAGGTGAAGTCCACCCTGGTGCAGATGACAACGGAACCGGTACCACCGCGAATATCTTGAGTACGAAAACACTCGCACAGCGTTACCAACTCCTCGCAGACAACGAAGACGCTCGATCGATCCTCTTCCTCTGGTTCACCGCAGAAGAGTCAGGTCTCAACGGATCAAGGTACTACACTCAAAACCCAATCGTCCCAATCAAAGACCATGTTGTCATGCTCAACATGGACATGATCGGAACCCTATCCGACGGCCTACTCGAAGTCGGAGGTTTCAAATCCGCAAAGGGATTCCCTGACTTTGCAACTCCTCACCTCAACAACGCAGCAGTCCCATACTCAACCGAAGTTTCAGTAGGTGAAGGCCGCTCCGATCACGCATCATTCGATGCCGTCGCAGTCCCAAACCTCTTCTTCTTTACAGGACTTCACGAACGATACCACTCACCAGATGACACTACCGAGCTCATCGACGAAGAAGGATGTGTACGAGTATCACTCATCGTCTCGTCAATGGCATACGACGCTGCAACTCGTCAAGCACGTTTAGTTCATCCCGCATCCGGCGCAAAAAAACCAGCAAAAGAAGGCCCGAATGTGCGAGTAGGTATTATCCCCTCGAACTCTTCAAAGGGTGGAATGAACATCGAACGGATCTTTGAAGACACCAGCGCCTCTGCCGCAGGACTCCGCACAGGGGACCGGGTTACTCATTGGAATGGACAAGAGATCGACTCCGTAGAAGCCTGGATGCCCATCCTCACCGCCAACGAACCAGGAGATATCGTCAAGCTCACAGTTATCCGAGGAGACGAAACCCTCGAACTAGAAATGACACTCCGCGGGATCGAATAAGCATTCGTTCTTTCGATACAACATTGCGATTCTCACAAGCTACAATCGAACATGGCAAGCAGTAAACCAAAGAACTCAGAACTCGAAACAGTCGAACCTATCGGCAACCGTGTCCTCATCCGCAAAGACGAAGACAAAAAGCAAACCAAATCAGGAATCCATCTCCCTGACAAGATCGAAATCCCAACAATCACAGGACGAGTCGTAGCAATCTCAACACAAGTTGAGAATGACCCAGACTACCCAGTTCGCCAGTACGATCGAATCCTCTTCAATCCAAAGCAAGCAATCCCCGTAGACTTTGAAGGGGACAACAGACTCTTTGTCGTACCGATCGAAGATGTCGTCGCTGTATTCCGCAAAGATGGCTAATCAATGCCATTGAACTTTCCTGAACAACTCGATATCGAATCACTCTCGACCCAACTTCCACTTCCAGTTTGGTCGCGTTCTCCTGGTGCATCTCCCCTTGACTTAACCATCCATCCACCAGGATCAAAGTCCATCACAAACAGAGCACTGCTCCTCGCCGCTTTGTGCAAAGGCACTTCAAACCTCAACCACGCTTTGCTCGATGCAGATGACGCTGCGAGAATGATCGACGCAATCACTCAACTCGGCGCAGTTGTTGATCAATCAAACCCCGAAACTGTGCGAATCACCGGAACCGGAGCAAGATGGGAAATCAACTCATCAAACTCTACCCTCGATCTCAACAATGCAGGAACCGCAACCCGATTCTTAACCGCAAGTGCCCTACTCGCAAACGCCCCCCTCACCATCACGGGCAATGACCGAATGCAACAGCGCCCGATTAAAGAACTCGCAAATCTACTCGAATCACTCGGCGCTTCAATCGAGTACCTCAACAACCATGGTTGCCCCCCACTTCGAATTACACCTCCAAACAAATTAAGCACCAATCAACTCACAATCGGACCGACTCAATCATCTCAGTTCATTACTGCTCTGATGCTTGTCGCTGTCTACCTCGAAGATGGATTAACCATCTCAATGCCCGAAGGAACAACGAGCGCAAGCTATGTCAGGATGACTCTCGACTTACTCGATCAACTCGGTGTCAAAGTCCAACACTCTGATGATCTCTCAATCATTCGAGTGCACCCCGGATTAGATTCGTTCAATCTTGATATCGAACCAGACGCTTCAGGAGCAACCTATTGGTGGGCCGCCGGCGCATTGGTTCCCAAAGCGACAATCAGAGTACAAGGATTCGATCTCAACAATCATTCTTCGCAAGGAGATGCGCAGTTCCCGCATCTACTCGAACAAATGGGATGCAATCTCATAACAAAGAAAAACACACTCGCGTGTAAAGGGAACTCATCACTCAACCCAATCATCTGCGATATGCGAGATATGCCCGATGCAGTGATGTCTCTCGCCGCAATCGCGTGCTTTACAAAGGGCACAACCATCATCAAAGGAGTAAAAACCCTTCGAGTAAAAGAATGCGATCGAATAGACGCATTGCAATCTCAACTCGGAAAACTCAGTGTATTCGTAGAAACCAAAATCAACGGCGACGACGATGTCATCTCAATCACTCCACCCAACTCTGGAGTCGACTGCTCCCCAAGCTGCGAACCAATCACCTTCGAAACATACAACGACCATCGCATGGCTATGTCACTGTCCCTGATCGCTCTACGCCGACCAAACATCACCATCGACAATCCAAAGTGCGTAGATAAAACCTACCCAACTTTCTGGACTCAGTTCGCAAAGCTGTATGAGTAATCCGGAACTACTGTTCCCCGCTCATTTCATCAATAAACGAGTTTGCCTCCGCGATCGAAGCTTCCATATCTGCAATAAGCAAACCTATCTCTGATTCCAACTCAAGCAATGTGGAGTCTAAAGATGCGATCGCGCGAGCGTTGAGATTATGCTTGAGAAAAAGCACCTGATCATTAAATGCCGCGAGGACTGGTTCCATCTTCGATTCTGCTTTTCGCATCGCATAAATCACTTCATTGAATCGAAACTTCGTGTCGTCGAGTTGTCTCGCAGAAGCATTGCGGAGTGAATCAGTTGAATACTCCTCAAGTTCATCTTCCCATTCTGCAAAGAGTGCTTTCGACACTCGATCAACAGATTTGATCTTGGCGCGAACTTTATCAGCTCGTGATTGTGCACGCTCAAGCTGAGAGCTAAGCCGCTTATATGCCGAATCAAGCTCGCCGCCGGCGTACCCAGACAATGCTTTAAGTTCATCGAGAGTGCTCGCAAACTGTTCCTTTGCTGACTCTTGAGCATCCCGGGTTTCGTCAACCCGATCCACAAGCTGCTCGCGCTTTGGAGTTCCCATCTTCTCGCGGATCGCAATCCCTGTTGAAGAACAAGCAGGCAACACCAAGACAACAGGCATTAAAAAAGACATCAAGATCAATAACAAACGCATTTTCTAGTCCTCCAAGTCAAGATTCAACGAGTATACACCAAGTCCGATGAATCTGCGAGTTGGTACCCGAGTTGTGATATCTCAGTTTCAAAGGTGCGTTGAATGAGATCAAGAGTATTGGGAGAGAGTTGTGATTGCCATTGCTTCGGTTTGCTGTCTTGGATGTGTTTATGATTCCCGGATTCTGCAACCTCTTTCATTTCACCGAAGATCGAAGAGTGCCAGAACGCTTGCATAGATCGGATGATCTCAGTCCCCCGCATTTTTAAGTGGATCAATAGTTCATGCCATAGCAACATGTCATGATCAATGATCAACTCTTCGTACTTCACATCACGAAAAACATCTTGACGATCGAACGCATGCATCTCGCGAATTGCACGCCCCATGTAGTGATCCATCTCGAACTTAATCCGATCTTCGAGTGTGTTGTAGGAGTTTAGTTTCTGCTGATAGTTCTGATTCGCAAACTCTTTCATAGGCTGATGCAACCAAGGCTCGTCAGATACAAGATGATATCGAACCGCCGAGAGTAGCATATCTCGAGGATCACGGACGATATGAATCCCACGAGCTCCTCGGGTTCCTTTGCAGTTGCTCAAATCAGGAAAGGCAGAATGATAATCGACAAAGATCGCAGGAAGATCAGATTGAGACTCGCTGATTGCTCGTTGTTGCTCAAAGTATTCGAGCTTATCTGATCGTACATTCCAACCCGATTCTCCGGTATTGAGATGATTAAAAATGAAGGAGTTTGCTTGAGCGATCCTGCGAAATGTTGAGATGAGCCAGACGGTCCCTGACTTGTGATGAGTTGCGACGAGGATGTGTGGGCGGCTGATCTCAGACATACACGATTGTAGCGAGCCAGTTCAGTTGGTTTTCAACTGTCCGTTTGTAGAATCATATGAAAACACCTCGCTATAGAGCGAGGTGTTTTGGGGCTTGGGGCCTTTGGATTGAAATAGTGTTGATTAGCGACGGCGGCGAACGGTGATCAAACCCATTGCAGCGAGAGCTAATCCAGTGCTTGGTGCAGGAACAACATTGAAGTTGAGCGACACACTTGTGAGCGCGTCTCCGGTTTGTTGGATCCAGAGGGAGTAATCTCCTGCGCCGAGACTTGCGAGGCCGCCGGAGGTCTCGGAGAGGATGTTGGTTCCAACGAGATCTGAAGTTGTGAGGACGAATCCTTCGAGACCTGGACCGTCGAATGTGTCTGCATCGAAGTCGAAGATGGAATCGAATGCGAGGCCCACGAATGCGGTAGCATCGAATCCGCCGAGCGGATTGGAAGCGTCAACGAGCGTGATGGAGTCAATGGACTCTCCAGCGGACAACGAGAATGTGTAGTAGTCGCGGTCGCCGTCGATTAGGTCGTTGGAGTTGATGACTTCGTTGGTCACGATATTGGAACCAAGTTCAAAGTCGAGTACGGTTGGTGCAAAGCGATCGTCGGAGAAGTCTCCGAGGACTGCTTCATCGAAGACGCCTGCGTTTGCGACAGACGCGGTGGACAAGGCAGTAGCCATTGCTATTGCGGATATTGTGATCTTCATCTCTTTCTCTCCTTTTTCGAATAGTAAAACAAGCTCGTTTATGAACAAATGAGCTTAGTGATTTATTCGACGGGAACAAGAGTTTAGATGCAGTCTTTGGTAAGTCATTGTTGCATAGACTTGGGGTATGAATACTGGACAACTTGATCGTGTTGATAAGCGGATTTCTGCGGCTATGCGTGCGTTGGGAGAACCGGTGCTTCGGTTCGGGTTGGGAGTGGTATTTATCTGGTTTGGGGTGCTCAAACCCTTGGGGGTGAGTCCTGCTGCGGATTTGGTTGCTCGCACGGTGTACTGGGGGGTTGATCCGGATTGGTTCATTCCGGTCCTCGGATGGTGGGAAGTGGCAATCGGGATCTGTCTGATCGATCCGGGTCGATGGTTGGGGATGGGTCGATGGATGACGCGGGTCGGGATTTTTTTGATGTTTGCTCAGATGCCTGGAACTTTCATCCCATTGGTTTTGCTTCCAGATGTCACATGGCAGAGCTTTGGGGTCCCCACTCTTGAGGGTCAGTACATCATCAAGAATCTGGTGTTGATCGGTGCGGCGTTGTACCTTGGTGGTCGAGTCCGAGAGATGTAATTCGTTCGTTGCTTTGCGAGCAGTTTCTAAGAATCTAGATTTAGCGCTTGCGAGTTTCGGATCACATGTTGCTTTGAGTTGATTGATATCTTGCGCTGCGCAGAAGGCGGCGGAGGCGATGTCTCGCGCGACGGATTTCGATTGGAGTCTCAGGCTCGATTCGATGGGTGTCGATCTTGCGTTGTTGATGAATTGGATTTCGTTGATAGCGCGTTGGTACTGGGTTGAGTTGATGATGGTGGCGAGTTGGGTCAGGGTGAGGTTGTGGATTGTGCAGATCTGGGTTGGGGTGTTTGCAGGATCGAGTAGATCGTCGAGGAGATGCTTGGTGAGGGTTTGTTGATTGGTTTGATGATCTGTGTTGAGTCGCATGTGTTGTCCTTTGTGCATAAATAAACCGGCCTCCATATAGAGGGCCAGGGAACTGGTTTGTGCGCACAGATGTGGTTGCTTTGGTGCAGCAACTTATAGCTAAGCGATTGATTGGCAGTGAGTTAAAACTGTTTTGCTGGCTTGCGAAATTTTAAGAACTTGGGACACAGGTTGATGCGGAAACTAGGTAAGTAGACTTTGATTCTAATAAAAATCTACAATTGAGTGGCGGCGCAAGATGTCTGTAGCACACTAGATATATCGGCCGACGCACATCGGCGCCGGTTTTGGGGCAATTTGATAGGGGCATAGCATGAACTTGATAGTGAGCGCGAGCTTGATCGGTGCGGCGAGTGGTTTGTCGTTGGGTGGTGTCATTGCACACTCAGTGAATGACTTTCAGTTGGCGATGAATGACGGGATCGGTTTCGATGGCGGGTCGGTTGATGCTGGCGGCGAGTTTGATGTTGCGCAGCAAGGGCACACGGACAGCACCGGGAGTGGGTCGTGGAAATATGGGTACGGACGCAGCGGTGACGGCGGGGCGTTCTCCGGCGGGTTCCCCTTGCTTGATTACTGGAATGGGAACGGGTGGAAAGCAAGCGAGAACGGTGTTGGGTTCATCAGTGCGACATCACAGACTCCGATGGGCTCGTCCATCAACGCGAATCACATGACCTATCGGCGCTGGACCAGCGACGGGGTGTACACAGGCGAGATGCTGACGATGGAGGTCCGGGTCACGCTGGCGAACGAGCTGAGCGATGGGGTCACGGTTGTATTGTCGGCGAGTGGGACTGTCTCGGATTACGAGGTGATGCTCACGCCGGATGACTTTGGTGTGGAGCGGGTCTTTACGCTGGACTTCCTCGATTCGGAAGACGGGTGGGCGCTTGCGGGGATTCAGCCCGAGGGCATTGGGCCGAATGATGCGACGAACTTTTTCAATGACTCGGTGCTGATCGAGATGGCGATTGTGCCGACGCCTGGGGTTGGTGCGGTGTTTGCGCTAGCGGGGGTTGGGTTTGTTCGTCGGCGTCGTTGAGGGGTGTTGGATTCAGGTTTGAATGATCGGACGGGGGCGCATTGGCGTTCCTGTTTATTTGTGTGATGATGTCGTTTGTATGTAAAAAAACCGCCTCCATATATGGGGCGGCGGGACGGGGTTGTGCGCACGGATGTGGATGTTGGTTGGGGTGCCCTACAGGGCTTGTCACCTGTTGTCGAACGGCAAATCAGAGTAACTCAAAATCCAAGGCTCCGCCCCTCTGTTAGCCAGAATGACTTGGAAACGCTCTGGGCAAGTCGCAGACCTTCGATCTACAGCAGTCACGCTGAGTTGGATCATCGGTGGCATGCGGCAACTGAGAACATAGGCTGTCATCTCCTCTACGAGACTAGCCAACCGATTCAACCCCACTTCCAGATACTCAGTCAAGGGGACACCATCGATTTCTGGTTGTCGAGCAACGACCGCATCTCCCAAAACAGAGTAATCGATCCGCTGCAGCATCCATCCATGATGTTCAATTTCGTTCCTTAGATCAATCAAAGGTCCTGTCCATTGCCTCGTACTATTAAGATATTTCGCAAGAAAT
>JARGPA010000006.1 GCA_029213305.1 Phycisphaerales bacterium
CCATTCTACGAGAACACTCGCATAAGAAATGGACTAGATTTTGGGGGGCAGGTCAAGTGTGCTTTCGATCCTTGTGGTTATCGCAGGGATGACTTCGCTCGTTGGGTTGCCCATTGCAGAGTATCCCAACCTTGCTCCGCCGACAATCGCTGTATCTGCGGTGTATCCGGGTGCCGACGCTCAAGTGATCGCTGACACCGTTGCTGCTCCTATCGAGCAGCAGATCAACGGCGTTGCGGGCATGATGTATATGAAGAGCACCTGCTCAAGTGATGGGCAGTATCAGTTGAGTGTCACCTTCGAGACCGGGACCGATCTTGATATGGCATCGGTGCAAGTTCAAAATCTTGTTTCTGGCGCGTTGTCCAAACTCCCCGAAGATGTCCAACGGCAAGGCGTCTCGGTGACCAAGAAAATGCCCGACTTTGCGCTGGCTATTTCGGTGACATCTCCAGATGGCCAGTTTGATGATGTGTACTTGAGCAACTATGCGACACTCAATATCCGAGATCAAATCAAGCGGATCGATGGGGTAGGTGATGTCGGAATCTTTGGGGCTGCCGAGTATTCAATGAGAATCTGGCTTGATCACGACAAACTCTTAGTTCGCAACGCCACGGCGGGCGATGTCCTCAGTGCGATCCGCCAACAGAATGTCCAGGTCGCAGCGGGAAAGATCGGCGAGCCGCCTGCCGAGTTGGATACTGCTTTCCAATACACCGTGACGACCAAGGGTCGATTGAGTGATCCTGAGGAGTTCGCCAACATTGCTATCCGCACAGACGAGGATGGCCGAGTGCTGAGGGTTGGGGATATTGCTCGTGTTGAACTCGGCGCGCAGATGTACGCCATCTCTTCGAAAACGAACGGCAAGCCCGCTGCTGTTCTGATCCTGTACCAGCTTCCGGGCGCAAACCTGATTGATATCTCTGACGGGGTTCAAGAAACAATCAGCAATATGCGTGCGAACATCCCCCAAGGGATGGATGTGCAGATCGTGTACGACGCATCAAATGTTGTGCGTGCGTCAATCAGTGAAATCGTCGTCACGCTCGTGATCGCTTCGATATTGGTCATTTTGACCGTCCTGATTTTCTTGCAAGATTTCAGGGCAACCCTCATTCCAGCGATAGCCATTCCGGTTTCACTGATCGGTGCCTTTGCGGCGATGAACATGCTCGGGTTCACGCTCAACACACTGACACTTTTTGGACTTGTCCTGGCCATCGGTATCGTGGTTGATGATGCGATTGTTGTCGTGGAGAATGTTGCACGGAATTTAGATGAGTCCGACATGTCGCCTCGGGATGCGGCGACGAAGGCAATGAAAGAAGTCACGGGCCCGGTGGTTGCGACGACACTGGTCCTGCTGGCGGTGTTTGTGCCGACTTCATTCATGTCGGGAATCACCGGGGTGATGTATCGTCAGTTCGGGCTCACGATTGCTGCTGCAACTATTTTTAGTTCGATCAATGCACTCACGCTCAGTCCTGCTCTCTGCGCACTGATCATACGGAAATCGAAGAAGCGGAAGAACTTCATTTTCAGGATCTTTGACGGCGCAATATCAAAGAGCACTCCGTTATATACCTCGCTCGTCCGCTGGTCACTACGATTGGCGGTGCTCACGATCCTTGTGTTTGTCGGGATCGTTGGTCTTGGCGTACAAGGGTTTTCGTCGCTTCCAACAGGATTCGTTCCGCCTGAGGACAAAGGGATCCTCATGGTTGTAGCACAGCTTCCAAGCGCGGCCTCACGCCAACGAACACATGAGGTGTCCGCCAAGATTGAAAAAATACTCTCCGAAGTACCGGGGATCGAATACTACATCACCATCGAGGGCAACTCGCTGATCACCGGCGCAGCGAGCCCCGATGCAGTCTCGTTTATCGTGGCGCTTGAGCCATGGGACAAACGGACATCGCCTGGCTTGAAACAGGACGCAATTGTTGGTCAACTTTGGGGCCGCTTTGCCGAGATCCAAGAAGCATTCACCATCGCATTCGGAACTCCCCCAATCCCCGGCGTGGGAACCACCGGTGGCTTTGACATGCAGATCCAAGATCAAGCAGGGCTTGGGACGCAGACTCTCGCTCAGATGGCATCGGAACTCGCTGGCAAGGCTAATTCGCAATCGGGGCTCTCCAATGTGAGTTCAAGCTTTCGTGCTACGGTGCCGCAGTTGTTTGTAGATATTGATCGGAGCAAAGTACAGCAACTCGGTGTTTCCATGCAGGCCGTGTTCGACACGTTGCAGGCTAACCTCGGCGGGAGCTATGCCAACGACTTCAATACTCTCAATAGAACATTCCAAGTACGTGTGCAAGCAGATTCACAGTATCGAGCACATCCTGAGGATATTCTCAAACTCAAGCTCCGAGATTCACAAGGCAGATCCATACCGCTTGCCGCACTGGCAACTGTTCAGGAGAGCTTTGGGCCATCAACAATCAGCCGGTACAACCTGTACCCTGCGGCATCTATTACAGGATCACCAGCAGCAGGGTTCTCTTCTGGCCAAGCAATGGAGATGATGGAGGCGGCTGCATCTGAGAATCTTCCCCAAGGCATGAGCTATGAGTGGACCGGGTTGGCGTTTCAAGAGAAACAAGCCAGTGGCGGAGTCGTTATGGTGTTTGGCCTCGCGGTGCTTCTCGTGTACTTGGTCTTGGCAGCACAGTATGAGTCATACATCCTGCCACTCTCCATTATCCTCGTCGTTCCCCTTGGCTTCATCGGTGTTGTCGCCGGGGCGCAGATCCGTGGATTCGACAACAATGTCTATACCCAGATCGGTGTGGTTCTCTTGGTGGCGATGATCTGCAAAAACGCAATTCTGATTGTCGAATTTGCCAAAGAGAAACATGAAGGAGGGATGAAACCAAGAGATGCTGCACTCGAAGCTGCCCGTCTTCGGTTCCGACCGATCCTGATGACCGCATTCTCGTTCGTTCTAGGCACCGCCCCGCTTGTCATTGCGACAGGCGCAGGAGCAGGTGCAAGGACTGCATTGGGTACCGCAGTATTCTTTGGAATGGTTCTTGCAACACTGTTTGGTGTTGTCATCACTCCAGTGATCTACCGGGTTGTCCAAGGGTCAGCCGATCGTTTCAAGAGGAATGCTCGATGAAACAGTATCGCTTTGTGTATTTACTCATCTCGCTGATGCTCGTCCTGTTCGTGCGCCCGTTTATCTCTGGCCAAAGTCTCAGCACTGCGATTTTGGATATCTTGCTCTTGGCTACTTTAGTTGCCGGTACGTACACATCGATTGAGCAACGAAGACAGTTCTGGACAACAGCAGTAATCATCTCTATTGCCGTGGCTGCAAGAGTCGGCTGGCATTTTTCCGATTCTCATCACCTACTCGTTTCATTTCTCGGCTTGGCCATTGTCAGCAACGGGTGTATTACTTGGTTCTTGCTCAAATCTCTTTTCTCATCAAGCAAGAACACCGCCGTCACACAAGACACGCTATTCAAGGCTATCTCGATCTATCTGCTCCTTGGCCTCTTCTGGACCTTTGCATACTCACTGCTTGAAGTGCTAACGCCAGGATTATTTTCATTTGGAGACCAAGTTCTCGACGGCTCACAATTTGATCGGTTCATCGGATTTAGCCTGACCACGCTCACGACTCTTGGATATGGCAACATCTCTCCCGCCACTCCACAGGCTGATTCGCTGGCAACCCTTCAGGCTATCACTGGTCAAGTCTATCTTGCCATCGTGATCGCCCGCCTTGTAGCAATCCAGATACTCCAAGGAGACTCAAAGTCCTGAGGATTCCCATGATGAGTTCTGACCCGCTTTGAGTCCAAACGAGTCCACCACAGTCCCTTCGAATCTTAAATACCAGCCTTCAAACGTTGATAAGAAGGCATGTGCGTTGTATGGCATGCAAGAGGTCGTGAGTTCGACTCTCATCGTCTCCACTTGAAGAAAACGCCGCTGGCATTGAACCAGTGGCATTTTTTATGGAGTGTGTGAGTCGGGGATTATGTGATTGACTCACTATGCCCCGACTGTTGACCCGCTAGGTTGGTATCGATGCCTTAATATAGGAAGTGGTATAGAAGATTGGGGCATGTCAATCAATCCGCTATCGTTTTATGTTGAGTCAGTTCTGTGATTGGGCTTGATGGATCGCGGCATCGTCTCCGAACCCGTACGCTTTGGGGTTCAGGTACTTTCCCTTGTGCTGTTCAGGCTTTTCTTGCTCAACAATGATCGGGTGATGGAGTGCGGCGGGGTCTTGGCGGACTCCGGTGATCTCCCAACTGACGCGTGCGTTGGGCACGCCGCCAGCGATCGCGAATGAGTTCGTCGAAACCTCTGATGAGATGTACAACCCCGGCATAGAGGCTCCGATAGCAGTAAGCTGGTAACGGAAGTCACGATTGAGGGTTTCGAAATAATCTGGGAGTTCAACCACTCCGGTTCCACTTTGGTCGAGCATGATGATGCCGTTGTAGATATTCATCATGTCGGGGGATTCGACGAATGAGTGGGAGAGGTACTTGTTCTCCGGGTCGAGCGGGTGGTCGATTTTGAATGAGCCGGATGATTTGCTGAGTGTTCCTGCAACATGGACATCGCCGTCGAAGTAGCCTGCGAAAGAGTTCGCACTCAGAATACCACCATCCCCAGATGTTGCTCCATAGATGCCGTATCCAAAGTCTGAGAGAAATGAAGTGTGCGCCACACCGTAAACACCGTAAACGGTCCTAATTATTGTTCTGTCATTTACTGAGGCTCTCCCCGCTCCGAACACACCGTAAATCCGATCTGCGCCATTCGTATCTGAGCCAGCATGCCCATGTACACCAATGAGCGCATCATTTTCCACAAAGGTGTCTGCGAAACCTTGGACACCGATGCGTCCGCCCTCTCCACGAACCCCAATGCCGCCGGTAAAAAAAGCTGGGTCAAGATTCAGCCCGTGGACGCCAAAGTTATTGGTTGCCAGAAATGCTTCTGAGTCTGCATCGCTATTGAGTGCTTGAAGAGCTTGAGGCCCTGAGTTTGTGCGTGCATAGACACCCGTATTCGCATCCGATTGCCCCCAGAGCCCGAAGCCAATGTCTGTATTTCCAAAGACCCCAACGCCGCCTGGCGATGTGCCATAGGCGCCGTATCCGAATCCACCATGTGAGCCATAGAGACCCATGCCACCAAAGCCGGTGCCATTGTTTTCGCCTCGGACTCCCGCTGAGACCCCTCCTGGGGAAGTGCTTGTAATTCGACCGAGCAAACCACTCGCGTTTTGGCCTGTTGATGTGTTCCCTGAGGTGATGATCGCGGCGGATGAAGAGTCGGTCACGAACAGTGGGGTTTCTAATGTTCCCGCAGTGTTTGCTCGTACTGCATTCTGAGCACGTGGGGTATCCCTAAGACGTACTCGAGGCGATAGACTCGTGCCTTCAACACTGATCGACATCCATCGGTTACTCGCATTCAACAGTGTGCTCGGGAAGTCAACTTCTACTGTGAACAAGCCATCAATAACTTCTACATTGTTGACCGAATCAATTGCGAGCGCAAGTCCGCCTACCTCGGTGTCGGTAAGCCGAAAGATCATGTCATAGAGCCCGTTAGCGGGTACATTGTTGTCTGTGAGTTGGCCTTGATAGGTGAAGGGTTCGGCATATGCGATAGTTGTTAATAAAAAACTAACAACAACGGCTGTTACAGAACGAAGATTGGAGTTCTTCAAAGTGCGATTATGAATGATCATTTTATTCCTTGGGATTAGCGATTTTTTTGAACTAGGGTGTTTTGAACATGCGGCACTCACATTCCAAAAAACAACACATATTGTAATGCAAAATCGCATTTATGAAGCAAGATTATGCAAGTTTTGACAAATTACACTGGTGTGGATTCAATCCTAAATGCTTTTAATAAATGATGTTCAAGGCAAGAGTATGATCTGCTCACTGACCCGCTTTGAGTCCAAACGAGGCCAACACAGTCCCTTAGTACCTCTATAACAGCCTTTAGACGTTGATAGAAAGGCATGTAGATTGCATGGCATGCAATAGGTCGAGAATTCGATTCTCTTCGTCTCCGCTTACAGAACACGCTGCCAGTGTTGTAATACAGAATATTGGTTATTTCCTGTTCGTGACTTACCGATGGTTTTTTCTCTTGAGCAAATCCGAGAAATGTGCCCGGTGCAATACGCTTCAACTCCGAATTGTCTGATTGTTGTTGTGCAAGTGATCTTTCACTTGATAATGTTTGATCAAGCAGATACTTTCCAGAGAGCTTGATGGGATTTCAAACAGACAAGACTGATTTTGTCGCATCAGTTAGGGTGAGATGAGTATAAGAGTGTTGAACATCACCGATCTGCATGTCATTCCCGAAATCGGCGGTGAAATTTATGATGTTGATTCGTATTTATCTCTTGTACGTGTAGTTGAGAGTGGGCTTACTCACGATCCTGATCTGGTTATTGTAACTGGAGACATGGTTGAGCATGGAGATACCGAGTCATATAAACGGGTTCGGCAACTTTTAAACTCCATTGATCTGCCGGTATTTGTACTGCCAGGTAATCACGATTCGCCAAATCACATGACGAACGATCTGTGTGGAGAGAATATTCATTATGTAGACTTTTATGATCTAGATGGATGGCGGTTGATCTTTCTTGATTCGCATGTAGAGGGTAAGGGTTATGGTGAGTTATCTGCAGATCAGCAATTGATGTTCCAGAAAGCACTCGAACAGTCGTCTTCTCGTCATGTGCTTGTTGCACTCCACCACACACCGATTATCCTTTGCCCGTCTTTCAACTGTCAACTCAATGGCGCCCGAGAGTTTCTCGAAGACCTTTCGTCGTGGCCCAATGTGCGTGCTGTAATTGCGGGTCATGCACATGTTGAGTGCGACGCAAGATACAAAGGTATATATGTGATGACGACACCTGCTACCAGCGCGCAGTGCATACATGAGCCTGCAACTACTTGCAAGGATCTTGTGGATTTCCAAGCTTCCCATCATCTCGATCCTTCGAAACACGGCTTCCGAATTCTAGATCTTGAATCAGATGGGACATTCCGCTCAGAGGTTCACTGGGTATTGAATCCAGATACTAAAGTGGTGCCAAGTTGAAACAGGAAATGCTGGGATTCCAGAATGCGTGGGTACAGGGGATGCGATGCCAGTAAGCGTTATCGTTCTGGTTCTTATGGCCGCTCTTTTTCATGCGATATGGAATGGGTTGATCAAGAGCGGGAATGATCCTCTGATGGAGAGCATGCTTTTATGCATAGCCTGGATTGTGATCTGCATGATTCTAATACCAGTCTTGCCTATTCCGAATAGGCAAAGCTGGCCGTATATTTTTATGGCGGTCATCATTCATGTGTGCTATTTTCTGTTACTTTCAAAGAGTTACAGCATGGGTGACTTCAGCGCTGTATACCCAGTCGTGCGTGGTTTGCCTCCTCTGATTGTGTTGTTGGTGAGTGTGCTTTTTATCGAAGAGCCACTGAGTTTAGCGGGGGCAACTGGAGCATCTTTGATAGCAGGAGGAGTTTTGGTACTTGAGTTCGGTAACAAATGCAGATCCGTAAGAATGCTGTTCTTCGCATTTTTAACAGCTTTGATGATTGCTTTTTATACAGTAGTTGACGGGTTAGGTGCTCGCAAGAGCGGGCATAGCACCAGTTTCTTTGCTTGGTTTACACTGCTTCAATCGATAATTTATGTGGCGATTGTTTTTCGTGTTCGAGGTAGAACGAAATGCGTCAAGCACATTCGTAGTAAGTGGAAACTCGGGTTCCTTGGTGGTTTGATGTCATTTTCAGCATATTCAATTGTATTATGGGCAATGACAAAGGCACCCATTCCATTTGTTTCTGCATTAAGAGAAACTTCTGTACTCTTTGCAAGTGTCATTGCAATTGTGTTCTTAGGCGAGCCTGTTCGGAAGAACCGGATTTTCTCTGCGGCGCTCATATTCGCTGGGATTCTGATATTGAAATAGGTCATTGAATCTGACCCGCTGCCTGACCCCGGATTGAGTCTAAATGTGTTCACACCAGCCCCTACGAATTTTGAATACCATTCATTCAAGCCTGATTGCGGGGTAAGTGCGTTGCATGGCATGCAAGAGGTTGACAGTTCGATTCTCTTTGTCTCAACTTCAAGAAATCGCTGCTGGCTATGAGCCAGTGGCGGTTTTTGTAGGATTGAGTGAGTTGTTGATTTCAGCTTGGACTAGTGACATGCCCCCAATAACTAGTCAATTTTCTATGCGAGTGATTACTTAGAATGGGCGTATTTGAAGGCAGGAAATCACCGCTTGGGAACGGTGTTCAGCGAGGTTGATTATCAACAAAATCAGAGAGGCGGAGGTGCACCTTGGTCAATGGATAAGGTCCCCGAAGTCTCACGCAAACTGGTTGTCTCCAGCAGACTTACTACTACTGGCGAAAGGAATATGGTGGGCTCAGGACCAAAGGGGAAAGTAACTCAAAGATCTGGAGAAGGAAAACACCCGGCTTAAGAAGCTCGTCGCTGATCTGAGTATTGACAAGTTAGAGATTGCAAATCAAGAAGTTCAAAGAATACTGAGTTGGCGATTCTATCAGGCGTAAACTAAAGAGGTCTTGAACAAGCTTATAAAAAAGGATACTCGTGATGCCCGAATTACTACCGACTCTTTATGGCGCAAACTGGTGCCCGGATTGCCGCAACACAAAGATTTTCCTTGGCGAAATGGATGTCGAATACAAGTGGGTTGATATTGACGGCGATGCTGATGCCAATGAATACATTGCCTCAGTGAATAACGGGAAGCGGGTGATTCCGACTGTTGTGCTGGGGTCTGGAGATGTACTTGTCAACCCATCAAATGCAGAGTTGGCTGAAGCGCTCGGAATTAAGCGCGAAGCAAGTCAGAGTTTTTATGATGTAATTGTCATCGGCGCTGGTCCTGCCGGATTGACAACTGCATTGTACCTTGCTCGTGAAGGACAACGGGTGCTTGTGCTCGATAAAGGGCCGATTGGTGGACAGGTCGCGCTGACAGATCGGCTCGATAACTTCCCAGGATTCCCCGATGGAATTGAAGGGCGTGAGTTCTCTGAACGTCTTGGGCGTCAAGCCATGCGGTTTGGTGTTGAGATTCTTACTGCTACTGAGGTTGTCAAAATTGAATCATCAGATTCTCAGTGCTCTGTTTCTACTGCGACAGGACAGCATTATGGTGCTACGGCCTTGTTAATTGCAACTGGATCAACCTACCGTCGGCTCAATGCGCCAGGTGAAGAACAGTTTATTGGAGCAGGCGTTCATTTTTGTGCGACTTGCGATGGACCGTTCTATAAGGGCAAGAGTGTTGCGGTCATCGGGGGGGGGAATAGTGCTG
Organism: Phycisphaerales bacterium; assembly: GCA_029213305.1. GTDB lineage: Bacteria > Planctomycetota > Phycisphaerae > Phycisphaerales > UBA1924 > UBA1924. Next base: position 9,386 of record JARGPA010000006.1, read on the forward strand.
CAGAAGAGAGTTTGTTCTTAACTCGATTTGTTGATCATGTAGATGTACTCGTGCGAGATGAGGCGTTCATCGCCAGCAAGTTAGTATCTGAGAAAGTCTTGGGGCATGATCAGATCGATGTACACTTTCAGAGTTCGGTAAAACGGTTCGAAGGTGAGGAATCACTGGAACGGATCGTGGTCGAGAGTCCTGGTGGCGAACGGAGTATTGATGTCGCAGCCGTATTCCTTTTCATTGGACTGTTGCCAAACACAAAATGGCTTCCCGATGAGATAGATTTAGAACAAGGCGGATTCATTAAAACGGCCATCAATCTTGAAACATCGATGCGTGGGATATTTGCTGCAGGTGATGTTCGAAGCGGAAGCACAAAGCAGGCCGCAAGTTCTGCAGGTGAAGGCGCTGCAGCTGCGTTGATGATCCGAGATTATTTGAATCAAAGATAGGTTGATCGTCCAGGTTGTAAGCATGATTCAAATTGATTTACTCAATTGGGATGTTGTATCGTTCTGAAAATTCATTCTGGAAAATTGCTAAAAACGGCATCTCAAGTGAGATGCCGTTTTAAGATATAGAGGTATGGGAGTAGAAGAGTTAGTTGAGTGGCCAAGTGGTTTTTACAAAATCAGTTCCGCCTGCAGAATGGCATTCGTAGCAACCTTGAACACCGTTACCAATAGCTACTGGCGAATTCCCATCTGTGACTGAAGTTACTTCATACCAGAACCAGCCATTGCCTGAATCTGATGATTCATGTGTTTTAATTTCAACCGCCCATCCCTCAAGGTCGTAATTTGAAGTGTACATTTCTTTGATCGCAGTAGATCCTATCGGATGCTCTTTGTTTCCTGCGATCATTGATTCTGAAAGTGTATCGTTCATGAATGCTTTTACAGGTTTACCATAATTCGTATGCGGCCCTCTTGATGGGTGCATTTCAGATTCTTGATTCTTCCAGCTTTGGTAAGCTTTGCTTTTGAGATATGCAAAGAGATCATCTTGACCAGTCGGAACATCTGTACCTGCGACGGATGATGGTGTTGGCTGGGTCGCTTGCCATGCGGCATCTCTAGCTGATTGATCGAAAGTGATATCGTCATTCATTGGTATTGCCAAAGCGCCCAATGTCTTAGGCCGTGACGATTGATTTTCCGGCGTTCTTTTCGCATTCTTTGCTGAGCGTAGGACTGGGTAGTGCTGTGTAAAAACAAAGTCGTCATCTGCGCTCGCTGCGTGACATGCGTTACAACTAGCAGTGGGAAAAGCTGAAGCAGTGAGTGCTAAGTCTCCGCCAAGTTTGGTCGTGTTTGTGAAACTGAAGTACGCCCAGTTTCCTGGTTCATCTGGAAAATCTTTACGGCTTTTAATTGTTGCTTCTAAACCAATAAACTCGCCTTGAAAGTAGCCATTTCCGGATACTGCTTGCTTCGATCCCACGCTTACAAGTTCCTTGACAAGAATTGTTCCTTCGGACCATTCGCCAGTGCTGAGATAATGCTGATAGTTGTCTGGGTGTATATATACATTATGATGTTCGGGGAATGCAGCCTTGCCGTTGTTCATGTCGTTGGGTGTGACCGGTGTACCTACATAGACCCATGTTCGATAGTCAACCGGTCTAATCAGATCCCCCGATTCGTCGAGTGTATACGGAGCCGGCGCGATGTTGACTTTGGAAGTTGAATCTTCAGAGTCCGAGCTAAATGCAGAAACACAACCAACTGCTAGGATAAGACCCAACGAGCAACTAATAGTTGTGCCGCGTGAAAAGAGTTTTTTTGACATTTTGATCTCCAATTTGCTTCCGTTCTCAATATTGACGAGTTCAATATATCTAAAAATATGCGGCGGAAATGATTCGAGAACTGGGTGGTAGAAAAAAAGCGATACAGCCACCGCAATCAATGGAATACAGTCGTATCCGACGGAGTTTGGGATGTAAGCCATTAGTCACTGCCTGTATGGCGTCATTTAACGGGGGTTACATGGAATCTTTTGCTACATCAATCAAGTCTGTTGAGGCTCATTTTAATCCACAACATTTGCTTCAAAAGCTGTGTCCTGGGGTATGCGGTTTGCTAAGGGCTGATCGAATAGGAATAGCCTATTCGATCAATGGGCCTGATTCTTTCCAGAATGTTGCGCTATGGGATCGGTTAGATCAATCGATGGTTCAAGGCTCTCATTTCACGTCGAAGAATACTGCTGCGGCATGGGTACGTGATTTTAGTTATCCCGTCTTTGGATCTAACCTTGACCAGATGAAAAGGTATCCATCTACGCTTGCGTATCTGCATCGTGAAAAATTTATTTCGAACCTACTGCTGCCGTTAGTCCTTGGGAATGGTTCCACCGCTGTTTTGTATGCTTTATCTCGCACTTCAGGAACTTACAACGAAACGATTATCCCATTTGGAATTCGTATTCAAAAAATTGTCGAACCAGCAATGACTGCTTTTTATGCAACGCGCGAGTTGATCGAAGGTTGTGAGTACAAAGAAGATTGTCTTCCAGATATGAAAACTGAATCGGAAGAAAATTTTCAACAACCTACACTTGAACAAATCCAGAAATTGCACATTGTAGATACTCTTGCAATGACGAATGGCGTGATCGATGGCCCTAAAGGAGCGGCGAAAATACTCGATATTCATCCAAGCACATTACGAAATCGGATGAGAAAACTTGGGATCTAGAATTGGTTTAAATACACAACCATCAAATTCTGAGCTGAGTTGTGTGATCCGTTTGACCCGCTCTGGGTACAAACGAGTCCGCCGCAGTCCCTTCGAATTTTGAAATTGCAGTCTTCAAAGACTATTACTAAGGTTCGCCCTTTGCATGGCATGCAAGAGGTCGAAATTTCGATTCTATTCGTCTCTACTAATAGAAAATGCCTTCGGCAGATTGCTAAGCTAAGTGGTGGAAGTTTTGATCACAGTTGGGGAGTTGATTAGAACGGTTTTGGTTCTCGATAGGCATTGTTGTGGTATCTCGTTTGCTATCTAGAAAGCTCTTCATTCCAGAAAATCGAGTGCTCTCTGCGGCCAATCTAGAGAACTCTGGGCCCAATCAATTATCTGAGACCAGATTTCGATCTGCAATATCGGATATCCTTTCCTATGGATGAATGGCAGTTATGTTGGACCAGTGAGCGATCTATTCTCGTGAAGGCGCCTGAATTCGCCGCGCATTACGCCGCTTCAAGTTTGTTTGCGGCTTGGGTTCATTCACATTGTTCAGACATGATTCGATCAGTGATACCCTCAGCAACTGGTGTGTTGATCGAGTTCAATATCCAACAATGCACAATCAATGATTCGTGGTCGACGGTTGTGCGATTGGTTGAGTCATACGATCGTGAGTACAACACTACGCAATCGTCTGATGCGTTAGGTGCTCGAGAGATACTGATTCCGGTTTGTTATGATGAATACTTTGCCCCTGATCTGAATCTGATTGCTCATCATCTCAACTGCCATCCTGAAAGAATAATTGAGCTACATACATCCGTTCAGTACCATGTCGAAACGATGGGGTTTATGCCAGGGTTTGGGTATCTGAGTTCGCTTCATGATTCGTTACGGCTCCCACGAAAAGGAACACCGCGAACACAAGTCCCCGCAGGCAGTGTTGGGATCGCAGAGAATATGACTGCTGTCTATCCCCACCAGAGTGCAGGCGGCTGGCATCTCATCGGGCGTACCCCGATACAACTATTTGACCCAAACCAGAATCAGCCCGCGCTGCTGAGAGTAGGTGATTCAGTACGGTTCGAACAAATCACACATGATGAGTTCAATAGTATTACTCAGTCTCATCAGTGGTGGGAGGACTGATGGGGAATATCGTGGTTATTCATCCTGGGGTCCTGAGCAGTGTGCAGGATACTGGTCGTAACGGTTATCGACATGTAGGTGTTCCGAAGAGTGGCGCGTTTGATTCTGTCTCGCTTCGTATTGGGAATCGGTTGCTTGATAATTCTGATTCTGATGCCGCGATCGAAATGACCATGTCGGGTGGTGAGTTCAGGTTTACGGCATCAACGGTTGTTTGCTTGACTGGAGCTAATGCAGATGATGCTGTAATCAAAATTGGAATCCATCAAGAAAAATTACACCATCGGCAACCGACTGTGATTCCAACTGGCAGCATGCTGAAGATAGGGCGGTTGACAAACGGCTTGCGAGGGTACCTATGTATTGCAGGTGGGATCCAATCTCCACAGGTATTGGATAGTAGATCTTCACTAGTTTCACTACCTGATGCCGGACTTGGCAGCGCCATAAAGTCAGGTGACAGGCTGCCATTTGATGAGTATCAAACAACAGAAACTGACCTGTTGGTTAGTTCTAAATTCGAAGATGAGAATTTGATTCATGATGGATCTACTGTATTAAGGATTGTTCCCGGTGCGCATTACGAGTTGTTTAGTAAATTGCAATGCGCAGCGTTGGGGGATCAGAGATTCCAGGTGTCAGATCAAAGTAACAGAGCAGGTGTTCGTCTGTCGAAGAGTAAAATTCCTGGGGTGATTCCAATCAGTCTTTCAAGCGAAGGAACGCTGCAAGGGTATGTTCAAGTCCCTCCATCAGGTGAGCCCATCATACTCGGTGTTGATGGTCCAACGACAGGAGGGTACCCTGTTATCGCGTGCGTCATCGAGGCAGATCAGCATGTGCTGGCCCAGTGCGAAATCCGCGAGCAGTTCCGATTTCGTTGGGTCAACCTCGAAGATGCTCAGGAGGCGTTGCGGGACCAGCATGCAGTGATTCAGTCGGTCAAGCCACGGAGTCCTAAAAAGATGTCGTGGGATTACAAAAGATCTGTTCGGCCAAGTGTTCTCTTCGGCTGCGATACCGGTGAAGCTCTTTCGGGTCCAGGCCGCGATAGAGAGTTGGCATTGCTTCCTTATGTGTCTGCGGTGAGCATCGCCTGTGGAGGACACGCTGGAGATCAAGATTCGATGCGTGAAGCTTTATCAGCTGCTTGTGAACACGGCTGTATCATCGGAGCGCATCCTTCGTACCCAGATCGAGATGGATTCGGGCGGCGTGAGATCGAGATTCGCCGAGAAGTGTTAGGATCATCACTTAAAGAACAGCTCAATACATTTTCAGATATTGCAAAGGAATGCAACGCAAAGGTCTCATACATCAAAGCGCACGGAGCGCTCTATCATGCGGTTTCTCGTGATACTTCGTTTGCAGAATGGTACTGGGGTATTTGCACATCGATTTTCCCACACGCACGATTCGTCGGACCGCTGGGTTCAGTTACTCTTGATCATTTTACATCCTCTGGTATTCCTGTGTTCGTAGAGGGATTCTGTGATCGGGTGTATGAATCAAACGGGACACTGCGAGTAAGGAGTGTTGCGGGAGCATGCATTACAGATCCGGAGATTGCAGCTTCTCAAGCAGAGCGTCTTATCCAAGATTCCAGCTGCCAGTTTCTATGCGTGCACAGTGATACTGAGAATGCGATCAATATTGCACGATCAGTCCATGAGCGGCTCTCCTTCGCTCTTTAGCTTTGATTTCAAGCAAATAGAGTTTTGGATCATCGTCTATGGATTGTTTTGATAGGTTTCAAATTTATATATAATACGTTAACAGTTCGCAAGAGAACATGGTTTGTTAGTTGTATAAGAAGAGTGTCTCTGTTTCTATTTCGTAGAAGGTTGCGCGACTTCTATTAGAGTTATATTTCTTGCAGGATATTTCAGACTTCTAATATTCTACTTTCTGACAAGCAGTGACTTGCCTATTGAAAAAGTTGAATGCGTGATTAAAAATCAATCATTGATATGGGCAACAATGTCCTAGCTGTGCTTGTAAGAACAAGCAAAATGGCGATATTGCAATGAGAAGCGTTGTAATTCAGTAGGAAAACGGCCTCAAGCGGCATCGTTTTTATGTGGCATAATGCTTTGTGAATAATATGTTTATGAATTTATAGATATGCTTCGCGTGTAGAATTGGAAGTACACATGTGTTCATAGGTTGTGTAAATATTATCACAAAACATGACAATTTGCGATGCAGTATATGATTGCACTTGATAAAGTAATTAATACTTGGCCTTATAGGCAGAAAGAAGGGCTTGATGTATTTAAAATTATTGACATCGATGATTTGCATATCGTCTGCTGTAACTACTTCATTTGCAGACTCTCAAAATCTTGATTTGGTTCTAGCTCTAGAAGTAAATGGATCTAGTTTGGTTGAATCAGATTTGAACGGCGATTGCGAGATTGACATGGCAGATGTTGCAATAGCCATTGCAGCAAGAATGGATACAGATCCTGCTGTTATGGAAGATTTGGATGGTGACGGTTTAATCACCGGGGCCGACACGCTATTGTTAATTCAAAGTATTATATCGGGAAGTATGAAGGATACTGACGGTGATGGTGTCGTCACGGTAGGTGATGCTGTAGTTGTCGCTGGAGCCTTGTATCAAAACGGAATCAACAACGCCTCCGATACAGATGGAAATCAGATTGTCGATGTTAATGATGTCTCTTCTGTGTTGATAAAAGTTGGAGATACTGTCGATTTGGATACTGCTTCGGTGGCATCAACAGTCTTCAATCTAGTTGTCCAAACAGTTCTTGCTATGGCCAATGGCTTAGTGGCGATTGAAATTTGCGATTCAGGAAACCCTAGAAATTGGCCTCCAGAGGACCATCAAGAATCAGTTAGCCGATTTTATCCTTCTGATCATAATCGTGTACGAAGTAGGCAATGGCCGGCAAATCATATGTTTTCGATATCAGAAGAATGGGAAGAGGGGGGGCACTCTCTACAATTAAGTAAAGATGAATCTTGGCCTTCTAATCATACATATGAAGTGTCGTCATATTGGGGCGGGACAGAACCTGATTGGCCTAATGATCCTGTGACTCATGATGGAGAAACGAGCAGTAACTGGCCGCCAAATCATGCAAACTACATCAGTTCAGAGCGTCCTGGAGATCATGCAGCGGAAATTTCATCGGTTTGGCCAGCAAATCACAATGAAGATCTTTCTGCGGATCAAATTTGGCCAGATGCATCAGATCATGAATTTAATATTTCTCATTCATGGGATCATTCGACAGCCTCAAGTGCATCGTGGCCTCCAAGTCATGTTAATCAAGTTTCGGGAACTTGGGTTCCGGGGCATACTTCAAGAACAAGTACTGGTTGGCCACCGTCGCATTCCTCTCACGCATCATCAAATTGGCCGCCTGACACTTATCCAGGCACTTGGCCACCTAACCATAATGGCACCATCTCTTCAGGTTGGGGAGACCCGCCAGATGCTCCTCCAGGTTGGTTCCCTCCAGGGCATGCGTACATTCCGAGTGGGACAATGTTCTTGCCTATATTGGACGATTGATAAAGTCCATGTAAAGTTGAAAGCATTAATTTAGGATTTCAAAATGCCCTATCTGTTGCTCTTTTATATGTGCATCTCTTCAAATTTGTACGGACAGTCCGATAGCAAAATATTTCTCAACGAGAAGGCTATAAAATATTGGTGTTCCGACAGTGGAAAATTTGGGATGGGTTCCTTTCCAGACCAAGCCTTTGTAAAGGCGTCAGCCAAAGACATAGATCTCGAAAATCCAGATACAGTTCTTCTATACATCCTTGAGTCTCTTCAGGAAATTAACAAGGTATATCCGACAGAGCGATATTATTACTATGCGTTTGTCTACAAAGATAAACAGATTGCAGGGAATATCCGTTTTGCGGATATCGAACAAGGTTTGGTTCATATCGCGTATTATGATATTCACGACCAGGAATATATTGTCTCAAAAACATTTTCAGGAAACGAGCAAATTGACATAGCTTATACTAAGGAAAACGGTGTTGTTAAGTTAGAGTATAAAGGCGTAGAAAAAACTTTTGTTTTGAATACTGAAGATTTGGATCGCTCGTCAATGGCTAAATTATTGTCGTCAGAGAAATATATCTCTGGAATTATGGATGAATCAGGTTACAAGTTTCATTTGATATACGATGAGTCTTCAACGTATTTTTTCTATGTGCTTAATGAAGAAAATATGCCCGAAATTATTTCAAAAATTACTACAGAAAATGGGCACGAACTTTATATAGGGTCACGTTCGAGATTCGTTTTTTATCATGATGATGATTTATCGCGAAAAATTCTTATTGGGGTACTTCAAAGTAGCGTTCAATCTAATAACTACTTTGATGGTCCGTTTGATCAAGTCCCTCCAAATCTCTCTGTAAGAGATCAGTTGCAGCAAGCGTATCCGTACGTGAGATTGCGAGGCGGGATTGATGAGCATGGCAACTTCAAGCAGCAAGATGGGCAAAGGGTTGCTGTTTCGCCGTATATGCAATACGGTACAGTTAGGGAATTGGCTAAAAATGTGGATTTGCTTTATCGTCCGATGGAGCCTGGAAACTTGAAGTGGATTATGATGTGTCATGAATGGAAGCGTGACTTTCACCGTACATTGAATGAATACCTAGATAGCGATGATTTAACACCCGTTACACACTCCAAAGATATCAGTAGAAAATGGCCATCGAATCATTGGTCAAAAAATAGTCAAACTTGGAAATTAGACCATTCTTATCAAACGAGTAAACAATGGGGTGCAAATGTCGCGGCTCCTTCCGATGAGGATGGGCTCGATTAGCAGAGCTCTGATCCTTTGGTGTTTATTGATTTCAGTAGTACTACACCTTGGTGTGGTGTGTATATCCACAGCTTTTATAAAACATCCTTCAAATAGAAGAGCTTCAAAGCTCGTGTGGCCAAGAGTCTTCCCTGAACGTTGGTCAGAGATTCTAAATCTAGATGAAATAGTTGACGAACACAGTTCAAGTAATGGCATTCAGTTATCAGCATACGAACGAGAAAATCGTGTTGTTAAATTCACAAAGGTGGTAATTTACCAACAGAATAGCACAGGAACCAATATTTTCGTGGTTGAAAGAATGCAAGCAGGTTTTCCACTTAAAATGTTGTATTCATGGCGATACAAATCAAACACTTCCAATGAGTTGACGATCTATAAGCCGGCAGGCTTCTATCTTAGCGGGCTTGAAATTGGGTCCACGAGTGCCACAAGTAATTCGATGTACGCTAAGGACTTGCCAATTGCAATACTTTATAAAGGCTTTGTAATTAATGTGGCGATGACGATGATGCTATTGGTTTTTTTATCCAGTGTTTTTAAAAAAGTAATAAAACATAATCGGTTAAAGAAAAATAATTGCCTCATCTGTTCTTATTCAAGAGAGGGCTTGTCTGGTGAGGTTTGCCCAGAATGCGGATCAGCTCTATATTCTGAGTAGTAGCGGCTAGCGACTTTGTGTTCTTCTATTTTTGGCATTTGAGTAGTTGTTTAAGCCGCTCGTTTTGTCTCTATGGCATGGCACTCAAGTCGAAGAACTTTGGATCGTCGAGTGCTGATAATTCATTCATTGAATGTGAATCTGTTACGATTTAAAGTGGGTTGCGTGGTCTCTATTGATAAAAATGTGGCTTAAATTGGCATAAACAAGAACGAAACAGTGAATTGATAAGTATACTTGTATTGTGCGTAACTTCCTCGTCATCCTGATCATTAATGCTTTGATGGCTATGCCGATCATCGCAATGGGATCATCCGGCTCATGCTGTTGTACGATGGAAGAATCGAGCATGGCCAATTCGGATGAAGTTCAAGCTTCCATTAGTTGTTGTTTTGGAAACGAAGATCAATCCGAAAATGAGGAGCCCGAGTCCCCATTCCCTTGTGATGAGAGAAAATGCCCAACAACCTGCTGCACATCTGCTATGCAGATTGCGTTGGCAACACCATGCGCCAATGGGCTCTTAGAGTCCCAGTGGTCAAATGATCTTGCAATTCCAAACGTTGAGCTTGATTTATCCCAACCTCATTTGTTGCGTTTAAAGCGACCTCCAAGAGCAGTGTGATTTTTCGGCGCGTTCTTATGCGCGTATGTAAAAATTGACACACTGACATCTTGGAGTAGTGATGATTATGAAATTGAATTCGGGTGATCCGTCCGCTTTGCCAAAGCGCGGCCTCGCACCCCTCTTGATTCCCGCCTTGGTTGTAGTATGTACACTCGGAACGATTTTTTACAGCATTCTACCTGTGCTTCGTTCAAGTCGAACAATACAAATCGTGCAAGCGATTCATGTTCGAAATACGAATATGAATCTCGATTTAGCTGCGACTAAGGATGACGAGACCTTATTGAAGAAAACCCGAACTGTGCAAGCCGCAGGCTGGCTCGAAGCAGAACCGTTTTATGTCGCAGCGACTGCACTTACTGATGGTGTAGTCGATGAGATGCTTGTAATCGAAGGTGATTATGTTGAGAAAGGGCAAGTTCTTGCTCGAATGGTCGATGATGACGCGAAGTTGAGATTGGCGAGAGCGGAAGCAGAGCTCTTAAAAGCGAAAGCCTCTCGATCTAAAGCACAAGTGGCGCTCAATGCTGCGAACGAAAACTGGGCTTCACCATTCGAGTTAGAGCGAGATGTCGCGAGCAGTAGAGCTTCACTCACAGCGTTGCAAGCAGAGCTGGATCAACTATCCTCATTGATTCGTATCGAAGAGTCATTGGTTGTGAAAACTCAAGAAGAGCTCAAAAGTATGCAAATTGCATATGAACGGAATGCGGCTTCGACAATAGAGTTTGTTTCAGCTCGTGAGATTGCAAATGCGCAAAGTGCAAGATTGGAATCACTCAAAGCGAAAGGTCCAATTCTTAATGCTTCGGTTGATCGTATGAACTCGGATTTATTCGCGGCTGAAAAAGCACTGCAGTTGAGAATTGATGATCGAGCTCGGGTTGATTCAAATCAAGCGCTTCTTGATGAGGCTCATGCTCTTGTCATCCTGAGTGAAGTTCAACGAGATGAATCTCAACTTGAACTCGATCGCATGAAAATCAAAGCTCCTATTACTGGATTTGTTCAGCGCCGACTCAAAATACCAGGCGATAAAGTCGTCCGAATGATGGATTCACCGCACTCTGCCCATATTGCTCATTTGTATGACCCCTCGAAACTGCAGGTTCGTGTGGATGTACCACTTGCGGATGCATCTGAAGTCTTTGTAGGACAGAAATGCGAAGTAGTCGTTGAAGTATTTGCTGATCGAATTTTTCAAGGCGAAGTGCTCCGAGTAACAAACGAAGCAGATTTACAGAAAAACACGCTGCAAGTGAAAGTTCGTGTTGTTGATCCTGATCCATTACTTCGCCCTGAGATGCTCACAAGAGTAAAGTTTTTACCAAACTCCAAGAGTGGGGGATCGGTTCTCAACGACAAGAACGTGAATGGTGAGATGGTGCGTGTGCCACAGAGTTCAATACAGAATCTGAGTGATGGACCTCAAGTATGGGTAGTCGCAGATCGAGCGAATGGTAAAGGAGTACTTGTTCCAGTTCGTGTTTCCCCTATCGAGACAGTTGATAACTGGGTAACAGTTCAAGGCTTATTGCAACCAGGCGCATTGATTGCTGTGGATCCTGAAGGTTGTGTTCTCGGCGAGCGTATCCGGTTTAATTTCACACAAGGAGGTGTGTGATGCCCCTTATATCATGTAACGAATTATGCAAAGAATATGTAAAAGGTGAAACAAGAATTCGTCCCCTTGATCGTCTGAGTTTAGAGATCCCTCGGGGTGATTTTCTAGCGCTGATGGGGCCAAGTGGTAGTGGAAAAACAACACTCCTGAATCTCATAGCAGCGATTGATTCACAAACTGAAGGCTCATTGACAATTGATGGAACTGACATAAGCTCATTGTCACGAAACAAACTCGCAGCGTGGCGTTCATCCAATATTGGATATGTATTCCAGCTCTATAACCTCGTTCCGGTTCTTACTGCGTATGAAAATGTTGAGTTGCCTTTACTGTTGCACAAACTTAATCGTGTGGAAAAGCATAATCGAATTATGCTGGCGTTAGAGCGAGTAGGAATTAGTGATCGAAAAAATCATTTTCCACGCCAATTATCAGGTGGTCAGGAACAACGCGTTGCTATCGCTCGTGCGATTGTGACAGATCCAGATATCATTGTTGCAGATGAACCAACTGGTGACCTAGATAAGAAATCAGCTCATGCCGTTATGGAACTTTTGCAGAGCTTAAATCAAGATCTAGGCAAGACAATCATCATGGTTACACATGACCCCAAGACAACACTGTATGCAAAACGAACTCTTCATCTAGACAAAGGGAGACTCGTCAAGGATGTAGAGGCTCATCAAGAGGAGGTAGAAGTATGATAATGCTCAATTGCATTCCATATGTCATCAAGCAGATTACTCGAAATCGTGTCCGATCGATATTGACAGTGTCAGGGATCGCAATTGCGATGTTCTTATTTACTTCTGTCCAAGCAATGAATCGAGGTGTAACAATCGCAACGACTGCTACTGCGAATGACACAACTCTTGTTGTGTATCGCGAGGATCGATATTGCCCATCAACGAGTCAGTTGCCTCAGGATTATCAAGGCCGAATTGAACAGATTGAGGGGGTTGAGAGCGCAACACCGATGAAGATTGTTGTTTCGAACTGTAGAACCAGCCTCGATGTAGTTACATTTCGAGGAGTTCAGAAAAAAGAGTTTATGGATGGCCCAGGGGCAAAGTTTACTGTCGTGGAAGGATCAATTGAAGATTGGTATTCGCGCACAGATGCTGCGATCCTAGGAGAGACTCTTGCGCACAGAAGAGGATTAAAACCAGGAATGATGTTCGACGCAGCAGGGATTACTGCGTATGTCGCCGGCGTCGTTAAATCATCAAATCCACAAGATCAAAATGTGGCTTATACGGCGCTTGAGTTCGTCCAACTAGCTGGACGAGATCAGTTGGGAATCGTAACTCAGTTTAACGTAAAAGTGACGGACTCTTCATTGCTTGATAGTGTGGCAAAGAACATCGACGAACTGTTTGAGACCGCTCAAGAGCCAACTGCTACATTTAGTGAAAAAGCATTTATTGGTCGCGTCGCTGATGATATTATCGAGCTCGTTGGGTTTGCTCGATGGTTAGGTCTTGGTTGTCTAGCTGCGGTGCTCGCATTGGTTGCGAACTCAATCATACTTGGTGTACAAAGCAGAGTGTCTGAACACGCAGTGTTACAAACTCTAGGATATTCAGCAAGACTCGTAGCAATTCTCATCATAGTTGAAGGCGTAATTTTATCCGTCATTGGAGGCGGGATCGGCGCGATCGCCTCGATCTTTGTCGCTCAGTACAGTAGCTTTGCTTTGTCAGTTGAAGGATCCACAATACCAATTGTTGCAAGCATTTCACTCCTTGTTTGGGGTTTATGTGTCTGTGGAATGATCGGAGTCGTTGCTGGACTTGTTCCTGCTATACAAGCATCAAGGCGAGAAATCGCAACCTGCTTTAGAGCTGCATAAGGTGAACTTCATGAGACAGCTTCCTTTTTATTACGCATTTAGAAACCTTGGACGCAGCCGAGTTCGTTTGTTTGCATCCGTAATAGGGTCTACTCTAGTTGTATTGTTAATTCTCGCATCAGGTGGATTCGTTCGTGGCATGCAACGAACGCTCACACAAGAGCAACCAATGAGTGAGAATATAATGATCCTTGGCACTGGAAGTGAAGAAGGGGTCGAACGATCCCAGATCGAAGCTTCCGTTGCAGGTATTGCCGGTGCAAGCATATCAGGGATCAAAGAACGAGCTGGAGTGCTTTACGTTTCACCTGAAATTCATGCAGCACTCCCAGTGCGTGAATCTGCAGACGATCAGGATGATCATCCCGCAGTGATGCGAGGCGTTCGAGCTGAAGCATTACTTGTGCATCCAGAGGTTGAGATTGTTGATGGACGTATGCCTAGACAAGGGATGGATGAATTGATGGTTGGGCAACTCGCAGCGACTCGATTGGGATTACCCAACGAGCGTTTAGGGATTGGACAGTCAATTTATTTTGATGATCGAGATTGGACAATCGTGGGGAAATTCTCTGCTCCAAACACGGTCATGAATGCAGAAGTATGGATATCACTTACTGACCTACAGATCGCGACCAATCGAGAATCTTCCCTCTCGTGTGTAATTCTAACACTTGAAGATGCAAGTTTTTCAGATGCTGATCTGTTTGCTAAAAGCAGGCTCGATCTAGAAATCTCTGCATTACGCGAGCGAGACTACTATGCATCAATCGCAGCATTTTACGGCCCGATCCGCATTATGATTGTTGTAACTGCGACGCTTATCGCAAGTGGAGGAATCCTTGGAGGACTCAATACAATGTATGCAGCATTCGCGAATCGAGTTCGCGAAGTTGGGATGCTTCAAAGTCTTGGTTACACACGCAGAGCAATTATATTGAACTTGACAGAGGAGTCAGTTTTTGCTTCTGCATGCGGTGCTCTTCTTGGAGCTGCAATAGGACTTTTATTGCTCAACGGGCTAGCAGTGCGATTCTCTATGGGTGCATTCGCGATTATAATTGACGCTCCAGTTTTGTTGATAGGTTTAGTAGGTGGATTACTTGTTGGCTTCATCGGAGCAATTCCACCTTCGATCCGATGTCTTCGATTGCCAATCACCGAGGCGCTTAAATCACATTAACTATTACTCAGATTTACAGTTTAACACAAAGGAAATACAATGAAACGAACTTTACTGATTACCGTTGCAGCTAGTCTGCTTTTAACAGTTACAGGATGCGAAAAAACTAGCTCAGATCAATCTAGCAGCGTTGACATAACAACACAAGAAACAGAAATGAATGCTTGGTTGTTAACCATCGCGCCGGAAGAAGCAGTATCGATTACAACTGCAAAAGCCAATCATAAAGAAGGTGATTCTGTAGTTATCCGGGGCCGAATTGGTGGCCGATATTCACCGATTAGTTCAGAGAGCTCTGTATTCACTATTGTTGATCTTGGTCTCCCGTACTGTGGAGAGCATGAAGAAAAAGGATGCAGTACCCCATGGGATTATTGCTGTGAGACTTCAGGAACAATCACAAACAACTCTGCGACTGTTCAAATTGTCAGTCAAGGTAGTGTTGATCCTATTGCTGCAGGCCTGAAACCGCTCGACGAGGTTATTTTAGTTGGCACTGTAGGCCCGCGCCCAAATGAAGAAACCTTCACGATTCAAGCAACTGGTGTTTACCGTACTGATGGATAAGCGATCCTGACACTGACTGGTTGTACAAACATTTAAGAGTAGCAATCCAGCGAGTTTGCTCGCTTCTGATTTTTGTCTATGAAAGACATTTCAACAGATTGTTTCCGTCCTTCGATTCGTATCTCATGCGAGAGGAGTTTGGGACCAATGCGTGTAGGGTGCACAACCCTTGAAAGTGCCTCTTTCTTATTTGGAATAGAGATGCGCGGTCGTATTAGCTAAGTATAAAAACATTTCGGGCGAATAAATTTGAAATTACATTTTTTAAGTCGTTCCAAATCGGTTAACTTCTGTTCTGGGCTATTCGCTTTCTGTTGCGATTCTGAGGAGAGACTCTGATGAAATCATGTTTGTTTTTTAACGCTTTTTGCACCTATGTTGCTGTCTCCTGCTCTACTGCTTTCGCAGAGCCCTTGCCTGGATGGGCGCTATATTCGAATATGTTCACAACAACTGCCAAGTTGGTGGATCTCGAAGGACAGACTGTGCATACTTGGGAGAGTGACTACAACCCAGGGCTCTCCTTCTTTCTCTTAGAAAACGGATCACTGCTTAGAGCTGCGCGTGATGATTCGTTGCCCGGCCCCTCGGGTGCAGGTATCGGCGGGCGGATTCAAATCCTCAACTGGGATAGCTCACTCGCATGGGACTACGCCGCGGCTGGACCAGATTACCGCCAGCACCATGATGTGCTCATGCTTCCATCCGGAAATATCCTCGCGATAGTATGGGAACGACACACCGCAGCCGAGGCAATTGCGATGGGGCGAGACCCACTCAATGTCGGCGCCTTTGTGCATTCAGAAACAATCATCGAGATTGAACCGACTGGTCCAACCACCGGCGATATCGTTTGGCAATGGCGCGCTTGGGAACACATGGTCCAGAATCATGACCCGATGCTTCCCAATTTTGCAAACCCGGCGGACCATCCAGAACGAATCGATATCAACTTCACACCTCGCGGGGGTATGGATCCGGATTGGCTTCATTTCAATGCGATTAACTACAATGAGGAACTTGATCAACTCATCATGAGCGCCAATGCATTCGATGAGTTCTGGATCATTTCTCGAGCCGATGATTCTACAGGCGATCTGATATATCGGTGGGGAAATCCAGCAGCCTATTCGATGGGAACCATCGATGACCAAACACTCTTTAATCAACACTATCCGCACTGGATCGAGGAAGGTCTACCAGGTGCAGGAAACATCCTGATCTATAACAACGGCGTCGGTCGACCAGAGGGGCAGTACTCCTCTGTGGATGAAATCGTACTGCCTCCAATGAACATGGACGGCACTTATTTCCGTGAGTCTGGAGAGACGTACGGCCCCGACGCGGCGGTATGGACATGCGATAATGTCGACGGCATTCAATTCTACTCTCCGATTATTTCGAGCGCTCAACGACTATCCAACGGCAATACATTTGTCTGCGTAGGGCAACCAGGTGATATGTTCGAGGTCAATGAAGACTGCGAACAGCAATGGGAACACTTTGATGGCGCAATGCAGTTCAGAGCAGCAAGGATCGATGAGCGTGATGTACGGCTGCGAGATCTCTTGTGGTGCGCTCCTGACCTCGCTGAGCCTTACAACGAGTTGAACTTCTTCGATGTGTCCGCGTTCTTAGCTGGTTACAGCTCAAGCGACCCGATCGCAGATCTAGATGGAAATGGGATCTTCAACTTCTTCGATGTGAGCGCTTTCTTGAACGCATTTAGTTCTGGTTGCCCATGATATCGTTGAGCACAAAAGCGAGTATATGAGTTCTATATTTGGATTTCGGATCATCAATAGTGATCAACCGATTTGAGAACACGCTGGCTTTGTAAGATCGTTTTTTGCTCAAATCTCTGAAAATTTGCTGGTACAGCAATCTGTCATTGTTTGAATTTCGAAGAGGGTTGAGCGAATTTTACAAATACAAAATGCTTGATTACATTTAGCGATTTGTAATCACGAAAATTCACTGAATCCTTTACAGTCCAATCGTTGAACGCCGTCATTGCTATAGACGATCCACTCGATGTCAATTGCTCTCGCCATCTTCTGGCATGCATCCATCTCTCGTTCATCAAGGCAAGCAGATTGGCGATCGCCATTTACGATGCGTCGAACTCCAACCTGGAGCAATCGTCGAAAGCAGGCCACGCAAGGAGTGCCAGTTACATATGCAGTGGCGCCTCGAAGATCACATCGAGCAAAGGCAACTGCGTTGTCTTCTGCATGAATAAACCAATCGTATTTGTTAGGACGGTCAAGCTGAACCAAATCATGAGGAAGACCAGACACCGGGCCGTTGTATCCTGTGCTCAACACACGACGCCCGGAATCGACGAGGACACATCCGTGCTTTGTATTCGGATCGGGTGATCTTCTACTTATTTGTTCTGCGAGATCAAGAAAATATTGATCCCAATCAGGGCGTTGCTCAGAGCTCAGTTGGTCGTTAGCAGAGATAGTCATGATCTTGCAATCTACTTTCACAGAGAGTTATTGTCACAATAGTAGGGTGCAAAGATTGAGTGTGCTTGAATCATTGATGGTAGTAACACTGTTTGAGATTTGATCATGTTGAGATGAGTATCTCAATGTGACTCAAGTTCAAGATGATCGAGTGAGGAGATGATAATAAACCTGTATCCTACTTGGATTCGATAGGTTTTTGAGTTCGATCTGGAGCTACGAATCAGACTCAAGAGTTGTGTTATCTGGAACTATTGAAAACCCAGGTATAAAAAACGCTCTCAAAAAATTTGAGAGCGTTTATGTTTGTTCGATTTATCGAGCAAAGACTACGGGCACCCCTGACTGAAAGCCGCGAGAAATGCGGACACATCGAAGAAGTTGAATACGCCGTCGCCTGTAAAATCAGATCCTGGATCCATCTCAATGAATCCAGTGAGATAAGCGCTGACATCGAAGAAGTTCAACACTCCATCATTGTTGAGATCTGCAAGACAATTCGATGTTGATTCAGTCCCGGGTAAGAAACCACCTGAGATTGAGTAACCTGTCGAATTGCCCATCTGTCCTGGGGCAAACAGTCCAATGGTTCCCTTGATTGTGTATTCTCCATCTGATGGATGAACCGCACCTCCGTTGCTGATTTTTGACCATGGAATCTCATAGTCTCCGCTCATTGCTGTTGAACTCAGGGTTAAGAATATTGAAACAGCCAGAATGTTTGAGATTTTATATTTGGTAGAATTCATTTCTTATTTCCCCACAATCAATGTTTGTTCATTTGGTCTTGAATGGATCAGGATCTCATTTCCAGGTCCAGGGTTTCCCCATCCGATCGCAGTATTAGCAAACGGATCAAGCCATATGCCTGGGACTGTAACAAGCTCGAGGCGCCCTTGATACGCCAAAGCGTTGGAGACTGAAGATAGAACTGTTACTGAACTGAATACGGCAGAACCGAATTGGACTTCTAGAACACCTGCAAAGATTGAATGGATAGAGTCGCCAAATCCAATGTCGTCGAGTTTGGAAATAGATTCGACTTGTCCAGTGCCTACAAGCCTGAAGGCTTGGCCGTTGAGGTTCTGGTCCTTGAATAGCCAGATGTCATGCCCAAGTGGAGCTCGGTATCGAATTGAATCTGCTTCATCTCCCCAGCCATCTTCTTTATCGAGATCAAGCCAGTTCTCTAAACCATAATCAAACTTGTCGAGCATGAAACTCTTATCAGGGCTCGAATCGTTCCACCCTGATTCGTCGTTATACAACTCGATCCATGTATCGCTTGATGGATCTCGTCCATCCACGGAAGAGACATTCACTGATCTGAGTTCGCCTGCACGAACAGAACCGTTGGGCCCATTGTTTTGATGTTCTGTTGTATAAAGAATGAGTTGCCCGCTCGGTGAGACATAGTACCCACCTGATGCTGCGGCATTTCCAGTTCTCGGATCGTCAAGCTTGAGTTTCCGTTCAGTCCAATAGAAGAGATTGAAACTATCACCTGAACGATTCACTTCAAACAATCCTGCTAAATGTGCGCCGTCATTATCATCTTCAGGGTCGGTGTTGTCTGTAGTTCCCATGAACAAACGACCATCGGTTTGACGGATAAAATTGAGTGTTTGCCATTTCTCCCAGTTATCTTTAACGGTTGAGGGAACATCTGCATCATCGACATGCCATATATCTTTCAATATGAGATCGAGCGCCGGATCAAAAAGATCTGAAGAGTTCGTCTCATACCATCGGATGGTTTTCGTATCTCCGCCTGAGACAGCGATAATGTATAAATCAGAAATCGGATCTTTAGTAATTCCAAACACGCCTGCTTGGTAAGGCAAAAAGAACTCGTTGATCACTTGCGGGTTTGATGGATCAATCACATCGATCAATACGAGTGAACCTGTTTCTGAGTCATTCGGATATGATCGTTCCATTGGTACGATAAGTATATCATCGACGAGTTGCATCCCACCCGCATGCATCCAAGCAGTCTGATTACCTGTGCCATTGAAGACCATACTCGTCTCAATAAAATCGAGAGATGAAGGTGTTGTGTCTTTGAATGACAAGTCAGGGTTAAGGATGTTTGATCGCATCCGTTCGCCATGCTTTGGTCTTGTTCCCAATCGTGCAAATACCAACTCTGCAGGATCGTCCGAACAATCAAATCCACAAAAAACACATGATGCGCGCTGGCCGCTTCGTGAAATGATGAGATAAGGTGTGCCATCAAGTCCATAGTGTCTTACGACACCCTGATAATGCTTACAAAGAGTTGAGTCTTGTCCCACTCCAAGATTGATCGAAATCGGATCGGGATGATGTGCAAGAGATACAAACTCGTTGATCACATTGTCTACGGTATATCCACCAGCGGGTGGGAGTTCAGGTTGAGCCCAACTCGCATTGCTTAACAACAAAGTTGCTGTAACGCTGAGAACTAATTGTGTGCGTAACTCTCGTTTCATAACACACTCCTTTCGTGAGTCAGGTTTATTGAAGATTGACAAGCACGAGAACCAAGCCTTGCCCCTCATCGAGCGAGGTCATTGCTTTTCCGATTGTTGCGCCAAAGGCTCTATTCCTGTCGTCGGCCTTCATTGCGTGCCCTTGGACATCACTTGTTGTGAGCATGTCCCCGGGGATAACTGGGCCGTTTGCATCAGCATCAACAAAGCACCAAACTCGTCCCGTTAGTGCAACAGGGTACTCACCATCTGCGATGGTTCCTTTTTGTGAAAGTGTAAGTGCAGGATTGATACCATTTGCACCACTGATGATTCCTGCTACCCGATGGTTGTATGCAGTTGTGCTAAGCTCAAGTTGCCCAGGATTATCAGGGTCAATCGCGACGACCATCCCCGGAACAACTAATGAATCGGAAACGACATCGAATGGTTCAGCAATGTCTGCTCCACCAATGAGTCGAACTCCTTCAGAGCGGATAATCCCTCTGACATCGAGCTGGTCTTGGGGGTTGTTTGTTCCGATACCAACTCTTCCATTGGGTACCCGTAGATCTTTCGGATCGGATGAGTTCCCAATTTGAACATAGTTACTGCTGTTTTTGACACCGACAATTGTGACCGCATATGGAGCCGCTGTGATCTTTTGACGATTTCCAACAATGACTAGCTCATCATCATCGCCATCAACTGGACGAATCTCAATTTGGAGCCAGGTTTGAGTCCCTTCCCAAGTATTGCGATTGAACTGGAGTTCAGCTTGGAACAATCCATCAATAATCTCAACAACCTGTTCAGACTTATCAAGCTCCTGACCCTCTCCTATATCTTGGGATGTCCATACTGTGAACTTAAAGAATAAAGATTCGGAAACACGTGTTCCTTCATTTTCCAACACTCCTTGATAAGTAAGGCTGGTACTTTGAGAACCATCTCCGCCGATTACTGCAACTGCATTCGAACTCATCGTTACCGCCGCGATAAGCAAAGAACAAGCACTTTTCTTGAATAGATTCATTTGTCGACCTTTCTAAACAGTATTTAGGTACCATCCCCCTCTCGGGACATCAATGGCACAAAAGACAGTCGAGAAACAAGTGGACAACCGGAAAGAAAAACCGAGAAGATATAAAAATATGATGTAATTCCATCTTGTCACTAGAATCTGAGTTTGATAAAATGACGCCTCTCAATGTGCAATAATGAACCCAAATCAACGAAACCAGGTCCTAAATTGGATTCGACTCAGATGGGAGATAACCAAGAAATTGGCAGAGTTGTATATGAGGAACTCAGACGATTAGCATCAAGCTATTTAGGAGCAGACCAATCTCGACATACGCTCCAACCCACTGCAATCGTTCATGAGGCGTTCCTACGTCTCTCTAAAAATCACAATCTCCAAGCGGAGTCAAAGTCACATTACTTTCGGATCGCTGCAAGAACCATGCGTCATGTGCTCTGTGATTATGCTCGCGCAAAGAAAAGCGAGAAGCGAGGCGGAGATTGGAACCGAGTGACACTCTCGGGAATTGGAAAGAGCGAAAGTTCGCATGATTATGATGCTGCGGATATCAGTAGCGCGCTCGAAAAGCTTGAATCTCAATCTGCTCGTCAAGCTGAGATTGTTGAGCTTCGATTCTTCGGGGGACTAAAAGTCGAAGAGATTGCAAAGATGCTCAATGTAAGTGATAGGACCATCCGAAATGAGTGGAGAACCGCGAAAGCTTGGCTCCGTTCCGAGCTTCAAAGATTGGATTCTCTATGAGCGAATCTCGCCATGAATTGATCACTCGGATATTCATTGATGCATGCGAGCTTTCTCAAGAACATCGTGAACAGTTTGTAACTGAACAATCCAAAGGAGATCAAGAAGTAATCTCGCGTGTATTGGAGATGCTTGTTGCAGACGATGATGAACATGAGAATGAGTTCTTGTCAACAGATCAATCTCACCTTTTTTCTTTACCCACAATTGCAGGTTATAAAATAATCAATGTCATCGGCGAAGGCGGCATGGGTACTGTATACGCCGCGGAACAGATTCATCCTCCGAGAAAAGTTTCTATCAAACTGATCAAACTTGGGTATCAGAGTGCCGCGATGAAAGCACGGTTCAAAAGAGAAGCTGTAATACTTGCTCGCTTGAAACATCCAGGTATTGCACAGATTTACTCAACAGGTTTCTGCGATGAGCAACTCCAACAATATCCATATATCTCAATGGAGCTCGTTGAGGGTGTGCCCTTGCTTGAGTACGCAAACTCACAAGCATTGAGCACTCAAGAGCGGATCCAGTTAGCATGTAAAGTATGCGACGCTGTAGATCATGCACACAAGCAAGGAGTCATTCATAGAGATATAAAACCATCGAATATCCTTGTTGAAGAAAGCGGACAACCAAAGGTTCTCGACTTTGGAATTGCAAGAGTTACAGATCTAGATATTCAAGCAATAACTCAACAGACAGAAGTGGGGGAGATCCTTGGGACCGCATCTTACATGAGCCCTGAGCAGGCGAGTGGTGATCCAGCAATCATCGACGCGAGAAGCGATGTCTATTCTTTGGGAGTGTTGCTCTTTGAGTTATTATCAAACAAGCTTCCCCACAATATCGAATCGCTACCAATGGTAGATGCGATACGAGTTATTCGAGATGAGGAACCGACTCGAATTGGAAAAGTAAACACTCAATTTCGTGGGGATATAGAAACCATTATCTCGAAAGCGCTAGATCGAGATCCTTCGCGCAGATATCAAAGTGCAAAGTTACTTGGTGATGATATTTCTCGGTATCTCAACAACGAGCCAATCTTTGCTCGCAAACCGACAGTTTCTTATAGATTTAAGAAAATGGCATCAAGAAACAAGGCTCTTGTCACAGGGATAGCCCTGATCTTCTTGATACTCTCCCTTGGTTTAATCGGTGTGAGTATCGCATTTGCACGAGAGTCAAACGCTCGTCAGAAAAGTGTTGAAGCTCTCGCTCAATCAGAGGGTGCAACTGAGTTTCTCGAAAACTTACTGGTAGGTTTAAACACAGGACAGACACAAGGGAAGGATACAGAGCTTCTCAATGAGATGTTGCTGAATGCTTCACAGACTGTTGATGAGATTGAGTTCCCAAATGTCCGCGCTGAGATGCTCAAAGTGATTGGCCGTACATTTTACATGATGTATGACTATGAACAAGCAGAGCATGCATTAACGAAAGCGCAAAGTATCTATTCAGGGCTTGGAACTGAATTCACATCTGAAATCGTCGTAGTGAATCAACTCCTTGCAAGTTCTATTAACTATCAAGGAGGCCGTGAGAAAGCACTAGAGATTTTAGAAGAATCGATGCGCCGACTTCAAGTGTATGACATTCCACATCTACGAGTAGATACATTGACATCTATTGCAGAGCTCAAGATGGACGTTGGAGATTGGGATGAAGCGCTCGAAGCTGTTGAGTTCGCTCGATCAGTATGCCGAGCTCATAACATCGACATAAATCCAGGATTAGACACACTCAACGGCATGATCCTCCGGAGACTTGCTCGATTCGATGAAGCAGAGACTCTCTACAATCTTGCACTCAAAAAACATATCGAAAACAAAGATGAACTGCAAATAGCAAGAATATACAACGCTTTGGCGGTTGTCGCATATTCAAGCAATCGTTTCGAAGTCGCAGAAGATCGTTATAGAAAAGCAATCGCAATGCGGATGCAAATTGACTCAAGACCTAATCCTGATTATGCGATATCATCATACAATTTGGGGAAGTTGCTTGTAGAACAAGAGAAGTACAGTGAAGCAGTTCAATATCTTGCCAGTTCAATAGATGTGCACATTGAGTTGTTTGGCGAAGATTATTTTGGGACCGCGTATCCGACCGCGAGTTTAGCTCGTGTCGAAGCAGAACTTGGGAACAGTGAGTCTGCGATAAATCTTATCAATTCCTCTATAAACAAGTTCAAATCACACTTCGGTGAAACGCATCAGATCGTCGCTCGCTCACTATCTGACAAAGCAATTATCTTATCAAAGGCAGATTTGCACGACGAGGCGCAACAGTGTTTAGAGGACGCACTCGCAATGACTCATTTACTAAAACTCGATCCAGTCACATACGATGCACCGATACGAGAACAGCTATCAAATGTGCTGATCAAACAAGGATTAGTTCAAGATGCGATCAATTGTTTGGAAGTGGGTGTAGAGCTATATATGAACTCGGATACAGAGATGATTCAAAAGTTCGAGCAGAAAATGACAGAACTTAAGAGTCAGCTTTAAAAATATGTTTTAAGTGTCTTTCGGATAAAGCTTGTACTTAATGAACCAAATCTAACTCTCGCCGTATAACAATACAACACGCGTGATCTCTCGTCCTATCTCGTGCTGATTCAGGTCGCGAGGCGCGCCCAACGCATCGGAGACTCGCATGTCGAAAGCTATCACTATCGCCAAGTTCACCCTCGTTTTCGTCGTAATCGCAGGCGGGTTTGCATTGATCTTTGGGACACTCATGGGAGGCGGGCTTTCTCGGAGTTACGACGAGTTAAAAGGCATTAACAATGATCCTCGATCAATCTTTGTCCAGTCAATTCTCATCGAGACCGACACAAACGACGAGCAACTTGTCGCATTGCCTGCGTTATCCACGCAAATGAGCGGGACAGAGTTCTCCAAATTGTTTGATGAGGTGTCTCGTGCTCGTTCTGGAAATGGAGCACATATAAGAACACCTGCTTTGCTTGTTCAACATTCTGAGACAGGTAGTATCTCGGTCAAACTCGGTGATCATACATTCAACACAGCAGTATCTCCCAGTGTCATTGATACCAAGCATGGACCAGTTCTTCGAGTTGCGATTCAGGTTCAACGATCAGACTTAGACTCGGCAACTACAACACAAGAGTTGGCCTTTGAGACAGCGTATACCGCTGCACCTGGTAGTGCGATATTACTCGATCTTGCAGACTTAGGACTTGCAGGGACACACGCAGTGCTCGCGTTACGAACAACACTTGTCGATCCTACTCCCACATCATCGAACTAATTGCATCAATTAAAGTTGTCACAATCAACGAAGCGTTCTGCAAGGATACAGATTCATTGTGCTTTGCTTTGAGACACTCATCTAAAAAGTGGTACAACGCTCAGAATAAAAATTGCTCTGAAAGTTGTGCCATATAGATTAAGTCGTGTTGGATATACGACTTCAAGATTACTCGAATTATCCAGGGCTGTTGCAACCACTCTGGAACGAAGCAAGGAATGCAGAGATGTCAAGGAAATTAATACTTTCATCGCCGTTAATGTCTGCATCGGAATCGTTTGAACCGAATGAAGAAAGGAACTTAGAGATATCTAAGAAGTTCAAATCCCCATCTCGATTAAAGTCGCCTGAGCAGAGTTCGTACGCACCCATATCAGTGATTGAGTTTGTTCCAACCCCAGTATCAGGAACTCCTGCGTCAATCATGCGTGATTGAAATCGAAGATCAACAGGGAGAAGCTCAGAAAAATCGAGATCAGAGTCAAGATCGAGTACATCTTGAGGGAGCATGACATTCCATCCACTGTCAGCTGCGGGTGAGCCGTTCGTCAGACTGTAATCGCCCATCTTTGGATTATAAAACAAGGGATCTGAAATGATATTCCCAACTGAAGGCCATCCTCCATCCTGAATGCAGCTTGAAATAATTCCAATTTCGATGTTTGCTTGATCGTCTTCACTTGCTGAATTCCCCCAGAGAATCGAGTTTGCAACGGAGAGATCTGCGGTAATTGAGTTATTCGAACCGACACCTGCGTATAGGCCGCCTCCAAATCCAGTTGCGACATTGTCTCCGAATGTAGAAGAACGAACATCGCCAATCGATCCGTGAATAATGCCTGGATTTAAGTCAAATCCTTCCCATAGGTAGAGCCCGCCGCCATTGGTTCCTGCAGTGTTTGAAGTAAACTCGCTGTTTGCGACCGCAAGTGGGAAGGTGATACTTCCACTGATATTTGAACGATACGAGAGTCCGCCGCCTCGAGCACTCGCTATGTTCTTCGTAAATGTACAGTTCAGAATATAGAGCGGATACGCGCCTGCGAATGGAGGAGTCGGACCATCGCCAGTTCTGCATAGTCCACCTCCGTTGTTCGCAGAAACATTCTCCGCGAACACGGTGTTAATGATCGATCGAGAACCTCCGATTTGTTGGAGAAACATTCCGCCACCATTGTTGCCGGAGTAGTTCTCACGAACTTCGCAGTTGATCATGTCACCTGCCCATCTGCCAAGGTACAAGCCTCCTCCGTTTTCAACGGATGAGTTGTTGGCTATTACACAGTTAGCAATATTCAATCTCGTATTGTAAACAGCATTCCCAATTTGACCTGTCTGGGTGTACACACCCGCTCCAGTTTCAATGTCTGCATTCGCATTAGAAATTTCAAACCCGTCAATACGAGCAGGGATGGTTTGGTCAGTATCGCTTCCACCGTATCCACCGCCATGAATTGCAGCGTAGAAAACAACACAATATGAGTTGTCTGAGTGATCTTGTTGAATCCCGATATCACCAGAAAGAACTGTATGTTCAAAAATCGTTGACCGTTGGTTGATTGAAGACTCAGTGCCTGAAAAACCACCAAAGAGCTGTACTCCTCGAGGGATCCAGAATGTTGCATCGCGTGGGTCACTGGTTGTTGCTATAGGGTTAGATCGATCAATCAGACGGGTAGGACGATACACACTACTTGTCACCCAGATCTCATCACCGAATGATGCAGAGTCCAATGCGTTCTGTAATGAGTTGAATGCATCCGACCAAGTTGTGCCGGTATTTGCGCCGATCGCTTCATCGTCGACAAAGATCACATCGGCGTTTGCATTCCCTGAGAGCAAGAAAAACATACAACCAAGAATATATGAGCTTCTAAGTTTTATAACTTTATAATTCATTATTCTCAGGATATATCAACATGATGAATAATCAAACTATTTTGGACAACACCGGTGATTTGTAGGCTCAATATGAAAAAATCTTGATTTGATTTGTCATCCGGGTTCAAACAATCTACATGCACGGGAAATCGAGATTGTAAAACAGAGTTTGTTACGGATTGAACAATTTCTGAAACTGCGCTATCTGGATGAAATTCAGGTTACTGGTTAACCATTCGGTAGAGAGTTTAGAATTGTATATATAGGTCATTCGATACGAACCAAGAATTTTCCAAGGAGTTGTAATGAGTGTTGTTAGAAGTTTCCTTGATGTGCGTCAGTTTAGAGTTGTCAAATATTTTCTACTAGTGTGCTTATTTGCTTCTGCTGCGAATGCTGAACCGTTTACATACCAAGGCCGATTAACTGAGGACAATCAGCCCGCGAGTGGTATGTACGACATGACATTTACGCTCACGGATTCAGCAGTCGGCGGCTTTGCCCTAGCGGTAGATTCGGTAAACAACGTAGAGGTTGTCAATGGAGGGTTCACAGTTGAGGTAGATTTCTCAAGCACTTTACTCAACTCAGACACCTGTTGGTTGTCGATTAATGTCGAAGGTGCAACTCTGTCTCCTCGAGTGCGATTGCGAGATACTCCTCGCGCACAGAGTTCTGTCCGTGCCAATAGGGCCGCAACTATCGAAATGCCATTTGATGTACTTAATAGTTCATCCACTGTTTTTAGTGTAAGATCGATTTCAACAAGCTCGAATGCGAGCAGTTTGTTTTGATAAATCTATAGCACCTCTCCTGGTGGTTTCTCCGCAGGTGTGAGAGGTGAGAATTTAGGGGCCGGATTCTCTGGGGGCAATCGGATGTAAACACCGGGTTGTACGCCAGAACCAATACAGGTCCACAAGCGGTGCAAGCAGTGCACAGGGATGCAGATACTGATGCTTTTCTTGCAACTGATGAATACGCGATCGAAGCGAATAACCACGAAACTGATGGGCAAGGAACAGCGACCTATGCTCGAGGTGGAGAAACTGGGATTTACTCAATCGTAGAAAGTGAAGATTCTTCTAACGAGCTAACAGGCGTCTATGGTTTAGTAGGGAATGCAACTTCAGATGCATTCCGATCGTACGGAGTATATGGATTCGGTAGAGCATCCGCGAGTATCGGAGGTCGAACTGCTTATGACTCACCCGATCATTGTCAAAGAGAATAAGTTGGAACAACACAAGTGTAAATATTTGGATCCCAAAGCGTTTGGGCTGGGTAACGTTCACGCTATGCATTCCAAGCCAACACTAAACTGAGTAGATTTAAACAGAAATTGACAGTTTGTTTCAAATAAGATCAAATCTACAGAAAATGACATCTGTCTGGGGATTACCTTTCAAACAAAACAGACTCCTTTCAGATCAATAGTTTCTCGATTTATCCTAGTGAACTCTTCGATGAGTGGGGTGATTTTGAAACTGATTTGAGTAGGTTGATTCGCATGAGCTTGTATATAATCATTGAGTGTCGATAGTGGTGTTCATCTAATCGCAAACGAGGAGTTAAACGATCATGTTTATGAGAATGGTCTACGATGAAAAGCTCGCTCAAGCAGCTTATCTAATCGGCTGCCAACGCACCGGGGAAGCAATTGTGATTGACCCCCAGCGCGATGTTGATCGATACATCTCACTCGCACTGGAAAATGAGTTGCGGATTGTTGCAGTTACTGAGACTCATATCCACGCAGACTTCGTTTCGGGGACTAGAGAACTCGCTGAGAAGAATGGCGCAAAGGTTTACCTTTCCGATGAAGGAGACGCTGATTGGAAGTATCAATGGTTAGATAAGAGTTTGAGTGGTTCACCGTATTCTCATCAACTACTCAAAGATGGAGATGAGTTCGCAATCGGAAACATTCAGTTCAAAGCAGTTCACACTCCAGGTCATACCCCTGAACACATATCATTCTTGATTACGGACCTTGGTGCAGGCGCCAACGAACCAATCGGGATGGCAACCGGAGACTTCGTATTCGTCGGTGATCTGGGTCGTCCTGACTTGCTTGAATCAGCAGCAGGTCAAAGTGGTTCAATGAAACCCTCAGCGATAAGACTATTCAAATCAATATCAACTCTTGATTCAATCCCAGACTTTGTTCAAGTATGGCCCGCTCATGGAGCAGGAAGCGCCTGCGGCAAAGCTCTCGGCGCTGTACCCATGAGCACGATTGGATATGAAAAACGATTCAATCCCGCGATCAAAGCAGGAATAAGCGAAGATCAGTTCATCGATTATATTTTGAGTGGACAACCAGAACCTCCTATGTATTTCGCGACAATGAAACGAGTGAATAAGGAAGGTCCCAAAGTTCTGGGAGAACTACCGATCCCTCACCAGATGCAAGCGTCTGATCTTATCCACATTGATGCACACAAAAACGCGATCATTGATACTCGGCCTTGGGAAGCTTATCGAGACGCACATATTCCAAATACACTCTCGATCCCATTAGATAACACTTTTAACACAGTTGCTGGAGCATTCATCCCAGAGAATGAAAGCATCTATCTCATCATCGAACCTACGCGAGTAGATGAAGCAGTCCGAGATTTAATTCGTGTTGGACTAGACAATGTAAAAGGCTGGATTAACGCATCTGATATCGAACAAGCTGAAGAAAAAGGCATTTCATTGATGGGAGTTGCAGAGTTAACTGCAGATGAAGCAAGATCCGCAATGGACTCACAAGAGTTGCAAGTTCTTGATGTTCGTAGAGCAACTGAGTTCGCTGAGGGGCATCTCCCGGCTGCAATCAATATTGCGCATACCCGTCTTGCGTCTCGACTTGATGAGTTGCCTCATAACAAACGACTCTTGATTTACTGTCTTAGTGGTGTTCGATCTGCAAGATCTTCCTCGTACCTTTTACGCAACGGATATCAAGTTGTTAATCTCGAGGGTGGAATTCTCGCGTGGGAAGAATCAAAGTCTGTAGCCGAGCGATAACGTTTTTTAAAGATCAGATTGAGGATTGATAAACTCGAATGTATCAGATGGGATCCAGCATTCAACGCCATCGAAGAGTCTGATCATGCTCCAATCTGAACGAGTTTCCACTTGCACTCCTTCTACACCAGATTGCAAGGGTTCTGCAAAGACTGCATCGTAGATGGAGTCGTCGGGACCTGATTGCGCAATCACATGGTTCTCAACTACGACGATCCCATTAGATGCTTGGTTCTGAGTCCATTCAACTCCTAATAGCGAGATCGGAACAACTGAACAACAAATTGACCAGATCCCAATTGTTCGAACTCGTTTATGTGCAAGTCCAAGTATACTCAGACTACACAAGATCCAACCCATCGAGAAGGATGCAATAAATACACTCCAAACAAAGGTTCGTGAGATTTTTCCTCTCCAACTTAGAATCCAAGAAATCACTCTTCTTTCAGAATCTGGTTGGATGTTGAGTTCAATCAAATCTCTCGTAGATTCGAGCGAGTCTTGAAGCGCCTTGTCCGTAGGATCAAGTGACTCACCTCTTCGGTACGCAAGAATCGCATGGCCAAGATCACCTTGGAGTCGATAAGCGTTTCCGAGTGCTAAGTAGAGCCCTGGAGAACTCAAGTTATGCTCTCTCATCACTGCTTCGATCTTAGCGGATGCGATTTTGAGTGTGCCTTGGCCTAGTTCATTGTTTGATTCGAGATATTCGATTCCCAAATCCAGAGTGTCAAATGCATCTTGTAACTGGAAAGAAACAGAGTCTTGAGATCCGAATGCTTGATTCCAGCTCAGTACAGATAGAACAACTACAGTGAGTATGTATTTCAATGTAATCCTCCTTTTCGCCCAATGACTTGTCTGTGGACTTCTCGGAGTAAAGTTTCAACATCAGACTTTGATATATCTTGAGCTTGAGATTGTTCATCCCATTTAGTTTTTTCACTACCCATCATCATCTGTGTAAGTTGATCGCTACACTGAGAAGATATTACAAGTCGGCTTACATCTTCCCGAGTCACAGCATCTTGATTCATTCCTAACACGCCCGAGAGATAGACTCGGATCGCAGCCGAGGAGTTGCCTGCTCGTAAAAAGGATTTGCTTTTCTTCCATGCTTTTCTTGCTTCATACGCATCTGTTTGTCGATTACCATTAACAGCAACAATAAGAATAGAGAGTAAAAAGATACTCGGACCTGTAGCGATTACAGATATCCATCGCGGATCGGTTAAATAAGTACTTAGTTGAAAATTCGTTGATCGGCCAAGAGAAATGGAAGAAGCAATTTGGTCCGCAGACTGGTGAGCCCATAGTCCAGGTGACGCTGTAGTTAATTCGACTCGATCTTTTGATTCTATGACTTGTTGATCAGGCGTTGAGTTGCCACTAATTACTGCGTCAGAGAGAGTGATTTCTTCAACCGCATTCACTTGCAGCGGAATAGGGTTCGATGCATAGGTGCGATATTCTTGAGTAGTAGGATTAAATGAGGGTACTCCGATTGCTGGAATCTCATCAACCGAGCTATCAGTTGCTCTGATAGTTATTGAATAATCTCGCAACCCAGCTTTTCGTGGTAAAGATTCTCTCCAGCCCTCAGATGAAATCTTAAAATGTTGCGCAAACTCTTTATACAGATTTAGGTTTGGTGCATTTTGAATCCCTGTCATTGGTTCATCACCAATAATTCGAAGAGTGAGTTCAATTGGATCTCCAACATTGACTCTTGAGTTTGACGCTTTGGTTTGAACCCGAAAGTTTCCGATTGCACCAGAATAATCCGTTGGTTGATTTCGTTTAGGGACTTCAATTACTTTGATTTGAATCGGATCAGATTCGGTATAAGAACGGAAGCTACTACCAGTGCCTGTGTTTCGAGTGAACACAACTCGAATCGGGCCGAACTCAAAGATCCCTAACTTTGTAGGGGTTATGCTGATCTGAAACACCAGTTTGGTACTCCCCTGACTTGCATCTTGAACGACGGTACCGACGACTCGTTGCCCGCCTAGTTCGAATCCAACTCGCTGACTCCCCACAATGTTCGAATCTACACCCAGTATTTCAAATGAGTCGTCAATATCACTTGATGATAAGTTAAAATCAGATGTGTTATCTCCGATCCACCAAGTGCATTCAACAGTGATTGATTCATTGAGATACAAATCTGTTCGATCAATTTTAATTACGACTCGATCTGAATCCGATTTAGATGGGAGTATGGATTCAAACTGAGCTTCAGTACCCGAAACAGTTTGGCCATTAATCTCGAAAACAGGAGCTGGAATTGAGATCAAACCCGGTTCAATTGCAGAGAGGGAATATTGATAAC
Source organism: Phycisphaerales bacterium (assembly GCA_029213305.1). Lineage (GTDB taxonomy): Bacteria > Planctomycetota > Phycisphaerae > Phycisphaerales > UBA1924 > UBA1924. The sequence continues at coordinate 41,798 of JARGPA010000006.1, forward strand.
TGAATCTTTGCCGCGTGATGGATCGTCTTCTGCCGTCCACAAGTTCCATGGTTGTGTAGGATTGTGAAGATCGTCCTCGAAACTCAACACGGGTAGAATCTGGGAACTCAATGACAGGCATCGCCGGGTCATCCGGGCTGTACACCAAGACTTGATAAACGATTTTGTCACCAACATACACACGCTCTCGTGAGACTTCAGTCTCGACAATCACTTCTTGATTTTGCCCATAAGCAATGGGTGTACTCAAAAAGAGTACTATTGAAAGAATCAGATGTAGTTTGTTCATTTTCATATCTAATTCACCAGTCCTTTTCAACCTTTGTTGGTTGTCCCTTGGCTCGGTAAATCTGTCTCTCTTCTCGTTCTCGTCTTTCTTTCTCCAAGAGATCCTTCGCAATTTTATCAATCTGCTCCTGAGTTGGTTCACCGTCTGGGTCGCCTTCTGACTTGGATTCTTGATTGCTTTCATCTTCCGATGGTTCACCCTTACCTGACGATTCAGATTCTTGTTCAGAGTTTTCTTGCTTTGTCTGATCCGCAAGATTCTGCATCATTTCTGCTGCCTGTTTTAGCGATTCAGCAGCATTGTTCTGTTCTTCAGCAGCTTTTTGTTGATCGCCCTCTTCCATCGCTTCTTGAGCTCGCTTTTGAGCATCTCGTGCTTCTTGAATTCTTTCTTCAATACTCTCAGTTTCCGATTGAGAGTTTTTAACATCTTCTTGAGCAGATTCAGTTTCGTTGCAAAGCTCTTCTTGCTTTTCTTGTTGCTCTTTATTCTCGTCTTCGTTCTGAGGAGGAGATTGAGAGGTTTGTTCACTTTGCTCTTGTTGTTCCTTTGCAAGCTCATCAAGCTTGTCAGCGGCATCCTGTTGTTCTTGTTGTTGTTTTTGCCGTTGTTCTTCTTCTTGTCGTTGTTGTTCTTTGATCGATTCAATCAGATCTCGTTTTTCTTGAATCTCCCTGCGAATCCGTTCAAGATTTTGAATAGCGAGATCATTCGTTCTTTGAACTTCGGTGACAGATCGAAAAGCACCCGCAGCAGGGATAAGCAGATCGATTTCAGATTGGATCGACTCAATAAGGTCATCCATCGATGTTAATTCGGCCATCAGGTCTGGCGCAGAACTGGTGTTCGCCTTCATATAAAGAGCATGGCCAAGATTAAATCTTGCTTGAGATCGAATCGAAGAATGAGCACTCTGACGATCAGCGCTTCGAAAAGATTCAACTGCTTTATCTAACTGTTCAGACTCAGTATCGATACTCTGCAGGTACATGTTCCCAAGATTTAGATATGCAATAGAAACGAGATCGATATCTGCACAACGATTGACTATATCTGTGAGTGTAGTAATCGCTTCTGTGGCATTAGAATGATCAGATACTACTTTGGCTATACGCTGACGAGCGATCTCGCTCGCCATTGGTACAACTTGCTCCGACTCATTCGCTGACGGCGGAGAAATAAGAAGGACTGATGAAATGACAAGATGGATCATGCGATTCCCCTTCGTTTGTGTAGTGATACAAATAGTGAATCAAGTACAATGAATATTAAACCAATTGCTATAAAGAATTGGAATCGTTCTGTATATTGAATTGAAGAACTGGTTTCGATCGTTCGTTGCTCTGCAGTTGCGATAAGCTCTTTATAGACTTGAGCAAGATCAATCGTCCCAGTTCCAACCTCAAGATAAACCCCTCCTGGGGATGCCGCTGCGATCGCTTTAAGTGTGCCGCTTTCGAGTTTTGAGTTGACTCGTTGTTGGTTTGAACGAGACTGATTCCGATCAATAGGGACCATTTGCCCATTTCGTGAACCAATTCCAATAGCAATGATTCTTGCTCCAGATTGACCAGCTTGCCTTGCAGCTTCGATCGGTAGACTCTCTTGATCTTCGCCGTCAGAGATGAGCACAATGTCACGAAAGTTATTCAGTTCTAGTTCAGGGTCATCAACAAAGACAACATCCATCGTTTTTCGGATCGCGTCACCAATATTCGTCCCGCCTACGCCAACCGTTTGAGGGGACAATTCATCGAGAGTAAGTTTAAAAAATAATCTGTCCGTAGTTAATGGGGAAACAATTGTTGTGGATCCTGCAAATGCAATTAGGGCTACTCGATCATTCCCAATCTCATCAACAAGATCATTAATCCAGAGCTTTGCTTTTTCAAGTCGAGATGGAGCAACATCTTGGACGAGCATCGACCGGGATACATCTATAACAAACGCAACATCGCGACCTCGTGCTTCGACTTCAACTTCACTCGGGTCAGATTGAGGCTGGGCGATTGCAAGTGTAATAGAGAGAAAAACCAGAGCTACTAAACCGACATGGAGAATAAAGTTGAATGACTTTGGTTTGCCTGCAATTTGTTCAAGCTGTTGAGAATCTGCAATAAGCCTTTGGTTTTTTCGTGTGTGGATTGCAACTAAAAACAAAATCAGAATCAGGACAGGCGCTGCAAATGCAAGCATTAAAAACTGAGGCTGACCAAATCTCCAATCTTGTCCAAGTTGGAATGATTCGGGAATCGTCCATAGGAGTTGTGAAAATTTATTCATAACACACTCCTATAAAAAGTAAGCCCAAGGAATGAATACAACGAATATCCAATGAATCCAGCAATTGCAAAGGGGATGTAGAGTTCGCGATGAGATGTCGATTCGGATGTACGAATAGTCGATTGCTCAAGCTCATCGATTTGTGCGTAGACATTTTCTAGGTCTTCAATTTGATCGACTCCCCAATAGATTCCGCCCGTGTAGCCTGCAACATTACTCATTCTCTTATCGTTATCTGCTTGTCGAGCATTTCCGAGTATGAGCCCGCCCACAGAAGTGGGGCTGCGGATCCCGATGATGTAAACCTTGATTCCCCATTCTTTTGCGAGTTGAGCTGCTTCCTGTGGGGAATATGTTCCTGCTCGGTTCTCACCATCTGTTAAGAGAACTACCGCCTTGCTTTTTAAGGTAAAATCGGGTTCTTTCATTTCAATCCGCATCGAATCTTCTGCTGCTTTGAGTCGAGCAATTGCGAGCATCAAAGCATCCCCAATAGCGGTAGATCGCTCTTGTTCAGCCTTTGGAAGTTCAATCCGACGGATTGCATCGACAAGTGCTTCATGAGATTGAGTCAAAGGCATAAGCGTGTCTGCGTATGACCCGAATGCGATTAAACCAAGCAAATCACCTTCTCGACCTTTGAGCCCTTTTCCTTGGCCTGTTACAAACTCTTCAACTACAATTTTCACTGCTTCAAGACGGTTTGTTCTCTTATTCTCAAAGACGACAGGTTCATCCATCGAACCAGATCGATCAACAACAAGCTCGAGTGCAATTGCATCTCGTGTAGTTTGTATATTCCCGATGACTTCTTGAGGGCGAGCGAGCGCAACTAACATTGCAAGGAATGCAATGCTGAGAAAAACATGAGGAATCCAAGCAGTCAGTGTGCGAAATGAACTCCCAGCAGCAGCAACACGTGAAGGGACAGAAGTGTTAATTCCGTGATTCTGTCGATGGTAGTAATAACGAACTATCCAAACTACAGGCAAAACTGCTGCAAATGCAAAGACCCAAGAGTTCGCAAAGTGCCAAGTCATACGGTCTCCTGTTCAGATGAACCAAGAAGCTCGAGTGTGTGCTTTGCCATCGCTTGAGGAGAATGTTCTGAAAATCCATCTTGTGAATAAATCGCAACTTCGCATTGTTCAACGAGTGTCCCAAACTCGCTCGTTTGGAGTAAACGATGATCGAGTTGAATTATTGCTCGATAGAGTCTTCGATATGACTCAGCATCATTTGAGTTTGTGCTCTGAGCAATCGATTTGAGTTGTTGATAGATTGATTGAGTTGGCTTACTCGTATGCGAGCTCTTACGGAATATCCAAACAATCGAGATCACCAAAATGATCCCGACGATTCCCGCAACAAGATATCCGATAGATTTGGTCTCACCTGGTGCAGGGATTTCGTCAGGATTAAACAAACCAACCGGGGCAGTGAGTTCGCCTGTATCATCAACTGACAGAACACCAACGACTTTGAGTTCTATGGGATCTGTTAGAATGCGAGTTTCGCTTTGAGTCTCTAGATCAATAATGACCGCTTCGATCTGGGGGATCGAATATTGACCTGGTAAAAAAGGCTCCAATGTATATGAAAAACTCGCAGTGAATAGACTCTCGTCGCTCTTGGTAACTGGAGAGTTGAGCACCTCGATCAGTGTCCATCCGAGTGTATCCCATTTCGTATCAGTTATTCGAGCGTCTATACCTTCAGGCCATCTGAGCTCCATGACAACCTGTACTCGATCCGCAATTGTGATTTCGCTTTGATTCGTTCGTACATCGAGAGTGACATTGGAATTTGGATCAGATACCTTAACTTCAGTTCCAGTGAGTTTAGAAACTTCCGTTTGCTTCGAGCAACCCGATACAAGCAGTATGGTTAAAATTGTCGAAAGAAGAATCCTTGTCATCGTTTCTGCATCTCCCGTTTATGGAAGTACCGAACCAAATCTTCGACATAACTTCGAGAGGTTGATAGCTCGACACGATCAACGCGCGCCTTCTTCAATGTTTTCGTGATGAGGTTTTGCTCAAAGGTAGCTTGTTTCTTGAATCTCGCACGAACTTTTCTCGATGAGGTATCAACACTAAACCGTTTTCCACTGATCGGATCAAACATTCGGATCATCCCAGCTTTGGGTAGTTCAAACTCAAGGGGGTCCGTGAGTTGTATTGCAACAACTTCATGTTTTTGATTGAGCATTCTCAACGGCTTAGCCCAATCAGGTTCATCACGATTGTTTAGACCCGATAGGAAGTCAGACATCACAAAGAGAATGGCTCGACGACGATGTGTTCTCCCTAGTTCAACCAGTGCATCGCTTAAGTTAAAGTGGGACTGTCCAGGAGTCGCGTCGATCAGTTCTCGAAGAATGCGTCGTGCGTGTTTCTTTCCCTTTGAAGGACGAAGATGGAAAGATTCCATATCCCCGAGGTGCTCAGATCCGTAAACCTGGAGTCCTACTCGATCGTTGTTTCGGCCAGCGGCGAGTGTGAGAACCGCGCCCACTTCACAAGCTAGCTGATGTTTAGATCGATTCACCGATCCGAATGCAGTAGATAAAGAGCAATCCACCGACATGATTACAGTAAGTTGTCTTTCTTCAGTAAAGCGTTTGATATGTGGGAGCCCAGTACGAGCCGTGACATTCCAATCAATAGTCCTGACTTCATCTCCCGGTTGATACTCACGTACCTCTGCAAACTCGATACCCTGACCTTTGAATGCGGAGTGATACTGTCCTCCGAAGAGGTCGTCAACCCGACGGCGGGCTCGAATTTCAAGCCGCCGAACTTCCCGCATGAGTTCTTCGGTTAACATTTAGGGTACCGCGATCCTTGCGAAAATTTCATCGATAATATGTTCGCTCGATATTCCTTCTGCTTCTGCTTCGTAACTCACAATCACTCGATGGCGCAAGACGTCATACCCGATCGCTTTTATGTCTGATGGAGTAACATAGGATCGTCCATCGAGAAACGCATTCGCTCTCGCCGCTCTCGCCAGGGACAGTGATGCACGAGGGGAACCACCAAACTCGATGAGTTTCGGAAGATCCAATTTCCATCCGACAGAGTACGCTTCAGGTTCACGTGTCGCATGAACTAAGTTTACGATGTATTCTTTAATCTTCGGATCAACATATATCTGATTGACTATTCCTCGAGCTTCTTCAATTTCTTTGAGTGAAACGATCGGCTTAATCGGATCAGGATTCTCAGAGCTCATCATCCGATCAATAATCAGTTGCTCATCTTTCTTTGTTGGATAACCAACACTCAGTTTGAGCATGAATCGGTCAACCTGCGCTTCAGGTAGAGGATAGGTGCCCTCTTGCTCAATTGGGTTCTGAGTCGCAAGAACCAAGAACGGGTCGCCAACAGAATAAGTTGTGTCTCCAATTGTTGCGGATCTTTCTTGCATTGCTTCAAGCAACGCGGATTGAACCTTCGCTGGAGCTCTATTGATTTCATCAGCAAGAACAATGTTCGCAAAGATGGGACCCTTGCGAGGCGTGAAAGTCCCATCCTTTGGGCTATAGATAAGAGTCCCGATGACATCTGCAGGAAGCAAGTCAGGAGTAAACTGAATTCTTGAGAATTCTGCTTTACATCCCTGAGCAAGAGTTGTAACAGTAAGCGTTTTCGCAAGTCCGGGGACACCTTCTAGTAGAACATGCCCATTCGTAAGCATCCCAATGATAAGTGAACGAACCATATGCTCTTGGCCTACAACAACGGTCCCGACAGCTTGAATCAAATCCGCGATGGGTTTAGCTGATTGGGCAATTTGCTCGTCAGTTAAATGCTCAGTAACAGACATCTGTACAGTCATATTTGCATTCCTTTGCATCGGGAAATCTTGATGCAGGTCATAGTTCACAATTCGCAGTGGCATAGTGTTATACCTAGATGGTACTCATCGGTAAGGCTGTCAAATTTAATTGAGTTTGTGGGCAATTTCAACCAACTTCTGCTCATAAAAAAACCTTGTTTGCTCTCAGTTAAATGGGCAAACAAGGCTGATATTTCGTATCAATGACAAATAGGACGAGTTGGCCATTCATCCAGCGTGATCATTGTTAGACATTTTGTCCTGGTGCCGGTGGGGGAGTTCCACCAGGGTTGATGTCAATCTCGCCGTTGCGTTCTTCGTATTGTCTCACTGCTTGTCCAAGTGACATCGCAAGACGCTTGGCGCCTGCCCAGTTCATAATGACTCTTGAGCCGACATTGAAGACAATCGTTGGAGCTTGTCCAGGCATCTGCATCGGGATATTCATCCCGAAATCCATGACTAACTCGTCTTGGGTGTTCGATGTACGGATGGTATTTGCGTAGGTGCTCGTCATCTTTGATTCATCGATACGGAGCTGTACCTGCTGTTGTGCTTGTTGATCGTCGGACATCTTGGACCATCCTTATTCTTGTAAATACAGTGAAATATCTGTTTTGAGTGAAATGCCGAGGGGGGGACTTGAACCCCCACTCTGTTTCCAGAAGTGGATTTTGAATCCACCGCGTCTACCGATTCCGCCACCCCGGCAACAGGTGATTGTTCTGGTTCAATAACCAGACGGGATCATAGCCTTGAACAGCCGAAGTTCAACCCAGACAGGACTCATCTCCAATCTGAGCTTATTGACCAGAATCATTCAAATTCGGTCTCAAGTTGGGTCGATGCCTACACTACCTATCCTACCGGCGTTCGGTAGGGTCGATCCGGGACTCAGGCGCACGATGGCGGATCGACAGCAGTCCTGTGCGCGACATGAACCAAAGGATTATCATGTCAGACACCGCAACGAATACAGTTAAAATTGAAGATGTTGGACCTTGCCGAAAGAGAATCTCGATCGATATCCCCGCAGAAACTGTGGACGGACAAATCGAGATGGCATTCTCCTCAGTTGCTCACGAAGCAAACATCCCGGGATTCCGCAAGGGACACGCACCCAGAAGACTTATCGAGAAACGATTTGGTTCTTATGTAAAGGATGAAACTAAGTCGCGATTGCTTTCATCAGCATACCAAGATGCGGTTTCAAAGAATGAACTTAAGGTTCTTTCCCAGCCGCCATCAGATGCACTTGATGCAATTGAAATCGAATCAGGACAACCAGTCCATTTCGAAGTCGAAGTGGAAGTTATGCCTGAGTTTGATCTCCCAGATCTAAAGGGAGTAAGTGTTCTTAAACCAGATACAAATCTTCCTGAAGGAATGGTCGACGAAGAAATTCAGAAGATCGCAATCAATGAAGGTTCACTCGATGAGCGTGAAGATTCAGCAAAGGGTGATTACCTTACTGGTAATGCAATCATGACTGATGCTGATGGTACTGAGCATTACAACATCGAAGGTGCGGTCGTTCAGATTCCTCAAGACGGCGATGAAGGCATGATCCTCGGGGTAATCGTACCTGACTTCTCAAAGCAAGTCGGTACTCCAAAGGAAAACGACAAACTCTCGATTAAACTCACCGGTCCTGAGAACCATGAAGTCGAAGCGCTCCGTGGAAAAGAACTCACTATCGAGTACGAGGTTGTGAAGGTATACCGGATCGTTCCTGCTGTGATTGGTGATCTCGTTGCGAAGTACGGTTTCAATGATGAAGCACAACTTCAAGAGATGGTTTCAAACCAACTCCAACAGCGTGCAGAAGTTCAGCAGAAATCTGTAATGCGTCAGCAAATCACAAGGTACCTCGCTGACAACATCGACTTCGAGCTTCCAGAGGGTCTCACTGCACAACAGGCAGCTCGTAACCTCGAACGCAGAAGAATGGACATGATGTACCGCGGTGTAAACCCAACTGAGATCGAACAGCACATGGCTGAACTCCGCAGTGCTTCCTCAGAAAGTGCATCAAGCGAACTAAAGCAGTTCTTCATCCTCAACAAGGTTGCTGAATCAATGGATATCAAAGTTGATGAACCTGAGATCAATGCTCAACTCGTATCCATGGCGGTACAACAGGGTAAGCGCCCAGAGCAAGTTCGTGACGAACTGATTAAATCAGGACAAGCTCAAACTTTGCTCCAACAAATCCGTGAGCATAAAACCATCGACACGATTCTTGCAGATGCAGAGATCGAAGATGTAAGTTCAGAAGATTTCAACAAACGGATGGAAGACAAATAATCCATTCGAATGAAAACTGAAAGTTCAGTAAAAATCCCAGGAGATCCTGGGATTTTTTAATACACTATTTAATTGGTAGCATGATCGCTCAATAAATGATTAAGTGACATCGTTGATTTCATCGTCGTAGTCATAGTCGACATTCACAGCGAACTTCGTTTCGCCTGTATTAAACGGGTGATTAATCGTCCCACACTCTTTGCATGCAATGCCGTGTGTGCCTGCAGGAAGCTTTTCAATACTCTTTCCGCAGCCTGCACAAGTGAGCGTGTCAAGTCGTGAGGTCATTGTATTGACCATAGTAACTGCGATAGTGAGTGCAACCCCGACTGCAGGGAGTACTGGGAAAGAGAGCATCCCAACGACGCCGAAAACAAGAATCGCAAGAGCTGCTAGAAGAGCAAACACCCTTAATCGAAGTTTTTGCATCCACAACATGCTACCCAAGCCTCCTGCTTGTACAAATGCCACGACAGACCTCTCAGAGCGGATCCTCCGCATCTCTTCAAGTATATACCAAATATCGGGTTCCTCGACTAGATTTGCACACTTTTCAAAGCGGACGATACAAATCGATAATTTCACGGATTTTGTCCGGGTCTTGCAGGTGATTCACTTGGAGTTCAACCCCATCTTGACCTGATGAAGATATCCCAATTTTTCCAACCCGCATTACTCTTTGGAGAAAGGATTGGTCGATCTGAATGTTGCGGATATTGTCGTGGACGACTTCTGACGATGATTTAGAAAGAATCCCGTGGTGCATAATTGTCCGTTTACTTGTTATCTCAAGTGATGCACTAAACCGATCAATCCACCACCAGATTAGAAGGCCTGCGCCAATGATGGTTGAAGGGGTAAAGAGACCCATCCAAACAAGTGATCTATCACTCCACATGACCCAGATCATCCCAACAATACCAACCAGAACTGCGAGTATCGCAATTGAGAAACGAATGACTCGAGATCGGAACCAACAACGACGAACCTTGAGTACTTGAGTTTCTGGACCAAAATCAGGTGGATAGCCCGCTTTGGCAGCACGATCGACTTTCTTCGAGTCAATAGATTCAGATTGATCCACTATACTCTCATCACTTGATACGCTAGGAACTCTGTTGATATCTCCACACGCAAGGCATTCATGCTTTGCGCCTGCGAGCGCGTCATCAACTTCAATCTCTAGATCACATTTATCACAGTTAAACTGGATCATCCATACTCCTTGATAGTGTTGTTTACATTATACGGGATTCGGGTTCTCTGCTTTCTCTACAAAACAAACAAAGCGTGCTCGATTTGAGCACGCTTGATTGAGAGTGTTGAGTAAGTGAATGGGTTTAGTCATTCCACTTGCGAAGATCAGGACCCGTATAAGCAACTCGCGGTCTAATCAAGCGATTGTGGGCGTGTTGTTCCATGATGTGAGCACACCAGCCTGTGATTCTTGATGCGACAAAAATCGGAGTGTACTGAGGGACTGGGATTCCCATTGTGAAGTAAGTCATTCCGCATGGGAAGTCGACATTCGGGTAGATCTTCTTCTCAGTTTCCATGATGTGTTGGACTGTTTCGCCGAGTTCAAAGAGCTTTGTAAACTCTTCGCCTCGTGCTTGTGCTGCTTTCTTGCCGAGTTCATGAAGAATTGGAGCACGATGATCACCATTCTTATACACGCGATGTCCGAATCCCATCAACTTGCGTTTTTCAGTGAATGCATTGTGCATCCAATCGGTAATCTTGCTTGTGTCGTTCTCACTTCCAATGTCTCTGCGAATATCAGCAAGCATGTCCATTGCTGCTTCATTTGCTCCGCCATGGAGTTTACCTTTAAGAGCTGCGATTGCGCCTGTTACCGCGCCATGCAAATCAGATAGTGTGCCTGCAATGACTCGGGAAGTGAATGTTGACGCGTTATAGTCATGCTCTGCATAAAGCACCAAAGACACATCCATCACTTTTTCAGCTTCAGGGCTCGGTTCTTCACCTGTCATCATGAACAACAGGTTTGCAGAATGTGATAATGCAGGGTTTGGTGCAACAAACTCTTTGCCTTCGATTGAGTTCTGCATATGTCCGATGATCGTCGGGATTTTTGCAAGAAGTCTCTTTGATTTATTGAGATTCGCTTCTGGGGAGTTATCCTGACAATCTGCATCAAGATGACCCAAGATTGAGACTGCGGTTCGCAGGATATCCATTGGTACTGCAAACTGGTTATTCACCAAATCTCCAGAATCCTTTAAGAAGTTGACGACAGCAGTTGGGAGATTTCGTTCTGCGATGAGTTCAGATTTGAATCCATCAAGTTCACTGCTTGAAGGTTTGTGTCCTACCAATAGAAGAAATGCAACTTCTTCAAACGATGCGTTTGCAGCCAAGTCAGCAATTTCATAGCCGCGATAAATCAGTGCCGATTGTTCAACATTACAGATCTCTGTTTCGCCTGCGATGACGCCTTCGAGTCCCTTGGCATGAGTTGGAGCAGTAGTCATATGTCAATTCCCTTACAATGAACACTTGTTTCGAGGGTGTTCAGAATGCCTTCGGTAGCATCCTGGAAACAAGTCTATTCTAGGCATTCGCGGCACAAAATATGCTATTTGTTCAATCTGTGAGATCGAGGAAATCATCCTAATTTCTCAGTTCGGATCGCAGATTACTCACGAGCAGGAACTGGGTAAGAGACCGGAGATCGATACCCATCATGGTCATATGCTCGAACACCAAAGAGCCAATTGTCCTTTGATAGTGGGAGGGTGCCCTCGAGCACATTTCCAACATCTTCCTTCTCATCCCAAGTCGAGGATGTGGATTCTCTCCAGACGATTTCATATCCCGCAACATCTGTTTCGGGAGATGCATCCCAGCGCAGAGTTGTATCATTTGTAAGCTTAGCAATAAGCACACGAGCATTACTTGGAGAAGATGGAGCGTTCGCGAGATGTACAAGCACGGCGGCGTTGAGTCGAGTGACATCTGCGAGATACTCTGCATCAACATATTCGGGGCGATCACCGAACTGGACATCGTTTTCGATACGAACATCCTGATGTTGATGGTCGTAGTTCTCATACATTTCACAGAATCTGATTGCTGCAAATCCAAGTTCGTTAAACGGCGTGTGATCGCCGCCTCTTAAGAACCGATCCGGGCGAAATATAAGTCGAGGTTGGACTGTTGTTGCATGGAGTTTGCCAACATCTGCGATGTACCTTGCGAGCTGGCGTGAAGATGAGTCAGATTCTGTTCCATACAGACGGAGTCGTCGTGCTGCAGATCCGATCTGATCATCATCAAGTGAGAGTAAGGTTGCGGGAAGTCCTTCAGAGAATACTCGAATCTCATTGCGTCCATCTTGGTCAGGTAAAACGCCTGTTGGATCTCCGACTGTATCGTTGTTGAGAACACCCACGATATTCTTACCGTCTTTGATTGCTTGTTGAGCATGGAGCCTTGCACCGAATAGGCCCTGCTCTTCGCCGCTAGTTGCCATCAAGATGATGGTTGATTCGAGTTGTTCGTGTGAAAGGACTCGTGCAAGTTCGATCAATGCTGCAACACCTGATCCATCGTCGTTGGCGCCAGGTGCATCTGATGTTGAGTCATTTGCTTGAGTTGCTCTCGAATCAAGGTGAGCAAGGACATAGTACAAACGGTTGCGGGACTCAGGATTGCTCCCCGGGATTTCGCAAATCACATTGACCACATCTACTGATTCAGTGATTCTTCTCCCGTCGGGTTCGACAGTGTGTTTATCAAAGTAAGCTCGAGGGGTAGCGTCTCCGGATTTGTTATGCCCATTGATATTCTCTTCGAACTGATTTCTGACCCATCTTCGTGCAGCACCGATCCCTCGAACATCCGAATCGGTTTCAGATAATGTGTGTCGAGTTCCAAACCCTACAAGTCGATCGATTGTGTTTTGGATTTGCTCTGGATTGACCGCTTCAATCACTCGTCCGGGAACTTCCATCAGTGTCCTTTCAATCAACGAGACCATGCCTGGGCTCATCTTCATTGCAATAGATTCTTCGATTGCACTCTGTTTGCTCATATTGCCTTGATCCATGAGATACAAGGCGTAAATCCCAGCCGCACGGGAGCCTGATTTGCAATGGAACATCACCGGTCCATCAGATGAGTTGATGACATCGGTAAACTGATCACGCAAATCGTATCCAAAGCTCAATCGTGTTGTTGGGATATGAGCATACTGCATGCCCAACGATTCAACGAGTTCTCGTTCGTCGAATTCGAGATTCTCCATCTCAGATTCAGAACGAGCATTCACTACAACTTGTCCGCCTGCATCCGCGAATGCGATCAGTTCATCTTGAGTCGGTTGACGATGAAATGTAATCCGCCCTGCTTGTCGTTCATGATCACGGACTTCATCCCAACTTGGAGTTGGGTCCTCATGAATAACAACTTCATCTTCAATACTGATATGCTCAACACTGATCGTGCAACCACTTGCACTAAGCAAGAGAAGAGCGAGTGAACCTGACACGATTGTGAGATTTGAGAAAATGCGTTTGGTGTTCATGTTGGGATTGTACCTGTTCAGACAGAATCATGCACCCCGCAAGGCATATCATTCAACATGGTACCAAATATTCATCCAGGAACAGTCCTTCGTAAACAAATGGATAGTGGAGTTGTCGCAGCACCAGGCGCGTTTAACTCCTTAGTCGCGAGAGCCGTTGCTCAATGCGGGTTTTCTGCATGTTATGTCTCCGGGGGGGCAATGTCGGTCGCCGCCGGGGTTCCAGATGTTGGTATACTCACACTCGATCATTTTTCAAGAGTTATTCGTGAAGTTGCTGTCGGTTCAGGATTGCCTGTTATTGCCGATGCAGATACTGGATTCGGTGAAGAAGAAATGGTCCGAAGAACAGTGCTCGATTACAACCATGCAGGAGCTGCAGGATTGCATCTTGAAGATCAGGTGTTTCCAAAGCGATGTGGTCATCTGGATGGCAAATCATTAATCTCAGTCGAGCAAGCTGTGTCAAAGATTCAATGGGCAGCAAAGGCTTCTAAAGATTGCTCAGATGGTGAGTTTATAGTTTGTGCACGAACTGATGCAAAAGGGGTCGAAGGTTTCGACTCTGCAATCAAACGAGCTAAGGCATATGTTCAAGCGGGTGCAACAATGATTTTTCCAGAAGGGTTAGCAACCGCTGAAGAGTTCAAACTCTTTGCCCAAGCAATGGATGAACTGGGTGATCAACGCCCATACCTCCTTGCAAACATGACAGAGTTTGGTAAAACACCGATGATCAAACTCAATGAATTCGCACAACTCGGATATGACTTGGTAATCTATCCAGTATCTACTCTTCGTATTGCGATGGGTGCTGTGACCCGTGCATTGCATGAATTGAAGGAAACAGGTACCCTTGAAGGCCAACTCCCAAAGATGCAATCACGAAAAGATCTCTACGAGCTCATGGAATACACCCCAGGCACTCCTTGGGAGATGTAATGTCAAAGTCCAGTTGGAGATATCACATAAAAGATGACTCAACCATCATCGAAGAGGTGGGGGTTGTAATCAAAACTTTGACAGATGATCTTGAGGGGGATCAGCACCAAAGATTCATCATCAATCTTAACTGTGATCAGACAATTTTGATCGTGCATAACATCGACCTTGTCGATCGAATCCCACTTCACGAGGGAGATCTCGTTGAGGTGTGCGGCGTATATGAATACAACGATCGCGGCGGATTAATCCATTGGACTCATCGCGATCCTGTAGGCAATCACAAACCCGGATGGATTAAGCATGCCGGGAAGCTCTACCACTAAGTTATAAAGTTCTCAGTTGAGATTTCGATTTGCGATGGATTATTCGAAACCATCACGAGTCTGAATTTCAAAATCGTTTATAGAAGCAATCTCTTCAACCGATTTTTGGATCATATTGTCAAATCGAGCAACAATCGGTGCTGGATCTTCAAATGCGAGTTTGCCAAGAAGATTAAACTTGAAACTAAGGATGTCTCTGAGATCTGCTTCAGTATTTCGAGCATGCCCTGCTGGGTACATAACCATCCCTGAATCAAACTCGGTTCCATCAGTATCTTCAATGATCACCGAAGTAGGGATCCCGTCTGGGTATCGCTTGTCATAATCTTCGCCGCCGTGGAAGAACTGGATCTTGTCCATCAATGAATGAGTGCGTTCATTTTGAATCGCATCGTTTGAATAGTCGTAGGGCTCAAGCATGAGCGATTTCCAACCAGCTTCTTGTTTGCTGAGTGCTTTTCTCAAGAGCGTTGCAACAATGTAAACCATTGAGTGATCTGCGCTTTGTCGTGTTGTTGGGTTTCGCTTAGCGGGATCGCCAATAATTCCGAATGCTGGTTCGTATGCAGTAATCTTGATCGATTTAATCTTTGAGCCCGACTCGTCATCAAGAAGATGAGGAGCTTTGTTGAGAAGATCAAGCAGTGCTTGGAGAGCACCAGCGCTTTGATGCTCGTAGAGACCAAGTTTGAAGTGCATTCCCATAACTGCGAAATCGCTACCAGCTTTTCCAAGTACCAGATCGAACGGGGATGCATCAGCATTCTTCACATTTGCTGAGTCGGTACCAACCTTTTCGAACATCTGCCCAGGACCTTCGAAGATTCTAAAGATCGCTTCTGGGTTGCGGAAAATATCACGAGGCCCCATGAATCCGTTCATTGAACGACGGACTGCCATGATCGCAACTTCAGTCGAAATCGCAGCACTTGCGCCTTTCGAATCAGAGAGTTGTTTACCAGCGCGGATCGCACGAAACGGAATGTAATGAGCAACAACCATTCCAATTGCGGATTCGATTTGTTCTGCGGATGCGCCGAGCATTGCTCCAAATACTGCAGCTGAACCAATCGCTCCGTGAACAACATGATCAATCTTGTAAGTCTTGAGTGAGAAGACTTCAGAGAGTCGTCCTCGAATTTCATCGAGACAAATCATCGCTTTGAGTGCACATGCGCCATCACGACCTGCGAGTTGAGCGCCTGCAATACAGACGCCGTAGAAATCGTTGTGTCCAAACTCACCTGCGGTGTGCCCGAGCTGTGGGTTGTAACCGAAGTTTGTGCCGTTGGAATCCCATTCGCGGACTGCAGACCCATTTGCAAGGATTGCTTTTTCAGGTTGAACCTGTACGTTAGAACCAAAGACGGTTGCGCCACGCTGTGTTGCTCTCCCCAAGCGATGTGTCGCATCAGTAACTGGGTACTGCAAAGCTTCATCTCGGAGAACGGTTGGTGCATTTGTTTTAAGCGCCAAAGCAGATAGTCCACAGAGGACTGCATCTGTAAAGAACATATTGGTTCTTTCAATCACACTCGCGTCAGGTTCACCACGCTTCGCAGGATCGTCGGACAAAAAATCAATCGCATATTGGGCAATTCCAAGTGCCTGATTGGTGTTTGCTTCGAGTTTGACGTGCGTATCGCTGGCGGTGGTGGACATGAGCTTCCTCATCATTTGGGACTGGTGAATTAAGACTGGATCGTAGCCTCGAACCACTCCATATATACGAGTTGTGACGGGTATTTTCGTGAAACAAGGACTACAATCCTTACCCAGATCAGGCATCCAAATAATTTGCCTGTTATCAATCACCATCTCACTGATTCGGAGCATCCCATGTCCAACCAGCCTGTTATTGTCGCCGCTCGCAGAACACCTGTAGGCAAGTTCTTTGGATCACTCGCAAGAGTCGCATCCCCACAGATTGGTGCATTTGCGATAGAAGCAGCGATCGCAGACGCTCCTGCAATGAAAGATCATGTTGACGAATGCATTATGGGTTGTGTTCTTCAAGCAGGAGTAGGACAGAACCCTGCTCGTCAAGCTGGGCTCAAAGCGGGTTTACCTTCATCATTGTCTGCCAAGACCATCAATAAAGTTTGTGGTTCAGGACTCGAAGCTGTGATGATGGCTGCTCAGTCAATCAAAGCTGGAGACAACGATTGTGTTATCGCAGGCGGCATGGAAAACATGACGGGCGCTCCACACTTCGCGCATGTTCGTTCAGGGATTAAATACGGCGCAGGATCAATGGAAGATCACATGGCCTACGACGGACTTCGTTGTGCGTTTGAAGGTTGGCCTATGGGAAATGCTGCAGAGCACATCGCTGAAAAGTTTGGTGTCACTCGTGAAGAACAAGATCGTTTTTCTGCACAATCGCACCAAAGGGCTGCAAATGCGTGGGAATCGGGTTTCTTTGATGGTGAAGTTGTGAAACTAACCGGCGAACAACTCGGGAATCGCAGAAACCCAGGTGCCGAAGGCGGAATCAACATCGATGAAGGTATCCGAGGAGATTCTACTGCTGAAGGACTTGCAAAGCTCCGTCCTGCTTTCACCAAAGATGGAACCGTCACTGCAGGGAATGCATCGCAGATCTCAGACGGTGCAGCTGCAACAATCGTTATGAGCGAGTCCAAAGCGACTGAACTTGGGCTTTCACCACTTTGTAAGATTGTCTCATACAACACTTCAGGTGTTGACCCGAAGGATATCTTCGCGGCCCCAATCACAGGTATTAAGGGTGCACTTGATAAAGCTGGTTGGGCAATCGACGATGTCGATATGTACGAGATCAATGAAGCGTTCGCTGCTCAACTTCTTTGTAACATCAAAGAATTAGGGATTAGTGAAGACAAGCTCAATATCTGCGGCGGCGGCGTAGCAATCGGGCACCCAATCGGAGCTTCAGGCGCACGAGTTCTCGTTACATTGATCCATCAGCTCAAACGAACTGGTGGCAAAAAAGGCGTTGCTGCACTTTGCCTAGGAGGCGGAAATGCGGTTGCAGTGTGTATCGAAATGTGCTAATTGATCCGATTTTCGGTTCTTTCTCAGGCAATTAATCTATCAAGCCGATACTCAAAGGCACCCGGTTGGGTTGTATTTGAGCTTCGGCTTTTTTAATGTAATTTTCCGTAGAGATCTTCAATGACAAACGATCAATATGCGAATCCAATGCACGAAGCGTTCAGGAAGACCAAGTTCTTCGGCTCGCTTGATGGATTACGCTGTTTGTCGATCCTTGCAGTTATCTGGCACCATACCGCTGGGCATTCTTTTGATCTACCTCTGGCTGGTCGCGGGTACCACGGAGTGACTCTCTTCTTCGCGATTTCTGGTTTTTTGATTACAACATTGCTGTTGCGTGAACGAGAAAAAATTGGAACAATCGATCTCAAGAAGTTTTACATTCGAAGATCACTCCGAATATTCCCACTGTACTACACAGTCCTTCTAATCTATATCGGGCTCGTCATGCTCATGGAGCGCGGGACAGATGCTGGGAAAGAGTTCGTAGGAAATCTTCCTGCATACTTAACGTATACATCAAACTGGTTTGTCGATCTCAAAGGCGATCGCGTTATCTTCTACTTCGCTTGGTCTCTCGCGACAGAAGAGCAGTTTTATCTTGTTTGGCCTTGGATAGAGAAATATACAAAGTTCTGGATACCTGTGGTGTTTATGCTCGGGTTACTCGTTATCGCATATCTTGCTTCACAAGGTGCTCTAGGAATCGAAGATGGATTTGTGCTTACTGTTCTCGAAAGTATCATGCCTGGGATTTGCCTTGGCGCAATCCTCGCTCATCTGTTGCACCATAAACGAACATTCCCGATCGTCGCTATGGTATTAGGTCACAAGGGAAGCGCTCCTTTGTTTCTTGGAGTTTTGCTCGCTTATTGTGCCCTCCCAACAATCGATAGCTGGATAGTTCATGCTCTAGGAGTTTTCGTAGTTGGTTCTTGTGTGATTCGAGAGGATCACTTCGTTGCCAAACCATTCAAGTTGTATCCAATCCGTTGGATGGGGACTGTGAGTTATGGAATGTACATGTTGCACATGCTCGCGAAAAATGGATATGAAATGGTGGCGGGCAAGATCGGAGCTGATTCTGTATTTTCTGGAATAGGAGTTAATCCAATCATCGGAGAGTTTGTTGGGACAACGATGATCGTTGTCATCATGGCAACAATCAGCTTTAAGTTCTATGAAGTGTATTTTCTGAATCTAAAAAAGCGATTTACGGCACGTAAAGCTTAATTCCTTAAACAACCGAGAATGTAAAAAATAAGAAGTTGGCTTCATTGTGATGTTTCTTGTTCCGATATCTATTGGGAACACACTTATACAGGAGCCAATCAGATGTCCTATTCACCCAATCAACTTGATCGCCTAAGTAAAAATTACCGCACAATCGCTCCGCGCCTTGGGTCGGTTGTCTCTCATTTTCTCGTCAATATCCACGAAGAACTAGCTCCATCATCAGTATGGGAACTCCCGACTGACGAGGATCATGAACGATTAGTGAGTTTAATTTCACAGATCGGTCAGAGTTTCGAAAATCCAACTCAGCTAGTTGATACAACAGACGCTGCTTCGTCGATGCTCGATGATCTTCGATTCGTTGCAGTAAAGGAATCATTTCTTACTGCGATTGCGACAACATCAGATTATACATGGACATCACAGCTCCGTTCAGATTGGGAATCGGCATTCGATCTCGTCCCTAATATGCTTGTCTACGGGGTTCTGGGCAAGCAACATGCTCAAGTCGCTTAAAAACTTTGATTTCTATGATCGACGGGTTCCATTTGGAGCCCGTTTTTCGTTTTTGGGACGCATAGAATCAGCACGAGAATTATACGAAAATACGAAGGAATCAGATCGTCATGCGCACGCACACTTGCAGTCAACTCAACGAATCGAGCATCGGACAAACAGTCACACTCTGCGGCTGGGTCAACGCCTATAGAGGCCACGGCGGCGGGTTGATCTTCGTCGATATGCGAGATCGAGCAGGGATCACTCAAGTGGTGTTTGATTCAGATGATGGAAATGAAGCGGTAATGGAGGCAGGGGATCGTTTGAGAAACGAGGACTGCATTCAAATCACCGGCGTCGTACGCGCTCGTGGTAAAGCAAATCCTAAGATTGCAACTGGAGCGATCGAAGTCCTCGTGACTGAACTCGAAGTTCTCTCGAAGACAAAGAAGCTCCCATTCATTCCGAGTAACGAAAAGGATTTGCCAAACGAGGAGGTACGTCTACGGTATCGTTACATCGACATGCGTCGGCCTGTGATGCAGAATATCTTGCGTACTCGACATCGTGTCACCAAGCTCACTCGCGATTACTTCGACGAACATGAGTTTATTGAAGTTGAAACTCCTGTGCTTTGTCGATCAACTCCTGAAGGTGCTCGTGACTTTTTAGTTCCTTCACGAAATCAAGAGGGTATGTGGTATGCATTGCCGCAATCGCCTCAGTTGTTCAAGCAAATCTTGATGGTCGGCGGATGTGATCGTTATCTGCAAATCGTAAAATGTTTCCGCGACGAAGATCCTCGCGCTGATCGTCAAGCAGAGTTTACTCAGATTGACCTTGAGATGAGCTTTGTAGATCGCGATCAGGTTCTTGAACTCATCGAGGGATTTGCAAAGCATCTTTGGAAAGAGATGCTCGAAGTTGAACTCCCTGATTTTCCACGAATGACTTATCAAGATGCGATGGATACATACGGAATCGATCGCCCAGATACTCGATTTGATCTCAAGCTCGTCGATATCTCAGATCTAGCAGCGAAGGCTGACTTTGCGGTCTTTACAGATGCACTCGCAAAAAACAAGGGTGTAGTGAAAGCAATCCGAGTCCCAGGTGCTGCAACAAAGTTTTCGCGAAAAGTAACAGACAAGTTTAATCCATTCGTAGAGCAGTTCGGCGCAGGCGGAGCACCAACAGCAAAGTTCGTCGATGGTGAGTTCTCAACTGGAATTTCGAAGTTCCTCGGAGACATCAAAGATGAATTGATAGAACGGCTCGGCCTCGAAGATGGAGATGCGGTTGTCTTTGGTGCAGATTCATACAATATCTGTACCAAAGCACTCGGCGAGTTACGACTCAAAATTGCTCGAGAGCACGACTACATCCCCGAAGGGAAATGGAACTTCCTCTGGGTCTATGACTTCCCAATGTTTGAGTATGATGAAGAGTCCGAACGCTACCACTCTCTACATCATCCATTCACAGCACCAACTAAGGCAGAGCTTGAACGATTCATGGCCTGCGACGCGAAGGATGTCGACACAGTTGAATCAATAGTTTCTGATGGGTACGACATGATCTGTAATGGATCAGAAATCTGTGGTGGAT
This sequence comes from Phycisphaerales bacterium, assembly GCA_029213305.1. Lineage (GTDB taxonomy): Bacteria > Planctomycetota > Phycisphaerae > Phycisphaerales > UBA1924 > UBA1924. Next base: position 62,715 of record JARGPA010000006.1, read on the forward strand.
CAATCCGTATCCATCAACAAGAAGTCCAATCGAAAGTGTTTGAACTCCTTGGAATGTCACATGAAGAGGCAAAGCTCAAGTTTAGCTTCCTTCTCGATGCACTCACGTATGGAGCTCCGCCGCACGGCGGTGTTGCATTCGGACTCGATCGCTTGGTGATGCACCTTATTGGAACTGAAAATATCCGTGATGTAATCGCGTTCCCGAAATCACTAACAGGCGTAGATTTAATGAGTGAAGCTCCAAACATGGTTGACGATGAACAACTTGAAGAGCTTCATGTTCGTTCTACTGCAAAGGTACACTCTTAAGGAGATCACCTGATGAGTACACTTCAGACTGAACCTGGGATATCACCACTCGAAATCGCAGGCCAGCGTTTTAATTCGCGATTGCTTGTGGGTACTGGAAAGTATCAATCGATGGAGATTATGAAAGAGGCACTCGATGCTTCTGAATCTGAAATCATCACTGTCGCTGTCCGCCGTGAGCGTCTATTCAACGAAGAAGGAAAAAGCCTTCTTGAGTATCTCGACCTAAGTCGGTACACAATACTCCCGAATACGGCCGGTTGTTTTTCCGCAGATGACGCGGTTCGTGTATCCCGACTTGGTCGCGAACTTCTTGATCAACTCGATAACCCTGGAGCAAGTTGGGTCAAGCTCGAAGTGCTAGGAGATAAAAAAACTTTACTTCCAGATCCTGTGGGAACCTTGGAAGCCGTTGAAACACTTGTTAAAGACGGGTTCAATGTTTTGTGTTACACATCCGATGATCCAATCAGTGCCAAACGAATTAAAGATGCAGGAGCAGCAGCAGTAATGCCTGCAGGTTCACCAATCGGATCTGGACAAGGTATCCTCAACATTAATAATATCGTGTTGTGTCTTGAGTTGCTCAAGGAGAATGATCATGATTATCCAGTGATTGTTGATGCAGGAGTCGGGAGCGCTTCGGATGTCGCACTCGCGATGGAACTGGGTGCAGATGGCGTGTTGCTTAACACCGCAATAGCACATGCGAGTGATCCTGTAATGATGGCGCATGCGATGAGAAAAGGTTGCGAAGCAGGCCGGCAGAGTTATCTTGCTGGACGAATTCCAAAGAAGCTATACGCAACTGCGAGTTCACCAATGGAAGGTGCGATTTCGTACATCCCCGGCGAATAACCGTAGTAGAATTTTATTGACTGTTGAGAATTATCGTCGATCCCGATACATTGGGACCAAGTTCTAATATGCATTTAGAGATTTCAGATGCAATTGTTTCTGTTGTGAGTGTATGTGTTGCTGGGAGCACATCCGTAGACACGATCGAACGAAGCATATCAGTTTCAACGGCGCCAGGCGCTATCGTGTACGCCCGGACGCCTGCGTCATTGTATTCGTTATGGATTGCTCGAGTTAGCGCATCGATCGCTGCTTTCGTGCAACCGTAGATTCCAAGTCCAACAAATGGGTCAAGCATTGCGACAGATGCAATGTTTACGACACACCCACTTGATTGAGTAAGAGATGGAAGTAATCGACGGACGAGGTCGGTCGGCCCGATCGCATTAATTTCATAGAGATATCGAATTTCATCTTCGCTGAGTTCGCTGATCGGCTTACATGTGCCAATCGCAGCGTTATTCACTAGAGCATCAATCCGTCCGAATTGACTGATTGCTTCATGAGTAATCCTCGATCTGTCTTGCGAAACGGAGATGTCAGCATCAATCGCGTGCCAATGAGCCCCGGAACTGCTCAGCAATTCTCCAGTCTCCTTCAATGATTCGAGCCTACGCCCGACAAGGATAAGTCGATAGTTATGATTCGCAAGTTGGATCGATGCCGCTCGGCCAATGCCTGAACCAGCTCCTGTGATGATTGCTACGGGGTGTTTAGATTGGGTCATTTTTGAGTATATCAGTGTTCAGTTGATGAAATCTCAACAGAATCCCATGTCATTATAAATGAATTCGGACCAAGATGGTCGATAGACGACTAGACAAGTAGTTTCGCAAACACCATATCTCTGAATAGACGGAAAGAGAGCTTTATGAGCCCGCATTCAACGACTCCATCCTGGATCACATCAGATCCGACACGAGCCGCTCAAGCGAAAATCGTTGCCACGCTCGGCCCTGCTTCTGACTCTGATGAGATGCTTGCAGAGTTGATCGAATCAGGAGTATCAATATTCCGACTCAATTTTTCTCACGGCACATTGGAAGATATGGACAAACGATATGAACGTGTCCGACGAGCGATTGATGCTTCTGGGAGATGTATTGCAATTTTAGGCGATCTCCAGGGTCCCAAAATGCGTGTTGGTCCAGTCCCAGACTTGTCCGAAGGCGGCGGGATCATGGTCGAACCAGGCGATGACATCTACTTCCGAAAAGGACAAGGGGATGCATCGATCGATGACGGGGTGATCTCATTTGGTGCAACCTTTGATTCACTCTATTCAGATGTATTACCAGGTCAACGGGTTTTAATCAATGATGGTTTGATTCGGATGCTTGCTGTTGAGAATGACCCCGGGAACTGGCTTCGTTGTCGAGTCACAGTCGGTGGCCGAGTAACAAGTTCAAAGGGTGTGAACTTGCCAGAATCGGATCTGAGTATGCCTGCGATTACAGATCGTGATTGGAAATGTGCGAAATGGGCTGCAGAACATCAGTTAGATTATTTAGCGCTTTCATTTGTACGAACTGCAGACGAGATCAACGAGTTGAAATCAAAGCTCCGAGAATGGGCAATCCCATGTGCCCAGTTTGGTGATATTCGCTTTGATTCATCCATCCCAGTTGTTGCGAAGATTGAAATGCCTCAAGCAGTGATGAATCTTGATTCGATCATTTCCGCGACTGATGCTGTGATGGTTGCGCGAGGGGATCTTGGTGTTGAGATGGATGTTGCAAGAGTCCCTGTGATCCAAAAATATATTTTGGCCCGCTGCAATGCATTGGGTAAACCCACAATTGTTGCGACTCAGATGCTTGAAACAATGATCGAATCGGTTACCCCGACTCGAGCGGAAGCATCAGATGTGGCAAACGCAATCCTTGATGGCTGCGACGCAGTTATGCTCTCAGGCGAGACAGCCGTGGGTAAACATCCACGAGTTGTAGTCGAAACCATGCAACGGATTATCAAAATCACAGAATGCCGAATGGATCAGATCAAACATGTGTCTGAGTCCCCTTCAGATCTGAAAGAATACCCATTCCGATCAGCAGCTCTTGCTCAAGGAGTTTGGTCCATGGCGCAATCGCTTGACTCGAAAGCGATTGTTGTTTGGTCACAAGCCGGAGGCATGGCAAGATATCTCAGCCAGTACAACTTCCGGGTTCCAATCTATGCATATACATCCTCGAAGATTGCTGCAAGTCGAATGGCGCTTTACAACGGAGTGACACCTGTTTATACACAACCTCCAGAATCATCGCGATTGTCTGATTGGACAGATCAGGTTGAGTCGTTAATCAAGAGTGAAGATATCACCCAAGACGGAGATACCGTACTACTTGTGGCTGGAAAGCCTTTAGGTGCTCTTTTAGCTCAGAGCATGGTAAGTATCATGCGGATGGGTGATTGCTCGTCAGGATTCCGAGATTTTGTGGACGAAACTGCGAAAACAGTCGGAGTATAAGACTTGTTGAGTGATTAAATTGAGCTTGTCTTTTTCAGCATTTTTCGGCTAGAATAAGATACACGGGACCTGGGCTCCCGTCCCCCGTCGGCTTTCTGGGAAGTTTGCCGATACTGTCTGCCCAAGAGCTTTTAGGAAGAATATAAAATGACGACCGCTTCGACAACAAGTCCAGCGATCTCTGCAGATCCACTGCAGTTGATCGATGTTGACCATGTCCGCTTTTATGTAGGGAATGCTAAACAAGCTGCATATTTTTATGCTCACACCTTTGGTTTCAGGATTGATCAGATCGCAGATCTGACTACTGGATCGCGTGAAGAGGCCGACTACTTATTAACCCAGGGGAATATTCGTATCCTCCTAACTACCCCTTTGAACAAAGAGCATCCCGCAGGTGAAGAACTCAAACTCTACGGGGATGGAATCAAAGATGTTGCGCTCACAGTTGAAGATGCAGTTGCTTCATATGAAAAAGCAATCGAAAATGGTGGTGAGTCTGCTGCTCCTCCAAGAGTTCTAGAAGATGAAAAAGGCACAGTCACTGTCGCGTCGATTAAAACTTACGGCCGAGTGATTCATACATTTGTATCTCGAACCGGAGAATACGCGCATGAGAATCTCCGTTCTGGTGGGCTCTTTATGCCGACCTTCAAGAAGTTTGATTCGCCGCTGAACAAGTACAACGAAGAGAATCCGTGTGGGTTGATGTTTACGGATCATCTCGTTGGAAATGTTGAAGAAGGTAAGATGAATGAATGGGTGAAGTGGTATGAAGATGTGCTTGGATTTGCAATGTTCAAGCACTTTGATGACGCAGACATCTCGACAGAGTTCTCAGCTCTCATGTCCAAGGTGATGGCATCAGGAAACAACCTGATTAAGATGCCGATCAATGAACCAGCTGACGGCGTCAAGAAATCACAGATTCTAGAATACCTCGAATGGCACAACATGATGCCTGGGGTTCAACACCTAGCATTTAGAACAGATGATGAACTGGCAACAGTTGCAGAGCTCCGTCGTCGTGGTGTTGACTTCTTAGACATGCCTGACACCTACTATGAAAATGTTTGGAATCGTGTCGACACAATGCTCAAAGAGCATGGGCACGAAATTGTGAAAGAAGATCACCAACGAGTTAAAGACCTCGGTGTACTCGTCGATGCCGACGATGAAGGGTATTTGCTTCAACTTTTCACTAAACCGCTTCAAGATCGTCCTACATTCTTTATCGAAATTATCTGTCGTCGAGGCTCACAGAGCTTTGGTAAGGGTAACTTCAAAGCTCTCTTCGAGAGTCTTGAACTCGAGCAAGAACGAAGAGGCAATCTCTAAACGACTTGTCTTTACGATTTAATGAAACCCATCCAGGTTGCCTGGATGGGTTTTTTATCGGCTGCAGTTTACAACGCCGTTGTATCCCGTACGGTTGATGTAAATAAAAGAGTGATTGGTTGGAATCTAGATCTTGTGAAATGGAATGTTTGGTTAGGACAGAGTATCAATGCGTTCGCTCGGAGTGGAGCAAGAGATACAAAGGGGACCAACATGCATCAACTTACTTTTTCAGCTTTAGTCATCGCCGTTACAGGGTTAACAGCGCATTCGGATATCGTACGCGTCGATGAGTTTTCATCCCTGCAGTTCGAGGGATTCGAAAACTTAAACATGGGTGTGTTTGAGAGCGCCCCTATCTCAGTATTTGGAGGGATGGGAGAGATTTCTAATACAGGTAACTCATGGTTACATTCAACAAGTGGATGGAGTTTCCAATCGGGCGAATGGCGTGCAAGAGCAGATGCGTTTGAAGGATCGCGTTTGCTTGGAAATACCCGAGGCGGGATCGCATATGAGTTTGAAGAATCACAGAAATCGTTTGGAGGGTACTTCGCAACGATTGCCGATTCACCTGATGGAACGATCAAGTTTTATAACGGTGATCAACTTGTAGGATCAGAAATACTCCAAGTTGCAGCCGGCGGAGACTGGGCATGGAACGGATGGGCAAGTGATCAAAGTTTTGATCGTGTTGTCGTCGATTCAAGCTACGGCGATAATGGTGGGTTCTTAATGCACGACGCAGTGCGTGTACTATCAACAGCAGTCCCAACCCAAGGAACCGCAGCAATTTTTGCATTCGGACTTGTGATTGCAACGAAGCGCCATCGAGAATAAAAACGATCGATTTAATATCCCTAATCGTGTCTAGGTGTAAAAACTTGGGCACGATTTTTCTTTTGGATTCATGCCCTAAGATAATGGATATGAACATCATCGAAAAAATAAGAGACATAGAACAAAAGCTTCGTGCTCAGACCGACCCAGTTGCTCAACTTGAAAGTTGGACATTGATAAGTCGTTTGCTTGGACGCATGCCCGTAGATCAAGGTGAGCTTGCCCGGATATCGAAAGATCGAGATTCTGTCGGACTCGATGTGATGATTTCGAAACTCGAAAATCCAGACGCTTTCAAAACCAAAGAAGAACCATTACCCGAGTATTCTCAGACAGAACTAAATGAAGCTCTTCGAGCGTTTCGACATCGATTAAAGTTTAAGAAGCTCGATGATGAATCGAAAATATCTCAGCGCGATGTGACAACGGGGAAGAAAGCAAATATTGATTCGATTCAACCCCCAGGGCCTTCAGAGTTCGATCCTCGGATTTGGAAAGCTCTTGTTAAAGCAGGTAAACTCGTTGAAGAAGGCAGAGGTTTTTACCATGAACCAAGATAACACTAAGAAAGTTCTCTTTCAATTGCTCCCACAAGGGAGTGCAAGATCAACATATGTAGCTCTTGGATTCGATCGCTTGTTTTACCATCGATAATCCATTCGCAATCGCCCATGTCGCGAAGTTTACCCCCGTCTTTGCCAAGTAGAAGTGCGATGTACATACCTTTCTCTCGTGCAGTTTCAACAGCTCGGATAATGTTTTCGCTGTTCCCGCTCGTTGACATTGCGACTAAAACATCTTGCTTCATTCCGAGGCCTTCGATCCATCGCGAGAAGACTCTGTCGAAACCATAATCATTTCCAACACAAGTAATATGTCCAGGATCTCCGCAAGCGATTGCTGGTATTGAAGGACGATCTTCTCTGTATCGTCCTGTGAGCTCTTCACAAAAATGGATTGCGTCGGCGCAGGACCCTCCGTTGCCAATCGCGAGAATCTTTCCACCTTTACCAACTTGTTCTCCACAAACTTGTGCGAGTGTCCCAACTCGTTGAGCATTGGAGTTGTCCTTGCAGAAATTTTTTGCAAGGATTGCGTATGTATCAAACTCAAGTTGAACTTCAGAAGCATTAGTCATGCAGTATTGTAGGAATCAAGCAAGCTTAAACCCACGAGAGTAGAATCTCGACATGAATGCAATCATCTTTGCCGTGATAGCTGGTTTGTGCTGGGGAGCAGGTGAAGTCTGTGCTAAAGCTGTTCTTCATACTCATAAAATTGGCCCTTTTCTTGCAGTTGCCCTCAGAACATCGGTTGCGTTACCGCTGATTTGGGTTGCCTACTTAATCGCGAAAAAATTGGCGCCTGAGGGTGCAGGACGGGGGCTGGCAACTGGTGATAACGCGATGACTGCAAAGGAGTGGTTGTTACTCCTAGGGGGATCAGGGGTAATCGCGGGGGCATTTGCCATGATCGCGTTCTATATATCTATCTCGATGGGAGAAGTATCTAAGATGAAACCGATCGCATTTTCTATTGCTCCTGCAGCTGCGGTACTCCTCGGGGCCGTGTTTATTCATGAGCCACTCTCGCCTCGCAAAGTTGTCGCGATTTTGATTATTTTGGCCGGAGTTATTCTCTTAAGCACTGGTGCACCTGTATCCAAGTCATAAAAAACCTGCACTCGAAGTGCAGGCTGATTTCGCTCTTGATGTCATTTAAATATTGAATCAATCCCAAGTGTTGATCGTGCTCTGATCCGGATTTGTTTCTTCTGAGTCTGCGCCTCTGATTTCACCTGGCGCGAAATGATCCTGGCGCCAAGATTCAGGGTACTCTGCATCATCTAGATCTAAACATGCCTGAGTTGGGAACATCGGTCGGAATGTATCACACATCACGGCCATCTCGTCAGTCCATTTTTTCCCGATCGAAGCTTCGACGGTTCCTGGATGTGGTCCATGTGGGATCCCTTGGGGATGCACCGAGACTGATCCAGAAGAAATTCCTCGACGAGCTTTGTAGTTGCCTTCGACATAGTACATGATCTCATCGGAATCGATGTTGCTGTGATTGTAAGGAACAACAATCGCATCAGGATGACTATCGAGTGCTCGAGGGCAGAACGAGCAAATCACAAAGTTGTGACCTTCAAAGGTCTGATGTATCGGTGGCGGCATATGCAACTGGCCAGTAATCGGCGCAAAGTCATGGATGTTGAAGCAATACGGGTAGTAACAACCATCCCATCCAACTACCTCAAGCGGGTGATATGGGTAGTGGTACGAATGGATTGAGTTGAGAGCTTTAATCCGAACTTCGTACTCGCCCTTTACATCGTAAGCGAGTGGATGATCCGCATCTTCAAAGGGCACTCGAAGATCACGCTCGCAGTATGGAGCATGCTCAAGGAACTGAGCAGTTTTCTTTGCGATGTATCCAGGAGGTGGCATGATGTGCGAAGCATTGCATGTTTCGAAACACACAAACTTCCCAAGTGGCATATCCGCTTTGGAGTTTCCTCCAAACTCATCATCATCGGATCCATCTGAAGGGCGCTCATCAAAGACCATCTTATAGATCACGCCCTTGGGCATGACGATGTAGTCTTTCTTCCCAAACTTCAAGGTGCCGAACATGGTGTACAAAGTACCGGACCCGAAATGAACGAATAGACATTCATCACCTTGACCGTTCTTGTAGTGATACTCCATCTGATCACTCGGTTGACAGAGTGACATCTCAACATCGTTATTGCCAAAGATCACAGTGCGGCCTTGAACCGGGTCGCCTTGTGCTTTAAAGTTCTGAGTTTTCACATGACGCATCCGCATCACATCTTGTTCAAGATACTCAACCTTAGTTGAGTACAGCTTGTTCCATCCAGTTACCTGAGTGGGCGGATGAATGTGATACATAATCGAGCTTGGTCCAACGAAGCCTTCTGTGCCGAAGAGTTCTTCAGAATAGAGCGCGCCATCAGGTCTACGAAACTGAGTGTGTCGTTTCTTGGGCAACTTGCCCATCGTCATATAGTACGGCATGTCGCCGATCCTCATTCTTCCCAAGTCATACCCAAATAATGATTTGGATGACAGGGAGGGGGTTCGTGTTCGAACGGAAACTCATCGTGTGATTTGCTCACATGCACATTCTAGCACATGAGAGGCAGAATTTGAGTTTTCGAACCGCACCAATCGGGTGTTGTTCGGTGAGAATCTGCAACATCTTTGAGAGATTGGAGATATCCATGATCATTTTCCGATAAGTAACTAGTCGCGAATTTGGTCCTCAAGTTGATCTTGTAACTTGCTTTGCGATATAATCCCCTTACGCAGTTCGGGGCAAAGCCAAGTTGTTCACGAGCAAGAGTTGAATGATTGCAAATATACATCAAACAGTTTTTGGAATGGCAAAACTGCGAAATAGAGTACAAAACGTATGAGCACAACGCTCCGAAACGAATACTTTGGGCCTTACAAACTCATCCGATCTCTCGGACATGCTCATGGTGCAACTCGATTCGTTGTACTCTGCGATCGGACTGATACGAACTATCTGCTCTATCGCTTTAACCAAACCGGAAATCATAAATCTAGAAGAACACTCTTTGAATCAATGATCAAAATGAGTGCTTTGACACACGCTCACTTACTCAAAATTGAGTCAGTCTCATACGATGATCACGGTAACTTATCAGTGATCACACCGTATACCGGGAATCATGAAGGGCTCGTGACGCTCGATGATCTACTCTCGATTAGAGATGGCAAACTCGGGATGATCGAAGCAATCCGAGCTGTTGAACACCTTCTTGATGCATCGGCATACGCTCATCGAAACGATGTCGTAAATGGAACAATCAGTGCATCAGATATTTTAATTGATCGATACGGATGTCTTCAAGCTCAGTTTTATGGATTCGACTCGTTAACGCGTTGCAGCGAAAGCTCCGCGATCGCGTCGCAAGATCGAGTTTCTGACGAGGTTCGTTCAATCGTTGATCTTGGTTACACAATGATGACTGGGCTTTCAACCAAGGGTGAGCGAATCGCGCCATCTCGCGTTGTGAAAAAACTTGATCGCAACTGGGATACATGGTTCGAGATTGGGCTCGACCCGATTGATGGCTTTGATTCAGTCGAACACGCGATAAACGCTCTTCCTACAAATCCGAACTGCGCTGAGTGGCTCACATCAAAATCCACTCGATTGCCTCAGGTGCATATTGGAACAATGCTTCGTCGATTCAGAAGCAGTTCAACCAGTACATCACGCACTCAAGACTAATAAAATACACATCCTACAGGCATACAAGTTTTAATCTTTGGGTTGATCCGACGATTGCGATTGGCTTTCATTGTCGTTGTTTACGGAGTCTTCCGTTGGGACTTCAATAATTGCATTCAGTTCATCCGTTACATGTACGGGAAGATCAGAATATGAGTTGAGCATATGTTGAGCAACTCGTATTCGCAATTCTTTATCGAGTGGGCTGTTGACCATTTCTAACCAGAAAGCAAGCTCAGATTGGATGGCATGTGCTTGAGTGAGTTTACCAAGTGCAACGAGCGCCTTCGATTTAATCAAGTTGATTTTGGTTCGCTCTACCGGATCAAGTTTGACATTATCAAGTGCGATCGCGGCTTCAAATGCTCTATTTGGACGAGACTCATTTAGCTCAATCTCTGCTAATAGGATTATTCCCTTTGCCATGCGAGGAGTGATTTCAGAGTTTCCACTCAAAAGTCTATTGAGAAGTAGTGTTGAGTTTTCAGGACTCAGTTCTGCGAGACGGACAGCTTCTGCGAGTCGATCATCCGCTAAAACCGCGCCCATTCGTGATAGAGCATCCTTGCGAGAATCTTGGTTTGTAAAGGGTAATGACGCAAGACGGCGCAGCCCCTCAGGAGTCCGGCGATGTGTGATAAGAGATTCGGATGCAGCTTCAAAGAGTGAACTGTTATTCTCTGCAACTTGAATCAAAACTTCAGCAGCACGGGGAGTCTCTACAAGAGCGTTTGCGGCCCATTGTTGTTGATTAGGTTCTGCATTTAGGAGAACAGAGACTAATGATTGGAGGTCATTCGCATCTCCAAACTTTGCAAAGAGCTTCATCCCGTCTTCGTTGAGTTCAATTGAGTCTACTCGACGAAGACGTTCGAGGATTTGAGTTTGGATCTCTGTAGATTTGATCAAGCTTGCTTGTTCGAGAGACCAGACTGCAGAGCATGCAGATGCGAAAGGCGAATCATCACGCATGAACCATCCGAGGGTCGCATCAACCGCATCAGGGTTAGGCCAACGTGTGATACCATTGAGCATCGGTTCTGCGGCTATCGGGTCTGTCTCACGAGTCAAAGAATCAGTGATCACAATCATCGCGTCGAGCGGCACAAGTCGATTTATCAACCGAGCAGCCTTTGAACGGATCAGTGGGTTTGAATCCAAGAGTAAGTTCTTCGCATACTCCCCAACTTCTGGGCTGAGCTCCGTTCTACCTGATAAGTCCCGATCTGCAAGTTCGAACCCAAGCTCTCGAAGTTCAATTCGAGGGTCTTGGTAGAGCTGAACAATGAGCGATGATCGTCCTGAATCGTCTAGTTCAATGTGAAGTTTTCGATAGAGTGCAATTATTTCTACGAGCTGTTTATTAATACGTTTGGTGTAAATTTCAATAGAGTTATTTTGAATCGGTTGAGCGACTAGTGTTGCTGCAACTGGCTCAATATGCTCTGATAAATCCTCGTCCGAAGTGGATGAACTCACCTGTTCAGGTTCAACTTGTTGAGCAGGGATAATCGGGTCTTGTGTCCCAATCGAGGGATTTGTCGAAATATCCCGTGAACACGCTACACCGGCAAAAATGGTCAATAAAAGGCAGCCAGTGGCCTGTAAATGGGCAATACGGGATGGTAAAGCATGTAAGTTCATTTCATCCTCTGGGATGCGCGCCAAGAGATTCTCGGTCTTTCATCGGCAAAAAGCCGAAGAATGATCAATAGAGTGTATCCCTACTGATTGATGTTGCTAAGAAAAATGGTTAGGATTGAACACAGAGGTATTTCAAAGATTCAAGGTTAACGAAATCATATGAACGATTGGGTTGATGCAGAACATCATGTAGAACGAGCTCATGAGCATTATGATGCAGGGCGATGGGACGAAGCTGAGAATGAGCTTCGACAGGCGCTATCGCTCAATCCCTATCAAGCAGAGTGGTACTTTAATCTTGGATTAACCCTCGAAGCCGCCGGCCGACATGGGTCCGCTGCTGAAGCATTCAATAGCTGCTTCAAACTACACAAAGACGAGGAGCAACCCGATCCAAACTCTGCGTTGCTTGCTGGACTCAACCTAGTCCGCGATGAGAAACCAGAGCAAGGGCTCAGTTGGTTTGATCGAGTCATTGAAATTGATCCGACGAATATTACCGCGTTCGTTCATCGCATCGAAGTCCTGATTGAACTCGGACGGCATGACGAGGCTGAAGAAGCTTTCTACCTCGCTCAACAAGTTGATCCAGAGCACGGTGAACTCTACGCGACAATCGCTGATTCACTCATGCTCTCAGGCCATCACGAACGAGCAGTTTGGTGTCTACGAGAAGCCGCTCGACTAGACCCAGAGCTTCTTCGTATCCAAGCAAAGCTCGCAAAGGCATATGCTGCTTCGGGTCGACTAGAACGAGCTCGACAGTTGTATCTTCGTGAACTCCGTTTAGATCCAGGTGATATCGATACACTCTTAGACATTGGTGAACTTCTACTAGATATGCATCGCCTTACCGATGCAGGTGAGAAGTTCCGACGAGTGCTTGAGCTTGAGTCAGATCAACCAGATGCTCATTTCTTGCTCGGAGAACTCGCAGAGCAAGAACAACGGATCGCGGACGCTCTTGTGCATTACGATGTAGTGCTTAGACTTGACAAAGCATATCCGTATGTAAGGAGACGACTCGCAAGAGTTCTTATCTTACGGAATCGTGAAGAGGACGCTCCGCGGATTCGAGATCTACTCGGGTTTGAACATCGCGAAGTGTTCAAAGCAAAGCAAAAAAAACAAGTTGTCAATATTCAATCATCGCTCAAATCGAATGCGACTGAAATCGAGGACCTTGAAGAGCTTGGACGCTTATTGCTTGATACCGAGATGATCACAGAAGCTACAAAGATCTATACCGAAATGATTGATGTTGAGCCTCAGAATCATAAAGCATATCACGGCCTGAGCGTTGCAATGCTCGAAGCAGGTAACATGAACGGCGGAATCTCCGCAGCGAAGAAAGCCCTTGAATATCAACCAAGGTTCCTACCTGCGATGCATAATCTTGCGCTTGCATATATGCGTCAACGTCAATGGATTCGTGCTCGATACTGGATCCGTCAAGCAACGCGTGTGGATTCTGATGATCCGACATTGCGTCGATTGCGACTTAAACTCAGATTCCACACGATTCTGGGTATTGCAAACTGGTTCTATTCAAAGATCGCAAAGATCGGTAAATTGGCAAGGTTTGTCGTTGGAAGACCAACTCGCCCGACATTTGCTGATTGCAATCGCTGAATCATCTTTGATTGATATTAAAGTTTGTCGCCGAGGAGTCTTGCGACTTCTTCGACATCTTTATCACCACGGCCGGACAAGTTTACAATCAAATGCTCATCCTTGTGCATTTCAGCTGCTATAGGCACCGCTTTTGCAACTGCATGTGATGACTCAAGAGCTGGAATAATTCCCTCATCTCTTGCTGTCCAGATAAATGCTTCGAGTGCTTCTTCGTCACTAACAGTTGTATACTCGACTCGTCCAGAGTCTTTCCAGTACGAATGTTCAGGACCAACACCTGGGTAATCTAATCCTGCAGAGCAAGAGTGCACAGGACTGGTTTGCCCAGATTCATCTTGAAGGACATAGCTCATCGATCCGTGCAGGACACCTAGTTTGCCGTAGGTAAGTGGGGCTGCATGATCTCCAGGTGTATCAGATCGGCCGCCCGCTTCAACTCCAATCAGACGAACATCAGATTCGTCAACAAATGGATAGAACATGCCCGCAGCGTTCGATCCTCCCCCAACACATGCAACGATCGTATTAGGCATTGCACTGATATGACGCAATGCTTGTGCTTTGGTTTCGCGTCCAATGACAGATTGAAAATCTCTGACAATCATCGGAAAAGGATGTGGGCCGACAACTGATCCAAGGATGTAGTGAGTGTGCTCAACTGAACCCATCCAATCACGCAATGCTTCGTTGGTTGCATCCTTGAGCGTCTTTGATCCATCTTCTACTGGTATCACATTCGCGCCGAGCATCTTCATTCGCGTAACATTGAGATTCTGTCTTCTGATATCTTCAGACCCCATATAGACATCACACTTGAGTCCGAAGTACGCGGCAGCCGTCGCTGTTGCAACACCGTGTTGCCCTGCACCGGTTTCAGCAATGACTCGATTTTTGCCCATCTTTTTAGCAATCATCGCTTGCCCGAGAGTGTTGTTGATTTTGTGAGCGCCCGTATGAGCAAGATCTTCTCTTTTGAGCCAAATCGTCGCGCCGAGCTCTTTGTCTTCATTGAGAGATCGAGATCTCCATGTCAACCCATTTGCTTGATACAACGGAGTCGTGCGTCCAACATAGACACGATTAAGATCCCCAAGTCGTTCCCAGAAGTGATGATCATTGCACACTTTTTGATACACTTCATCGAGTTGCTGGAGCGCCTCAATCAAGGTTTCTGGTACATAAACTCCTCCGCATTCGCCGTATCGTCCATTGCGATCAGGCACAGCAGATATTCGCATATCAATCGGGTGTTCAGTATTTGTGTCAGTGCTGCTCATGAGTTTTAACCTTTGGTCTGTTCACCAATCTTAGCCCATCAGATGGGATCTTTAGAATGAAAGTTGTTCCACATGTTCACTTGGTCTTGATTTCAAGCTTCTCAGTCATCCTCGCAGCTCGGATCCCCGGGATGACTCTTACTCGTAGCAACAAAATTAATCCCACGACGAAGAACCCCGTGAGCACACCTAAAGCTGCAATGTCGCCGACCCATGCTTTGATCTGCCCAAAGCTCAGGACACCGATTGCACCTGCAAGTTTGTAAGTCATTCCCCATAAACCATAGAACTCTGCAGTCCGATGCTTGGGTGCAAACATTCCAACGATGGTTCGACTCGAAGTGCCAATCCCGCCGAGTCCAATCCCGATTCCATTTCCTATAACCCAGAAAATCCACTCAGGAGGATCAACAGGAATCAATGATTTCACAATCAACATGGATCCACAACTCAGGATCCATACCACAAGAAAACTCGCAATAGTGATTTTGACTCCAATGCGATCCTGATACTTCGCGACAACAAATGCTGTGATTCCTGCAGTGATCGTCAGTTGAAGTGTGAAAAGAATGAGCCGGTTGTCTTGAATTCCAAAGTCTTGTGCGAGGATAGCAGCGAAAGCGATCATCGTTTGAACACCGAATCCATAGACAAGAAATGCAACTAAGAATCGGAAAAGCTCTCGCTGTTTGTACGCGTGCTTGAGTGTGTTTTTTAATCGAGTAAGCGCAGGTGCATGATTATCTTCAAGTTCATGCGTAACTGGTTCTTTGAGAATAAATGTTGCCGGGATCATCCCAAGTGCAAACCAGATCGCGGCCATGATAAATATTGGACGCCATTGATCCGGAGAGCTCCATCCCAACCCAAATGCAAGAATAGAGACCAAAATTAACAACATCAGACCGCCGATGTAACCCATCGTCCAACCGATTGCGGAAATCTTTCCGATTGTGCGCGTTGTCGATAAACTTGGGAGAAAACTGGCGAGTAAGTTTTCTCCGAGCTGGTACAAGATATTCGCAGGGATAAAGATCAGTAATCCAATCCACCCTGATCCAGGAGCAATGAGAGAGAGCATCCCTGTGAAAAGCACACATCCAATGCCTGATATGACTAAAAACTTCTTGCGAGCTTTGTGAGAGTCCGCTGCAGATCCTACTAACGGGGATAATGCAACAACAATGAACAATGAAAGTGAAATCCCTGCAGACCACAGCGCATCACCCTTTGCATCATCTCCAACTGCAACTTTCTTGAAATATAACGGGAACAATACAGTAATAATCAGAAGAGTAAAAGATTGATTCGCAAGATCAAACATGCCCCAAGCCCACACTTCTTTGGGATTAGGTAACGAACGAAATGGTGGGGGCCATTTCATTTAGGGCTCCATGCCGAACAGATTTAGAAAGAAAGCAAGTTGTAGATTCTTTGCTTCATTTGCATAACGACCAAACCCCGCGTGTTCTTCAGGAGCGCCGGTTTCATTGAATGTGTGAAACTCAATAAGATCAGAATCCGCACCCAGTTCAATATAGTGAGTTTCCAGTTGCGATAGGAATTCTCGTTGTGTAGAGATGGGGACCATTGAATCACCTTCATTGTGAAGTGCGAGCAATGGGATCGGTTTAAAGGATGCAAGATTTTCAATCGGATCAATCTCGCTCACATGAGCAGGATCGTGTTCGACGGGCCAACTCCGAGCATTCGATTGCTCCTTTGGAAAGTAAAGATCGCGAAGGTTTCCCGTAGTTCCTTCTACCGCAGCTCCAATAAACGGATGATCATCACAGAGTTTACATAGAGTGACCATGCCACCTGCAGACATGCCTCCAATTGCAAGTCTGTCCATGTCAAAGATCCCTAGTTGTTCGATGGACTCAAGCACGTCGTCAATCTCACGACAACCCTGCTCTATCAGATCTAGAGTCTTGGCGGGGGACATATATTCTCTTTGAAATCGCTCGCCGTGCCCCGGTAAGTCGATTGCGATAGCGCCGATCCCATGTCGTACCCATCTTTGATATCGCCCTGGATCGAGTTCCTTGTTCACAGTCCGCCCGTGCATCCAGATGACTCCGGGGACTTTGGATTGTTCCGTTTGATTGAAGTTCGGATGGACAAGTAATGATGGGATATCTTGCCCAAGGGTCTCGTGCCGAGAAAGGATCTGCAAAGATTTGGGTAGTTGAGTAAATCGTGTGTCCATCAAATGATTACCGTCGTTCCAGATTCAATCGATGCAGGTAAATCACACGATTTGAGATCTTCAACACATGTCGCAGACAGTGGAGAAATCTCGATTGTTGCTTCTACATTCCCATCTTGATCGCGTGGGATTGAAACACCGACGGCCTCTAACCAGCGAGCAGCACGCTCAGTCTGGATCAATCGAGAAGACTCGATAGAGTCTGCTCCTGTCTGATTTTTGACCGGCGCAAACTCTTCTACACGATCCGTCTCAACAATGATTGAGTTTGATGCTAATGGGATTCCGTCGAATACAAACTTCTCAAGTTTGACAGCATTATTTTCTTCAGGAATGACCCCGAGCCCTGTTGAAAGATCGAAATGAGACACTTTCTTATTCGCACGATGGAACGGTAATGCATAATCAGGATCAGACACGATTTTGTTGATAAAGCGTGTGCTGATTATATGAATCGCGATTGAACCTGCGTTGAAAGCTAGCCTGTTCTCTGAGTTGAGTTGCTTTGCAAGATCTTCAGATAAATCTGAGTATTCAATGATCTCAGTCCGTCCATCAACGTTGCAGAAAACACCTACTTTTTCGTCCCAAGATGATTTTGCAACAATCTTGGAACTGAACTCCCCTGAGCTATCAGGAGCATGCGCATGAAGTCCAATGAAAGTAGGATCAACAACCATCGCATGTGGATTGTCAACTTGGAAATAGCTCATGTGTTCTATGCCGCGATGTTGCATATCGCTTAGAGCGCCCGAAACGAGGAGTGCTTGGTAAGCGCCGCCGTGTCCGTCTGGATTTGTTGCAACATGGACTGGATCACTCAACAGTATTTGGCCGCTCTTCGCGTCAATACTGGGCATCACGCCTTGTTGAAAGAACTTGACATTATTACTGTCTAACCCGAAGTAATCATGTTCTCCAAAGAACTGCACAGTAGCATCATGATTCAAAGGCGATGTCATGATGTACCATGGAATGATCGCATTGTATTTCTTCTGTGAACCAATGATTGAATGTGCGAAGATCTCAAAGAGGGGTTTGTTCTGAACACACGAGGTTGGGAAACATCCCTTGGGTCCTTCGTATCCAAGTCGACTCCCTTGTCCGCCTGCAACAGTAAAGCAAGCGACTTTCGATGCTCGAATAATTTCTTCACCGAGAGCTTTGTACTTTGCTCCGTCCCACTCCCCAGTCGGTCCTTTCCCATCAAGGCTGTAATACTTCGCAGGTTCGATTGAACTTGGAATTTTAGAATCTTCAAAGTTGAGCACATACTTGTCAATCATGATTGCAAGTGAGTCAAAATCGATGTTCTTGATCTGATCAATAATCATCTCCTTCGCACTATCAGGTGTGACCTTGGTCACATAGTCTGCAAGTTGATGTTGACCAGATTGGGCTAAGCGCTCGATGGTATCGTTGACATACTGCATATCGGATCTCTCTCCAAAGTCATAATGGGTTACAAATGGTACATCGTTGGTACGACCAAGGCACTACACTTGATCATGATCGACCCATTTAACCAAAGCTCTCCGAAAACTCTGATTGCTCCATCCGTACTTGCGATAGATTTTGCCAATTTAGGTGAGAGCTGCAAGAAGGTCATGGATGCAGGAGCAGATTTACTTCATGTCGATATTATGGACGGTCACTTTGTCCCCAATCTCTCTATGGGACCAGCAGTGTGCGGGGCTTGCAGAAAAGCATGTCCAGATACCTTCCTCGATGTTCATCTGATGGTATCCAATCCTCAGATGTTCTTTCGACCATTTCATGAAAATGGAGCGGATCTGATCAGTTTCCATATTGAAGTTATGGACTCAGAGCAACAAGCTCGTGAATACGCAGCTGAGCTCCGGGAAATGGGATCCCGTCCAGGCATTGTCATCAATCCACCCACAGATGTGGAGAAGATTCTCCCAGTTGTTGATGCATTCGATCTCATTTTGGTAATGAGTGTCAATCCAGGGTTCGGTGGACAAAGCTTTATCCCTTCAGTACTTGAAAAAGCTCGTGCTATTCGACCGTTGCTCAGTCCTTCTCAGCGTTTGGAAATCGATGGCGGGATAAATCCTGAAACTGCACCTCTCGCGATAGATTCAGGAGTTGATTTACTCGTTGCAGGCTCATCAGTCTTTGGATTACCGCAAGATCAATGGGCGGATCGAATTGCAGAGTTACGCGGTCCGAGAATTTAAAAATCACCTTAAATCACTATCAAAATCTTAACAAAACCGTGGTTCTTCATGAATCGAGTACATGATTCGTGTATATTTGCTATGCTTTTGCTTCCGATGCCCTTTGGCCGATGAATGTCAATATCGAAGTAGTTGTTTGATAAGTGCATCATCTGGAGTTTCGTTGAATATGGGAAAACCATCTGGATACACAATCTATCTTCTCAGAGCAGGCGAAACATCATGGGACGCCGAGTCCAGAGTTGTAGGCGAAACTGATCTACCGATGACCGATCTGGGCTCAGACTCGGTCATCGAAGCTATCCGAACATTCGAACCCCAACATCCGATCTCTCTCGTTCTTACGAGTGAAGAAGAAACTGCACGCAGATCTGCAAAGTTGCTCATCCAATCTGCAGAGACCAAGCTCAAATCGAGTGAATCACTCAACAACATTGGTATGGGGCTCTGGGAAGGGGTTCTCCAGAGTGAGCTCGAAGAACGGTGCCCATCTGCTTATAATCAATGGAAAGATGCCCCCGAGCGAATCACGCCTCCAGAGGGTGAATCATTATTCGAAGCTCAAGATCGACTTATTGGATCAATCCTCAAGTTGATTTCTAAGACGAAAGGTGATCATCCATCCATCGCACTGGTACTTCGTCCTTGGGCATGGGCTATTGTTCGTTGTTGGTTGAATGAGCAAAAAATTTGCGAAATCTGGGACCAACTTGATGAGCAAACCTGTGTTGAATCCTTTGAACTCACGAAATCCCAAGTTGAGTCATACCAAAGAAGAAGCAAAGCAGGGGTATAGCAAGGAAGTCTAAATGACCCAAGCAGCGACAAAGATGAACTCACCGATCAAACAAGCAAGCAGGCGATCAATCCCAGAAGGACTCTGGCTCCGTTGCCCGTCATGTGCACAAATGATTTACAGAAGACAAATGGAATCAAATCTTCATGTCTGTCCAGAGTGCGAGCATCATTTCAGAATATCCGCAACTGAACGTGTGAATCAACTTGTTGATCCGGATACCTATGTACCGATGTTCACAGAGCTTCGCGCGAAGAACCCATTGAACTTTACAGATCTCAAAGCATATCCAGAGCGACTCAAAGCAGAGCAAATCAAAACAGGCAAGCTTGAAGGGTGTCAGGCTGGCAAATGCTTTATCAAGGGTCGTCCCACAATGCTCGCATGTCTTGATTTGACATTCATGATGGGATCTATGGGTTCAGTCGTTGGAGAAATGCTCACTCGTACAATCGAACATGCAACGGAACAATCATTACCAGTTGTCATCGTTTCTTGCTCCGGCGGCGCTCGTATGCAAGAAGCAGCACTGAGCTTGATGCAGATGGCAAAGACTTCAGCGGCTCTTGCTCGTCATGATGATGCAGGCGGACTTTTTATCTCAGTTATGACAGATCCAACAACTGGAGGCGTGACGGCCTCGTTTGCGATGCTTGGAGATTTCCATCTCGCAGAACCAAAGGCGCTCATTGGATTTGCCGGGCCGCGTGTTATTCGACAAACAATTCGACAAGATTTGCCTGAAGGATTTCAGACTTCTGAGTTCCTGCGAGAACGAGGTATGGTCGATCGTGTGGTTCATCGTCACGAACTCCGAAATGAGCTCGCAAGACTGATTGATTACGCGGGAAAATAACCGCGATCTAGATTGGATGAATGTCCAACCGTAAACGGTAATTTCAATATGCTCAAACAGAAGAATCGAAGTGCTGTCTTGGGCGCCTGCTTTGCAGGATTGATGAGCTCGATATTTCTCATTTTCGCGTTTCCCCCGTTCTCGATGTGGGGATTCTCTTTCCTAATCCCAATCCCGTATTTCATCGTAGTTCGCTCAACCAAACTCTCTCCATCAAGAGCGGCATTCTGGAGCAGTCTCGGAGCATTACCCGGCTGGATCTGGACTCATCTTTGGGTAAATGAGATATCAACTGCAGGAATCATCCCTCTAATCATTCAGCTTGGGATCTTCTCTTTCCTCTTTGTATGGATCGCGAGTCATTTTCATCGCAAATACCAGCGCCCTGCTTTGATCCTCCCTTTGGTGTGGGTATCAGTAGAGTTTTTTAGAGGCGTGATCTTGTGGGGAGGTTACCCATGGTATCTGATTTCACATCCTCTTATCGAATCTCCATTGAGCCTACTCGCGATGCCTGCAAGTTGGTTTGGGGTTTACTTTGTTTCATATCTCACCGCGACATACTCGATAATTTTGTTGCTTGCGATTACTACTAGAAACCCGAAACATCGGGTCCGGATCGGACTCGCCGCGGGGGGGATATTTACTTTTTGGATCATTCTGGGTTTCATCGCAAGTCCTAGTTCCCAATCAGAATCAAGAACGATTCGAGTTGCATCGATCCAACCGAATATTCCTCAAGACAATCGTATGGATTGGACGGTACGTCAACGACTCCTTGATTGGCTCACACTTAGAGACTTAACAATTGCGGCGATCCTAGATCCTAAAAACCCCGAACCGGTCGATGTCATTGTTTGGCCTGAAGGCTTTGTCCCAGGTTGGACTTTCGATCCGGTTTCTTTAGAGACAGAAAGGTCAGAGAGACTTGCATGGAGCTTGAATCCGCGATCTACTCAAGATGCGCCCGACTTACAAGGTTTTCCTTCGAAGATCGAAGCAACAATGGTCGTCGACGAACTTCTTATGATGCAAGCGTTTCATGGTATACCCATGCTCGTTGGTTCAGTCGCGTTTGATAATCTTCAAATCGTCGATACAGATGAAGGTGTCGAGTACCAAAGAGATGCGATGTATAACAGCGCCTTTTTAGTAGTTGATGGACAACCACAACCCGTTTGGTATGACAAACTCCATCTCACTCCGTTTGGGGAGATCATGCCTTACATTTCGCATTGGGAATGGCTTGAAAAACAAATGCTCTCGTTCGCTGCACAAGGAATGGAGTTCGCTCTCAGTGGAGGCAACGAAATCCGTCGACTTGAACTTCCTGTCATACGAGATGGAGTAAAAGATCATGTTTCAATCGCAACCCCTATCTGTTTCGAAGCCACGATATCAAGTGTGTGTAGAAAACTGGTTTCACAACGCGGGAAGCGCAAAGCAGACATCTTAGTCAATATCACAAATGATGGTTGGTTCGGGTCCTGGGATCCAGGCCGAGAAGCACATCTACAAAATGCTCGATGGCGCTCAATAGAACTACATACTCCTATGGTTCGTTCTGCGAATACTGGGATTTCATGCATTATCGATCGCCGGGGCCAGGTCACAGACCGCTCAATAACGGCTACTGATGATTCTGATCCAAATCAGGGTTATCTCATTGGTGATGTCGTACTTGGTTCAAATTTGACATTCTACAGCCGAATCGGGGATGTCTTTGGTTGGGTCTGTTTCTTGACTGCATTTTCTATGGGCATAAGTATGATCTTTACCCGATCTAGTAGCGTAGAGCAGATGAGTAACTAGGATTCACAGCTCATTTCGAAATCAAATTTAGATGCTTGGAGATTCAGATGACACATGATCAAAGATTGACATTCGGGAAAGCTGGGATTTCTCTGCTCACGAGTGCCTCGATTTGTCTCTCTGTGGGTTGTGGCGCAGAGATCCGTCCTGATGGAAACAAGCGAGTGGTGTTCAACGAGCAAGACGGATCACAACGAGTAATCGAGATCACACCTGACTCTGAGCTTCGAAGAATCGCAATTGACAACTTGATGAGAATGACTGAAGATCCTTCTCCTGAAGTACGAGCAAATGCAATCGAAGCTTTGAGCACTGTTTCTACGAAAGTTGAACCGATTGTTGCACTCGCGCTGACAGATCAAAATGTGGGCGTAAAAACTGTAGCGATTATGGTTGCCGGGAAAGCGAAACTCAGTTCGCTATCCCCTTCAATCCGCGAACTGACTCAAGATTCATCTCCATTTGTGAGATCTGCAGCTCTCTATGCATTGGGTTCATTTGGAGAACAAGTTGATCTCACAGAGTTATCATCGCTGCTCTTCGAGCACACAAATCCAAGAGTTCGTTCACATGTCGCATATATATTGGGAGAACTCGGAGACACCAGCGCCGTCCCGATGCTCCAACAAGCGACCTTTGAGCCGATCACAAATGCGTCAAATATCGAAACGAAGATCTATCGGCTTCAACTTGCAGAAGCGCTGATCAAGCTTGGAGCAGGTCAAAACATAGATACTGTCCGCGCCGCACTTTATCCGTCACGTCCAGAAGAGCTTGAAACAACAGCACTTGCAGTTCAAATTATTGGACAAGTACACGACGAGTCATCAATCGATCAACTGATATATCTTTCAGATGAGAATGCGGATATCCCAATGCCAGCAGAAGTCCGTCTTGGAGTTGCAATCTCACTTGCACAGATGGGACATCGAGAAGGTGCATTCATCGCAGATGAGTATTTCGATAGTGAGATCAGCACAGTTAGAGCTTTGTCAGCCGTTGTATATGGCAAAACCAAGGCAGCCGGCAACTTGGGTAAACTTGAAATCTTGATGGTCAATGACGCTTCACCCCTTACTAGAGTGGCCGCAGCGGGGGCAATTGTGGATTACACCCAGAATGCTCGTGCATTGTCAGACGCAAAGTAGTTCAAAAACTGAGCGCTGAATACACTTGTTTCCGCATCCGAACCCCCACGGGGGGCGTATGGACAGGCCTCTCCGATTCACGGAGAGCAGAAAGCATTCGAATTGAGAAGGCTCCAAGAGCATTCTTTAGGTAAAAATGATGCTACACTAGAAACCCCCCTTTCGCATGGATGTCGCGATAGGGGATTCATGCAAGGACATAGTTAGTCTCTCCAGCTCGAAATTGAGGAGTGGATCGTGCACATACTGACCAAGGTTTTCGTTCTATTCGCAGCAGTACTCAGCATACTGATGGCGGCATTGGCAATCTCGTATTCTGTGAATGCGGATCGAATCACAGCTGACTACAACGACGCGCTTGCGGCTTCGGTGACCGCGAGGAATGATCTCGCTGGCGTGAAAGCAGCACACGGACAAGAGCGAGCAGCACTTCAAGAAGATATCAATCGTCTTCAAGATGAACTCGCTAGCCGCGACGCTGACACTCGTCGACTCGAAGCTTCAAACTCAGAACTTCGTATTGCTCGAAGCCAAGCAGAAGCAGCACGCGAATCAATCTCATCAAAGATCGCTCAACTCGGGGTAACAACCGAGACTCAAGCAAAGATCATTGATGAATACAAGACAGAGCTCAGTCGCCTTCGTGAGGCAGAGTTGTCTTATCGAGATGAGAAAATCGATCTTGAAAAATCTCTCTCGGATCTTGAGAGTCAGGTCATCGTCTACGAACAAGTCAAACGAGCTCTACAAGAACAAATCGCAGAAATGCGACTTGCAGTATCAGGAGCTCGTCCAGGTACAAACAACAACTCGAATGCTTCGCAAACACCAACTGAAATCTCAGGTCCATTGATCAGAGGTTCAATTGATGAGATCCTCAGCGATCCATCATCAGGTGATACTCTCGTGAAGATCAGTTTGGGTTCAAATGATCGTATTCGTGAGAACTCACGCCTGTATGTTCATCGTGGAGCAAACATCTATCTCGGCGAGATCGTTGTTACTCGTGTCGATCTGAACCACGCTGTTGGTCGCGTCGCATATGTTGCTCAGAACCAAGCCATCCGCGAGGGTGACCAAGTCATGAGCAAGCTCGGTAGCTAAACCTAAGACGATTTTTTAAAGGAGCACTCCATGAGCCAGTTTGGAATGCAAATGCCGGGCGGTCGTCAAAGCAAGGGGAATGCCCCTGATGTCTACACCGCGTTGATGTTTCTTGCCGTCGTGTCGATGGGTGTTGCAGTCGCGATGCTCTGGATCGCAAGTACTAAGGTTGCCCCTGAGGGAAACCCGTTGAAGATTCAGGATCCCAATAGGATCCAACTCAAGTCGTAACACACATTCTGTGATTGTCTTGTGACCGATATTTGTTTATCAAGGTCCGGGAATGAAGAATTGATGTTTGTAGTTAAATCAAGCAATGAAACAATGCATTTCAATGCCAACATTGCTTGACAATCTGAGTCGATGGAATATCATCGTCTCGCAAGTGAGCAGCACGATTTCGTGCTCGCCCAAAAAGGGGCGGTAGCTCAATTGGTTAGAGCCCCGGACTGTCGATCCGGAGGTTGCGGGTTCGATTCCCGTCCGCCTCGCTTGAGCAAACCCCTGTATAACACAGGGGTTTGTTTTTTTATTCTCATTTTGCCTACTTCTACTTTTCATCTCATTTCGTCTCTGAGATTTTAAAATGGTCGCATATTCCGGTTCAGACAGTTGGAATCGTTTGTGCTCGTTTCAGTTTCGATTACGTGAGTTATGTATTGAGATTGTCTCGGTGTAAAAAATGCCAGAATGTGCGTAATGATCACATAAATATCGAGCTCAGAATCATTGGATATTCGGTTTATCTTCTAATCATTATCGATTACAATATGCTGCCAGAATCCGATCATTAAGAGACCCGATTTCCACGGATGGAACAATGCTGACACTTGCTTCAACAGATTCAATGATGGGTATTGCTCTTGCGATGATTATCATCTTGGGGGTTGGTGCGCAATGGTTAGCGTGGAAAATAAAGATTCCATCCATCCTTCTGCTTTTGATCTTTGGAATTCTGGCTGGGCCAGTAATGAGATCGGTGTTTGATCACTCTCCATTTGCAATCGACCCAGACGAACTTTTCAATCGAGATATGCTCTTAGCAGCTGTCGGGATCGCAGTTGGACTCATCCTCTATGAGGGTGGATTAACACTCAACTTCAAAGAACTCCAAACCACTTGGAAACCCGTAACCCTGCTAGTTACCACAGGAGCGCTTGTTACTTGGATCATCGCAGGGATTAGTGCATATTACCTGTTTGATCTGGAACGCCCGATCGCGATCTTGTTGGGTGCAATCCTGATTGTGACTGGGCCAACGGTTGTTGGCCCGATGCTTGCTCATATTCGGCCTTCAGGGAACAGTGGGCTCATCCTCAAGTGGGAGGGGATCGTAATCGACCCAATCGGGGTCGGTGCAGCAGTCTTTGTCTTTGAAGCGATCTCTTCAAACTCTTCGATGAACGGGGTTAGTGCTGTTGTACAATCCCTTTTAATCACACTCGGGGCAGGTCTAGGACTTGGGATCTTCTCGGCGTTCCTGCTGAAAACTCTATTGACACGATTCTGGATACCAGACTATCTTCAAAATCCTGTTTCACTGATGCTTGTGATTGCCACATTTACTGCATCAAACCAGATTATGTCTGAATCAGGTCTGCTTGCAACGACCGTTATGGGCATTGCAATGGCGAATCAGAAAAAGGTCGATGTCCATCACATTCTTGAGTTTAAAGAGAACCTCAGGGTTCTATTGATTGCAGTACTTTTTATCGTTCTTGCAGCACGATTGCAGATTGACCAACTCGCAGGTTTGGATTGGTTCACGGTATTTGGATTCCTGTTTATTTTGATCTTTATTGCTCGGCCTATTGCAGTGTTTCTTGCGACAGTTGGAGCAGGGTTGTCCTGGCGAGAACGAATGTTCATTGCGTGGATAGCGCCAAGAGGGATTGTTGCAGCTGCAGCGGCTTCAATTTTCTCCCTAGGACTCGAAAAAGAACAGATCAGTGGTTCAGAGAATCTAGTACCACTCACCTTTTCCGTGATTATTGGTACGGTTGCTTTTTATGGATTAACAACACCATGGGCAGCCAAGATCCTTGGAGTTGCAGATCAGAATCCTCAAGGGATCATTTTCATTGGCGCATCTAAATGGGCAAGGTCTATTGCAAAAGTCCTCAGTGATCGTGGATTCAAAGTTTTACTTATTGATACCAACAGGCAGAACATTCGAGATGCTCGAATGGCACATCTCCCTGCGATTCAAGATAATATCTTGTCGATGGGTGATATCTCACAGATTGATCTCCGAGGAATCGGCCGAACATTCGCAACAACACCCAATGATGAAGTGAACACGCTTGCGCTGCAAAGATTTAAAGGGTATTTTGAGTCATCAAATTTGTTCCAACTCCCACCGCGGAAAACCAAAAAAGGTAGCGATGAATCGAGCGGGGATCGTCGTTGGCGAATGCTCTTTGGTGCAGACGCAGATTACGCCGGGCTTGAATCTAAAATGCACAATGGATGGATCGTCAAAGCAACTACGATCTCAGAAGAGTTCACATACGATGACTACCGAACACTGTACGGCTCATCTGTAATCCCTCTATTTACAATATCATCTGCAGGAATTCTCACCATATCAACACTCGATAAACCAATTGAACCGATTGCAAGTGACACGATTATTGCGTTGGTCAACCCTGAAGAACTCTTCGTGATTAGTTGATCTGCAGTTCGTAATATTCAAAGCACAGTGTCGGAATGTCCTAGTCCGAGTCCATTTTTGATATAGTTGGACACAGTTGACATCCCAGCTTTAGGTGTTGCTTGACCGTTATGTGTGAAACTCAGTAGAGTGTGATCATCTTCTGCAAGCTCATATCCATCTGCGAGAATTCTTTGTTTCACTTCGAGCGGGAACTCGGACTCAGCGAGCGATGGAGACGAAGTTGATATTGAACTGAGCAGATCTGCGAGACCGTTGATCCCGAGTAGTTCTCCAGTATCCTTCTGCGCCTCGATGAAAGCGTCTGTGTACGCACATATTCGATCACCTTCATTGACTTTGAGGGCAACTTGTTCGAACTGGGTTGAATCAATTACACCTAAGGGTAGGTTTTTTATTCCTACTCGAACTTCTTTTGATGTGTGCTTGATAATTTCAGGCATCTCTTGATCGATTAAAGTCCACTTGTTTGAATTAGCACGACAAATCATCGGAGGTGGATGCCCTGCGTTTACAAAGATCAGATGACCACTTGGGGCGTAGTAAGTGATAAGCAGCGCAGTTGCAAACTTGGTTCCGCCTGAGATTTCATTGAAGGCTACATTCAGTGATCTTGCAATCTTCGTTTGATCTACAGTGTTTATGGATTTGTGCATCGCTTTGCGCAATAGAGATGATAAGTGGCTCACATTATCGCCGTGTCCTGAGACATCCGCGAGCAATATTCGTGAGATCCAACCACTGGAGCACGATGAGATCAGATAGAGATCGCCTCCGGATTCACTTCCTTCAACTGGTCGGGAGTTCACACTGATATCGAGCCCGGGCACAGAAGCAGAATGATCCGCAGAGCGTGATCCACCCCATACTTCAAGACATTTGAGCTGGTGTGGACCAGTTTCAGGCATGTTGTCGTTCATTTTCTGATCTCCATGTGCGATTGAACATTCAGAGAACAGTTAGTTGCGGTTTTTTATTCCCGCAGATGTAGGCTCAGAAGCCCAATGCATCTTCTCGAGGAGAGTTTGCCAGTAACTGATTTCAGGATCAAGTACAAACTCAACTTGTTCCTTTGCTGCAGTAACTCGAAGTGAATCCCCCTCATCAAGCCGATGACTCACCTGTCCATCGATGATGAGGGTTGTGCCAGAGGTCTCGATTGCATTTGCTGAAGTGACGCTGACTTCAATATTTGAATGCGCAGGAATTACAATCGGCCGAAAGCTCAGCGAGTGAGCAGCAATCGGAGTGATGACCATCGCGTTGACCCCAGGAGCAACTATGGGGCCTCCTGCAGAGACGTTGTAAGCTGTTGATCCCAATGGGGTCGAGACAATCAAACCATCACCAGAAACAGTTGGTCCAGGGTTCTGATCTACTGCAATATCAAGTGTAATCATCCTGAAAGGAGGGCCTGCACTCACTACGAACTCATTGAGTGCGAATGATGAATGTCGAGGTGATCCTGATTTAGTTCGTACAACGCCGTGCAGTGGGGTAACTGGATGAGTCACGAGCGGCGTCTTGGAATCTCCGAGAAGTTGATGTGCGTTCTTTCGGAAAGAATCAAGCTCATACCCAGCCATGAAACCAACCTTACCCGTGTTCACTCCTAGAAGCGGAGCACGCAATGTAAGGCATTTTCTTGCCGCAGATAGGATCGTGCCATCACCACCCAAAGCGATGACTAAATCGACTTCTTCTGCTTCTGGGAGTCCATCTTCATCGCGTGAGTTGAGTTCTTTGACGAGTGATCCGTGTTGCTCAATTAAACTGCGGATCTCATCAACTACCGCGACGGCGTTGGGTTTCTGTCGATTGGTAATCAGGACTACGGCGCGTGACATGTTATGGGCCTCGCTCGCGATTAGACGCTGAGTTCACTTGTGTTTGATGATTGGACAAAAGGCTTGGGTTCGAGATTTGCTTTTGATGGCGCTGCAAAGACCGCGTGCTTTTCAGGATCGAAACAGTGACGGATCATCCGAGCAATTCCATCTCTGTCGAGTCCAACTTCAGCAAGTTGAGCATCGCGTGAGTTCTGAATGATCCATTGGTCTGGGATGCCGTGCCTGTAGATACTAGAAGTATCGAGCCCCGTTGATTGTGCACTCTCAAGTACTGCAGTACCAAAACCACCAACGATGGAATGGTCTTCGAGAGTGAGTATTGGAATGTTCTTCGAAATCAACTTTGCAATCAACTGATGATCAACTGGTTTAGCAAAGCGTGCGTCATAGAGAGCAACTTTGTATTCAGATTGTAGTGATTCAATCGCACTCGCGGCCGCGATTGCAGTTGTGCCATACGCAAGCACCGCTACATCGGGTTGATGTTCATCGAGATTCGTAAATTCAGGCGAGAGCAAACGAGCTTTCCCAAGCTCGAAAGGCGGGGCATCTCCAAACTGTGTCGAGATATCATCTCGAGGATAACGCAGAGCACTGAGTCCCGCCTCCCAAGTTCGCATGAACTCGAGTGATTCTTGACAACTTGACTCATCGATCGCGGCCATCAAGACTGCGTCAGGAAGTGTTCGAAGTATTGAGATATCACAGAAACCATGATGGACAGCGCCGTCGCCTCCAACTAATCCTGCACGATCGAGGAGGAGTCGAACTGGGAGCCCCTGCAATGCGACTTCTTGGAATGCTTGATCAAATGCTCGTTGTAGGAAAGTAGAGTAAACGGCAAAGAATGGTTTGAGTCCGCACTTTGCCATCCCGGCCATCATGTCCATTGCATGGGATTCGCAAATACCAGTATCAAAGCTACGTGATGGGTATTTCTCAATTGCTTTCACAATTCCTGTGCCGTCAGGCATCGCAGCGGTCGCACATACAACTTTTTCATCATGATCCATCAAGTTGACTACTGCATCACCGATTGCAGCAGTGAAAGATCTTCCGGAAGAGTTCATCTCAACCTTGCAACCAAGTGTTTCGTCTCGTTCAACTTTAAATGCCTTTGGAGAGTGATACTTCGTTGCATCTTGTTCTGCGATGTCGAGCCCTTTACCCTTTATGGTTTTGACATGCAAAACCATCGGGCGATCGAGATCTCTTGCTTCTGATAGAAATTCGATTAAAGTTGGGATGTCGTGCCCATCGATTGGGCCCACAGTAAGCAGTCCAAACTTTTCAAACCATGAATCTTCAGAGATTGCTGCTTTCGTCATCTCTCCCATGCGATGGTAAGCCTCGCGAAGGAGTCCGCCTCCGGGTACATGCTTGAGAAGCTCTTTAGCGCCCTTCTTAAAATCAGAATAGGTATGTGAAACACGAACCCGATCAAAGTACTGCGCCATAGCTCCTTGAGGCTTAGAAATACTCATCCCATTATCATTCAGG
Source organism: Phycisphaerales bacterium (assembly GCA_029213305.1). GTDB lineage: Bacteria > Planctomycetota > Phycisphaerae > Phycisphaerales > UBA1924 > UBA1924. Next base: position 93,531 of record JARGPA010000006.1, read on the forward strand.
ATTACGAGGAACTGACGCTTGAGCATCCCTGCTCCGTTGAGTCCTTCCATTGCAACGCCGTTAACAATTGATGCGTCACCAATAAGTGAGACTACTCGTTTTCCTTCAGGGTTCTTTTCAGGGTCATATGACTCTTTTGTCAGCATGTCACCTTGAGCCATACCAACTGCAGTTGAAATAGCAGTTCCCGCGTGTCCAACCCGAAATAGATCAAAGATTGATTCAGAAGGTTCAGGAAAACCAGACATGCCCTCGCGTGTCCGTAGTTTGTTGAACATTTCGAGTCGGCCTGTGAGCAACTTGTGTGGGTAACACTGATGCCCAACATCAAAGAGCAGTCGATCTGATGAAAAATCAAAGACTCGATGTAGTGCGATCGTAAGTTCAACAACCCCGAGGTTAGGTGCTAGATGGCCGCCGGATTCGGATACTTTCTCGATTATTCGTGCGCGAATCTCGCTTGCAAGCTCATCGAGTTGCTCGAGCGAGAGTGCTCGTAGGTCGTCAGGAGTCCGAGTTTGTTCTAACAATCCCATGTATGCTCTTTCTCCGAATAGGAAGGTCTATTTTTTATATCCGGACCTTCTGGATATTGTAGTGCAAACCAATCAATGAGGCCAGCGTGGGTACGCTATCTGTGATCTGAGGGTTCTGTTTCTTTCGTGATCTTGATAGATGAATTTCGCAACGAATACTCGTCGAACTGGATATTTCAACTGTTTCTACTCGTGAGCATGGTTCCGATAAGTCGAAGTGATTTAATCAATTCCGGTCCGCGTGAGTGATTCTTTGCAAGTTGATCGAGTAGGTTTTGAGCATCTATCCCGAGCTGATCACTTGCAGCCCGAGCTTGTTCAACCCCAATAACCGATGGATAGGTCAGCTTGCCCGCTGCTTCATCCTTTCCAAGGGTCTTTCCAACTGCATGTGTAGTTCCCTCAATGTCGAGTAGATCGTCAACAATCTGAAACTGGAGACCAATCGCATGAGCGTATTGAGTTACTATTTCAAGTTGTTCTGGAGATGCATTGGAACTGATAGCGCCCATACGACATGCAGTGCAGAGCAGAGCGCCCGTCTTATTGGTGTGGATTAGTTCCAAGCACTCTTCCTGAGATATACCTTCTGCGAAACCCCCAAGAGTGTCATAGACTTGACCAACGATCATTGCTCGCGTGCCGTTGGCTAGTTCTCGGATCAACTTTGTTGCCCGTGTTGGATCTGAATTATCTATCAGTGATTCATACGCGAGAGAGAGCATCGCATCACCCGCGAGAATTGCCATTGCTTGGTTTGTATGGATGTGGAGAGTAGGTCTTCCTCTACGGAGATCATCATCATCCATCGCGGGCAGATCATCATGAACGAGGCTGAACGCGTGGATAAGTTCGACAGCGATCGCAGATTGAACAGCATCGATACCTGTACCTCCACATGCGATTGATGTATACCAAGCGAGTGCAGGTCGAATCCTTTTGCCACCTCCCAAAGTTGCATACGCGATTGCGTCTGAGAGATTTTGCGGATACCCCTTAGATTCAATAAATGCACGAAGCTCATCGTCTATTCGCTTGAGAATTTCCTGATAATCAGCAGGCAACTGCGGTACAGATTGTTGAGTAGGATGGTTCACGATGAATCTTAGCCAAAAATCCAGGCTAGATGTGCTAGCATCTGAGCAATGATTGATCAAGCAATACAGTTCTTTCTCGCAGGCGGATGGGTGATGTATCCGCTTTTGTTGATGAGTGTACTCTCATTGACACTCATCTTTGAACGATTTGTTTTTTGGGTATTCTCAGATCAACGTAACGGTGATCGTCAACTATCTAAATACCTTGATTCAATCGGACAACGATCAAGTGAATCACTCTCATTAGAATCGAGAAAAGACAAAACACTCGAAGGAAAACTAGTTGAACAAGCGATGAGTGCAGATTATCCATCAGAAACGATCTTAATCGGATTTATCGAATCAATGCGATCTCCTATTGAGCGTTTTACACCCACACTGGGCGCGATCATCGCGGCGGCACCCTTACTAGGAATCTTGGGGACAGTTACCGGAATCATTAGCAGCTTTGATTTACTCGGAGAAGCAGCAGCAGTCTCAGATCCCGCGATTGTCGCAGGAGGGATCGCAGAAGCGCTCTACACGACAGCCTTTGGACTCACCATCGCGCTGGTAAGTCTTTTTCCACATGTGTATTTTAAGTCCAAAGCGGAAAAGACACTCGGAAGACTCGAAGTGCTTGCAGGAGCAATGAGTGAGTTTGCAAACAATGATCAAACTGATTGAAGCTTGACAAGTTCGTAGATTTCATCCGATGTGGATGCATTGTAGATCGATTCGCGGAAATTTGAATCATTCATCAAGCGGCTGATATGTGCTAGCGCTTGGATATGGTCACTGGTTTTGTCCGGCGGCGAAGCGAGCAACACAATCAGTTTTACCGGCTGTGAATCAATTGCTTCAAAGTCGATTGGTTCTGCAGGTTTACCGATCGCAATTGCAAGGTTCTTCATACTTGAACACTTGCCGTGGGGGATTGCTAAGCCGTGGCCGATCCCAGTAGTGCGGGTCTGCTCACGAGTCCAGACAGCACATTTGAGTGAATCTGCATCGGAAACTTCACCGCACTGTAAGAGTACATCGACTAACTCGTCGATCACTTCTTGCTTATCTGTTGCCTGGAGGGGTGAACAAATGCATTCGGGTTTCAATATATCGATCAAGTTCATTGATTCATCCTTGCAGGACTACCAGTTACAAAGTGCCAAGAAGTGTACCTCAATATCCGTTGTCAGGCACAGGATATCTAATCATTTCTTAAGGATCGCAGAGAACGACCCGTCGTTATACATACTGGGTGAATCCCCTGGTTGGCCCGCGGGGTCAATTCTTCTCTGTTTTACAAGTTTCATGTCATATCTGCCTGCGATCCAGCTTGCTTGGGATTCATTCTCGTCTTGCTCAATGCTGCAGGTTGAGTACACCAAAGTTCCAGAATCATTCAAAATGGTGTCTGCGTTTGCCACGATCGATTGCTGAATCGGGATGATTCGAGATAGTTGTTGTTTCATTGGACGATATCTTGCTTCTCGTCGTCGTGCGAGTACCCCTGTGTTTGAGCACGGGACATCAGTAAGTACCAGATCTGCTGTTTTTCCAAAATCTCGAGAAACATCTTCTGCATGCATTACTCGCACTTGTTCATCGTCTCCGAATACATCCCAAAGTGTGTCAAGACGAGTGTCATCAACTTCCGCTGCAATGATCTTAGCATCTGGAAACCGAGCTCGGAGTTGCCGAGTTTTAGTCCCTTGGCCAGCGCACAGATCGACGATGAGTTTGATATCCTCATTGAATTCGAGTTCATCAACGACATGTGAGCTTGCAGCATCTTGAACCCAAACATCATCGCGAGAATGGAGCAGCTCAACTAAGTCTGCTCGGCGTCCCCGATACACTGAGTGATTAGGAGATTCATGAGGAGTGAGTTTGTCCGATTCGATCGGAGATTTCGCACAACCTGTATATAGAAGTGTTGGCGCGGAGCAAAGTGTGTGCATCGCCATTTCAGTTGGATCTGTATATTGGTGTTCCCAGCGTTGAATGATCTGTGTGGATATTGAACAAGCAAAGCTGAGACGACTCAATCCGCTTTGTGGGAGTTCAAGCCCTTCGATAAGGAGTCCCTCACCGTTGGATAATGGAATTGCATCGAGATGATGGGACCAGTTTTCTATCCGTTCTCCCTTTGCTCTTGAGACGCGTCTGAGGATCGCGTTGACCATCCCTCCAGCTTTGGGCCGAATCATATTCTTTGCCCATTCCACTGATTCGTCAATTACAGCATGTGGAGGGACCCGATCCATCAGTAGAAGTTGGGCCGCGCCCCCAAGTAGGACAGCTTGCATTCGAGGCTCTTGGTCATGGACAGGTCGTCCACCTAGAGCGGATATGATATATGAGAGAGTAAGCCAGCGTGTGATGACCCCATCAACGATCGCATGAGCTAAGGATGCATCACGGACATCTAATGATCCAGTTTTTAGATCAAATAGTCCAAGATCAGGCATACGCTCTGCTTGACGAGTAATGTGGCGATACGCCGCATCTCTCGGATCAGTGATGGTGCGATTGTTTGATTGTTCAGTGCTTCCATTAGGTTTTGGCATCACTGTACGCTAGGTCAATCAAGCAACATGATCTCGATTTTATGGAGTCAGAATGAGTGATTCGATTGATTCAATATCTCAACTGTCCCCAAAAGGGATTCTCGCGAGCATGCGAATTCGGAAGAAACTCATCGTTCTTCATACTGCTTTTTCGATCAGTCTTGGGGTAGTTCTTTTACTTGCGATCAGACCTGCGATGTCAAAGGTGATCTTCGGAGCAGAGTTTGATCTATCTGAGCAGATGATGACTTTGTTCTTTGAATCAGATGATTCACTCGAGAACCCTGTAAGTAGACAGTTTGATACTGCTCATATCATGATCGGGAACGAAGCAACAAAAGAACTCTCAGATCAGATTATCTTCGATGCTCGTCAGAATGCGGGAAAAGCGATCCCTGTTCCTTCGGACGGATTCGCAACAGGAGTAGTTCGTTGGATTCCAGAATCTGATCAGTTCGTATTGATTCGTGCTCGAGCAACGAGAGCTAGAGAAACAATTCGATTAGTGTACATTCTCGTGATCGCGACACTGATAGCAGGGTATGCACTCGTCGCAGCTGCGCTCGAGGTCTTTGTCCTCCCTAAGCATGTGTATCAACCAATTCGTGAAATTTTAGATGCTGATCAAGCAGTACGTGATGGAAATCAACCTGCAGAGATCATTCCAGAATCTGCGATTCCCGCAGATGAGATCGGTTCAATCATGCGATCAAGAAATGATTCCATCCGATCGTTGAGAACACATGAGAAAGAACTCGCACAAGCGCTCGAATTGTTCGAGCATACCGCGGCCGATCTTCACAAAAAAAACCACTTGCTCGAAACTGCACGCAAAAACTTAGAAGGCGCAGATCGTCTCGCATCTTTAGGGATGATGAGCGCAGGGATTGCTCACGAACTTAATACACCACTCGCCGTTGTTAAAGGATTAGTCGACAAACTCAATAGTCAGAAAGAACTATCACACACTGAGATTGCGCTTCTTGCACGAGTCGTTACAAGATTAGAAAAACTTTCTGACGGTTTGCTCGACTTTGCACGAGTTCGGCCACCGATGGAGATTGAAATCGATCTCTACAATCTTGTTGAAGAAGCATCCACACTTGTTGAAATTGATAAAAAGGAACAGTTCCTCAATGGCAAAGTCCAAGTTCAAAACTCTATTGAATCGAATCAAGTTGTGCACGGCGATCCAGATCGATTACTTCAAGTTTTCTTAAATCTGATTCGAAACGCCGTAGACGCACTTGGAACTTCGAAAAAAGATCACGGATTAGTTCAGATATCAGCTGCGGTGGAAATCCGGGATAAAGCATCATGGTTAAACATTCGGGTGGTCGACAACGGACCTGGAATTGATGCAAATGTTATTGACAGCTTGTTTGAACCTTTTGTCTCATCGAGACTCGATTCTCACGGCACAGGACTGGGTTTGGCGGTCACAAACGGTATAGTTCGAGAGCATGGTGGAGTCTTGATTGCAACTAATCGAGCAGCGGACGACACTGAAAGTGGGGCGGTTTTTGAAGTGCTTCTTCCAGCTGCAAGTTCTACTAACAATCATTCAACGGACATGGATGTCTTGTAAGATGGCTAACAAGGGTCTACTGTATTGATCATGACAGAGTTGTCGAAACAGTCCGAGCGCCGAGATCAGGTTCCTTTGAAGATCCTCTCCCTTGATGATGACCAAGATTTTCGAGAGTTTCTAGAGGGAATTCTCAAAGATGATGGACATGAAATTCATGTCGTTGGGACCCCTCAAGAACTTTTTCGATCTGTAGAACAATCGAGTCCGGATGTGATTCTGCTTGATATCAAGATGGGAGTTCACTCAGGGGAAGAGGTGCTCTCGGTCATTCGGCAACGATGGCCTAAACAATGCGTCATCGTTGTGACAGGGTACCCATCACTCGATTCGATGCGTGAAACATTTAAGCAAGATGTTTTCGATTACATCGCAAAACCTTTCCACATTGAAGATCTCCGTAGGGTTCTATATCAAGCGACAGACACACTGGGGTTAGGTCAACGCCCGATGGATCGACTCCGATCGATTCTTGGACGACAAATCCGTCTCGCACGAACTGAGCGTGGATGGACATTGCGTGAACTATCGGAAGTTAGCTCGGTTTCAGTGTCGCAGCTCAGCTCGATTGAGCGTGGAACTCACTTACCAAGTGTTGAGTCGTTGCTTTCAATATCAGAAGCACTCGGTTCTAGCCCTAGCGCATGGTTTGCGGCTGCGGGCTTTTAAGTGCTTTCATGACTATTTCATTCAATCAAAGTGACCGAAGTTCGTCTATCGATCGAGGGCAATCTGGTAAATCGAGCCTAATGTTGGCTCGTGAGTCATGATACGGTACATCCTGCTGTGCTCTTTACCGCTTTCGAACCATCGGGCGATGATCACGCGGCCTCAGTTATCACTGAGCTTAAAAAGTCATGCCCTGACCTTGTGATCTATGGTTGGGGCGGCCGCAAAATGGAAGCCGCTGGAGCTCAGATTATTGAGTTCACGGGTGACGATGCGGTTATGGGGATGCCAGGACTCGCGAAGATTAAAGAGCATCAACGAATGAATGCTGAGATCGAGGAGTGGCTCAAAGATCATGACATCAAAGTGCATGTTCCAGTCGATTCTCCTGCGGCAAACTTTCCAGTCTGTAAACTCACGAAAGCTTCTGGAGCAAGAATTGTTCATATGGTTGCTCCACAACTCTGGGCGTGGGCACCCTGGCGGATTCGTAAACTCCGAAGATTGACAGATCATGTCATGTGTGTTCTGCCCTTCGAGGAGGCATGGTTTAAGAGTCGTGGGGTTGAAGCAACTTTCGTTGGCCATCCGCTTTTCGATTCTGAGCTCGACACAGATCTTCTTGATGAACAAATCAAAGATTGGCCTAAGGGTGATCAAAAAATAGCTTTAATGCCTGGATCACGTCCTGGAGAGATCCGCAAGAACTTCCCTCTCTTGCTTGGAGCTTATATTAAGCTTGCGAATGAGCACCCAAACATGCGAGGACTTGTCGCAGCGACTCGCGAAGATCTTGAACCTGTCCTGCGCAAGATCGGACGCGAAGCAGGATTGCAATGGCCTGATTCATTAGACATAACTTACTCAAACACTGACGCTGTTATCAGGTGGTGTGATCTTTCAATCGTTGTGTCAGGGACTGTTACACTTCAAATCGCAAAGCAACATCGTCCGATGGTGATTGTCTATAAACTTGGGCGAGTGGGATGGACTTTGATTGCTCGTTGGTTGATTCAGACAAAGTTTATTACCTTACCCAATCTTATCGCAGGCCGGGAGATTGTCCCAGAGATGGTTCCGCATTTCGGAGGCGCTGAACCAATCGCAGATCGTGTTGTCGAGCTTCTCGAAGACGCAGACAAATTCAACGAGCAGATTCAACAGCTCGAAGAAATTGGTCGTGTATTCGAATCAGAGAACGCTTCAAAGAATGCCGCGAGAATAATTGCAAACTATGCGGGTGTTGAAATTCATTCAGGAAATGAAGTTTAGAATTCTGGTATTCTCAAACACTTCTACAATCGAACTGGGATGAGCCCGAGTGTGCAGTATTCATTGCCCGCATGGTTCTTGATTGGGATCGTTTCAAATTCTGGAATTGAGACTGGAAGCTCAAGCCCGATCATGTGATCGACAGCCGCGCTGATATCGTGAATACCAGTTGATTGATCTTCTGCGAAATGGACGATTAGAACTCCTGCGTGTCTGATGAGTGGATCAGATGCTAGTTTGATTACATCCGTGCGTGGTCCGTTGAGCATTTCTGAGCTATACGAAGAGTTCGGGTTTGGGACTCCATCTACATAACTGAACTGAGCGATAGATTTGATTTCGAGCCAGTAAGCATCTTCGGGGGGAATTGTGCCTTGTGGTGGAGAATCGAGCAGTGCAGACGACTCGAACAACGTCCCGGCGGCCTTCTGACGGGTTCGTTGTTCATCAATTGGATCGAATATGGATTGCTTCAAGTTCGGCGTGAGCACGATATCGCAGCGTTGTCTTTGGGTATTAGTGGGATTTTCGACTGATGCGCTCGGATAGCAAATCTCACGCAAAGCGCCAAAGTGTGTTGTTGTAAATGCTTGATGGATAAATGGATGAAGCTGGACTTCCGAGTACGAATCGAGCCCGCGATAGGTGCTTTGTGAGTTGATTTCAGCCTCCAACTCCTTGAGTTGGATCGCACAAAGCTGCGTTATTTCCAGCGAATTCCACATTCAAATAGAATAGCTCATTTTAATCCGATTTGCATTCTGTGGCTGAATGTGTGAAAATACCGATCCATACGCTTTGTAAACACAATTTGCCCTATCGCTGGAGATGTCGATGGAACAACTAATGAGTATTTTGGATGTCGTCAATGGCGTCATCTGGCACGAATATGTACTTTATATCGTACTTGGAGTCGGAGTGCTTTTCACGCTCTGGTCAGGTGTAGGCCAGTACCGAGCACTCACCCATGGTGCACAAGTCATCCGTGGCAAATACGACGACAAGAATGACCCAGGTGCAATCAATCACTTCCAAGCACTTTCGGCGGCGCTCTCAGCAACTGTTGGGCTAGGCAATATTGCAGGGGTTGGTGTTGCAATCGCACTCGGTGGTCCAGGTGCCATTTTCTACATGTGGTTGGTCGGTATCTTCGGTATGGCCCTGAAAATGACTGAAGTTACTCAGTCCATGATGTTCAGAAATACTGACAACCCAGATGAACCTCACGGTGGCCCGATGTTTGTGGCTGCGAGAGGTTTCAAAGATCGCGGCATGGGCGGTATTGGTAAAATAGTTGGTGGGATCTTTGTTGTAACCCTTCTCATCTCCACAATCACAGGCGGCAACATGTTCCAAGCTTGGGCCGTGTCTGATGTGACAAGTAAAGACTTTGGAGTACCAGTCCAAGTAACCGGCATCATTTTGGCCGTCATCGTTGGTATGGTCATCCTCGGCGGTATCAAACGAATCGGTGCAGTTGCGGGACGAATTGTTCCGTTTATGTGTGTGATCTACCTTCTCGGTGCTTTCTATGTACTCGCGATGACATTTGATCAGATTCCAAGCATGCTCGTTCTCATCGTGAAGAGTGCATTTAACCCAGCTGAAGCACAGGGTGCGTTCATTGGTGGATCCGTAGGGTTTGCATTGCTCTGGGGTATGAAGAGAGCACTCTTCTCATCTGAAGCAGGTCAGGGTTCAAGCCCGATTGCTCACTCTGCTGCAAAGACTGATGAGCCTGTGCGTGAAGGGATCGTTGCGGGTCTTGAACCATTCATCGATACCATTGTCGTTTGCACTTTGACTTCGTTGGTGATCCTTGCAACAGGTGCTTGGAATCGTGGAGAAGAAGCAAGCTACAAGAACATTGGTGTCAATGTGATTCAAGCAGATGTCACCAATACAGAGTCTCCATCATGGACTCTCGATGCACGATATCTCCCTGAGCGTTCTGCAGAAGCAAAACGAATCGAAGGTGATTGGAAGACTGGGATTGAAACCAATGTCTTTATGTTGCTCGAAGTTGACACTGTAAACGAAGACACAGGTACTCAGATTACTCGACTAAATGGTACTGCTCACTTTGAGTCGGAAATGGGTGATGATGGCACATTCGTTGTCAACTGGGATTCACTTGAGAATCCGACTCCGCCTCGGATTGTTGATCATGGTGTGTATGTAGAGTATCCAGGTGCTTCATTGACATCTCATGCGTTTAACATCGTGCAACCTGGGATGGGTAAATATTTAGTTGTGATCGCCGCGTGGTTATTTGCGATTTCAACAATGATTTCTTGGTCATACTACGGCGAGCAGGGAGTTGTTTATCTCTTTGGAACGAAAGCTGTACTCCCATACAAGTTCATCTACTGTTTGATGATCCTCGTAGCATCCGCAGGATTTATCAAGACTGATGCACAGCTTGATAACCTTACCGCGCTCGGTACTGGGGTCATGTTGTGGGCAAATATCCCGATCATGTTGATCTTTGGTTCGCTTGCGATGAAGGCTTACAAAGACTACATCCGCAGACTCAAGAGCGGCGAACTCGATTCGCACGCACCTGCTTCGATCACTGATGTCGTCGAAGGGAAAGATGTAGAATAAGTCCACTTCAGGACTATTACGAAAATATAAAAATGAATAGCCGCCCGATTCCCAAAGGAACATCGGGCGGTTTTTTTACAGGTATATTCTGATATTGAATTTCTCGAGCGTTAAACGAGCTGCATCAATCCTGCGATCAAGCAGGCCCAACCAAAGAGTGCAGTAAACACAATCCAACGAGAACGATCTGAAAGTAAAGGAGCACGATCAGGGGATGGGATGGTGAGAAGCTCAATCATTGCTTTGTGATCAAGCCCTTTACGGGTTTGAGCATCTTCGGTTATTGCGATAATTGCTGAAGCATGGATTGGGGAAAATCCAGATTGAATCGCAGATTCGACGAGCTCTTCTCTTCGCGATGTTGATCGGAATCGTATGCGATCACCTAATGCAGATTGTACACGGACAGCAAACATCCATCTGGGATCATTACGCGTGAGAACATTGTTCTTGTTCAACAAGTGTTGGATTGTGTCCGAGAACTCGTCTTGATTGAACTCTGCGTTGTCTTGGCGCATCAAATCTTGTTGTGCGTTGTTAAAACTCAACGATTCATGTTCATTATATTCTGTTGTAAGCCTATATGTCTGCATACTGTGTTTGGAGCAGATAGCGTGCCTTTATTGAGTCAAGTTTCTTGGCATATCGGGCCGACGAACGATCATAACGATTATTCTCATGATTCGGAGAAGCCCTTGGCAGATCACAACAATAAGCATGATCTTCATTTACCAGAGATCGAAACAGATCTGAGTTCGGAAGTAATCAAAGAACGATTGCTCACTCTATCCAAAAAAGGGAAACTCCCTGGATTCGACAGCAACTCATCCGATGGAGTTGCAAGTGTAATTGCGCATGGGGTTCCTTTTGATTCCACGATGTTAATTATGCATGAATCTGGAAAGGTTCATTTTCGAATCAAGCTGTTAAAATTGATTCCAACTATTTTCGCGATTACGTTAATAGTCACAATTTGGCCAGGGTTACCACTCACCGAGGGGTTCTTAAGATCATTCCAATGGTATGACAATCTTCTAGGTAAAATTGGAATTGAAACTTGGCACTGGTACCTGCCGTTGACGATATTGCCAGCGCCATTTGTTATGAAATCTTCAATTGCAAAATCGAGAACATCTGGGCACGAATCAGCACTGGAAGCGATCGAAAAACTAAAGAGCGTTCTCTAGTAATAGCATTCAATGAAATCGTGAATCAGCTTGATTTGTTGAGCCATTCCAACTCAAGTTCAGAGAGTTCTTCTTTGCATTCATCGAGCTTCTCAGTTAACGAGTTTGCTTTTTCATAATCTATCCAAACATCTGCATCACCGAGTTTGGCCTCGATGCGTTTAATTTCAATCTCGAGTTCAGTCATTCGCTCTTCAATTTTTGCGATTGGCATCCAAGAGAATTTGTTCTTCGTAACTTGAGAGCCTTGTGTCGCAATTTGAGGCGACGGCGTTTGAGATGACTGCTTGGGTGCTGCTTGATCAGAAGATTCGGGATTGGGTCTTGGTGTTCTTGTAGATGATTCTCTTCGTGACTCTTTGGTGAGTTTCCATTCACTATAAGTTCCTGAGAATATTTCTGTATTTCCTTCTCCATCGAGCACCATGATGTGATCGCATACTGCATCGATAAGCGCTCGATCATGAGAAATTAGTAACACAGTCCCATCATACTCTCCGGTCGTTTTTTCTCCAGTCTTTGGATTTTCGTATGTTCGAGCAATCGCAGATTCGAGTCGCTCGGCTGCTTGGATATCCAGATGGTTCGTCGGTTCATCAAGAACAAGCACATTCTTGGCACTAGCGAGTAGTGCCGCGAGAACTGCGCGTGCTTGTTCGCCGCCGGACATAACGCCGAGTGGTTTCTCTTGATCTCTCCCAGAGAACAAGAATGCTCCTGCAAGATTTCGAGCATCCTGTTCGCTCATCAATACTCGTTCTTCTGTTTCTTTTTTGATCGTATCCTGGATATGTCTGTAGACAGTTTTTTCAGGATCAAGATCATCGTGAGTCTGTGTGAAATGGCCTACAGCGAGTTTCGACCCGAGTTTGATCGTGCCTTGGTCGACGCTTTGCTCACCTAGAAGACTGCGGATGAGTGTTGTTTTTCCTGCTCCGTTTGGGCCGATGATTCCCCATCTTTGTCCTCGTTCAATATGAAGAGAAAGATCAGTAAAGAGTACTTTGTCAGTTCCATCGTGATTCTTGTACTTTTTAGAAATATCACGAGCAGCGATCACAATATCACCTGATCGATCTGCTTTGGGGAGGTTCATCCGCATGTCATCAAGTTCAACAGGCCTCTCAATGGCACTGAGCTTGTCTCGGTCGAGCTTAGATTCTCGTCCTTTTGCTTGCTTTGCGCGTTGCCCTGCTTTGTATTGTCTGATGTATGCTTCTTCTTTTTTGAAGACTGCTTGCTGCTTTTCGTAAGCGCGAAGCATTGTCATGCGTCGTTCTATTCGTTGTTTACGAAATGCAGCATAGTTTCCTGGATAATCGACAAGTTTGCCATCTTCAACTTCGACAATGCGTGTGACTACTCTATCAAGTAAATAGCGATCATGAGAAATTAAGATAACGGCGCCGTTGTATTCATCACGGAGAAAGTCTTCGAGCCATTCTCGCCCTGCGACATCAAGGTGGTTTGTAGGTTCGTCGAGTAAAAGAATACTTGGGTTTTCTAATAGGAGTTTTGCGAGTGCAACTCTTGCGCATTGGCCACCCGATAGATCTTTTACCTTGATTTCGAATTGAGCGTCAGTAAATCCGAGCCCATGAAGGACTTGGTCAATTTTATGACTATTTGTATATCCACCGGCGGCTTCGATTGCACGCTCGAGTCTTTCTTGCTCTTTAAGTAATCGATCGAGTTGGTCACCGCTTGCTTCGCCTAAATCGTGGTAGACGCGTTCGAGATGTTCGTGCAACTCTTCGACCATCTCAAAGGCTCGGCCTGCAGCTTCATGAAGGGTATCCTCAGGTACAAGGTTGTGTTGTTGATGTAAATAACCCGCTCGGATACCCTGTTGAATAACAACTGATCCTGCATCATGCGGGATCATTCCTGCGAGTACCTTTAGGAGTGTGCTTTTGCCACTGCCGTTGCGGCCGACCATTCCGATCTTTTCTTTGGGTTCGAGTGAGAGTGATATCCCTTTGAGGATTTCTCGCTCGCCGAAAGATAATGCTAGGTTGGTTCCAGTTAATACAGGCATTTGAGCAACGAGTGTACGCAGTGATCTCGGTTCAAGAGATCATGATTGCCCGAAGAAGTTGCGATGATGATGAAGAATTTCATTGATCATCATCTCATCGGGTCGTTCATCCCATTGATCGATCTGAAAACATCCACCCAAGATTAATGCATCTTTCCGTGGGAACATGTATTTGTACCCATCATGGACGCAATACCCAAGATTCTGGGGTTTCATATGAACCAGAACCCCTCGTGCAGAATATAGATTTTGATCATTGAAAATCTGTTGAGATCCTAGGGCAAGACAGTTTACAAGAACTTCTTGTTCAAGTTTGAGAACATCATCAATGTTCAGGAACTCTTGAGTATGGAACTCGCCACCAAGTTGACGGGCTTCCGATTCAAGTTCTTGAAGGAAGATGTGCGTATGAATGTAGTCTGTCTGGAACACGCGTCCAGGTTCTGCGTCACATTGAAATGGGAAGGAGTTTATATCAACGGGGGGTTGAATGAGATCATGTTCGAATAGTTCTCCGAATAATCCTTCTTCAGTTGAGGAGTTTTCCGGTTCATAGATTGGGAGTTCTTCGATTCCAAACCTTTTTCTATCGATCGTTTTAAATCCATGGAGAGATCGTTTTAGGATTTTGATTTTTTGTTGGATCGCCAAATCACTCGTCCCGAATTCGATACCAACTGGAAGCCAAAGAGCGCCTGCAAGGATACTTGTTGATTTGGATGTTTCAAGATGTGAATAGAGCTTGACTTGATAGCCTCTTTGAAGAAGCTCAAGTGCAGTTGTTAACCCAACGACACCAGTGCCAAGGACAGCAATCGTTTGTTGGGTCGAAGTTGTCTTTTCGACCAGATCAGCAGCAATTTCAGCAGTACCAAACGAAATAGTGACGCCGCATCCGCCGTGGCCGTAGTTGTGAATAATGGTTTTCGAGTGAGTTTGTTCGACTTCGATTCTCAACCCGCCATGTCGGCATGGTCTGAGCCCACACACCGTTTCAATGATGTTGTGATCCCCAAGATCAGGAGACGGCATTTTGTACTTCAAGGTCTTCATTGATCTATTCCAAGTAAACCCTAGCCTTCTCGTTGATTATTTACAGTAGAACAAGCCAAATTCGAGGAATTGCATACATCACACATGGATGCCCTATAATCCTTGCGTGAGCATATCTCCCACAAATCCTGCAACGAACTGTATTTCTGAACCAAACCTTCAAGATGCAGTCACACTCAAGACTTTGATTCGCATGAAACGAAAGGGTGAGCCATTTGCCTGTCTCGCGTGCTACGACGCGACGACGGCCCGTTGGTTATCCCGTGGAGGCGTTCATGTGCTCCTCGCAGGCGATTCCGCTGCTCAAGTTGTCTTAGGACATGAGAGTACTGTGCATATGCCGATTGATTTCGCGATTCAGATCACGGCTGCCCTCAAACGAGGCGCGCCTCGCTCATTGATCATGGCGGATATGCCATTTATGAGCTATCACACTTCTGTAGAATCAGCGATGATCAATGCTTCTCGTTTCATGATCGAGGGGAATGCAGATGTCGTCAAGCTTGAAACAGACGAGACGTTTGCACCGCTTGTTGATCGTCTTACACGAGCAGGTGTTCCCGTGTGCGCTCATATCGGATGTAAACCACAAACGAGTTCAGTGACCGGTGGCCCTGTTGCGGCGGGAAGAACTGCTGATGGGCTCGAACAAGTTGTGCGTGATGCGGTTGCGCTCGAGCAAGCAGGAGCAGTGATTTTATTACTCGAAGCAGTGCCTGCAGAAGTAACGAAAGCGGTTATGAATCAAGTGAAAGTACCTGTAATCGGAATCGGAGCGGGTACTTCTTGCGATGGTCAGATTTTGGTTGTCAATGACTTGCTTGGCATGACAGATGTGCCGCCTCGATTCGCGGAACCGGTTGACATCTTCGGTCAACGCATTCAAGAGGCCGGACAACTTTGGGTAGATCGAGTTCGAATGGGAACGATCGGTGGGCAAGCTTATTCAATGCGAGCAGGTGAAAAAGAGAAGCTCAATCAAAAAACTAAGGGTTCTATAAATAACTCCGATCCATTACACTCTTAAAGATCAAGAAGACTGAGTGAGGGAGTCGATCCTATGGGTGAGTTGGAGTAGTGGATGACGATGATGTTTACGGGTCTATAAGGTACGAATCATGAGAAAGTTTGCTTCCTATGGCCCCGCAATTGTTGTACTGATGTGTGTGTTAGTAGCGCTGTTTGCTGTGCCGAGAGTTATTGAGCAATACGCCTACGCTCAACAGAATGCAAAGATCACACTCGCGAGAAGCGTCCTCGCAAAGGACGATATCCTTCGCAGTATTGATCGTGCTACATCTGCAATTGCGGATTCAACTGAGCCAAGTGTCGTGCATCTTGAGACTCCGTTTGAACCTGCAAGACTCCAAAATCGTACACCAGCACCCGGGGCTTACTCAACTGGGGCGGGATGGGTGTATGATGAACTTGGACACATTATCACAAACGCTCATGTTGTTCGATCTGCAGAATCTGTTTCTGTAGAGTTCTTTGACGGCAGAGTAGTACGAGGTGATGTCATTGGTATGGATCCGTATACCGATATCGCTGTCATTAAAGCAAATATTAATACGAAGGCGTTCCCAGCTCGAAGGTCAATGAATCGATTGCCGAGAACTGGTGAGCATGTGTATGCCTTTGGATCTCCGTTTGGATTTAAGTTTTCGATGTCCGAAGGGATCATCTCGGGGCTCGGAAGAGAAGCCGCAGGATCAAATGTTCCAGGTGGATACACGAACTATATTCAGACTGACGCGGCGGTAAACCCAGGAAACTCTGGTGGGCCATTGGTGAATACGGATGGGCATGTGATTGGAATGAATGTTGCAATTGCAACTGCAAAATCTGTCGGTGCATCCCCCGAAGAATCAGGAAGTGACAGTGCTGGGATTTCATTTGCAATTCCATTAGGAACAATTGAACCGATCGTGCAACAAATTATTAAATACGGGAAGGTATCTCGTGGTTATCTAGGGATTCGATACGATCGAACTGATATCAGACATTTACAACTTGATCCAAATGATGACAAGAGTGTTACTGGTATTCAGGTGAACTATGTCGAGCCGAACGGGCCTTCATTTATCGCAGGTATCGTAATCAACGATGTGATCATTGGAATTCAAGGTTCGCCGATCCTGAATGCAGAATCATTGTCGTCACTCATTAGTTCGTCACGACCTGGTGATTCGATCGAGGTGCAAGTAGTTCGAGACAATTCAGTCAAAGATGTCAATGTCATCCTCGGAAAAATGAAAGACGAGGTTCTTGCTCGACGCATTCACGAACCCATCATGGTCCAACTGGGAATGTCCCTTGGTAACTCTCCCAGAGGAGTTGTCGTTCAGTTCATCTATGAAGGTTTCCCAGGATCAATCGCAGGATTTGAACAAGGTGATGTAATTCGTACAGTCAATGGTAATGCGATCAAGGATTACTTTCATTTCTTTGTTCTCGTTGCAGATGAGGGAATACTCACTGGGAGTTCAATCCAGTTTGAAGTCATCGGAATCGATGGCAAAAGAAGAGTGATACCACTTACACTCGAATGGTAAATATAATGGCTAAGCAACTCACGATTACAGAACAGATCCAGAGATCGCCTCAGGAAGTCCATGTTTGGCTCAACGATTGGGATCATATCCGCTCTTGGATTGGCCCATCGCTCATCTCAATAGACATGCTCTCCGAGCATGCACCGGATGATCCGATATGCAAAGGGATGAAGTTTCGTGAGACAAGACAGATGGGCAAGATGAAGGCGAAAGCAATCATCACTGTTGAACAACATGAAGTTATTGATGGGACTTTCATCCATCAAGCAGTGTTTGATGATGGGTGCAATCGCATGACTGCTCGCTACGAATATGTTCCAACTGAGAGTGGTTGCGATGTGAAGTGGACGATGGTCAACTCGCCAAATAAGTGGTGGACAAAGATTCTCACTATTGTAACTGGGCCGCTCATGATCAAGATGATGCTCAAATGTGAAGCAGACCATCTGATAAAGCTTAAAGGGCTTATCGAATCAAGTGATGAAGATCACTAAAGACGCGAGATCGATGTACGATTTTTCTAACAAAAATATCATTGTCATGGGTCTTGGGCGATTCGGAGGCGGACTCGGAATTACACGCTGGCTTGTTGGAGCTGGTGCTAAGGTCATCGTGACAGACACTTCTGATTCTGAATCACTCCAAGCAAGTTTGGATCGATTGAATGATTTGATCGAAAACAATCGTATTCGTGTAGTGCTTGGCCCACATGACCCCTCGGTTCTCGATGGCGCCGACATGCTGGTAGTGAATCCTGCTGTACCCATGCCATGGGAGAACTCTTTCATTGAGCACGCACGATCAGCGGGTATTCTCGTGACGACGGAAATACAAATCGCTCTCAGTGTGATTCCAAATGCTCGAGTTATTGCCGTAACCGGTTCTGCAGGAAAAAGCACGACTAGCGCAATGATTCATCATGTTCTGGATGATATAGGGCGCCATTCAATCCTTGCTGGAAACATTGGAGGATCATTACTCAATCATCTTGATGAACTCACAGATGATACTGTGATTGTCCTTGAACTGTCGAGCGCAATGTTGCATTGGCTCTGGGATCCGCAGCTACAACAGGTTCTCAAAGCGAAGAAACCTTGTATTGCGTGTATGACTAACTTCATGCCCAACCATCTTGACTGGCATGGGAATGTAGAGCATTACGAACAGTCAAAGCAACGACTCTTACAAGCAATCTCGACGGATGGTACTGTAATTCTCAATCATTCTATATCTTCATGGGAATCTCATGTCAGAGAAGATGTGAAAGTCGTCATACCAAGCGATCCAATCACAGGAGGGGTTTTACTTGGTAGACACAACGCGATCAACACATCAATGGCAGTTGAAGCAGTTTTCGCAATCGTCAAACCAGATGAGCATATAAAATCGAAGATAGTCCATTCTGCAAAGGAGTTTGCGGGTTTGCCTCATCGTTTAAATCGTTGCCATGTTACTTCAGGAGTTGAGTTTTATAATGACTCAAAGTCAACAGTCCCTGATGCAAGTGTCCGAGCGATCGATGCACTGAGTGTGAAGTATCAACGTGAACAAATTCACTTAATTGCAGGTGGATACGACAAAGGCTCTGATCTTTCTGCAATATCTGATACTGCTCAAGCCTTAGCAGGGCTGTATGCAATCGGGGCGACATCTGAATCTCTATGTAGCAACGCTGCAGATCATGCATTCCAATGCAACTCTTTAGAGCGTGCGATTCACTGCGCGTTTGATCGAGCTAAAAATGGTGATGTAATCGTGTTATCCCCTGGATGTGCATCATGGGATCAGTTCACGAACTATGAAGAACGAGGAGAGTTGTTCGAATCCCTTTCAAAGCAATGTAGACGAGGAACATCATGCTAAAGTTGATTATTGCATTCATCTATGCATCAATTGGAACGACAAGCTTTTCGTTCACTGATGAACCACAAGCTCCGCTTCACGAACTTCTCCCCGGATTATTTGTAGGCGAGGGTGTTGTCGAGTTTGATGGGAAAATTTCAATTGATTGCCATCATCCAGACACTCCAGATGTTTTTTTAGAAATGCTTGTCACTGCGCCAGATTCAAGAGAACATGAGTCTCTGGTTGTTACAACCGTGAACGGATCATCATTACATGCGGCGCTTTTAGCTGCTGGATTCTACAGTGGGAAACCAATATCTAGAGATAACAATGGGCAGTTCATCCCTGCTCATGGGGATGGGGTTTCAGTGCTCGTTGCTACACAATTTAAAGCTGAGGATGAAGATTCTCTATTGCAGTTCAAGCCGATAGTTCAATGGGTGACGCATGTTGAAACAGGAGATCTGCTTGTTGATACATCAAGTTGGACAGGGTTCGTTTTTGCAGGATCGATATTCAAAGAATATGGTTACGGCGCCGATGCGAACGGAACACTCATCTCACTTACAAACTTTGGTGATGAAGTAATTGCGCCGACATGGACTATATCGAGCTCAGCAGATATTGACGAACCAGTATGGATTGCAAATCGAGCAAGCGTTGGGAAAATCGGAGAGCAAGTTAGAATTCGAATTGTTGCTCATACTGTGGAGGGTTCAGTAGAAACGAATCCCGAGTCACATGAGCCAGATCGGATCGACATCGATCGCGACCTTTGAATCGCTTGTTAATAAACCTTGAGTGCGAAGTTTCATCATTGCGTCTTGCATTGGTTTGGGAGATCGACATCCTAGCTCGATTGCCCATCGATAACGATTGGCAATCCGCGATATCGAGCAAGGCATTGGCCCGACAATAGAGACATGATCTCCACAAGAAGAGCGAAGTTGTTCTGAGATGGAATACGCTCGCTGGTGAGCTGCGTTGTTGTCTTCGTCACGGATCACAATCCGAACCATGCGAACGATTGGAGGCAGATTGGCAACTCGGCGAGTTTGGAGTTCGTCATTCGCAAATCCTATATAATCATGCTTAGCAGCTCGAGTGATTGCGGCTGATCCTGGGTTGAGAGTCTGAACAATGACTTTGCCTGGTTTTATTCCGCGACCTGATCGCCCCGCAACCTGTGATACAAGTTGGTATGTTCGCTCCTCTGCTCGAAAGTCGGGAAGATATAGTGATGTGTCTGCATTGAGAACTCCAACGAGTGATACATTTGGGAAATCTAATCCTTTCGAGATCATTTGAGTTCCGAGAAGGAGCTTGAGTTCGCCTTTTCCAAAACGATCAAGGACATTGAAGTAGTCCTTTGAGTTCTTCATCGTGTCTGCATCGACGCGTGTGTATGTTTCGTCAAGAATAAGTCCGAGCCGTTCCCCGAATCGTTCTTGGATTTCTTCTTCGACGCGTTGAGTTCCAACCCCAAGTTCAATCAGTGGCTTTCCAGTCATAGGGCATTGCTTTGGGATCAATTGTTCGCTTTGACAATGATGGCATTTTACATATCGTCTGCCGCCTTGTTCTCGCACGGATCCTCGATGAACCACCATTGTGGAATCACACTGATTACATTCAAGACGCCAGCCACTCGAGCGATCACTACTAACAACAACTGCAGCGAACCCGCGTCGATTCAATAATAGAATTGCTTGATTACCATTCTCAATTGTTGAAATGAGTTCAGCACCTAGAGTTCGTCCAATCGAATAAGCATTTGTGAATCCAGGTTGCTTAGGTGGACGCAACTCTTCATTGTCCCCGGCCATATTGACAATTTGAACCTTTGGCATGTTTCCTTGACCGACTCGATTAGGCATTGTCCAAAGCGAATATCTTTTCGCTTTTGCATTTGCCCAACTCTCAAGTGAAGGGGTTGCAGAACCAAGTACAATCGGGCAGTTCTCAATCTGCGCTCGTTTCACAGCAGCGTCACGCGCATTGTATCTGGGTAACTGGTCTTGCTTGTACGAGCTGTCGTGCTCCTCATCGACAATGATAACTCCCGTATTTGAGAATGGGGCAAACACCGCTGATCTTGCGCCGACTACAACCTTTGCTTCTCCGCTTGCCGCCGCGGCCCATTGCTGATTTCGTGCAGAACGAGTTAGCCCTGAGTGTAAAATTGCAACGCCATCAGATTCGAAACATTTCACGAACCTTCCTGCTGTTTGTGGGGTAAGCGCAATCTCTGGTACGAGAACAATCGCTTGTTTCCCCGCTGCGAGTACTTGTTCGATGAGTTTGATGTATACCTCAGTTTTTCCTGAACCTGTTACTCCAAAGAGCAAGTGGGGGGCAAACGTGCCCAAGCTCTTCGTGATTCCATCAACAGCCGATGCTTGGTCATCACTGAGTGTGTGCGTGCCAGATTCTCCTGCGTCAAGAAGCTCAAACACCTTGGGTGCTTTAATCACTTGTACTTCAGCGCGAATCATCAACCCTGCGTTGATGAGTTTGTTAATCGCGGCGACAGTTCGTTGGCCAATCTTCGATGCGAGCACCTTTGGATCAAGCGGGAATATTGTTGGTTCTAACCCAGCAATTAACTTCCATGCTTCTCTCGCTTTAGGGGTGAGCTCTTTGATTTGTTCGTCTGTTGGAGTAACTGGGGAACGATCAACAACTTTTCGAATCTTTCGGCCAGTATCTGATTTGACAGCAGAAGGAATGATGGATGAAAAAACCATCCCTAATGGACACATGTAGTATTCAGACATCCACTGTGCGAGTTCAACTAAACTCGAAGGGAGGATTGCTGGTGATTGTGAAATTACCGATTTTACCTTTGCAGGATCAAATCCATCGAGTAGTGATTCGTCTCCACATTCGATAATGATTCCACCTGTGGGGACATTGCCTCTCCCTACAGGAACACTGACTCGTTGTCCAACTTGTGCATCTGTATTCGTTCGATATGTAAAACCCTGCGCTCGATCAATTCCTCGTTCAAGAGCGACACGTACAAAGACAGAGTCGTTGGGATCAGAAATGCTTGAAATCTGAGTCGGTGTCACGGGTTGATGAGGAAAGAGATCCATTATGCTTATACACTTTAAACCAGTATGATGCCTAGAAACAACACCAAGCCCGCTCGTCTTGCTCTTTCTTCAGGTATTGTCCTCACTGGGGACGCATTTGGTGCCGTGGGGAAAGGGATTATTTCTACTGGAGAAGTGGTTTTTAATACTGCAATGTGCGGGTATCAAGAATCACTCACTGATCCATCCTACATGGGTCAGATCCTCATTCAAACCCAGCCGATGATTGGGAACACAGGTGTCAATACCATTGACACTGAATCATCCAAGGTCCAAGTCTCCGGGTTTGGGGTTCACGAATACAACTCAAACTGGTCAAACTTCCGAGCGAATAACTCGCTTGATGAATATCTTGATCAAGCAGGGGTCCTCGGGATATCTGGTATTGATACGCGATCGATTACTCGATCCTTGCGTTCTTCAGGAGTCGTTCAAGGGGTTCTGACTGATAATTCAGAGTTGACAGATTTAGAGCTTGTCACGATGGCTCAACAAGTGAAGTCAATGTCTGGACAAAACCTTGCTCAAGAAGCGGGTCGAGATAGCACGCTTCAGTGGACCGAGAACCTCGGAGAGTGGGGGGGGGGTAACTCGTCTTCGTTGGATGAAGATCATCGTCCCCATGTGTTGGTTATGGACTTTGGTATAAAATCCAATATTGCACGACATCTCGCAGCTGTGGGTTGTGATGTGGAAATCATCCCCCAATCAACTTCCGCAGATCAAATCAAACAACGAATTGCGTCCTCAGAGGTTCAAGGACTATTCCTCTCTAACGGCCCGGGTGATCCAGATGCAATCAATCAGACGATCGATATGCTCAAAGAGCTCATCGAATCGCCAGAATCTGAGAACACTCCTATATATGGAATCTGCCTTGGCCATCAACTTTTATCGCTCGCGATTGGCGCCAAGACATACAAGCTTCCGTTCGGTCACCGTGGTGCAAATCACCCAGTTCATGATCTCGAAACTGGACGGGTTCACATCACTTCTCAGAATCATGGGTTTGCAGTTGATCAAGATTCAGTGATCAAAGCAGGGGGGCAAGTTACGCATGTTCACCTGAACGATGGGACGGTTGCCGGGTTCCGAATTCCCAACAAACCCGTCGCGGCCGTCCAGTTTCACCCAGAAGCGTCCCCAGGACCGCATGATGCCTCATATTTTTTCAAAGAGTTTGCAGACCGAATAAAATCTACACTCGATGACTCAATTGGCATCTAAAGTACTGAAAACACCCGTACAAAGTAAGTATATGCACCCTGTTTTTGGGAGATAAATCCCTTGCAACGGAGAATTTCTCAGCATTTTCACCAGTTCTCCCCTTGCAAGGGATCGGCAATGAGGTATATTCGTATGTGTACCGTAGTGATACGGGACTGACTGTGTATTCAGTCTTAACTCTCTAAGAGGGGAGTGCCGCAATAGATCTTATTGTTTTCTTCGATTCTTCACGGATCGATTCAACAGGATCTATCAAGGGGAGAGAGAACCTCGACGCGGTAGTGATTATGTGTTGAAGACTTTCCAGATGTTCTGGATCGTTTCATTTTGTTCGTTCCTTGATGTCATTTCTATGGCATCAGTGTCGAGTTGTGGTTTTACTGTTTCAATAACAAAAAAAAGAGGAGCTTTTCCATGAAAGCGAAGAGTGCACTAAGTCTCGCATTGGCAGCTGGTATCGCTAGCACAGCCGCTGCGTCAAACACCCCAACGACTCTTTCCCCGTCCAACGGTACGGTGAAAGAAGCCGCTCACATTTACTTTAACATCGCAACAGGCGAAAAAGTTGTTACCCTCATCGGTGACAGCCAGACAGCACCTGCAGGCACTGTAAGTGCTCCGATCTGGTCAAGCATCAACCAAAACGTATGTGTTGACACTGGTATTCACACAACTGAGTACTTCTTCGGTGTTGATGATAACTCAGACACCTCAATGGGTGGTCCACACACATCATTGGCAACTGCTGTAACTAACATTGATTACGGTGATATCGCTCTCGATACACTCGTAGACATGGTTCACATTGACTGGGTTGTTGCACATCCTGACACCGATACAGACTCAGATGGTCTCGGCGACGGTGTAGTTGGCCTTGCAGGTCAGTGGACATACTTCGATGCAGATAACGGTCGTCAGCTTAACGTTTCGACTCGTATCCCATTGGTTTCATTCACTTTCCTTGATCTCCCAGGCAACGTTTTCGCTGCTGATGAGCTCACAGGTTACACTGCTGACATCGACCTTGCTGCAACATTCAGCAGCTCACTCACATTCGAACTCGGCGACTCAGACGGCGACCTCCAAGGTGCAGCTGCAGGTAGCAACGATGTTGACACCGACAGCGATGGTATCGGCGACGGCGTTTCGGTAGCTAACGCTGACCGTGACTTCGACAGCCTTCCTGACTCTGACCTCGACGGCGACGGTCTCTTTGACTGGTCATGGGGCGTTCGCTTCTACCAGCCAGGTACTGACTCCGACGGCGACGGTATCGCAGACGGCGATCCAGCTGACTCAATGCAGACTATCGGAATCGGCTTTGCTGCTCCAGATGGTACCGCAGTTGACAACGGCGACGGTACATGGATGTGGGATATTGACACATCAACTCCGGACGCTGGTACTGGTATCGAAGATCGCTTCGCGCTCTACGCTGCTCCAGACACCAACGGCGACATCATTTACGCTGGTGGATTCTGGTTCGGTGGCATGGAATGTGATTCCGCACCACTCCCAGACGGACCTGGTTACACACCACATGCGTCATTCGAGCATCAGCTCTTTGGCCCAAGTGATGCTGCATGTCTTCCTGACTACAACGGAGATGGTTCATTGAACTTCTTCGATATCTCGACCTTCCTTGGTCTCTTCAGTGCAATGGATCCTTCAGCTGATTACAACGGCGACGGTTCATTCAACTTCTTCGATATCTCAGCATTCCTCGGCGACTTCGCTGCTGGATGTCCATAATCGAGAAGAGCTGATTTGAAGATCCCAATGATCATCTGATCAAACAGGATCATCAATACAAACTCAAAGACACCCGGAGCATCTGTTCCGGGTGTCTTCATTTTTGCAAACACTTATACCAGTTGATCACATTGCAGATGAAAAGTGTAATCCGCCTGTAGTGGGGGAGATCAGCGGTGAGACTATAAAGGGTGAGGCAATAAAGTAAGCGTAAGACGCAATTGCGAATTTGATTGAACGGCGCTATGCATTTGTTGTTCAAGAGAGCAGGGGAGTTAGACCTTTGCCTTTAGCCAGCCGCCGTGGAAGAAACGGATCGTAAACAACACGCCTCTCAATACCATTTCAGAGCATAATGCAATCCACATCGCAGTGAGTCCTGGTTCGAGTCCGAACCATGCTTTGAAGAGCAAAGGATTCTCAATCATCCCGCCTCCAAGGAACTGAGGGATTGGTATGTTCACACCAGAGATCAGGTACGCTAAAGGCAAACGCATAGCGTACGTTGAGAACCAGGTTAACCCCATTACAAATTTGACATCACCTGCGCCGCGCATCGCAGAGCGGAAAACAATACCGATCGCAAATGGGACTTGTATAATTCCACAAATGATGAGTAGGGGGGGCACCATTTCGAGATGTGCAGGTTGTTCAGAGAGTGCAGCCGTGATTGGTTTTGCAAACACAATAAAACCGATTCCAAGAGTGCCCATAATCGTTGCGGCAATGATCGTGCATCTGAACACTGCTTTCTTTGCGAGATCGGGTCGACCCATACCAAGGTATTGTCCCGCGAGTGTTGCGGCCGCGATTCCCATCCCAAACCCAGGCATAAAGCTGAAAGCTTCGATACGGATCCCGATGATATGAGCGCCGAGCAAGCCGTCGGTTTCCATCTGGAATGCGAGTAATCCAACAAATGCGATGATGAAGAAGTTGCCGATCCACATTCCGAATGTTTCTAGGAAGTTTGGAACTCCTAGACGGATGAGTCTCCAGACCATGATTGAATGGAGCTTCATCCATCTCACTTTGAGTCTGATGGACCATTTGCCTGAGATTGCCATAGAAAGGATGATCAGGGCGCCGCAGATGTCACCTATTACAGTTCCGAATGCAATGCCCTTAACTCCCCAATCAAGTCCTAGTGGGCTTGTGAACCCTGCAATTGTTACACCTGAGAATAACCAACTCACGATGATGTTAACTATGTTGCGAACAATCATCGCAATAAGCGGGGAGATTGAGTCCCCTGCTCCCCTAGAGCATGCGATGAGCGCGAATAACACAGACGCAGCAGGGACCCCGAGTGCAATGATTTTCATGTAGTCATCAAAGTAGATTGATGCTTGTGGGGACATCTTGAGTAATGAGACGATTCCATGTGAAAAGAACCAGATCAGTGTGCCGATGATGACGCCTGATATGAGTGAGAGTGATAGCGCTTGTCCAAGTACCACATTTGCGACACCCATCCGGCCTTTACCAACTGATCGAGAGATGAGTGCAGTCGCACCAACACCGATCGCCATAATGACGAGTCCGATGAGCCACATAATGTAGCTTGCCCCCCCGATCGCATCAGTGGCTGCTTCACCAGCCGGGAGAGATGCAGAGAGTTTCGTATCTACCAGTCCCACGAGTGAGTTGAGGAATGATTCGAGAACAACCGGCCATGCAAGCACAAAGATCGCAGCGCCCATAGTGAGGCCTTTGAGTTTACCAGATTTGAATCGGCCTTCATCAAATACTGGCGCTTCAAGATCTGCTGATGGTTGTGCAAATGAGGGGAGTCCAACCAACTCCTCTTGATCGCAATCAACAATTGGAAGCTCGATCGAAGAATCGTCGGAGTCAGAATGAGCATTTCGTTTGTCGGTCATAAAGTCTCTCTGAACCTCTCGAATGAGGACTTTACGCCACGCACTCTTTGTTCGCGCTGTTTTCGTATCAAGTTACCGAAGTGTTTATTGATATTCCTTGAGTTGAACGCTTATCGAATAAGGAGTCTGCGAGGAACTCTGACAGGATAGCAATTTAACAGAAGATACATTATCGGACTTAAAACGTGGATTCTTGAGGTATTACAGAGGGGTGCGACTCAGTACCTGTACATGCTCATTCTCTACAGAAATCGTCATGGAATTCTTTGGCATCAGTTTCCCATCTTCTAATCCTTTGATCATTGATGCTTTTTCTCCATCTACTTGAACAAAGACTGGAAGATCAGTTGCTGTGATTCTGAAGTTGCTTTCGCATTGTCGTTGTTTTTCAAATGGATTGAGTCGGCATCTGAGTAACCCGAAGTTGATAAGTTGTTGAACTGTCGTGGACCCAGGGAGTGATACTGCGTTTAACTTGCCGTCAGTTGGTAGCGCTTCAGGCGATGGGTTGAAATGTCCGCCATAGGATTTGAGATTTGATAATACAAGAGTGCCCTTTTTCGGTTTTGGACTCAGTGTATCATTAGATACTTGTTCGAACAAATATCGTGCAGGCCTTGGGTTGAATAACTCGCGAATAACAGGTTTGATATACGCACGATACCCACCAGATAGTGATCGAGATTCCTCAAATCGATGAATTACCGATGCATCGAGCCCGATGGAGAGCATTATAAGAAACGGATGCCCATTACATCGTGGTAGATCAATCTGGATTGGATTGCAGATTGATTCCAGATCTTGCACGACTCGTTCTGGATTTTTAGACATTCCAAACTCGTGTGAAATGAGATTTGCAGTTCCAGTACCAAAGTGATAAAAAGGAGTTTGAGTCTTTGACAGAAGCGTTAAAAGATGATGGACTGTCCCATCCCCCCCCACAACAATAGCACGATCTGAATCGATCATCGCAGACTCAAGTGTCTCCGATGATTCAGTCATCTCGCAGATTTCAACCTGATGACCTCTCTGAATAAGTGCAGGTTCAAGCTTTTGAGCAGAAGCAATTGACTTTCCGCGCCCTGATTTAGGATTGAGAATAAGCGTTATGCGCATATGAATCTTTCTATCGGCCTGAATAATGCATGCTCAAGAGTAACAGATTCAGAACGGTTCAACTCCCCCACCTATAATCCGCTCATATGCCTACAGCAGTTAAATCACAAACCGATGTCGACGCCGCTTATACTGCGGCTCAGAAAGTAGTCGAAACTCATCATCGAATCGCAGCATTCTTGCACGATGGAGTGACTCTTGCTCAAATTGATCGATTCGTCTATGAAACGCTCGAAGACCTTTCGTGTAAGTCTTGTTTTCACAAGTATCGTACGGGAGGATTACCACCGTTTCCGTCGCAAGCGTGCTTGAGTGTGAACGATTGTGTTGTGCATGGGACTGCTGCGTATTATTTGCATCCACTCAAAGCGGGTGATGTGCTCAAGATTGATATCGGAGTCAAACATAAGGGATGGATGGGTGATGCTGCATGGACATATGTCTTTGGAGAGATGTCCCCGATCGTCAAGAAGTTGACGGATTCTGGGAAAGAGTCACTATCAAAGGGTATAGAACAACTTCGTCCTGGGAACACATGGATGGACTGGGCGAAGACGGTTCAACGAGTGGTAGAAGAAGAGTATGGATTCCATTTAATCCGAGGACTCGGAGGTCATGGATACGGACGCAAACTTCATACGCCTCCTTGGATTTCGAATGTCGTACCACAACATGCTCAGGAATGGCCTGATGGAAACAAGCGAATAGAACCTGGCGCGCTTGTTGCAGTCGAACCAATGATTGGTATTGGGACAGGTGACATTGATCAAAAGCCAAAGGAATGGCCGATCTTTACCGCAGATCATTCGTTGTCTGTGCACTATGAGCATGATGTACTTGTGACTTCAGATGGACCAAGAGTTCTCACGGATGGTCTTCAAGATGTTACGGATGTGATTACACGATGAACCGAGTCAAAGCAGCATTTAGCAACTCTAAAGAAACTGGGCACGCCGCGCTATTGCCTTTTGTGTGCGCCGGATCTCCCGAGCACAACTCAATCACAAGACTACTTCCAAAGTTAGAGCATGCAGGAGCGTCGATCGTTGAAATTGGATTCCCATATTCTGATCCTGTTGCAGATGGTCCTACGATCGCAGCGGCAATGCATAGTGCGCTCGAAGAGGGGATGTCGCCTCAAGTGATCTTTGATCAAGTTCGCACTGTAAGAGATCAGGTTTCAATGGGTATTGTTGCGATGGTATCTATATCTATCGTGACTGCGATGGGAGGAGCAGATTCGTTCATTTCTCAAGCGGCAAATGCCGGTTTTGATGGATTCATTTTTCCAGATCTCCCACTTGAAGAATCTGCCGATTACCAGAAATCATGCGTCGATCACGATATGACAATGTCGTTGTTGATTTCGCCTACGACTCCTTCAGAGCGAGCAGCTGCTATCGCGAATGCATCATCAGGTTTCGTATACATGCTCGCACGAGCAGGGATCACTGGAGAGCGATCAGATGTACCTGACATCTCAAATCGCGTTCGTGATATACGAAAAAAGAGCAAGACATCGATTGCGTGTGGATTTGGAATCTCAACCCCCGAGCATGTGAGCAAGATCGTACAACATGCAGACGGTGCGATTGTTGGGAGTGCTCTTGTGCGTCGATTGATAGAGACACACAATGATGGGAAAGATTACCTAGTTGAAGCGGAGCATTTCATCGCAGAGCTCTCAACTGGATTGATCTCTATGGATCATCTATAGCACTTTGGATCTGTAAGGTATATACTCAAATCAGATACTCAAGAAGGCCCCGTAGCTCAGCGGTTAGAGCTCGCGACTCATAATCGCTCGGTCCCCGGTTCGAATCCGGGCGGGGCTATTCAAGAACTACGATGCTATTGATCGTATTTCGTCGCACCAAATCGGTACAAGATCTGTGGTTGCGACTACTGGGCTTGGCTCTATCCTGAAATAAGCTGTCATCTCACTCGAATAGAGACACGGATGAATATTCTGTGGATGATTTTTATTAATGCGTGACTGGCTTATATCTGATAATTTTGTAACTTGAACTCCGGCCACGCCATGCACCAACCGCAATTACAAATCGGCACGCTCCATTAAACGTCATTTGAGGTTTTCCAAGGACAAGGGGAAGAGTTCCTCCGATCATCACCCCAGCCCCATAGAGTCCTCGTGATAAAGTAAACCACGCAGCATTTGACAATTTATCATTGAACTTCATTCGGCCGTAAACTGCTCCAGCTTTATATCTCCTACGAAGCACAGAAATCCACGAGCAACGAGATTTCTCGTTGTCTTCGTAAACAAATGCAGCACGTTCATGAACAAAGCGTGCTCCCTTCCTTGAAAGGCGGAGAAAGAGTTCAGTATCTGATCCCCCACTTACTCCGTAATCAGGATCAAAAAGATCCGCGTTTTCTCCCAGTAGATCACCCGATACAGCAGCGGAGCTAGTTCTGGTCTGCGTCCAATTAATCTCTCCATCATGATCCGGGCCGAGTTTGTTGAATGCGCCCGTTCTTTCGAGCCAGAGCGGAGCGTGCCCGGACTGCCTGCCGTAGACTGGACCGAATACAGCATCGATCTGTGTGTTGTCAATACGCATCAGCAATGAACGCAGCCAACATGGATTCGGACGCTCGTCATCATCAATGAACAAGAAGGCATCAGCAACGCCAAGTTGAATAGCAGCATTTCTTGCTCTGGCAATATTCTGCATCGACTCAAATGTGATGATCGCTTCTGGGATAATCGAGTACACACTCTGTGCGAATCGACGCTGATCAACTTCTGGCTCATTGCACACAACACGAATCTCGACTTTCCAGCCGACCGGGACCTCTTGTTGTGCAAGATCTTCAAGTAAACTGCGGAGTCCGCGCGTGCGGTAACATGTAGCGATACAAACTGCTGCCTTCTTCATCCCTGTTCCTTTCTAGTTGTCACGTGCACAACAGCATTTTGAATGCCGTCTGCCATTTTTGACGGCGTATATTGAGCAATATGCGTCGACGCTTTTCGTCCAATATTTGCGAGATCGCTTCTACTGAGTACGCGATCAAGCGTGGTTGTAATAGAATCGATTTGAGCGAATGGATCAAACTTGAATCCGGTTTCACCATCATAAATAAGGTCTTCACAGCACCCTGCATGGATAGAGCAGAGTGTGGGTTTGGCGTGATGCATCGCTTCGTTCACAACAAGACCCCATGGATCACCGAGGGATGCAAAGATATGAAGATCGCACGCTTCAAAGTAAGTCATCACCAGATCGGGTGACACGTTCCCAACAAAGTGAATATCTTTGTTCTCACATGTATCGACTTGGTTGCGAAGGAATCCATCGCCAACGAATACCAGGTCCCATTCATCTCGAATGCTCTTGGGAAGGTTCTTCCACGCATAGATAACTTCGAGGGGGGCTTTCATCGGCACAAGACGGCCAACAACCAATGCCATTTTCTTATTACCAACAAGCTCCCGTTTTCGTCTTCTTGCTTGTTGTTTAAAGTCTGTCTTGTGTTTCATATCAATGACCATCTGGGTATCAGCGGTGTTTGGTGCATTGAAGATTCTCTCAGCTGCAGCTCCTTGCTCCGCGAGTGCTTTGCGAGCAGTCTGCCCCATACCGATGACCGCTGGAGACGACTTGAGTATGCTTTTACGGAACAGTCCACGTAGCTTCCCAACTTTTAACGGAACTGATGATGGATAACACCATGGTATTACTGGCACACCCATTATGTATCCCGCGATCTTTGCGATTAGAGTTCGTGCTCCAAGCTCGCCGGTCACAATCACATCTGGTCGATCTTTGAACAAATCAATCATCAAACCGATCGGTATTTGTCTGTTGGTTGATTCGATAAACTCCGAGCCCTCGCATTGGGCATAACCTATCCGCTGCTTCGCGAGCCATGAGAATGAGAACGATTGCTTCACCCGGATAGTTCCGTCGAGATCGTATCGATCCCAATTGCGGTCATGCCCACCAGACGAACAAGTATAAATCTTTAGATCAATATCCGACTTGCTTCCAAGTTCTCGAAATACAGGCAGCCTGTAAGGGCTGACATAGTTGGTGCAGATCGCGATTTTCATGATAAGTCCCTGATAACTTGGATGAACCTGACTGTTTGGCCTGGGAGTTGCAAAGTGAACCTCGACGTAGACCGATACATCAGTCGAAGCCGGAGATATTCCGTCAGGAGCATTACATGCAATTCACAAGCCAAAGAGGCAAATCAAGCTTTGAACACATCAGGCATGTGTTTTTGTGTGCCTCATTTCTTGTTATCATGGCTTCATGCGGGTCATCGTCATCTAAACGAGATTTATCGGAGACTCTCCAGTCACCATCATGGGTGCAGAATCTTCGTGATCCCATGCAGGATCTTCCGGAGCTTCAGAGCGAGACTAAGTCCGATTACCCTCGTGAATCGATGAAGCCTCGGCTTGGAGAACCTCGCGAACTTGGTAAGCGTGTAGGCTCAACCATCAACATAGATGAACGATCTGCTGGAAGTTCAATACAAGCATCTGGTGCTACTTCTAATAGAAATGTATTTAGTGCACAGATTGATGTCAATCTGATCACAGACGAGATTTCCAGTTCAGAATCTTCTCCTAAGCAAGCGCAAATTGATTCATTGCCGAGCATGCTCGAATTATCATATCGGGGAGATTTACCAGCGCGTCCGGATCGAAGACTCACCCAGTTTGGATACGAAACTGTTCGCATGCTGGAGACATCATCAGGTAGTTCCGCCCCTCCGAATCCGAATCATCTTGCTGGTCCTGGCGATGAGATTATTGTTGATCTTGTTACGGATCAGCCACGCCGATTCACTCCGCTTGTTGCGGGAGACGGTTCGATCGTAATCCCCGACTTGGGATCCTTTGATGTCGGCGGTATGACTCGAACTCAGTTGCTTGATTACCTCACTAATGAGATAAGCCGAGTCCGTAGAAACTTCGAGTTGAGGGTAGGGTTTGGCACAATAGCAACAATCCCTATTCGTGTTTCAGGTGAAGTCCAACGCGGAGGTGTGATCCAACTTGATCCACGAGGCGATCTACTCGATGTGCTCGGGGCTGCTGGGATCCGAAAATCTGGCACGCTTCGAAATATACGCGTTGTCAGATCGAACGGAGACTCAGTTGAGATTGATCTGTACCAATATTTACTTGGGCTTGCGCCCCCGCCGGTTTTACATCTGACTCAAGGGGATAGCGTCCTAGTCCCATCGATCGGGCGTTCCATTGCCGTCGCAGGGTCAGTACAACGCCCAGGTATTTACGAACTGGCACATGAGCAAGAACTGAACGCTACACTGGCGATCGAACTTGCGGGCGGTTCGACAGGATTTTCTGTCGTTGATGCTGTGCAACTTGAAAGGACAGGTGATGTAGGTCGAGAACTCATTGACATCGAAGGAGATCGCTTTGGCGACTCTCTCGTTGATGGTGATTTGATCCTAGTTGGTGCGGTTGAAGGTCGATTACATCCTGTTGTTGAAGCTCGAGGATCTCTCCTAACTCCAGGGCGGTTTCAGTTCAGGAGTGGAATGACAGTTGGTGATCTTGTTCGGATGAGCGGTGGACTTGAAGTAGATGCATACCCTGAACAAGCCATCTTGTCACGGTTACAAGGATCTCGTGTAGCAAGGAACACTGAGCTTGATGCAGGATCACTCTCTTCAAGCCGACGTGTCATGATTGTAAACATTGAGAAAGCTCTCTCAGGAGATCCAGAACATGACCTCGTGCTTTCACCACTCGATCTTCTCCGTGTTCAAAAATTCACTGATGCACGCGATCTCCCACTTGTTGAAATTATTGGCGCGGTGCGACAACCAGGGAAGTATGAACAAACATCTGGGCTCCGGATAGGCGACCTACTTGCACTCTCTGGCAATTTGACTTCTGATGCTCATCGTCAACAGGCTGAACTTATTCGTAGACGGCGAACAGACTCTTCCTCAATACTCGATGTCAGTCGTTATCGAATCAATCTTGAATCCATCCTGAGGAATGATACCAGAGGGCCTTTGCTTGAAAACGGTGATCAGATAGTCATACGCAGATTGCGTAGAGCTGAAGTTCGGGTCCAAATCGACGGCATGGTCCGATTCCCAGGCGAATACATCCTACCCGCGGGTTCAAAGATAACAGATCTCCTTGCATCAGCAGGTGGTACCTTGAACGATGCAGACATTCGTGCATCCCGATTCACACGTGTGAGCGTTCGTAATACTCAACTCGATCGATGGCAGGAACTCACAGAGCGAAACCGCCAGCGCCTTGAGGGTGTACTTGAAGAACGCGTGAACTCAGCTCGATCAAAGGAAGCTACGGCTGCTCGAATTCAAATGAAACAAACCGAGTCACTACTCGCACGATTAAAAAACAAGCAAGCGGATGGGCGAGTTGTAATCCCATTCACAAATCCAGGATTTCCTGATTCAGAGTACAACCTCGCACTTGAATCAGGGGACAGGCTATCAATCCCTAGAAACTCACAAACAGTAAGTGTTTTAGGAAATGTGTTTAATCCTTTGACTGTGATTCATGAAGATAGCCTAACGACTGAATCACTCATCGAACAGGCAGGCGGCATTACTGAACTCGCCGATGAGGATCGTGTTTACGTAGTTCGTGCAGATGGCCGTGTTGAAGGTGCTATTCAAAAATCTGGTAAATTCCGGCTCAACCAACCATTACTCGCAGGCGACATCGTTCTGGTTCCCAAACGTGTCCTTGATCGGGACTTCGGTTCTATTGTCCTCGATCTACTTCAAACTGCGCGTACTGCAGGCGAGGCTGCCGCTCTTTGGAATCTTGCGACTTCAAACATCGAGGAAGCAAATGTCTCCGTGATTGCTCCCGCCGAACAGCGCAATGATCAGAATCACTTGAATGAAATGCTCGACGAGTTTCAAAGTCATCGACGGGACTAGCCCATAATGGAGTCACGGAGATCTTGGAGTTTCATCTGAATCTCTTTGTCATTCGAACCGGTTAGAATTGCATGTTCAGCGGATGCTGCAAGTTCTCCGATTCGAGCGAGCCCCATCGTAGCGGCTGTTCCTTTCACCTGGTGCATGTATCTCCTAAGCTCTTCATGCGAAGACATATTCAGATCGTAAAGAGCAGATTGTACTTTGAGGTGATTGATATATCGATGGATGAGGTCTGACGGAGCGGAACCCCGCTGTGATTGATGTGTAGTTGAAAGAGTTCCTGATTGACTTTTATTGAGAGAATGACTGCTGAGTGCTCTGCGGATAGCCACAGCGAGCAAGTCCGGACTTATAGGCTTACTGAGGTAATCGTCGCATCCAGCGTCGATGCATTTCTTTCGATCCTCTGACATTCCGTGAGCGGTTAAAGCAATAATTGGAGTTTTGAAACCTTCGGACTTGAGCAGAGTCGCTGCCTCGTACCCGTCCATTATGGGCATCTGCATATCCATGAGGATGATATCGTATGAAAGCGGATTTGCTTTCATTTCATTCGCTGCCTCAAGCCCGTTCTCAACTTGAACAACCGCGGCCCCCATGTCGGAGAGGAAATAGTTGAGCACTTCACGAACATGCGAGCTATCCTCGGCAAGCAGCACCCGGACATCTAACAAAGCCGATGAATCAAGTTGAGATATAGATTGGAATCGATCCTGTTCTTCCAGAACACCCGGGTGAATTCGGCCGTCTCCGTAAGCTTTGAACGGGATGATGCACCTGAACCGTGTTTCTTCGTTTTGGATACTTGAGCACTCTATCGTGCCTTCTAATGCATCAATAATTCGTTTACATATTGCGAGCCCTAGGCCTGTTCCCGGAGCATTCGTCTGCATCCCTCTCTCAAAAGGCTCAAAGATTCTGCTTACTAGATCTCCTGATATTCCCACACCTTGATCGATAACATCAATCTGAATCGAAGTGCTTGTTGCTCCATGAATACCTAAACGAACATGCACAGTATCTGATTTCGAATACCGGATACTGTTGGTGATCAAGTTTACTAGAACTTGTGACAACTGAAATCCGTCACTCAAGATTTGAGCTGGTAGTTCTGTTGTGATCTCAAATGAAACATTGACTCGTTCAAGAATCGCAATTGGCATCACACTTGACCGGACCTGAGCTAAAGTCTCCTCAATCCGGACAGGCTCAATTCGAACAGGTGTGTCGCCTCTTTCATACCTGCTGAGATCAAGCACGCTGTTTATCTGCGAAAGCAGAGAACGCCCGTTGGACTGAATGCTTTCGAGCAGTTTTTTCTCTCGCTCAGGATTGTTTTTTCCAGATGCAAGGATTTCGGATGACCCAAGCACTGCGGTGAGCGGGGTCCTGAGTTCATGGCTCATGTGAGCAAGAAAAGCTGATTTAGCAGCACTCGCATCAGCGGCTTTTTTGGCTTCGCTGCTGAGTTGTTGGGCACTAATTTCAAGCTCACGTTTTGTGATTCGGCGTTCGATCGTGTGTCCAAGTGATGCTGCGATACCGAGAAAGATCGGTAGATCCTGCTCGATGATCGGAGGCGAATCGTCAATCCAATCAAAACCAAGATAGTTGACAGGTTGATTGCCGATCAGGACAGGCAATCCGAGATGGGAACCTGTGTCCGGTTGTAGCCATCCTAAGAAACGATGAGCGTTAGATTGATGCAGCACCGGGCGCCCTGGCTCTAGTTCAGTGAACCCCTTCGTATCCACACCATCTGTGCGCAACGGATAAGATGTGTTCGATTCTTGGAGCTGCTGAGAAAACCAATGAGATGAACTGATGACTTGTCCGAGTTCTTCTTCTGCACGGAGAAGGTACGCTCGATCTGCTCCCAAGAACTGAGCGAGTCGTGAAAGCAATGATTCAATCCGGCTGTTGAGATCCGAAGGTTCGAGCAATCCCATAATTATCGAACGAGAAAGTTCCTGTAAATCATGCGACCGTATCTTCGCATCAAGCGCCGCTTTTTCTTCAGTAATATCCAGCCCAGTACCACGGAATCCAATATGAGATCCGTGCTCTGTATAAATCGGCTGGCTATTGACACGGACCCAACGCTCTTTCCCATCGAAGGATGAGACTGGGAAATCGATTCCTCGGATCGGAATTTTGCCTTTTAAACAACTGCGAAAGAGTTCATTGACTGATCCTTGATATTCATCAATCGCAAGCTCAGTGATTGAGGTTCCTATCAACTCTCCTGCTTGCTTGCCAGTACTGCTCTCTACAGGATTGCTTATGTAACTGATACGAAGATCCGAATCTATCTCCCAAACAAACTCGCCGACGGATGAAACGATGTCGCGTATACGTTCTTCGCTTTCCTTCAATGCCTCTGTTGCCTCTCTGCGTTGAGTGACATCTTGCATTGTGCCCATTGCTCTAAGGGGCTCGCCTTGATTGTTGCGTTCAACGACGCGCCCTCGATCATGCACCCATCGCCAAGATCCATCTTTCTGCCGAATCCTGAACTGGGAGTCTATCCTGTCCAGTTTTCCCTCAAGATGCATAATCATCCGGTTATGCGCCTGATGAAAATCATCCGGATGGATGAGATCTTGGAACCATTGTGGATCATGTGAGTAATCGTCGCGATCAGAATCACATAAGAGTAGATACTGCTCGTTCACAATTTTTTCACCACTAACTAAATCCCAGTCCCAGAAACCAATCTCTGCAGCATCGAGGACGAGTTCTAATCTCTGTGAAGTCTCTCTGATAGCACGCTGTGATTCATTCCGAAGCGTGATATCACGAACAATCACACAATTATACTCTGCTGCTTCGTGGACAATGAAGTTTGCATTTACCTCAACTGGGAAAGTCGTGCCATCGGATCGTTGATGAACGGACTCCATCTGAAGAGTCCCTAGTTTACGAAGATCTTCCCAGTGATCCGACCATGCATCGATAGACATCAATGGATCAATATCGAAAACTCGCTTCCCAACCACTTGATCTCGCGGATACCCAAGCCCGCTGGCTGCGGCGAGGTTGCAGTTGATGATTTCAGCTTGCTTATTGATCCAATAAATTGAATCGCTTGACTGCTCGATGGTAAAGCTGACCATGCTCAGTTGTTGTGTGAGCGCTTTTGCTTCTGTGAGATCACGAAGGAATGCTGTGAAAACTAGCCCTTGATCAGTTTTAATCGGTGTAATCGCAAGCTCAACTGGAAACTCATGCCCCTCTTTGTGCAGCGCAGTAATTTCAATTCGTTTGCCAAGAACTGGGCCATCACCAGTCTTGAGATAATGCCGCATCCCCTTTTCATGGGCTTCACGATATTGTTGAGGGATAATAGTACTTGAGAGCAGTTTTCCGACTGCTTCATTTGAAGACCAGCCGAAGATCTGCGATGCAGATGGATTAAACTCGAGGATTATTCCTTTATCATCAATAGTGATAATTGCATCAAGAGCAGATGCAACCACCGCTGCGTGCCTTTTTGCAGGCTCATCGTCTTTGTAGAAATGCTCAGTCATGATTTAACGCTCGAAATCGCAAATTCTCTAGACCCGATAATGTAGTATAAGCGATAAGTAAGCCGGAGAGTGAGCCGATAGAATAGATATGCCGAATCAAAATCGCAAACAGAGTGTACTTGTAGCTGACGATGACTCCTTTATACGTGAGTTTATCAGGAACGCTGTTTCTGGTTTTGATTTCCAAGTCGCTGAAGCACAGGATGGCTCTGAAGCAATCAATCTTCTCGACCCCGCACTTGATATCATTTTACTTGATTTGCAGATGCCAAAAGCGAGCGGATTAGAAGTCTTATCTGTTGCACGATCAAAGTGCCCAGATGTCCCAGTCATTGTCATTTCAGGCACCGGCGAAGTCAGTGATGCTGTTGCAGCCTTGAAACACGGAGCGTCAGACTACATTTCCAAACCGTTTGCAGCTGAAGAAATTCAAGCGAGAATTCACGAAGTTCTCAAACGGCATTCACTTGAGATTGAAAACAAAGAGTTACGGTCTACTTTTCTACCTGCACGACAAATCGAACTAATCGCGGGCAGCTCAGTGGGATCTTCGTTGATCGATCACGCACAAAAAGCGGCACAAGTTGACTCAACCGTGCTTATCACAGGCTCAAGCGGAACTGGCAAAAGCGCCCTTGCACAATGGATCCATCAGCAGGGTCCTCGATCTGCTTTTCCATTTGTCTGCGTCAGTTGCGGAGCAATCCCGAGAGAGTTGATCGAATCTGAACTCTTTGGTCACCAGAAAGGCGCATTCACTGGTGCTGACTCAGATCGTGTTGGGCGTTTTGAATCCGCAAACGGTGGCACACTTTTTCTCGACGAAATTGGTGAGCTTCCAATCGATCTTCAACCCAAACTCTTAAATGTTCTTCAGGATCGAATCGTGACCCGTGTCGGTTCGTCCGAGTCACGCCCTTTTGATGTTCGTGTGATCGCAGCGACGAATCGGGACCTAAGTGTTGCTGTGGAAGAAGGACGGTTTCGCGAAGATCTCTTTTATCGTATCAATGTTCTACATCTCCCGGTTCCAACACTCTCAGAACGCAGCGACGATATCCCTGGTTTAGTAGAACAGAAACTCAAAAATATCTCCCAAAGACTCAAGATCGGGAACATTAATGTCTCCGACAACGCTATGGACCAACTGTTGACATATTCATGGCCTGGAAACATTCGAGAGCTCGAAAACATTCTTGAACGAGCAATCGTCTTTGCGGAAGACGGAAAAATTGAACCAAGAGACCTGAATCTTCAATCACGAAATACATCTTCAGGGTCAGAACCATCTTTGCTTGGGCTCACCCTCGCGGATATAGAGCGGATGGCAATTCAGCAAACCCTCGACTCGGTCAATGGTAAACGGGCGGAGGCAGCCGAGATACTTGGCGTAAGCGAGCGAACTATCTATAACAGGCTCCGCGAGTATGAAGAGACAAACGAGTTGGACTGAAGTTCGTTCCGGATGGTCTGCATTGTCTGCATGAGTGCCGATAATATTGATTCATTTTGACTAGAATTCTTTGGCATGCAGATTGCATCCTCTTTTCACAACGAAAGGAGGCCCGGCATGATCCGGATCCAAATCATAGATGATGACTATTGGTGTGCCGAAGCAATCAAAGCGATGATATTTGAAATCTCAGACGAGTTCGCTTTTGAGTATACACCAGAACCCGAACCGATTGATGGATGTGATATCTACATCATCGACAACGAGTTTGGAGAGCAAGATCACGCTGAGCAGTTGGTGAGACGAGTTCGTGATAGCAACCCAGATGCAATGATCATGATCTGCTCAGGAACAATGGATCGCGTGCGATACAAAGAGCTAATCAACTGCGGTTGTGATGTAGCGATTGAGAAGGGGTCAGTCCCAGACCGAGACGTGATGATGGTGGCCATCGGGAGGTATGTTCTCACATGTAAATCCAAAGGGTACGGGGTCAACTTGACAAGAGTAGTACAAGATGTGAAACAGATCTTGGCAAGCTGGAATAAGCGTCTCGAGCAGTTGCAATCTCGCTCAGCCTAGCTCTTCTTTATGTGAGTCCCCCTCCGCGATCTCTTTGTTTACTCCGACGGATATCCAGAGAAGAACAGCAAACACGAATGAATCCGGTTTGCCGATGAAACTCTGTTGAAATCCGTAAATCATGAGCAACGAGATCGCGCAACCTAAGCACCCAGCAGCTGTACGCTGGGTGCTTTTTTGATTCGACTTCAAGAGTAAGATTCGTAGATTCTTGATCGTTATGATGACAGGTAACATCACTACCAAAATCCCAATAACACCAATGTCAAGCAGCACATCGAGATAGGCATTATGTG
Organism: Phycisphaerales bacterium; assembly: GCA_029213305.1. Taxonomy (GTDB): domain Bacteria; phylum Planctomycetota; class Phycisphaerae; order Phycisphaerales; family UBA1924; genus UBA1924. The sequence continues at coordinate 134,406 of JARGPA010000006.1, forward strand.
ATTGACGAGGATTCCATGACTGTACGAGTTCACGCCCTTTGCCTTCAGTCCAGAAAGCTCCCCAACCGTGCCCAAAGAACGGATGGCTTTGAATTTGTTCAATGATAATCTTCCAAAGCTGATCACGGCCGCTCATGCTCGAATCTCTATTCAACGTGCTGAATATTTCATCGCTGATGAATGCTGGTCCTGCAATCATTGTTGCAACCACTGTTGACGCAACTAACAGAACCGCGATCAGTGAGGCATACCCACCGAGTGAAAGAAGTGCTGCGAGGATCGTCCCTACAACCGCTAGAAACATGGATGTTACCGAACCTGTGAGTACAAGCGCTATTGAACAACTCAAAAAACCAATCAGTTTGAAGAGTCTCTGTCTCGTACTCAATGCATTTAGATTCACCCACAGGATAGTGCCGATAGCACATGCAGGGCTCAGGGTGTTTGGGTGATTCGAAACCCCTGCTAAACCAGACCTGCCCGGGTTCGTTGTTATCTCACTTGGTAACACCAACATCCACAGGATCGACATAAGAGACACACTTGCACAGAGAATAGCGATCAGCCAAGCCATCCAATCAAGATGCTTCTCCTCTGAAAACGAGGCAATAAACATCGATGTCAATAGACCACAGTTAAACAAGAAAGCTCTTTTGAATGTGATGCCCGGTTGATCAGAATACAACACAGAGCAAACAATCCATATCCCGAAGATTATCCATGCCCAGTGTAATCGCGCTGTGGCCCAGAATTTTCTCAGCATCCATAACGAGATTCCTGCAAGCATCGCGGAGCCTCCGAAGAGAATCTGTCTCAACATACTTCCAGCATCACTGTCTGATAACTCAATCGCTTGAGTCGGAGGGCGAAATCCATTTAAACAGTAGATAGTCCATAACAATGCAAGGCCAATCCCAATGAGTTTGGCTCGATTCTGCGGACTGGTTTTAACTGGGCTACCTGCATCAATCTCCATATGCCTTCTATCGGATAGATACATATCTCACTCGAAATATGCATGCTTTGCAGTGACATATGCAGATTTGGACACAGTTTATCGGCAGGCTGTGCTGAGAACCTAATAGAGCGGGGTTGTACATGGCACCGTGTGTGCATGAGTATCCACGGAAGGATGCAATATGCAACAAGGTTCAAACCAATCTAGAAACGAGAATAACTGGATCCAGCGAATGATCGCGATGTTCCTCTTGGTCATGCTTTCGCCTGTATTACTCGTCTTGCTGATTGTCGTAAAACTGGATTCTCCTGGTCCATTCATTTTCAAACAGAGCCGGCCAGGATATCTGGGCCGAAATTTCACAGCCTACAAAATCAGGAGTATGAGCACCGGATCAGAATATAAGACACGACTTGGCGTGACTCAAAGCGATCCTCGAATTACACGAGTTGGTAGGTTGTTACGCTCAACCAAACTCGATGAGATTCCTCAGCTTTTCAATATTGTCAAGGGCGAGATGTGTTTCGTTGGTCCTCGACCAATCCCGCTTGCTCTCGATACCGAGTTGCGATCCAAGATACCAGGGTTTGAGTCACGATACCAAGTCCCCCCAGGCGTCACCTCTCTGGCACAAATTTGTGTGAATGACAATGGGGTTGACGAGCAACTCGTTCATGATTGGAGAGAACGATTTGAAGCAGAGATACGTTATACACGATTGAGGTGTGCGTGGTATGACCTGATCGTTGTTGCACTTACGGGACTCTACATTGTGCGAAAGGTGGTGAAATGATGACAACTCAAGATTCCAATCCTACACCCTTTATGCGAACAGAAGTCTTAGGTGTCTCATACGCAGAACTGAACTACGAGCAAGCTACGCAAGTGATAACCCGATGGGCAACGTTGAATCAAAGCGAGACTGTGGTCGTTGCTCCGGTAAGCAGCCTCATCATGTCTAAGCGGAATCCCAAACTCATGAACGCGATCCATCACGCGAGCATGATTACATCCGACGGAATGCCGATCGTGTGGATGCGAAAACTGATGGGAATGCATGAGGCAACCCGACTGTATGGGCCTGACCTCATGAAATCTGTCTGCTCTGCATGTGCTATAAAGGGGATCAAAATCGGTTTAATCGGTGGACACTCTGGCCGGATGGACGCACTTGTGTCTTCGCTGAAAGAGATGAATCCAACCATTGATATTGCTTACCAGATGAGCCCTGCATTTCGTGAACTTGCAGACCATGAACTCCAAATGATGGCAACCGAAGCTCGTGAGAGCGGATGCGGAGTGATTTTCGTTGGAATGGGATGCCCGAAGCAAGAGATTTTCATGCAACGTATTCGACACTTCTTTCCTGGTGTATTGATAGGGGTCGGCGCTGCCTTCGACTTTATCCCTGGCTTTGTAAGACAGTCACCTCCAATACTGCAACGACTCGGTCTTGAATGGGCATTTCGTCTTGCCTGCGAGCCCAAAAGATTATGGAAACGCTATGCCAGCACCATTCCACCTTTCCTGTTTCTCGCGGCTGCACAGTTGATTGAACATCGATTCTTGAATGTAACTCAAGACAGAGGAGCGAAGACATGAAATCGATAAATGATACTCAACCGAGTTGGAGAGAAGACATCTTGCAAGCGATTCTTACAGTCACTCAACGCAAACTGCTTGTCGTTGGAGTTTTCTCTGGAATCATCATGATTTGTATCGCGGTCATTGCAACGACAGAACCGTTTTATCGTTCATCTGCTTCGATTGTGCTCTTGCCTCGCGAAAAACCTATTTTGGATATCGCGGCACAAAGCGAAACACTCGAATCATCTGACGAGACTGCACGTAAAGCCCAAGCATCATCACTTACACTTCCCCCGAATCCTGAGCTTTACGAAACCCTCATTCGATCGAACGATCTAGCAGCACGCATTCATGATCGCATAGATTCTGACACTATGAGCGCGGAGTCAATACGCTCATCAATACATGTGAACTCAAGCGAAGAAGGATTGCTCACTATTCGTTGTCAAGCATCTGATCCCAAACTAGCCGCTCAAATAGTCAGTCTTGCGATCGAGGAGTGTGAAATGACGAGCAAGACTATCGAACGCCAGCTCATGATCCAACAAAAAGGTTACCTAGACGGAACGATTGATAATATTCAAGGTCGCGTTGCGAGTTTGATCTCAAAAATAAACACAAGTGCAGAAGAGTTTGGCGTTTCCGAACCTGAGCAAGCTGCATCTCGGTCCTTAGCACGAATCCGCCGTCTGGATGAAGCACAGATCAGACTTCAGACGAAACTACAAGGATTACAGATTCATAGAACAAATCTTGACCCGATGGTTGTCGCACTCAAAGCAGAGCTTTCAAGTGTTCTGGAAGAGCGAGATCGCATTTCGGAGAACTTCTGCGGGCAAGTATCTGAATCCTCATATAGCAGGATGCTCGCAGGATGGAAGGGTCTCCATCAAGAACTGAATCAATCACGAGACTTACTCATGTCATTGCGTGCAAAGAGAGACCTCTTTGTGATCCGTGCTGAACAACCATCTGGGAATCTTGCGATCATTCGCGCACCTAGTGTACCGATCGCTCCATCGGGTCCAAGCAAGCGCAGAGCAATATCTATAGGGCTCTTGTCAGCAACCGTAGTGTCCTTGCTTGCTTGTGTCATCGCCGATCAGATCAGTAGAGCATCGCGAGAAGAGCATTCTGGTGAGCTCATAGTCATGATTCGCAAAAGCATTTCGCCTTCATCTTTGATTTGTTGGAAGGAGACATCGTGAGAATAGGAATCGTTCACAATGGATATCGTCATCGTGGCGGTGAGGACCGTGTAGTGGAAATCGAAACAGATTTACTCTCACAGCATGGACATTATGTCAGTGTTCAAAATATCGATAACCGCAAGGTATTTGCTACATTGGGAAAAACACTTCGCTCTATTCCATCGATGGCAAGCGGATGGAACACACAGATAGGCACCAGGATCAGCCAATGGGCTCTAAGCGAGAATCTTGATTTGGTCCATTTTCATAATATATACCCCGCTGTTACACCTGCGTCACTCAAATATGTACACGATGCTGGAATCCCAGTAGTCATGACACTCCACAACTTCCGGCCGCTCTGTGCAAAGGGCACAATGATTCGAGATGGCGAATCCTGCACACGATGCGTCTCGGGAAAATGCTCTTCAGCCATTCGACATGGATGTTATAGAAACTCAAGACTCCAGAGTATTGCCTGGTC
>JARGPA010000007.1:0-9465 GCA_029213305.1 Phycisphaerales bacterium
ACTTCTTCGATATCTCTGCATTCCTGAGCATCTTCGCTGCAGGATGTCCGTGAGTGAAAATTAGTCAATTTCGAGGTCCGAATTCAGTAGAAAGACCGTAAATTCGACCGAATGAAGGCCGAATCCGCTTTTTCTGCTATGCCCTCTATATTTACTCTGGTATCGTATAGTCAACAAAATCGGGTGTACACAGAATGTGCGCCATAGTTGTATATGAGGACAGTGAAATGCGATCTGGAAGTATTCAAATAATCGGAACGACAACATTCGCTTTGGTAATCTTTAGCGGGGCAGCGGTTGGGGCCCCTCCATTGGTATCAAATCAAACAGTTGATGCTGGTTTGGGTGCGCCTCATATGGCCTTCGACGATGGTCTAGGGGTCGAGTTCATGACTGGTGGCGGAGCCGCTGGCGATTTCGACAATGATGGTGATCTTGATCTTTTCGTCATCGGCGGATCTGGAACTGTAGACCATCTCTACATTAATGATGGAACAGGACAGTTTACAGATGAAGGCGCGAGTTGGGGTGTCAATCGGATCCATAAAGGCTCAGGCGCAGCCGTCGGCGATTTCAACAATGACGGTTTTCTCGACATCATGGTGACTTCAATGGGGCCTGCAGACCAATTAGCAATCGATGCGAATGTGCTTTATAGAAACAACGGGGACGGCACATTTACTGATATTGCTGCTTCAGCAGGAGTAAGTTCACATAACGCCGCGATTGCAGATGCATTCAGTCCCGCATTCGGAGATTACGATCTTGACGGTGATCTCGATCTTGCAGTTGCAGGATGGTACGGCGGGAGCGCTCTCTATCGAAACAATGGTGATAGCACCTTTACGGATGTTACATCTACAGCGCTCGATGCAGATATGGGACAGATGCGTGCGTTCGCACCAAGGTTTGTCGATATGGATGGGGATCTATATCCGGAGATTCTCTGGGTTGGAGATTTCTATACCTCAAAGTATTTCGTGAATAACGGAGATGGTACTTTCACAGATCAAACGACAACCTCGGGGACAGGGCTCGACTCAAACGGGATGGGCAACACCTACGGCGATTACAACAACGACGGGAAGTTCGATTGGTATGTCACAAGCCGAGTGCAGCTAACCGGCCCAGGCCCTGGTGGATCTGGCAACATGCTCTATCAATCAACCGAAACTGATCATGTGTTCGAAGAAGTTTCTGTTGCAACAGGTTGTAACTTTGGGTACTGGGGCTGGGGTGCTGTCTCACTCGACATCGATCATGATGGTAACTTGGATATCTTTGCTACCAACGGTTTCTGGAATACGGGATATACAGATAACCCTTCAGAGATGTTCCTCAACGATGGAACTGGCAACTTTGTTGATATTGCAGGATCTTGTGGTATGGATGACGCAGGGCAAGGCCGAGGCGTAATCCACGGCGACTTCGACGGCGACGGTGATCAAGAGATTTTGCTCATCAATGCTCGTGAACAACACAACTACTACCGCAACGATCTCACTGGTAGTGACATCAACTCAATCACATTGGACTTCGATACATCCGCGGTAGATAACTTAGCGCCCAACGGATTTGGTACTCGTGTCTGGATTGATTCTGATTCTCACAACCAACTCCGTTATCTCGACGGCGGAACGAACTATCTTTCCCAATCCGAGCTTTCGATCCACGCTGGCCTTGGGAGTGATCCATCCGCAGATATCACCATCCAATGGGCAAACGGTGATGTTGAAACTTTCCCCAATGTGGATCCGGGTCGTTACACGATCCGTGCATTGTCATGCCCTGCGGATCTCACGCTTGATGGGACAGCCAACTTCTTTGATATCTCAGAGTTCTTGGGCCTGTTCAACGAAGAGCATCCCCAGTCTGACCTGAATCATGACGGCACACACAACTTCTTCGATATCTCTGCATTCCTGAGCATCTTCGCTGCAGGATGTCCGTGAGTTTGAAATCGTCGAATTGATTGTTTGTGGTATCTCTGATGTGAGACAAAGCTGCGGGCGCTCAAACGCCGCAGCTTTTCCCTTTGGAGATGTTCAATCAGGCAGCCTGACGATCTTGGAGTAAACGACTAACAAGCTCATTTACATCATCACCTTGCCCTGACTCGATCAGTTTGATCAAATCAGTTGCGCTGATCGCGATATCTTCAGCGTTGCTCTGGCGTTGCTCTTTCGTGGAACTCGAAAGGGCAGATGTGTTGTGCTTGGTGTTTGCGTCCATGACTGTAATGTCATCGGAAAAAGTTCAAACCCACTTCAGAGTTGACATAGTGAAGCGTAAAAATGATTCATATTTTTGCTCATGAACGAACAACCGACAGCCGAGAGATCGCGATTGGAGTCCGAATCAATGTCTTGACGCTGATTATGGACTCACAACGATACCTGAACCTGGACGATATGGGATGACTCCCTCTTTTGCTCGCGCTTCTGCGTCCGGTTCTCCATCAATTGGTTGAATAGTTCGGGGATCAGATGGAGCCCAATCAACCTTTGACTGTCCGAGAAGAGTTCCCGTTGCAAATGCGAGATCGATTTGAGCGACTTGGTACTCCACAATTGCTCGGATCTCAGTGAGTCTTGCATCCGCGAGGTTCGTATCTGCGATTAGCACATCTGTTGTCGTGGATCGACCTGCGTCGAACTGTCGTTGCTCTGCTTCGAGCACTCTTGCGCTCAAGCTAACCGCCTCTTGGGTCGCAAGAATACGGTTCCAGGTACTACTGAGCTGATCAATTGCGTCATAAACCTCTCTCGTGATCGATTGTTCTCGGGCGTCGCGAGTCGCAAGCCTTTGGAGTCGTGAAAGGATCGATTGTGCAAGACTTGCTTCGCGTTGGGTGTTGCCAATCGGGATCTCAGCATTGAGCCCAAGTGTCCATGTCTCGAAGTTGTTTCTTGATAGAGTATCGAGAGAGTTGTCGATCGAGTTTCCTAGTCCATTTACGCGATATGTGTACGCGAGAGCAACTAAAGGGAGTTTTTGGTTCTCTGCAAACGCAATCGAAGCAGCATCACGAGCAAGTTGGAGTTCAAGCTCAAGAAGCTCCATTCGGTTACTTATTGCAGCTTGGGTCAGATTCGCAGCGTCAAAGGTATACTCGACTGGATCCGGAGGCGAAGTCAACTCAAAGTGAGTTGGTGAGTTTGCATCCAATCCTGGAAGATTGAGTAGTACTTTGATTGCCCTTTCTTGAAGTTGAACATCATTCTGAGCTCGGATTATCTGTTCAACACGATCCGCAACCCCTGATTGAGCACGAACAATATCGACTTGAGTTCCAGTTCCTGCGCGTTCTTTGCGCTCTGCTCGTTCGAGTTGAGCAATTGCAACCGCGTGTTGTTGTTCTACAACTTCCAGTGCTCGAGTAGACGCATACAGCCTCCAATATGCGCGATCCACTTCTGCGAGGGTGCGGATAACTTCGAGCTTGGTTTGTGATTCGGATATTTGACGATCATACTCTGCAATTCGAATCGAGTGCGTCGCGGCTCGTCGACCGGCGCCTCGCAAGAGGTTGTGACTCAACGATAAATGTAGATCCGATGAATATGAAGGATTGAGAAATGAGAACGAGTTGTCAGATTCAAAGCGTGAAATTGGAAGAGTCACACTCAGAGATCCACCTGTTCGTAGCGGGACAGTGATTCCAGGGGTGATGGATCTTGAAGTTGATTCGCCGCTTGAAAGTGTTGATGCTGTCGCATTGTCGTTGTCTGCAACAGAGGCGCTAAGAGTGAAGATTGCTTCGAATCGCCCTTCTTCTTCTGAGACTCTTTCGGCTGCGATGATAGGTGAAATCAATGTCGCGCTGAGCCCAAGATTGTTACTCAATGCTGCAACTCTTGCATTATCGAGATTTAGATTAACCCGTTCTACACCCTTGAATCGTTCTCTTGCTTGTTCAAGTGTTTCGCTGGTTGATTGTGCTTGAGTATTTTCATCAGATGCTCGTTGATCAAGAATGAGCGTATTGATTGAGCGTAGTCGATCATTTGAAGCAACGGTGTGGGTATCAAGCGGGCTCTTGGCAAACGGATTTGACATGCAGCCGCCGGCGGCGAGTGTGAACGCGAGTAATCCGGTAGTGATGGTTCCAAAACGAGTCGGAGATGATCGATATGGCATGTGCGTGTTCTCTATATGTTTGATTGTTGAAAATGAATACGGATTAGGATTACCGAGTTTTGAGTATTGATTGATTCTTACTCGTGTCGCAGCGCGTTGATTGGATTCAAGAGCGAAGCCTTGATCGCAGGGAACATCCCGAAGATGATTCCAACTCCGATTGAAAAACCGAGTGAGAGGACAATTGCCCATGTTGGAATCGCGAGAGATTTGAGTGGGAAGTTCGGGACGAACTGAATCCCCGTGACCAGGATTTTGCCGACTAGGAGCCCGACTAGGCCACCGACAACACAAAGAACAATTGCTTCTACGAGGAACTGCAGAAGAACAACAGGGGGTTTAGCGCCCATTGCTTTACGGAGTCCGATTTCTCTTGTGCGTTCTGATACAGAGACGAGCATGATGTTCATAATCCCGATCCCACCAACGATGAGTGAGATGAAGATGACGCCGCCCATGATAAATGAGATCACACGAGCGACATTGTTAAAGTTTTCAATAGCACTTTGGATTGCAAACATATCAAAGGTGTCTTCATCTTCAGGTGCAAGGTTCCGATGATTGCGAAGGATGAATCTAATCTCTTCTTTTGCTTCTTCTGATTTATCAGCATCCTCAAGTTGCATTGTGAACCATGTCCATGTGTATGGATTCATGACCTTATGTGTTGAGAATGGGATGAAGATTTCAGTCTTTGCTTGTCCGCCTTCAAATATTGAAGCTTCCTTTGTCTCAACAACCCCAATGACAAGAAAGCGTCGGCCGTTGACAAGAATGTATTCTCCAACCGGATCTGTGTCGAGATTGAGCTCTTCAATACCCAGTTCATTAATTAAACAAACCTGTCTATTCTCTGCGTCATCAATCCGGGAGAAGGGGCGGCCGAATAAAACCTGTCGATCTTCTATCTCATGCCAGGTTGGCCAAATTCCAGATATCCGAGCGCCTTGAAGGACCTTCTTCTTGTTAGAGACTTTCCAAGATGTTTGACAGTTTGGAGTGAGTGACTCGATGTACTCTGATAGATCAAGAATGAGATTTGCTTCAGTAATTGTCATCTTGACATCAGTCCAGCTCATGACTGCGCGCTTGCTCTCAGGTACTCTCCCATCGAGCCACATCTTCTTTGCGCCAATGCCTTCGAACTGAGTAAGAACATACCCTTGCATTCCATCAAGACCCGCTGCGACTACGGTAACTCCTCCAACTCCGATAATGATCCCGAGCGCAGTTAACACCGCACGGATCTTGTTTGCCCATACTTGTCCGATCGCAAGGAACACAGTTTGCCAAAGCAAACGAAGGATGAATACTGCAGGTGCGAGAAGGATTTTGAGCATTGAGAAATCTCACTCTCTGTCGGGTGTGGTTACGGGAGTGGTTGGTTCACTTTTCTTGCGCGAGAAGAATGAGCGTTCGTTTGCTTTTTCTTGTGCACGCTTCGCTTCAAGTTCAGCATCGGCTGTCGCGTTGATCTTGAGTTCTGCTTCTGTGATTGAAGCTCGGCCAGACGCCATGCGTTCAACCCAATCAAGATGGATTGGATCTTCGTGTGATGGATAATCGGAAATAATCCGGCCATCACGAAGACGAACAATCCGATCCGCATGTCCTGCGACATCTTCTTCGTGTGTCACAATGACAATCGTTTGTCCTGAGTTATGCAACTCTTTGAACAAGTGAATGATTTCAACAGTCGTCTTTGAATCAAGGTTTCCTGTAGGTTCATCTGCAAGCAAAATCGAAGGTTCATTGACGAGTGCTCGAGCAATCGCAACGCGTTGGCGTTGCCCGCCTGAGAGTTGGTTAGGACGATGAGACATTCGATCTGAAAGTCCGACTAGCTTGAGTTTGTCCTTTGCTCTTTTCTTTGCAGAGAATAGATACTTCTTTGAATAAAGCATCGGGAGCATGACATTCTTGAGGCCTGTAGATCGGGAGAGCAGTTCATAACTCTGAAAAATGAACCCGATTTCTTGGTTACGAACCTGTGCGAGTTTTCCCATTCCCATCTTGTGAGTTGGGTGCCCGTTGAGGATGTACTCTCCAGTGCTAGGTTTGTCGAGACAACCCAAGATGTTCATGAGGGTAGATTTGCCAGATCCAGAGGCGCCCATGATTGCAACAAACTCATTCGGATAGATATCTAAGTCAATGCCGTCGAGTGCGCGCACACGCTCATCACCGACTCTAAAAATTTTCTTGAGTTTCTTAATCTGGATCGTCGGTTTTTTAGAATGCTCTTTGGGCATTTATGGCGACTCCTCAAGCTCAGCAGGATCGCTTGTCTCTGAGTCTTCATCTTCATCTGTAGTTTGGTTATCTTCTGTGTCGTCGTTAGAAGTTTCGTCATCAGCAGTATCGGAATCTTCTTTGATTGACTGATCTCTGACTTCTTTTCCATCTTTGAGATCGACAAGAACACGGAATGGTCCAGTTACCAAGATGTCATCTGCGGATAGACCGTCTGTAATAACCGTTTGAGTGAGATCGGATGGTCCAACCTTTACGGGGGTGGCAACAGTTTTACCATCCACGACTTTGTAGATAACGCGTGTGAAGGTTTTCTTGAGATCAATCACTTCGCTCTCAGTTTTTACATCCTCAGGGAGCTCTTCAATTCGACGATCCACAACTGCTTGAGAAGGAACGATCATTGCGTCGTAGAAATGTTCTACAACAATGTCTGTCGATGCACTCAAACCAGAGTAGAGTGTTTCTCCCTCTGTAAGGTCCATTAAAATCTCAACTTCGAATGTTCCTGTGCCGTCGGAAGCAACTTGGCGCTTGAGCCCGATTCGTTTTACAATACCTTCATATTCACGATCGGAGTACGCGTTGATGTAGATCTTTGCGCTTTGTCCGATCTCGACAGGCGCGATGTTTGCTTCATCTACGGCAGCTTTTAAAAGCATCTCAGAGAGATCCGCGATCTCCATGATGACAGAACCTGGGTTGTTGGTTGTGCCAACAATTACTGTTTCACCGATTTCTGTGTTGAGTGAGGTGATTACACCATCGATTGGGGAACTGATGGTTGTGTTGTCAAGATCCTTTTGAGCGCGATCAATCTGTGCTCTTGCTTGTTCAATCTGATGAGTAAGAACTTTACGATTGGATTCTGCTTGTAAGAATGTTGCTTCTGCAGCATCGAGCTCCGATTTGGTTGCATCTCCAGTTTCGTAGAGTTGTTGGAATCGTTCGTAGTTCAATCTTGCATTAATGAGTGCAGCCTCTGCGCCTCCTAGCGAGGCTTCTTGGCCGCGAAGACCTGCTTGAGCAGATTCAAGAGCAGCGACAAGATCTTGTGGATCGAGTCGGATTACGACATCACCTACTTTTACGCTTTGTCCTTCTTCAAAGGGAAGTGCAAGGACCTTTGCAGATACCTGAGAGGAGATATTGATCAATCGTTTCGGCTCGATGGATCCAGGTGCTGAAACAGTGCGTTCGAGATCTCCAAACTCTACTGATTCCATCTGGACAGGCATTGAGTTGTCTTTCTCACTTCGAGCATCGTTAAACTTCTGCCCGATCGGAGATTTGTAGACTACGAAACCTGCTCCCCCGATCACGCCGAGGGTTACAACGCCGATAGCCATAATCTTCATAACACCCATTTTGAATCCCCTGCACTGTTGAGACGGCGTAATCGATCACGCCTGATGATCTTTTATGGGTTTCTAGGCTCAGAGTTTCGGTTTTCATGGTTCAATTCTCGAAACTGTGGAACACTTTCTGGTGAACAAGTGTTTACAGAGGGTACATACGAGAGGAAATACCATGCAAACACCAACTATGCTTGCCGTTTTGGCGCTTACAACTCCGTTTGTCTCATCTGTTGCAAATGCTGAGATCATTACGATCAACAACATTGTGCTTGATGGATTTCAAACCGTTCCACCTACTGGTTCTCTTGCAACTGGGTTTGCAACTGTGATTCTTGATACTGATACAAGAGACATCACAATCACGGGTTCGTTTGAAGGACTTGAAAATGATGTGTTCATCGGACATCTTCATGGGCCTGCAAACTTCGGGCAATCCTCAAGCAATATTCTTCTTCCATTGTTCATCGAAGGCGATTTCATGAGTTCTGGAACATTCCATGCTCAAGAGAGACTCTCACCTTTTCAGATGAATGTAGTGCTTGATTCTCGTTCGTATATCAATATTCATTCGTTCGCGTACCCTGACGGCGAAATCCGCGGTCAAGTTGTTATTCCAGCGCCATCAGCGTTTGCAATTTTAGGTATGGGATGTTTTGGTGCAACGAGAAGACGGCGAAGTTAAGATTAGAGACTTCATAGTCTGAATTTAATCCAACATGTTTGACACGCCCTGATTGCTTGTGAATACTAACAAGCGGAATTTATCAATCTATACATTTTGTATTTAGATTGTTTAAGCATGAAAAAATCAGCAATGGGGCACGACGATGATTAACTCGCAGAGATTAGCACATTCTTGTTTGAACACAACACTCGCACTCATGATCACATGCGTTGCAATGGTTACTGCTGGTTTGTGTGTTTCTGGATGCGCGTCCACGGAGTACTACGGCGAGAGCTATCCCGAGACTTCCAAGGTTGATTTATTCTGGGATCAGAATGATGTACGAACTCAGTACACAGTAATCGGCCGAGCAATTACCACAGAAGGGTTCGGAGATTCAGAAGAGATGATTCAAAGTATCCGCGAAGAAGCAATGAAGCGCGGCGCGCACGGCGTGATCATTACTAAACTCGACTCAGTAGTTACAGGCGAATCAGAAACTGGTAAAGCAGACGACAACTATCGCCATACAAACATCACTCGCGAGCAACAAATCGAATCCAAGTTTATCCGATACACAAACTGAGATATTCAGTTTGTTTAAAGCACTATGACTCAGATTCCGAGTTTCTCTGCGAGATAATCCCCGACTTTATCAATCGCAATACGTTCTTGATCGAGTGTGTCTCGATGACGAACGGTTACGGATTGATCAGTCAATGTGTCAGAGTCGATTGTGAAACAGAATGGACATCCTGCTTCATCCATGCGGGCGTAGCGCTTCCCGATGGATTGTTTCACATCGTATTCGATCGTTCCAAGATGTCCGAATCGACGACGCAGTTCCTTATATAATGGTTCCGCAATTTCGGGCATCCCGTCTTTCTTGACTAATGGGAAGACTGCTGCTTTGATCGGCGCGATCCGAGGATGGAACTTCATATAGACACCCGAAGCGCGATCTGGATCTGGGGTATACGCTTCGCAAAGGAGTGCGAGCACTCCGCGATCGAGACCGGCGGATGGTTCGATGACATGAGGTAGGTATCG
>JARGPA010000007.1:9565-20398 GCA_029213305.1 Phycisphaerales bacterium
GCGATACCGAATGGAACGGAAACGCGTGTCGTATCGACAACATTCTTGAAGTTGATGAAGATCCCTTGCGCCGTTTCAGGGCGAAGGTAGGCCGCGTTGTCTTCCATGTTCCCCGTCGCGCCGAGGACAGTTTTGAACATGAGATTGAACGCGCGAGGTTCGGTAAGTGTGCCGACTTCTTTCGCGTCTGGACCAACAGTAATTTTCAGTTCATCCGCAGAGAGATCGGTTAGTGCACAGATATCAACATCATCCTTTGCGATGTCTTTCTTTTTGTACTTGCTGAGTTTTTTGAGAGCATTACCGAACGATTTGTCGTCGTTCTCGATGAACGCGTAGATCTGTCCTGATGAATCGCCTTTTTCACCCATACACATCAGATGGTCGGCTCGATAGCGTGACTTCGTTTCTCGACAATCAACCATAGGATCATTAAATCCTCCGACATGTCCTGATGCTTCCCAAACTTTGGGGTTTTGGATGATCGAACTGTCCAAAGGAACGATTTCGACAGGTTTACCGTCAGGGCCGTCTTGGCCGTTGCATCCCATCATGACGACATCGTTCCACCATGCGTCGCGGAGGTTTTTTTTGAGTTGAGCGCCGAGTGGGCCGTAGTCCCAGAAACCGTTGACCCCGCCGTAGATTTCGGACGCTTGGTAGATGAATCCGCGTCGTTTGCACAGAGACATAATGTCGTCCATGGATTTGACAGAAGATGCAGTAGAGTCAGGGTTAACAGCAGTTGAATCGGTCATTGGTAAAAGTCCTTTGCGTTGAGGAAAGTGTAGGGGGGGCGATCGTGCGTAGAGTATCGTATGAACAACGAATCTGAGCGAATCAACGCAGTAGTCGAGCAGCTCTATGCGTCTGTGAATGAACCCTGGGAATCCTTGAAACAAACTCTCGATCAACACGGTTGTGAGAAGTTGGGTAATCTCAATGAAACAGGCTCAGGTGCGTGGCATTTGTATCACATTGCAGAGGTTTTTCGAGTGCATGCTCGCGCTGTGATGGGGTCTGACGAGATTAAAGGTTGGCCGGCCCTTGAGCAAAGCACGGAACACGCTGCGAAGACGATCCGAGATGATGTGGAACGGTTCGGAGAATGGTGTCTAGATCATCCGTCACAATGCACAGATGTAATCCACGGCGACAAAATGGGATTCGAAGAAATGATCGGCGTGATGTTGCGACATATTGTGTGGCACGCCGCGGCGGTTCATTATTGGTGTCTATGGAAAAAGAGTTAATTTCCAAAAACGGACGCGAACACATCTCTCCAACCCACTTGATCGAGACTTTCATCAACCTGTGTTTGGACTTCCTCATACGCAGAAACCTGAGGCGGTGGAGACAATGTGATCATCTGATCATCGTCGACCTTTGAAAGAGCGAGCGCTCCATCTCCCGCTGCATTTACAACCCAGCGCCCTTCATCTAGTTGGCGATACACCGCTTGGCCGACCAATGCGCCTTCGTTGTTCCAATCCACGTTTGCAAGTTTTGGATTGATCAAGGTTGCTTGAGATGGGGGGGTATCCGCGTCAAAGACGCGTCGGATCCAGAGTCGACCTTCAATCAGTGCGAAATCGACATAGATCTCTTTGTCCGCGTTGCAGTTGGTTTGAATCGTTTCTGCAGTTCCTTCGATCGTGCGGACTTGGACTGTGATCGTTCGATCTTTTACGACGAGCTCTGTGATTGCGGTCTGTCGCACTGCTTGGTTGTAATGAGTTCGGAGTGATTCGTATTCTGTAGACAGATCACGCAAACGAGATTGATAGACTTGGTTTGCGGCGTCTGCTTTGGCAAAGCGGAGCCCAACCATCGACACAACCCCGACAGCTGCAATGATTGCAAACCCTGTAACTGTTCCCTGAATCATGGCAAGTTTGGACATGACTCATAGATCGTCCGAATTAGGTTGATCTAGTGAAAATCGAGTCCCAACGGGCATTTGAATGGAATAGGGCGATTCAGGATAGAGATTAGTCTACGAACTTGCGGATGCAGATCGTGTCGTTTTGGCCTCCAAACCCAAATGAGTTTGAAAGACAGACATCGACTCCACCTGAGTCATTCATATCGCGAGGAATGTTGGGAACATGATCAAGTCCGCATGCAGGATCAAGATCGTTGAGGTTCGCAGTAGGGGGGATGATCCCAGTTTGGATCGCTTGGATGCAAGTGATCAATTCGACAGCGCCAGCGGCTTGGATGAGATGTCCCATCATGGACTTGATAGAAGAGAATGGAACTTTAGGGGCGAGATCTCCAAACACAGATCGGACGCCGTTGGATTCGGTCTTGTCGTTTTCTTGTGTTCCAGTTCCATGTGCAGAGATGTAATGAACCATCGGGCGCCCATCGGAATCGGTAGAAGATGGATCAATTCCCGCTTGCTTGAGGGCTGCGGACATCGCACCTGCGCCGCCTTTACCATCTGGATGAATGTCAGTAATACGATACGCATCTGCGGTAGATCCAAACCCTGCGACTTCAGCTAGGATCGTTGCGCCTCGAGCTTTGGCGGACTGGAGTGATTCAAGGATGATAATTCCAGCGCCTTCTCCCATCACGAATCCATCTCGTGAGTTATCGAATGGACGAGATGCAGTTTGAGGATCATCTCTTCGAGTAGACATCGCAGTAAGGCGCATGAACCCAGTCATTCCGAGTGGATGGATCATTGAATGACAACCGCCTGCGATCATGACATCTGCATCGCCTCTACGGATGATCTCGAATGCTTCTCCGATTGCTTGGGTCGATGCTGCGCAAGCCGTCATGCAGTTAAGTGTCGGGCCCATTGTCCCAAGTTCAGCGGAGATATGACTCGATGCTAGTTGGGGTTCCTGTTCAATCTCCGCGATTGGTTGCATCCCCTCGTATGCTTTTTTGATCCAATCTACGCTGTTGAGTTTGCGAGTTTCGTGATCCCATCCTGCGATGTTGGCAGCCATATATGGGGGGTAATCGAGTCCGCCTTCACCTGCGCCTAGATATATACCTGTGCGTTTGAGATCAGATGTCTTGGTATCAAGTCCGGCCATTTTCCATGCAGAGATCGTCGCAGCAAGGGCAAACTGAGTTCCAACCCCAGCATTCGCATGGAGTCCAGATTCATCTGATAGAAACTCTTTTAGGTCAAAGTCTTTCACTTCCGCAGCAAAGTTCGTTGAACATGTGGAAGCATCAAACCTGGTTACTGGACCGATTGCGCTCTGGGTTGCAATAAGTTTGTTCCATGTCGAATCAATGTCTGCGCCAAGCGGAGTCACCCATCCCATCCCAGTGATTACTACACGATGAGCATCCGATGACGAAGCGTCTGATTGTGCTGCGACCATATTGTAAATCCTTGATGAGTATTCGTAGGGTTTCTAAGAGAATGGTTGAACGAGAGAGTTTATTCCTCAGCAGCTTCTGCGTACTCTGCGTCTTCCTCATCTTCATATTCACTTTGATCATCATCAGATCGCAGTGCGTCTGGATTGAGCACACGGACTAGACCGTCTTTGAGTCTGCGTTGTCCGAAGTTGATAATGAGTCCGAGTTCTAAGTCTGCAGCGCGAAGTGTTGCACGAAGTTCATTTCGTTCTTTGCCGCCAACTTCGTAACTTTCAGCCATAATTTTGACAAGGAATCGATCTCCAGCGTAGAGATCAGCAAAGACGGATCCGATGACTTCGCCATCGAACTCAACTTCGTATTCTTTGTTTTCTTCAAAAGAAACTTCTTCGTGCTTGAGTTCGTAGAGGAGTGCTTTTCTATAGATCTCAAGTGGATACCCTGGGCCTAGTTCTTTGTGGGTTTCGATTGCGCATCCAATGACTTTTCTGCTGATTTCTGTGAGTGCTGGATCAAGGTCAGAGAGTGGAGTTGAATGTCGACCTCGGGAAGTTTGATTATTGCGTTGCATATAAAAGAGTCTCCAAATAAAAAATATGATTCAAATCAGAAAAGTATTGTATTGTCTATATGAATGTTTATCTTGCTTACACGTGATCATTCAGAATTTGATGATTACCTTTTCAACACCAAAGCGCCTGCTTGTCCTCCCAAAGAACTTGTGCAAACTAAAACAGTATTGATTTCAACTTCTGTTGATGGATGTTGTGTTGAAATGCTTCGATCATGATTGAGAGTGAAATAACTAGGTAGGCACTGTGTATAAAGACACTTTGCTCCAAGGGCGGTCATGATCCCGCCGTGAGCTGCCATTGTATTTCCGATTAGATGTGTTGGTAAGACGAGGGGAATTTCTCCCACGCGCTCATCGAATATGGCTGATAATGCATTACTTTCGAGTTGATCGAGCTCTGGAACTCCGATTCCCAATGGAATAATTACATCAATTTGGTCTGGATCGATTTGGGCATCTCGGAGTGCGGCTTCGATGGCGGCTTCGAGTCCTCGATCAGACGTCTCAGCTGGAGTGTTGCTTTGAAGTTTGGCAAACATTGGAGACGGAGATTGAGCAGACCCAAACCCGGCGATCTTTGCATATATTTTCGCGTCTCGATTTTTAGCACTTTCTTCACATTCGATAACAAGCATTCCGCCTGCTTCACCGATTATGCCACCGCTTGATTTGTTATGGTAAGGCAATGTAATTTTTGATGAATCAGTTTCGTTTTTTGTATCTGCGAGTCTTCCGCTGTAATCCCATCGAAGTAGTCCAAGCGGATTGATTCGTGATTCGGCACCGCCGGTGAAGCAGATATCGGCGCTTCCTCTTTCGATTACGCGAGCGCTTTCTCCGATTGATAGGATTGCGCTTGCTTCGGCGCCCATGATTGTGTTTGATGGGCCTTCGAGTCCGTGGATAATCGTGACATGACACGCGAGCATGTTGGGGAGATATTTGAGGAGCCAGAGCGGGGGGAGATTATTCATCCCTGATTCGCCTTGGGATTCGGTTCCCCATTTCTCCATAGAGAACTGGCCTTGCTCGTCTTCGGCGCTTACCACTGCTCTTGCGAGTTCTTCAGTATCTGCAGCGATTAATCCCGCGCCAATCTGGCACCCGGTCCGATGCGGATCAATTTCATATCCCTCGTCAGAATCCTCAGATCCTCTAGTTGTAAGTCCTGCGTCGTTAGCTGCGACCTTGGCGGCGATCACGGCGAGTTCTGTATCGCGGGCCATGACTTTGGTTGCTTTTCGATACGATTTGGGTACGAAGTCACGGATTTTAACATCGCGTACTTCTCCTGCGAGCTTTGGACGAAAACCCGAAGCGTCAAAGTTCTGGATAGTAGAAATTGAAGATTGTTCTTCTTGGAGGGCTTGCCAGAGGGCGTCAATTCCGACACCTGCTGAACAGACAGGACCAAGACCAGTAATTACAACACGAGAGCGCATGGGGAATCGTACCGCCTAAATTCAATAAGGTTTTGCTTTTTGGAAGAGATTTGAAATGCAGTGAAACTTACGAGCTGTGCGAGGTTGTATTTTTGATTGCTTGTTTCATGAGTGAGGCGAAAGTGCCCTGGTTTCCTGGGTCTTGCAGATCAGAGGAAACAGGTCTGAGATGTGCATATGAGCCGTCCGGATTGAGAATCCAAGCATTCTGACGATCATTGAGCAAAACAGAAACAATATCAGACAATCTCTTGCGAGCTTCTGCGTCGAGAATCGGACAGGCCGCCTCGACCCGGCTTGACAGGTTTCGATACATCCAGTCCGCCGAATTGATGTAATATTGATATTCAGAGAATGAGCTTGAACCATTTGCAAATGCGTAAATCCGTGAATGCTCTAGGAATCGACCGATGATTGATCGAACAGTGATGTTTTCACTCATCCCTTTAATTCCTGGACGAAGACAACAGAATCCACGAACAACGAGATCAATTTTAACTCCAGCGTTTGATGCTTCATAAAGCACATCAGTGAGTTGTCGATCTTCCATCGCATTCATCTTTGCAAAGATATGAGCGGGTTTGCCCGCCTTTGCGTTTCGGATTTCATTCTCAATGAGTTCTTTAAACCCAATCCGCATGTGATCCGGTGCAACTAAGAGTCGGCTGTATGTTTGGCCTACGCTGAGTCCAGTGATCATATTGAACAATCGGACTACATCCGCCGTGATGTTTTCATCCGCCGTGAGTAACCCAAGATCTGTATAGAGCTGTGCAGTTTTAGGGTGATAGTTTCCAGTTCCCAAGTGGGCGTATGATCGAAGTCCCCATGAGCCGTTGATTTTTTCTCTACGAACTACGAGTGAACATTTAGAGTGCGTTTTGAGTCCGAGTACGCCGTAGGCCACATGGACTCCCGCAGCTTCGAGTTGACGAGCAAAGGTTACATTCTTTTCTTCATCGAAACGGGCGCGGAGCTCAACGAGACAAGCAACTTGTTTTCCGTCTTCTGCTGCTTGGATCAATGAGTCGACAAAGGGGGAATCTCGACTCGTGCGATACAGAGTAAGTTTGATTGCAAGGACATCAGGGTCATTCGCGGCGCGATGAATGAATCGTTCAACTGAGTCTGTAAATGATTCATATGGATGATGAACAAGCACATCGCGTTTACGGATGATCGCAAAGATATCTGATTCTGTATCCGCGAGTGCGGGTGGCCGAATCGGTTTCCATGGAGGGGATTGAAGATCTGGGCGATCAATCGCAGCAATCTCAGTAAGATCTGTGCAAGCCATCGGACCAGTTCGAGAGAAATGATCTCGCTCTGATAGATTTAGTTCGTTGAGTAGGAAATGTAGAATTCGCTTCGATGGATTCGGAGGTGTCTGCAAACGGACAGAGTTTGCAAAACGGCGCATCCGAAGCTCTTCTTCTACATGTTCGAGCAGGTCTTCAACATCTTCATCGTCAAGTTCGACTGCAGCGCTCCGTGTGAGTCTGAAGGGCAAAATGTCTACGATTTTCATCCCTGGGAACAAGTCATCGAGATTGTTGATGATAATCTCGATTAAAGGGACGAAAACCCCCGGGGATTGACGCGAGGGAGCAACGCCGTTGTCATTGGAACTTTGAGTTACTGAATGATCGATTTGAATTGTGTCCACTCTGATGAAGTGTGGGAGCACATCGGGGATTTTCACACGAGCAAACCGAGTCTCATCCGATTGTGAACTGGGATGGGAAGGGTCACGTGGTTCAACGATGAGCCCCAGATTCTCAGAAAGATTTGAGATAAACGGGAATCGATGTCCTGGATCAACAGCGAGTGGGGTCAAAATCGGGAAAACTTCTGCGTGAAACCATTTATCTACAGATTTTCTCGTCTTCTTTGAGAGGCCTTTGTATGTGGTAATCTCGATCCCCTCACTTGCAAGTGAAGGGAGCAAACTAGATTCAAAGCATGTTGCGAGTTGGGTTTCCATCTCCCTGATCACTCGATAACATGCATTGAGTGTCTCAAGCGGTGGCATCTCATCAGGTCGATTGGGAGAATGAGGGACATGTTGAGTATGTCGAGACATGAGCAATCCGATTCGTTTCATAAAAAACTCGTCGAGATTGGACGCGAATATAGACAAGAACTTAATACGCTCAAGTAGCGGGGTTGTTTCGAAGAGGGCTTGGGCCAACACTCTGCGATTGAACTCGAGCCAAGATAGGTCTCGATTGATAAATCGATCCTGGAGCAAATCCGTAGATTGCGAGGCTGACTCAGACTTTTGCTTGTGTTTCGAGGACATGGCGATGGTTGGTGAATTTTTCGTGTATCAATCAATCATTTGGGATACACTGGATACAGTGTGAACTATGCCCTCAAGAGGGTTCTACGAATGATCTTTGAGTCAAAAGAGGCACAAAGTATGAGAGCTTACGAAAATCACGATAAAAAAATGCTGGTTCGACTCATTCGGGTAGGTTTTGTTGTCCTGATGCTCGTCGTGATGCTTCTTTATGTCTGGAGTATCAACCAGAAGGCAAGCACCCTCGAAGTTGGTTTCGCAACAAACTGGTGGGTCCCTGTTGCAACCGCATTAGGTCTTGCGGGTGTTTTTCTCGCGGTTGATCTGCTGACTCCTCGCAAGAAGATCTCGATGATATCTGGAGTCGTCTTCGGGCTCATGGCCGGATTGATGACTGCATGGGTGTTCTCGCAGATCATTGACCTTGTCGTCCAAACTTGGAACTTTGAATCCGGCGTATTTATCTCTGCGATTAAGGTACTCCTTGGAGTCTCGTTCGGTTTCCTTGGAATTACGATGGTTATTCAGACACAAGACGAGTTTCGTCTTGTAATTCCGTATGTTGAGTTCGCGAAACAGATTCGTGGACCGTTACCATTGCTGCTCGATACATCAGCATTGATCGACGCAAGAATCGCAGATATCGCAGCATCAGGATTGATCCAGCAAACGATTGTTATTCCAGAGTTTGTTATACAAGAGCTTCAGTTGCTTGCAGATTCGAGAGATCGGATGAAACGCAACAAGGGGCACCGTGGGATGGACATCGTGACGAAGCTCCAGCGGATGGGTACGGTCGATGTCATGATTGATTCTACACCTGCGCAGAAAAAAGCTGTCGACTTGGCGCTCGTTGATCTATCGAGCAGAATGCCTGCGATGTTAGTAACACTTGATGTTGCGCTTGCTCGTATTGCGACGATCCAGAAAATTCCAACACTCAATATCAATGATCTTGCGAATGCACTCAAGCCTGTGGTAATCCCAGGAAAAATGATCACAGTTGAGTTGATCAAACCAGGTGAACAACACGGTCAAGCTGTGGGGTATCTCCCAGATGGAACAATGGTTGTTGCAGAAGATGGGTATCCTTATATAGGACAGACTCGAGATCTAGTAATTACCAGTTCAATGCAAACAGCTGCAGGGCGACTCTTGTTTGCGCGTGTTGATATGGCGGAGATGAACTCGGAAGAACGAGAAGCCGTGATTCAAGAATCTCAGCAAACCCATCATCGAGGTGATGAATCAGATCAAGATCATATGAATGATCGAAATGATGACACGGATTCTGATCCTGTTGCAGTTGATGTAAAACCAGCAAATATCAGTGGTCCACGCGTTGTCGATGGCGACGCAGGTAGCTCAGGTTCAACTCGTGCTCCAAATATGAAGGGCACGCCTAGAAATCCTAGAAGATAGAGCAGTAAGCGTGTTTTCGCGATTCGAATGATGATCCACAGATATTGCTCTGGATCTCAGGGAACAAGCCCGTCCGTTGAGGCTACCATCGTGGCTCGAATGGATCGGGCTTTGTGTCTTTTTGTCACTTCTTGCTCATCTCTTACACAACTCATTTGGAAATGATGACTTATGGCTCGAATGGAATCGAAGGTCGCTACACCTGCAGGTGTGAGCGCATTCTCAGCAAGTGGATTCTTTGGTAACGGAATTAAAACAGAAGTCCTCTCAGGACTCACTGTTGCTCTTGCGTTGGTCCCAGAAGCGGTTGCATTCGCGATCATCGCAGGAGTGAACCCGCTTGTTGGGCTCTATGCCGCGTTCATGGTTGGATTGCTTGCGTCGCTCTTCGGCGGTCGTCCAGGAATGATCTCGGGTGCAACAGGCGCGATGGCTGTTGTGATGGTCCATTTGGTTGCAGAGCATGGTGTGAAGTATCTGTTTGCAGCGGTTGTATTAACAGGATTGATTCAGATCACGGTTGGTGTATTGCGACTCGGAAAATTTATCCGGATAGTCCCTCATCCTGTGATGCTTGGGTTTGTCAATGGTCTCGCGATTGTGATCTTCCTTGCACAAATGTCGCAGTTTAAAGTGACCAATGAGGCCGGCGAGAAAGTATGGATGAGTGGGAGTCCCATGTTGATCTTTTGCGGGTTCATCGCAATGACCATGGCGATTATGTTCTTCCTTCCCAAACTTACAAAGGCGTTTCCATCGGCGCTCGCTGGGATCCTGGTGGTCTCGGTACTCGTGATCGGTTTCAAAATTGATACGAAGACGGTCGGAGACATCGCTTCGATCAAAGGCGGGTTCCCGAGCTTTATTCCGATTGATGTCCCATTTAACTTTGAGACGCTCAAAATCATTCTCCCTTACGCGTTCATTCTCGCGGCTGTGGGACTGATTGAGTCGTTGTTGACCCTGACATTGATCGATGAGATGACAGATACACGCGGGCGAGGAAATCGAGAATGTGTCGGTCAAGGTATCGCAAACTCTGTCTGTGGATTGTTCGGAGGCATGGGTGGTTGTGCGATGATCGGCCAGAGCATGATCAACATTAACTCTGGAGGCCGAGGAAGACTATCGGGGATCAGCGCAGCGCTGTTCTTGCTTGGGTTCATCCTGTTTGGATCTGGATTGATCGAGCAAATCCCGATGGCGGCGCTTGTTGGTGTGATGTTTATGGTCGTGATCGCGACCTTTGAATGGTCGAGTTTCCGGATTTTGAAAAAGACGCCTCCCAAAGATGCATTTGTGTTGATCTTGGTTTCGGCCGTCACAGTAATGACGGATCTCGCGATCGCAGTCATCGTCGGCGTGATAGTGTCTGCATTGATCTTTGCATGGGAACATGCGCGTCATGTTCATGTTGTGGTACGGGATGATCCAGATGGGTCACGGACTTACGAGCTCAACGGGCCTTTGTTCTTTGGTTGTATTCACGAGTTTCGTGATTTCTTTGATCCTGCGAACGATCCGGATGATGTAGTGATCGAGTTTAAGAACTCACGCGTTGTAGATCACTCTGCGATTGAAGCGATTGATAACCTTGCAGAGAAGTACCGCAAGGCTGGGAAGACTCTGCATCTGCGTCATCTGAGTGAGGACTGTCGACTCTTGCTTCATAAAGCGGGTGATATGGTTGAAGTGAATTTGCTTGAAGATCCGGATTACCATGTTGCGGATGATGAGCT
>JARGPA010000007.1:20498-131585 GCA_029213305.1 Phycisphaerales bacterium
GCGGACATTTGGATTCTGAGTCTTGCTTCGCCTTCAGGGACAACGGGGAATCCGAATCCGATGACGAAGATTCCGTGTTCAAGAAGTTGCTTGGACATCGCGATTGCTTTTTCAGTTGGGCCAACGATGATCGGGCAGATCGCAGTAGGAGATTCGAGGACATCGAATCCTGTGGTTTTGATCTGTTCGCGTGCGTACTTTGTGATGTCACGGAGTTTCTGAACGCGTTGAGGTTCAGCCATCAGGATCTCGATCGCTTTGTTGGCGCTCGCGGCGACTGTCACTGGGAGTGCGTTACTGAAGAGTGTTGGTCGGCCGCGTTGGATGATGAGATCGATGAGGTCTTGGGAAGCTGCGATGAATCCTCCTGCGCCGCCTCCGAGTCCTTTTCCTAGTGTACCTGTGAAGACATCGATCTGTCCGATCATGTCGTAGTGTTCGTGTGTGCCTCGTCCGGTTTTACCCATCACGCCGTGTGCGTGTGAGTCGTCGACGACAAGCATTGCATCGTACTCATTGCAGAGCTTACGAAGATCAGGAAGATTTGCGATGTCCCCTTCCATGGAGAACACGCCGTCGGTGATCAACCAGATTTGCCCTGTGACTTCTGGATTATTCTTTGCTTTTTCAAGGACTTCTCTGCAGGATTCCATATCAGAGTGTTTGTATACACCCTTCTTCACGCCTTTCTTAATGACAGGAGTGAGGCGCATGGAGTCAATAATGCACGCGTGATTGAGTTCATCAGAGATGATGATGTCACCTGCTTCACATACGGTTGGGAAGAGTGCTTCTGTCGCGTTCCAACACGAGACGAAGGTATAGCTTGCTTCTGTTCCCATATAGTTTGCGATAGTTTTTTCAAGCGTGTGATGGGGTGCAAATGTGCCGCAGATGAAACGGACTGACGCCGTTCCAGCGCCGTATTTGCGAAGCGCATCGATCCCTGCTTCAACGACTTCAGGATGATTTGCGAGTCCGAGATAGTTGTTGGAGCACATGCAAATGCGTTCATGACGAGACCCGTCTTCGTCGATCATGGTGACCATTGCGTCCATAGGGGAGTCGAGTGTCTGGAGAATTTTCGTCTGTCCAGCGGCTTCGAGCGTGTCGAGTGTTTGTCTGGTTCTAACGGAAAACGGACCTGAAGTGGTGGTGGGGCTGCTTGTCATGCGGGAATCTCCTCTGATTGTGTTGGATTGTAGAAGGCTAAGAGCGATTTGGACGCTAAGAATCAGACAGTGAATAAACATCAACGCAAGAAACTTGAAGGGATCCTCGAATCGTTATCCAAAGATGATCGGGATCGGCTCTATACCGAAGCACGCAAGCAGCGCTCGGACGCTCAAAAGCGGAGAAGCACAAAAGCACGCGAGACGATCGACGGCGAGCGAATCGGGAGAGGGAAGCGCAGGCCGGATCCATTGGTGGATTGGGTGTTGCGATTAGTTGAGCGAGACTTTGCACACAAGAATACGGACACCCGAGATGAACGCCCACTCACTGAAGGGTTGGTAGTTGGGTTAACTCGTCGACGAGCAACGGTTCTCCCAGTAGGTTGTGACGGATCAGATACATCAAAGCAAGTTCTTTGCCGATTGAGCGCTGAACTTGCAGGTCGCCAACAAGACGGGATCGCAGTTGGAGATCGAGCGATGATCGCGGAGCTCGAAATCGCCGCGGACGCGGTCGAGCATGAGGTTGTGAGTGTGTTACCTCGAGAATCGAAGCTTGCTCGTCCTGATTCGCACGATACGAATCAAGAGCGAGTCGTCGCGGCAAATGTTGACACTGTTGTGATTGTAGTATCTGTTGTTTCTCCGCCGTTGCATCCCAGATTGATTGATCGATATCTCGTTGCAATTGAGTGGGGCGATTGTAAACCGATGATCGCGGTGAACAAAGCAGACTTGTTACCTGAAGCTGAGTTGAATGAAGCACTCAAAGTGCTAGATCCATATAAACAAGCAGGGATTCCAATCGCGGTCTGTGCCGCGGTTCCTGGAGATGATTCCAGTGTGCGTGTTGATGGGTTACGCAAGTTACTCGCAGGGCAAACATGTGCGTTTGTTGGACATTCAGGAGTTGGAAAGAGTTCACTTGCAAACGCACTTGATTCATCGCTTGGGATCGAGACAGGGGGATTGCGAGGGACAGATCAACGAGGTCGACATACTACGACCGCAAGTGAAATGCACTTTATTGAGCCTGGAATTCGAGTGATCGATACCCCGGGTGTTCGGTTCTTTGGTCTCGCAGAAATGTCTCCAGAGGAGCTCAGGTGGTTGTTCCCTGAGTTTGAGAAGTATGTGCACTCATGTAAGTTCAATGATTGTGGCCATGATCACGAACCAGGGTGTGCAGTGAAAGCAGCAGTCAAAGCGAATGAAATTTCAGATACGCGATACGATACGTACCTTCGGTTGCTCGAAGAGTTACGAAATGGTGGCAAACCCAAGGATGTCGTAGAGCGGATTCGTCCAAAGTACGACGATGATTGATGTGCGAGTTGATAGTAAAAAACCACGGGTGCGTAGCTGAGATTCAGGCCAAGCATCCGTGGCTCGTGTGGTGATTGATAAAAGTTGTTATGGCATGATCGCGGTTTGGTAATCGTCGATGAATGCTGAAATATCAAAGAAGTTAAGATTGAAATCTCCGTTGTGATCAGTTGCAAGATCACGGTTCATAAACATTTTGATATACGCGAAGATGTCTGCAGATTCGACGGATCCATTCAAGTCGTAGTCTGCAGGATGTGATGACGCGCTGATTGAGAGTATCTGATTCGCGTCGATATCGGTATGAGTGGTATATGAACCATCAGGCCATGCGACTTGGACAATATCAAGTGTCGATGCGTCAGAGATTCCAGCGTGTACTTCAATAGGTGATGCAGACGCATGATTTGAGCCGCAATGCATTGGTAACAGTTGTGTGTGTGATTGTGTCTGGTCATGAGTTACTACACGGACCATTGCTCCGATACCATCAGGTGCGAGCGAATCACGAGCGCTGGTGTCAAGTGTAATGCGTACCCAGTTTCGATCTGTTGGTGATGACTCATTGATCAGATTGTTACGAAAGAGTTTTAGTCGGCCGTTGTTCTCGAAGATTGCGATATCAAGATCGCCATCATTTTCGATATCCATTCTGGCCATGCCTCGACCTTGTCCGTTGTGTAGGAACCCTGAAGCTTGTCCAACTTCAGTAAAGCTTGTGCCGTTATTTGTATTCTCGAAGATCACAGCGGGTGTACCTGCGAAAAGTCCGGTGTATCCATTTGTTTCTGCGATATCTCGATCACCGTCATGATCGAGATCAACTAGGAGTACTCCCCAGCCCCAATGGCCGTTGTATGTCCCATTTTCACGGGCGGTATTGGTAAATGTGTTTTGTTCGTTTTGAACAAGAAGGACATTTCCTGGACCCTGTGTAGTTGGGAATGTTATGGATGAGACATACATGTCAAGCATGCCGTCATTGTTGATGTCTCCTACATCAACTCCCATACCATTAGCGGTTTCAATTCCCGATGCGTCTGCAGTTTGATCCACAAATGTTCCGTCTTGATTATTGATGTAGAGTTTACTTGTGCCTGCATCTCCAATAAGGATAAGGTCTGGATAGAGATCATTGTTTATATCAACGAGCTGCGGTAAAAAACCGTATATTCCATCTCGTTCGAGACCTGCATTCGCGGTGATGTCTGTGAATGTGTATTGGCCATTGGAGTCGGCGCCGTTGTTGAGATACAAACGATTGCACATACGGATTTCGTTGTATCCACAAATGAACAGGTCGAGATCTCCATCGAGATCTATATCTCCCCAGCCTGATCCAAGCCCGTCACGGACTGATCCAAAGAGACGGTTTACACCTGCATCAACTGCAACATTCGTGAAGGACCATTGTCCTTGTTCATCTGGTCCGTTGTTCTGGTAGAGTTTGAGCGCGCCTGAGATAGCGGTCGTTGATGATGGGCCGTATGAGGTTACGAAAATATCTAAGTATCCATCGTTGTTGAAATCTACTGACGAAGCACCAAATGAATGGTGCATTACATCAACACCCCACAGATTAGCTTGGTCTTCAAATGTCCCATCCTGTTTGTTGATATAGAGGTAGTCGGGGAATCCGCCGCCGGCGAGCATGAAGAGATCATGGAATCCGTCATTGTTGAAATCGCCTGCTACTCCGCCGCCGGACATAATGCCGTATCGTCCACCAGGAGAGATGAGTCTGAGTGCGTCATCGAGTTGCGCTTGGAAAGTGTACTCTTCAAAAGAAATTGAAGATTGAGCAAAGCACATGCAAGATGTGGATGCGCTGATTGCAATCGCGAACTGATGTGCGCGAGAGAAAATGGACCGATTTCGTTTCGGTTTTATTCCATTTGGTGGACATACTTGGAAAGTAGTCATTTTGAGACTCCACGCGAATAACGCGATGTCTCTTCAGATAAAACTGAAGATAACAAACGCATTCGAGACTATTCGCGCTCAATCCACACGAGTAATTGAGCGGTCTGGTTCAAGACCAGAGCAACAGCCGAAGGGATCAAAATCATTTTGAAAACCGGAACAGAAGGTTTTCATTCGTCGATTTCTCGACAATGTATCAAAAACAGTTGCATATGCTTTCATGCAGATGCTTGCGGAGAACGCAGAAACCCCTTTCAAGCGTTCAATGCCTATTTTTGTTCAATCACCGGGATAAACCGGTGTGAGTTCTCAAAGACCCCCACGGTGTTCGAGAATAGAACACAATAGATATACCAGAATCCGTTCGATCATGCAAGGGTTCATTTGTTGGATGGAGTAAGAAATGAGTGACTCAAAGAATATTTCTGAACAGGCTTCTATTGGGTCGAACACAAGTTCGGGGTACCAATCATCAGCTTTAATCGAGGCGCTTGATTCATTTTCAAGTTGGGCAACTCGATACATGGATTCGCTTGAAGATCGAGATGTTTCATTGGCTATTGAGCCTGGTGCGTTGTTGTCGAAGTTACCTGGCCAGCCTCCCAAAGATGGAATGAGTGGAGATCAGTGGAAAGAAGTGATTTCTGATATTGAGAATCTCATTGAACCTGGTTTAGTTCATTGGCAATCACCAAGATTCTTTGCGTACTTCCCGTGCAGTGCTTCTGTTCCAGGGGTTCTGGGAGAGTTAGTTTCGTCCGTATTGAATGTCAATGGGATGTTGTGGTCTACATCGCCTGCAGTCACTGAACTCGAAATGCAAATGATGGATTGGTGCGCCTCGATGTTTGGGTTGCCAGATCAGTTTCGATTTGATTCCAAGGCACACTCAGGGGGAGGGTGTATCCAAGGGACTGCGAGTGAAGCTGCTTTAGCGGCGCTAGTTGCAGCGAGAAGAGCAAAGGTTGATATTGGATTCGATCGATCGAAGATGACGGTGTATACCTCGACGCAAGCACATTCTTCAATTTTGAAGGCTGCGATGGTTGCGGGATTGGCTGATGGGCCTGAAGATTTTTCCAGAGTTCGTTTAGTCACCACAACGAATGACTTGGCGATGGATACATCCGAGTTGAAGATGTTGATCGAGAAGGATATAGCTGACGGGCTAGTCCCGTGTATGGTTTCAACAACGCAGGGCAGTACTTCGACAGGAGCAGTTGATCCACTCAATGAGATCGGGAATATGCTCGATTTGTTACCTACAAATTATCGCCCATGGTTACATGTTGATGCAGCATGGGCAGGGGCTGCATGTGTTTGTCCTGAGCATCGATCAATTCTTGATGGGCTTGATCGCGCAGATTCGTTGTGCATTAATCCTCACAAATGGTTATTAACAAACTTTGATTGCGATCTGTTTTGGGTAAGAGATCGCAAAGCTCTTACCGATTCGATGAGTATCACCCCGGCGTACCTAAAAAATAAGCAGAGCGAATCTGGAGAAGTGATCGATTTTCGCGACTGGCATGTCCCGTTGGGGCGAAGATTTCGAGCGATCAAGCTTTGGTTTGTGATTCGATATTTCGGTACACAAGGTCTAGAAAATCACATCCGATCACATGTTCAACTTGCAGAGCAGTTCGAATCATTCATCGAGAGTGAA
This sequence comes from Phycisphaerales bacterium, assembly GCA_029213305.1. Classification (GTDB taxonomy): domain Bacteria; phylum Planctomycetota; class Phycisphaerae; order Phycisphaerales; family UBA1924; genus UBA1924. The sequence goes on from JARGPA010000007.1 coordinate 26,589, forward strand.
CCTGGACTATGTCTGGCGGTTGATCGATCACTTGCGCTCGTTTGTTTCAGAGTAGTAGGGGAAAACGATCGGACGAAGGCGTTAATTGAAGGAATCAATGCTCGTAGGCGCGTTCTCATTTCGCATACTATTGTGCCTTTAGTTGATGAACACGGTGATCGATCTGATTGTTGGGTTGCGCGAGTTGCGATAGGATCAAGTTCAGTCCAAGAGAAGGATGTGCAAGTTCTTATTGATGAGATTCAGAGCGTGCTCAAGATCGGATTTGATGCTAAGGTTGAGTCATGAACAAACAAAGTAAAACTCTGATCAATATTGGGAGTTCAGTCTCATTTGCAGTTTCTTTGTTGTCTGGTTGTCATACGTCGCAACAAACTAACATAGATACAGCAGATGTGAATCAAGTTGTTGCGGAATCAAAGGCAGAGCTTGTTTTAGAAAACCAATCGTATGATCAGGTGTTTGAATCTGCTCGTGATGTGCTTGTGGATTATCGCTTTGGAATAAATCGTGTCGATGCTTCGCGTGGGGTTCTAACGAGTCATCCGAAACGAAGTGTTGGAGTTGTGTCGCCTTGGGATCGTGAACAATCAACGATGAATCAAGAGTGGGAAGACTTTGCGAATCAGCAAGAACGAATTGTTCGGATAGAATTCGAGCGATTGAATGTAGAAACAGATATCTCGAACTCGTTGAGTGAGAGGGAATCAGTTGTTGTTCATGTCGCAGTTCTTGTTAATCGCGTGCATCGTCCCAATTGGCGGATCGAATCCGAGAGTGTTCGACTTTCTACACATGCACGATCACGAGATAGTGGTGGGCAACTTGAGCCCAGGGCATTTCGAGAAACGATTGGTAGAGATGTAGAACTCGAAGTACGAATCATGGACGAAATCAAAACACGCTTGCACTCATCAGAAGGATGAATCATCGGCGTGATGATGAGTCTGCGAACGAGGGTTATGATGGTTGTCGTGTGATTTTTCTTGCGTGTATTGGTTTGAGTTCTTCAATCGATACTTTTTCACGCAGGATGAGTGGGTTGTTTGTTGGAGAACATCGATTCATCTTGGATTGGTATCCGAGTGACTTTGCAATGAGTTCGCCTCTCGATGATGCATGAAGTTTCTTATGTAAGTTTTTTACATGATCATGAACCGTATGAGTAGATCGGTTGAGATTTTCAGCAATCTGTCTAACAGAAAGTCCAAGGATGAGTTGGTCGAGGATCTCATGTTCGCGATCAGTTAACCAGACTTTGGGATTTGTGACATGCTCTAGTGCGATGCGCGCCTTTTCTGCAATGATGTCATAGAAGTGGCTAAGCGTATTGACGATTGTGTCTGACTCAGATTCTGAGCTTCCTTCTGGAGTGTGATTAGGATTCATCGCGCAGAGACAAATCAAGAATAGATCTGGGTGCTCTTTGTTAATTGGAATGAGCATGACTGTGGGATTTGTGAAAGAAAGAGATGAGAAAATAGATCCCAATGGTGAATTTCGTGCATTCTCATTGAGCTTTGAAATTGGGGATATAAGTCCGAGTGAGGTGCTGTGCGGCGGGAGATTCAGCCCATGGGATTTTAGTCGATCTAGTTTGTCTTGAAAATGAATCGATTCAGCAGACATGTTTCCAAATTGTGAGTCTGAGTTTTGTGATACTCCAGATGACATCGTGGTCAACAACCCTGTTTCGGGATCGATTCTAGAAATAAGTATTCCCACGATCGTATTGAGTGATGTAGTCGCGATCGCTTCGGCGGTTAGTGAGGCCCAGTCTTGGGTAGGGATCGACGGCAGCGAGCAGATCCGCTGGGTGGATTGGATAATTCTATTCGTCATTTGATATGTCATTGTCTTATTTTCTTCTGGCTTACCGAGCGGGCAAGTGATCGGCTCCTTATTTTACCCCATGCAGACGACCCTTTAATATACCAAAACATTGCTTTATCAAATAGGGGGTTTTCTGTTTGATACCTTATTATTTAACAAAAACCGGCAAGGTTATGGGGTCTTTTGCCTATGTGCGTCGCAAACATATCAACAACTTGTATCAATTAGATTGAATGAAATGGAATATATTACATTGGATTTTTTGTCACATTGCAGTTTTTTAACTGGGTAAAATTACCAGCCATGACTAATTCGTTGACTGAAATTGGGTGCTCAATCTGAGGATTGTGTGGCGTGATGGGCTTTTTGAGGCATACTCGAACTGTTGAAGCGATTGGGGACTCAACAGTACTGACACCACCACCCCAAATGTACAAGCGCGTTCACAAAAGTGAATGCGAAAACAGGAGTTGCTCGGATCACGGCAAAGTCGCGATTCATGCGTGAAGTATGTCCATTCACTTTGGGACATCTCGGTTTGTGTTTGAGCGAGGGACTTGGCAGCCAGAAGTGCTTGCGAAGCTCGAATCGCATCATATTGCGGCTTGCTCTGGGAAGACTGGAGCAAGAAGTCGCTTTGGTGCATCACTCCAGCAGTTTCTCGTTGCTCAATCGGGGACTGAGGTTTGTGTCCTTCATGGACGAAGCATCCTTGATCTTGAAGGGTTATGTGCTCAACTTGAACGGTTGATCCCTGTAGATCGACTTGCTCGTACTGTGGACGGTCCTCATGGACTCGCTTCACTTCTCAGGCACAGATCAAACATTCATTCTCGGGTTCCAACTCGTCAGCGATTCTTCCTTTGGCACGATGCAGACATTCTTATCAGGCATAATCCTGAACTGTTCGGAGAAGTTGCAGAAGTCTTTGCGGGTGTCTCTGCGGAGATGGAATACGCCGGGGACGAGGCGCTGATGATCCAGCGATGCGTATATATCGGTGGGAATCGACTTGCAGATGTTGCTCGTGATCCAGAATCGTTGCTCAATCAATGGGCAGATGATGGGCCTGGTGTACCGTTTTGGTCGCTTGTGAGCGGCGAAGAGAGTCCGATGACATCACTTTGTTCTATTGATAGTCTCATGGACTCAATCTAAGACAATTACATCCTTGGGCAATAGCTTGACTTCGTAGGGTAGATGGGCTTGGCTTCTTGTCTATGCGCATTATCAGTGGTCAATATCGAAGACGAAAACTCCTGTCCCCTCCTGACGGATCGATAACCCGGCCGTTCCCGGATATGGTCAAAGAAGCGATGTTCAATCTGCTTCGCGGTCATTTCGAAGGTGAATCGGTGCTAGATTGTTTCAGTGGTACTGGGACAGTTGGGTTAGAAGCTGCGAGTCGGGGTGCGACGAGGGTCGTGTGCGTCGAGCGTGATCGAAAAGTTACCAAGGTGCTCGAAAAGAACATCGAGATGATTGGCGCAGAAGATTTTGTGGAAGTTGTAACCGGTGATGCATTAGGGCCGGCGGCTATTCATCGATGTCCCAAACCAGTACACATTGTGTTCTTTGATCCCCCTTATCCGATGGTCCGAGATCCTGAAGATTGGGTTCGGGTGAAGGCACAGTTTACTCGGATGATTTCATTGCTCGACGATACCGGGTACGCGGTATTGCGGACCCCTTGGCCAGCGGTTCATAAGTTCGACGAAACCGTTGATGAGCCTGTTGAGACAAAGAGCAAGAATAAGAACCGATCCGTTGTTGAGGAAATTGATGGCGAAGAGGTTATTGAGATTGATCTTGATGATCCAAACGCAGAAGCAATGATGGATGCGTTCGAGAAAGACATGGCGCGTGAAGCAAGCAAACCTAAACATCGTCTTGAGGATATTGACCTGAAGATGGAAGGGGCGCTTGGGCCTGAAACGCATACTTATGGGCAGATGGCACTTCATCTCTATATGCGTGATACAGAAGCGTAAACAAGTCTTTTAATCAGGGTCTTCGGTGCATGTAAGTGCGGGCTTGAGCGTGTACACTTATGCATGGAAACAGTTCGTGACAGTGGTTTTTGTTTAAACGACTTGCCTTTGACTGACGATCAGAGGAAGGCGGTAGTTCATGAAGATGGGCCATTGATTGTACTCGCGGGTCCGGGCACTGGGAAGACGAGAGTGATCACTGCTCGTGTGGCGCACATGATCTCCGATCGTGGGATTGAACCTGAACGAGTTGTCGCAGTTACTTTCACGAACAAAGCTGCAGGAGAACTGAGCGAACGGCTTGGAGAACTGGTTGGTCCTACCCGATCGGCAAGAGTCGTCGCGTCAACATTTCATAGTTTGGGACTTGGGATCATTCGACGCTTTGGCGATGTGATCGGAGTGAAAAATGATCCAATTCTCATCGACTCTTCTCAACGCAGGAGTTTGATCAGAGAAATCATTCAAGAACGAGGACTGTATCAACGCGTTATGGGTGCAGGAGTTGAAAGCGCTGTTGAACTCGCAACGAAGGTGATGAATGAGCTTCGGTATGAGGGGATGCACAGCGTCGACGGGTATTTATGGCTGAATCAGAGACGAGCGATGCTGCAGAATGATGGAAGCTCGATCAGTGCAGAAGATCTCGAAGCGACGCAGGCAGAGCTTGATCGATTCGAACAAGCGATTCAGGTTTATGAGCATTTTGAATCTCGTTGTTTAGATCGTGGATGGATGGTCTTTGATGATCTCATTTTGTTGCCTAATAAGTTGATGAGAGAGCATCGTGAGATAGCGTCGATATTAAGGCATGATTACAAGCATGTAGTTGTTGATGAGTTTCAGGATGTGAACGCTGCGCAGATTGAGATGATCCGTCAACTATGTCCCCCTGAATCGAATCCTGATCTATGTGTTGTTGGGGATGATGATCAGAGTATTTATGGGTTCCGTGGGGCTGATGAGCACGCGTTTGCTCGGTTCGCACAGAGTTGGGTTCAGCCTCAAACAATTACATTGAGTATGAACTTCCGAAGTGCGAAACCAGTTGTAGAGGCAAGCAATGCGATTATTGAGCGAGCGAATGTTCGATTTGATGATTCGAAAGTTGGAGAATCTTTTAGCGGCGAAGTACCTGGAGCTGGTGTTGAGTTGGTACGTCTTGAGGCTGAACCTCAAAGTGGTGAGGTGATCTCAGCGATGCTCCTGAAGATGGCGAGCGACGCAAAGGAACAAGGTGTAGATTTTTCATTCGGGTCATGCGCGGTCATCGCACGCACAAAAAATGAGCTCGATGGAATTGCAAGGGTGCTCACGCTCAAGGATATTCCGATTGAGATGCGCGAGAACCGGAGCCCGATGGAAGATGCAGGTGTGCAGGATGTGCTCGCATGGTCACGATTATTGATAGATCCAACAAGCGCCAATGACATCAAACGGGTGCTTGTGCGTGGGCCTTACCGGTGCGACGCGATCAAGCTTGGGGGTTGTATTTCGGGTTGGCGAGTTGAGCGATCTCGATGGATTGAAGGGGATGAAGGTGCAAGTGATCCAGGGTTATTGCTTGATTGGTTAATCAGACGCGGCGATGAATCGATTGCTCAAAGAGCAAAGGAAATGAAGGCGCTGTCGTTAGAACTTGCAACTATTGCAAGCGAAGCACTCGCGGCACAAACATTGATGGAGATAATTAAACGAACGGGTGTTGTTCATCAAGAGCTTGGAGATAGTCGATCAAGAGCGTCACGCGTTTCTTCCCTAGTTGCATTTGTTCGGTTCGCGAAATCTCGTGCGGATCGATTTGATGAGCCGGGTGATTTGGGTGCGATGCTTCGGTATTGGGAAGACTTGGATCCCAATGAACGATCGCTTGGGGAGTTGCCTGAGGAGCGGGTTGAGGATCGAGGTGGGGCAAATCTCATCGGCACAGACCTGAATCTAGGAGCAGTTTCAATGCTCACGGCGCATGCTTCTAAGGGGTTGGAGTTCGATACAGTATTCGTTCCCAGAGTGAGCGGCCCTCATGGGTATCCAAAGACAAGCGGGAGTGATGACCAAGTCATTCCCGAAGGACTCGTTGATGTCGCAGAAGATCTACGAGATGCGAAGTCTCGTAAAATTGATGAAGAACGGAGAGTGTTCTATGTCGCAATCACTCGTGCGCACAAGCAGGTTGTGTTGCTTGCAAAGGTGCCAAAGAAACCGAGTTCTGTCAACTTTGTGTTTGAGTTGAGAAATGCATTGAATGATTCGATGATTGAACGCGATGCGTTTGATGTTCTAGATCCCTCTGAAGCGGGGGACGCAGTTTCACAACTCGGCGCAGAGTTCGCGGCAGTGAATCGGATGCGCGATGTGTTTGATCAAGCAAAGCGAGAAGTGAGACGCGACGCGGCGATTGCAATGGACGCGATGGAGTTGGGAGAGTTGTCACGAGAAGAGTTGTTTGAAAAACTTGAAGTTGTAGCAAAGAGAGCAACGATAATTCGAACGGTTCTTGAATCGGGGGAACTACCTCAATGGGTAAATGGATCTTCATTGGAAGGGTTTGGGAGTAGTCTTGTTGATGCGCTAGAGGATAAATGTTCTGAAAATGATGAGCAGTTGCATCCTGGACTTACTGGGCCGTTGAAGTTAAGTTTTACTCAAATCTCAGGATATCTACATTGTCCGCGTTGTTATTTGGTTGAGCAAGTATTGAGATTACCGATGGACGAGGGTGCTCCAGCAGTTGTGGGGAAGGCAGTTCATCAGGCGCTCGAATCGTTTTATCAAAAATGGAGAATCGCAGACGCGGATGGAGCAGATAAGCCTGGGTTTGAGATTCTTGAATCGATGACGAAACAGTATTTCTTTGAGCATTGGCCGAGAGATATGGTTGTTGACGCGGACAAACTCAAACAGGCGCAAGCAATGATTCAGTTGTATTGGGACTCAATGCATGATGAGGATGTGCATATCGAAGAACTCGAGAAAAAAATGGTCCTTCCATATGAGTTTAATGGAGAAGTGCACACAATTCGAGCGGTGCTCGATCGCGTAGATGCAACAGATAGCGGCGGGCGACGGGTTATAGATTACAAGACGGGTAGGCCTAGAAAAGATTTGTCAGAGCCTAAGAAAGATGACTTGCAACTTGGGATTTACGCGATGGCACTCGAACACGCGTTTGGAGATCCTGGACCTGGTAGTGTGTGTGAGTATTGGTTACTCCAAGACGGGACTAAGGGATCTATAGGGATGGATGCGATTAAGATGGATAAGGTGAGACTGAAGATCGAGAAGGCGATTTCAGGGATGTTGGAAGGGAATTGGGATCAGAGCAATCGATGTAAAACTGGGCAAAGAAGCTCTGTTTGCGAGATTCTCGATGATCTCGGACCTTCGGGGTTTTCATCTGATAATTCAATCTAGCAAATTAAGCAAGTTTCAGCGCTTGAGTACTCAATTCATGAATCGTCCAGAGTGATCATCGGTATATCTACTGTTGGAACTGGTTCAACCAGTGAAAGAGTTGTTTTCTACGAATACTTATGAGGTCCATTTGATTGATAGGCCATAGATTGCTCAATCTGAAGAACCATTTGCAGGAGAAGAGATCTTGCGTCATGCGAGGGGTTGCTTTGGTGCTCACAGTTTGTGTTGTCACTCAAGTTCCAAGCGTGCTAGCCCATGACGAAACAATTGTTGGGGATCAGGAAGGTACGCAAAGGATTGGATTGAGCAACGGGATCGAACTGATTGTTGTTGATAGTCAATCAGCATTTGGAAACAGAATCGTTCGTAAAGACGAGATAGAAAATGATCCAGTCCAAGTTTGGTTGCTCGTTCGAGCAGGGTCCTTGTATGAGGATCAAAATTCTCGCGGCGCAGCTGGGGTAATCGAACAAATCATACGAAATGGAACAGAACATTTTTCACGAGATGGGATAGAACAGATTTTGAGCGATGGGTCCAACGGGTATGGGATTCATGAAGGTTCGTTTACGAGCTTTGATCAAACTGTGTTTATGGCGAGTGTGAACTGGGAAGCCGACGATGAAATCAACTCAGTATTCATGCTGTTTCGAGACATCTTGGATATGGGATTTGATGAGATCGATGACGCACGAGTTCGGGAAGGGATCGATCAGACAAACGCAGAGTATGAACAAATGTGTTTATCGAATCCGAAGATTCAACAAGAATGGTTGCCGTACTGGATGGAAGGTACGCCGTTTGGTGAGCGATTGCCAATGGTGTCAAGTGATCAGCGGGAGCAGCTTGATTTCGATCAGATCCGTCGCTTTGGGGATCTGTTCTATCAACCATCTCAAGCGGTAATTCTTGTGGTAGGTGATGTAGATTCTGAAGAAGTGCGATCCAAAGCGGCGTCCTTAGTCGGATCTCTTGCTCGTGGAAAACAAGAAAAATATATTGATGGACGAAGTGGTATTGATGTATCCCATCGTGGAGTTATCGATTCAAATCCAGACTTTGAATCACAAGAGGCTGCAGCGGTTTGGATTGTCGATCGAGATGATTCAATGGAGTACAGGGTTAACGATCCTTGGAGTGTGCGTGCAGGTGCGTATACCTATGAAGAACTCCGGGAGCTTGTTGTTGAGCGGGTTGCAGGAGAAATCGTTAGATATCGATTGGAGCGATTCGCGGCTTCGAATCTAGGGAGCGGGGTGTCGTTGAGACTCGATCAGGTTGATCTTTGGGGACAACTCAAACTGATGCAGATTGGGATTGATGACGAAGAAGGAGAAAATACTTCTGTTCATGAATGGACTCGATGGGTTCGGTTTTTAGTTCAAGAATCAGATCGGTTACATCGCGATGGAGCGACGGAGTCTGAAATCGCGCGCGCTCGGCGAGCAGTGCTTTCTCGTTGGCATCGTGATGCGGATGAGTGGGCGAAAACGACAAATCGTGAGCACATGGGATTGATTCATTGGTTAGTTACTACCGGGCGGCCGATTATCGGGATGGAGAGATGGGATCGGCTTGCAACAGAGTTGATGGTTGGTGTTCGTGATGATGAAATTGATCAGGTGCTTCGAGGATTGGTAGATCCACAAGACGCGTCGTTTATTGCTTTGTCCAAGGAAGACTCGATTGAAAAACACACACACCTGGATGAAAAAATTCGATGGAGAAGTAGTGAAGTCCTTGCGGTCGTCGACGCTGCGATGCAAGATCATCTAGAACCAATTCGACAGGATTGGATGGAGGACCTGGTTGGTTCAATGAACGAAGGTGTTGAGTTTTGTGGCGAAGTTTCAGAGATCTCCGAATATCCCGAGCCTGGAGTCTGGGAAGCAACATTGAGCAATGGTGTTCGAGTGTTGACTCGCAAAGTTCAAGATGAGGATAATGGCGTATATATCACAGCGACAATCTGGGGCGATGTACTACTTGAGCATATCGAGTTTGAAGAAGAGTTGCGTGGGGCAATGGTTGCGTGGGAAACTCCTACTACTGAATCTCGTGGGCATATGTCGGTTTTGAGTTTCATGAACGAACATGGTATTGATTTTGAAGTTAAGCAAGAAGTCGGGTCGGTGCAGCTGCGCGTTCAAACATCAATCGATTCGTATGACGAAGCAATGGACTTGCTTTATGGGTTGTTGAATCGGCCGATGATTGATGAGTCAGCCTTTGTGCAATGGCAAGAGACTTGTTGCGATTCTGAATGGGATGTGATCGATCAGGCGTTAACCAAGTTGTATCCAACTTCATCATTATTGCGTAGTATCTCGACAGATCGGATAGAGGGTGAGTTTGGACTTGAAGACGCGCAGCGAGTCTTAACACAAATCGTTCGCAATGGTCAAATTGACATCGGAATAGCGGGGGTAATTCCGGGGGATGAGTTACTTGAACGAGCTTCGAATGTCTTTGGCACCCTTGATGATCGAGATCGAAAAATAAATGCAAAGAACTTGGATCCAGTTTTGCACAATGGTGTGACAAGTGTGCGTGTAATAGAGATCGAAACGACAGAAGCGAAGGATGTCGGGGTCGTTGTGGGTTCACTCGCAGAACCGGGTCTTGGGTTATCTGAACTGAGAGCAAGAATTTTGGCTTCGATGATTTTCAATCAACGGATCAGAGAGGCTAATGAAGGTTTGCGAGTGAGCTCGCAGGTTGCGATATCGTCTGCAGTACCTGATAGATCACTTTTCCTTGTCCGTGTTTGGTGCGATGAGCATGATATTGATCAAGGCGTAGAGATTGTCGAAGAGATGATGGGCGTGTTAAGCCGCGATGGAGTGACAGAAGAAGAACTTAAACAAGTTCAGGACAGGATTCATGCATTGATATCCAAGTACTTTGATACTGGGGAGTATTGGAGTATGCGGATGAGTGCGCTTGCTTCACTTGAGAGAGATGTAGATGATCTTTGGAAGATCCGCGAGGGGTATCGTGAACTTCGCGTTCAAGATATTCATCGGGAGATCAATGCGATGCTCGATGAGCGTGATCGGTACCGAGTTGAAATTGTGAAGTAGATTGAAGGGTTTCGGATATAAAAAAACCACGCTCGAAGGCGTGGTTTTTTGCTTGATCTTTGGTTCTTCTATTCGAGTGCGGCTGCACCTGAGATGATCTCGGTGAGCTCGGTTGTGATCTGAGCTTGGCGCATTCTGTTGAACTTGCGTTTGAGCAGATGAGCCATCTTCCCAGCGTTGTCTGTCGCGGCTTTCATCGCAACCATTCGAGCGATGTGCTCTGACACGACGCCGTCATTGAAACATTGGAAGGTTACTGCTTTGACGGCTGCGGGGAGCAAGAAGTCGAGTAGTGATTCTGCATCTGGAGAGAACTCGTAGACATCTGAGAATCCGGTAGCGGATTGTTCTGCGGATGTGTCAGTTTCTGGAGTTGTAAATGGAAGGAGTTGGAGTACTGTTGGTTTTTGACGACCGGCGGAGAAATACTTCATGTAGACGATACGAACTGCTGAGATTTCGCCTGCGATGAACTGATCGATATACCCTTGAGCGAGTTTTTCGATATCTTCGTATGTTGGTTTGTCGCCGAACTGAGTGTGGAGTTTGAACTTGGTGAAGCCGTTGAACTTCAGTGCTCCTGCACCCTTTTTGCCGACAACTTCGAGGATGTTGTTCTCGTTTGTCTGTGCTTTGAGGTGATTGAGAGCGGTTCTTGTGATTGATCCGTTGTATGGGCCACAGAGTCCACGATCAGCTGAGATGACAAGAGTGATCTCGGGTGCGTCTGCATCTGGGTTTGAGAGCAATGGGTGCCCTTCGCCTACACCTGCGTCCCCGAGTTTGGCGACGAGTCCGAAGATTGATTCGGTGTATGGCCTCGATGCGATTGACGCTTGTTGAGCGCGTGCAAACTTTGAGGTTGCAATCATTTGCATCGTGCGCGTAATGCGTTTGATGTTGTTAACTGCGTTCATCCGCTTCTTGATGTCTTGTGTATTTCCCATGGGTCGTGATCGTAGGCGCTTTGAGATCGAATTGGGAGTGATTTGAGTGTGATTGGCGCGTTGGAAATATGAAAAAACGCCCTGATAGGGCGGTTGGGTGGGTCAGGATTTGGTTAGGTGGATGGGCTATGGACATCCAGCACTAAATGCGGCAAGGAATGTACTTACATGGAAGGAGTTGTAGCTTCCATCACATGTCATATCCACGATCTGGTCGTGAGCACTGAAGGCTGCGAGGAAGGCAGAGACATCAAAGAAGTTGAGTGATCCGTCATTGTTGAGTTCAAGCAAAGAAAAACGCCCTTGGCGGGCGTTGGTGAGGGTTAGATTGACACGATTTTCTTACTCTCCGGCGTCATGTCGATGTGGCGGACGTGTTGTGTCATTGGCCGCCGGTGTGACTCTGCGAGGATCATTTGAAGGCGTGTGAGATTGGGATTCAAAGTTCATCGGGAAAGCGATCGAGAGGGAAGTAATTTGTGGGGCTTTGCTCGACGGATTGATGTTTCTTGTTGGTTCGGACATCTGTGGGCTCCTCTCTTCGATTTGGTTTGGGTACCAGACGATCTGGTATCCAAATAGAGAATGCCACGAGAGAAAAAGATGTCAATGCATTTTTGATGTATTGGAAGTTTAAGAGATGATTAATCCGTCGTAGGAGAGGGCAACTCCGTTTGGGAGGTCCGCATTTGTTGATGTGTGCAACAAATCATGTGTCATATGAACGAGGTAGGTCCGAGAAGGGTTGATTTGCGAAGCGGCGCCGACTGCTTGCTCGACGGTGAAATGGGTTGGGTGAGGTTTGTGTCGAAGCGCATCAAGCACAAGGGTCTTGGTAGGGGCAAGTAGTTCAAGTGTTTCGTCAGGGATATTTGATACATCTGTGCAGTATGCGAGTGGTAGAAAGTCTGATTCGATGTTGGGGTTTTCAAAGATGAATCCGAGGATTGGAAGTTTTCCGTGATTGAGAGTGATGGGTGTTACGGAGAGTCCAAAGAGTTCGAAAGTGTTGTTGGGTTCGATGACATTCGGGACGAGTGACGCAATGAATGATTTTTGGATGTTTTTGTGAGGTTCGAAAATGTGTTGGTAGACACGGTTGAGCGCATCCATAGTGTGTTGATTAGCGTAGATATTGATCGGTTCTTTCATTACTTCATTGAATCTTCGGACTTCGTCTAGGCCGAAGGTGTGATCAACATGATTATGGGTGAACAGAATTGCATCGACGCGATTGATTTCTTCGCGGAGCGCTTGTTCTCTAAGATCAGGTGAAGTGTCGATGAGGACGACGCGTTGGACGCCGGTAGGATCAGTAAACTCGACAGTTGCGGATGTTCGCGTTCGTTTGTCGCGTTGATCTGTTGAAGTGCATGTTTGACAGGAACAAGCGATGACGGGGATGCCTGCGGATGTTCCGGTGCCGAGGAAACGGAGTTGCATGAGTGATGATAGGTCATGATCTATGACGGCATGAAAAAAGCAGCCTTTTGGCTGCTTTGAATGGGATCGATTTGGGGTCGATGGATTAGGCTGCTTGTGTACCTTGGAATCCGTTATTGAAGTTTGGATTGAACCCGCCGTTAAAGCTTGGGTTGAATGCGCCTGGGAATGGTGCGAAACCGTTGAATGGAGTTGATTCGAAGTTGCCTTCTGAGTTCCAGTCTGAAGCTTCGTTCCAGCCGTTGTTCCAACCTTGGTTTGAGTTGTTCCAGTTGTTGAAGCCGTTGAATGGAGTGTTCCAGTTCCATGATGGAGCCCAAGCGCCTGGGGTGTTGCCCCAGCTTGAGTTCCAGTTATTGGTTGGGAAGTTGTTCCAGCCTTGGTTTGAGTTGTTCCAGTTGTTGAATCCGTTGAATGGAGTGTTCCAGTTCCATGATGGAGCCCATGCACCTGGGAAGGAGTTTGAGTTCCATGATGGTGCCCAAGCACTTGGGAATGAGCCTGGGTTTGATCCCCAGTTGCTGTTGAATGGGGTATTCCAGTTGTTACCCCAGCCTGTATTCCAGTTTGATGGGGTGTTACCGAAACCGAATGATGGGCCAGCGAAGTTTGGTGCAAATGGTGTGTTAAACATGTGGTGTTTCCTTCTCTATACAGAGGTTTTGATGTGATCACGCGCGATCCGAGCCCTTGCTTGGGTCACGAGTTTTGGATCGGTTGAGTATGAGAGGAGCTTTTGTGTGAGGGGGGGATTCAGCCCAGAATGAGTAGGAGAGGGGGTTGAGGCGCAGAGAGTGCGCAACTAAGGGTGTGAATTCCCAAGCGAGTACTGGGTTGAGTAGGTTATGGGCGGTTGTATATCGCGAGACAGTTTGGAGCTTCGGTGATACTTACGCTGTGAACTTTGGCGCGTGGGGAAAGTTCTTCATCGAGACGGATGGATAATTCGTCTGCGATATGTTTTGCGAGATTCTCAGCGGTCGGGTTTATCTGATCGAACGGAGTGGTGGTATTTAGATTGTTGTTGCAGAACGGTGAACAGATTTGAATGAGGGTTTGCTCTACGAGATGAAAGTCACAGAGAAGTCCTTCATTGTCGAGTTCATTTCCAGAGATGGTTGCGGTTGTTTTAAAGTTGTGGCCGTGGATTGGTTCTTGAGCACCGAGCAGGACGATTGAATGGGCTGCGCAGAACTCGTGGGTAACTTGAATCGAGAACATGATCATGAATCCTGAGTAGTTTGAATATTGTTCTTTGGATGAGTTTTGTTCCAAGTTGAAAGCGATCGAAAGGCCATGATCGCGATAATGACATTGGCAACGACACCTGCGGGTGAATGTGCAATTAGGTTAAACGCGATCCAACACATTGAAGCAAGTGCAGCGAATACGAACCCGTCTTTTTTATGAATTCCGAGTCGATGCATCGAGAGGAACATGAATATGGCTGCAGCCCAGTCGAGGCCGAAGTATCTGTCGAGGGCAAGGAAGTTAAGTATTGAATCAGGCATGAAAGGAGGGTAGGTCTGTTCGAGGCGTAGGGCGTGGGGAGTCCTAGAGTATGATGCACAACAAGGAGTATGAAATGAGTGATTCGCCTTTGATTTTGGGTGTAAGTGGTTTACGAGGGATAGTTGGGGAGAGTTTGACTCCGGAGCTTGCGATGCGATATGCCGCGGCGTTTGGGGAATGGCTGTGGGCAGATCGCGAAGTGGGGGACGCAATGGTCGTTTCTGTGGGTCGAGACGGCCGACGGGGCGGTGAGGCGGTAGAAGAGGCGGCGATCGAGGGATTGTTGCGAAGTGGATGCGATGTTGTTCGTATGGGAGTTGCAACAACTCCTTCAGTAGGGTTTGCAGCGTCGGCGCCTTGTTGTGAAGCAGGGATGGTGATTACTGCGAGTCATAATCCTGCAGAGTGGAACGGACTCAAGTGCATTGTCTTAGATCGAGGCGGTAGTGGGTCAGGATCACGTGCGCCTCTTGCAAGTGAAGCGAACGAGATCATTGACTTGTTTCGACAAAGCGAAGGAGAACCTAAACAAACTCGCGAGCGCGGGATCGTTGTGGCGCATTCGAGTGAGATTGGGGTTCATGTCTCATGGGCGACGGATTCGTTTTTTCGAGTCGCAGGAGAAAAGCCTACGAAGAAGATTGGGAAGATCTCGGTTGTGTTAGATTCGGTAAACTGTGCAGGTTCAACGATGGCGGTTCCTTTCTTTGAACGGATTGGTGTGCGTTTGTATCCGATTGCGTGTGATGGATCGGGAGATTTTCCGCATACTCCTGAGCCTACGAAAGAGAATCTTTCCGGGAAGGGTAGTTTGTGTGATGTAGTCCCAGCGATGAAAGCGTGGGTTGGGTTTGCGCAGGACCCTGATGCGGATCGATTGGCGATTGTTGACGAGCACGGCGAATACATCGGCGAAGAGTACACACTCGTACTGTGTGCGATGGCGTTGATGGAAGCGAGGCGTGAGCGCAAGAACACGAGTGATAAGAAACCAGTGTTTGTCGTGAATCTTTCGACGAGTCGAATGATTGATGATGTTGCAGCGCATTACGGCGGCGAGGTGGTGCGGAGCGCAGTAGGGGAGGCAAATGTTGTTGAGCAGATGAAGAGATTGGAATCACAAGGATGTGATGTTGTTCTTGGTGGCGAAGGGAACGGCGGGGTGATTTGGGCAGAGGTAACCTATGTTCGAGATTCACTATCTGGGATGGCATTGGTGTTGGCGCTGGTGTCACGGACTGGGAAGACGATCAGCGAACTCGTTGAGATGGTGAACTCGTTTGGGCCTACAGCAGAGGTGCAGAAGAATGGATACGCGATATTGAAAGCGAAGTCGGATCTTGCAAAGAAATCTGATGCAGAACCAGTCGTGGCGCATTTGAATGGGATTTACTCGAAATTAGATGAGTGTCGAGTTGATTTGCAGGATGGAATTCGGATCGATTGGGATGAAAAAGGGGTGTGGGCCCATGTTCGGGCGAGTAACACTGAACCGATTATGCGCGTGATTGTCGAAGCACCGAGTGAAGCGGAGGCGAAACGGGTGGCTTGTGAGATTGATGAACATATTGGGCGCGTTGGAGCGTGATGCATCGAAGATGATGATCTATAGTTAGGAATGAGCAACACGATGAAACAAGACGGACAACAGTATGAGGTCGGATCAACGGTTCGTGTGACGAAGCAGTTGATGCATGGTGAAGAAGCTTCGGCGTTTGTCGTTGAGGGAGAGATCATGCGAATGGGACAGCAGAAGACGGGGTCTTGGTATGCTCATTCGCGAGACAAGAAGCTTTGGCTTGATCGATTGGAGCTCAAGAAGGATGATGGTGAGATCGTTGTTTTGAATCTCGATGAGAATACGGTGGTCGAAGTTCTTTGAGATTATGTTCTAGTTGAGTTAGTGAGTTGATTGTTTGAAATGAGGCCCGCACTTTGTGTGGGTTTTTTCGTGCGCATGTTGAGTTTAGAGTTCACCTCTTTGCGCACAGATTGGTCATTTGATTCTTTGAGAGTAAGAGAATCGAAAGTTTTTTTACTGTTGTGTTTTGGAGGGGTTGCGCCTCTTGGGGTGATTCTGATTGTGGGATTTGTGCGCATAAGTAAGTCCGGATCGGGGAATGGTGTAGGCGTGTGACTTGTTGAGGCACGCAGGGTTGTGGTGGAGGAAACCAGATGTCGGACCAACTTCGAGCGGAACATGGAAACGCGGACCCGGAATGGGCACTTGTGCAGCTTGCGATTCGTGAGCATGTTAATCGAGATGTTTCTCGGTATGAAAAAATGTGGGCGTATTACCGGAATCCGCTCGAGTTGGTTCGGCAGGCTGGGGCTGCGAATGGCGGACGGGGTTGGTATCGATCAGCGCAGGAGGTTGGGTTGCCGACGCGGATTGTTGGGACGAATGAAGGGCAGATACTCGGGGGGGAGCGTGGGCGTCGAGAGGTTGTGATTGAGAACGACATCGGTTGGCGTGTCGGGGCGATGGTTGATTTTATGTTTGGGTCCCCTGTGAGGATTGAGTCATTGGCGAGAGACGAGAAAACTCGTGATGTGATTGAGGAGGTGCTTGAATCTGTTTGGGAGTCGAGTGGTGGGATCTCTTTGATGCAGGATATGGCAACTCTTGGGCATGTGTTTGGGCATGTGGACTTGTTGTTGCGTGTTGATGAAGAGCAGTTGGTTGGAGCACGGGTAAATGACATATCTCAATGGATATCGATTGAACCGATTGATGCAAGACGAGGCGTTGCGGTTATGTCTCCGAGTGATTATCGAAGGATTGATGCGTATGCGGTTCATGTAGAACGAGATGTCGTGGTGAAGTCGACAACGAGGAAGGGCAAAACTCGCAGGCTTTCGATGTTGAAACCTCAGAATCCTCGATCTCATGAAGCAGAAAGAAATCTGGAACGAAGTACGCAACGGGTAACTGAACTATTCACTCCTGATGGGTGGGCAAGGTTTGAGGATGGCGTACGCATTGGGGGTGATGCGTGGGGCTTGATGCCTGGTGTCTTACCAATTGTTCATATTCAGAATATGAGTCAGCCGTTTTCTTATAGCGGGATTGGTGAGGTCGAAGCATTGGTTGGGCTGCAGGATGAACTCAATACGAGATTGAGCGATCGTGCGAGTCGAGTAACGATGCAGAGTTTCAAGATGTATCTTGCAAAGGGTATTGAAGGGTTCGGCGGGAGCAGTGTTGGTCCTGGAGTAGTTTGGAGTACTGACAATCCTGATGCAGAGATTCATGGGATTGGTGGGGATGCGCATAGTCCAAGTGAGGATTCACATATTAATGAGATCCGCGAAGCGATGGACAAGATAAGTGGGGTCCCACCGGTTGCGGGGGGGGTGGTTAAGACGAAACTTGGGAACTTGTCGAGTGCGACAGCATTGCGCATAACACTAATGAGTTTGATAGC
This sequence comes from Phycisphaerales bacterium, assembly GCA_029213305.1. GTDB lineage: Bacteria > Planctomycetota > Phycisphaerae > Phycisphaerales > UBA1924 > UBA1924. The sequence goes on from JARGPA010000007.1 coordinate 44,243, forward strand.
AAAGACTCTACGAAAACGGGTTGGGTATGGACGCGGGATAGAACAAATTAGTGGGATGGTTCTTGATGCGCTTGATGGCGCTGGAGTGTTAAAAACAGCAGTAGGAGATCGAGGGGTTCGGGTTGTCTGGGGGGCGCTTCCAGTCGTTGATGAAGCGAGTGTTGTTGCAGCAGGTCGGGCGAAGATTGATCTTGGGGTCGAGCCTGAGGTTGTGCTCGATGAGCTTGGGTTTGGCGATGATGACCCAGGGGTTGTTTGATTGGTTGATTCGATTGATAAGGAGAATCGATATGGCGAAGACTGGGTCTGGTGAAGCGGATGGGATTGGTGAAGGTAATGGGGGCGCTCATGAGGTGGTTGAAGTTCCAATCAGTGAGGAGGTTATATGGAAATCTAAAGCAGAAGAAGCGGAGGATCGGGTCGCAGAGCTTGAAGCGCGGATAGTTGACTTGGAGCGTGAGTTGTCGAGTGCACATGAGTCATGTCGGTCTGTAGAGCGGCGCAGTGAGATTGATATGGAGTTAACTGCGGCGAGGGCGATTGATCTTGAAACTGCAAGGCTGTTGACAGAGGCGACGATTGCGGAAATGGATGCGCCTGATGTTTCGATTGCGGTACGAGAGTTGTGTGATCGCAAGCCGTTCTTGTTCGCGGGAAAGAGACAGGTTGCACGCGAGGGTGTTTCGATGGGGCCCGTGGTGAGTTCATCGGGAGACGATGAGTTGATGTCGATGGCGCAGCGTGCGAAGAGTAGCGGAGATCGTAGCGAGTTATTGAGATACTTGCGGGTTCGGCGCGGGCATTGAGTGTTGATTGGTTTGGTTTAAACAAGAAAAAGTATGGAGGCGATGAATGGCATTTACAGGCAAGGCGAGTTATGGATCGGGAGTAGAGTTGCCCGAGTTGGTTGAAGATGTGAGTGATATTATTGGGATTGTGAGCCCGTATGAGACGCCGTTGTTGGATCATCTTGGTGATGCAAAGCGGGGTGCGATGTCAACTGTTCACGAATGGATCGAAGATGCGTTGTTACCCAACAAGGGTCTTATTAATCAGTCAACATTCAGCCCTGATCCTGAAACTGCGACGACGATCACGGTTGATGATGTGAGTATTTTTCGGGTAGGGGATTTGGTTCGGCCTGGGGGATCAAGTGAAGTGATGATGGTGCTTGCGATTGTTGAAGTGTCAAACCAGATCATTGCAGTGCGTGGGTATGGGGCGACAGTTGCAGCGACTCTCGCGGATAACTTAGAGCTCACAATTCTTGGTAACGCGGCGCTTGAGGGTGACGATGCGCCTGATGCAAGATTTACGAATCGGAGTAGAAAGAGCAACTACACACAGATTTTTACAGCAGGGATTGATGTTTCTGGTTCAATGCAAGCGTCACGAGCATATGGGATAGCTGATGAGGTTGATTATCAAAAACAAGAGCGCATGCGTGAATTGCTCAGGGATCTTGAGAACTGCATTATTAACGGTGTCGCGCCGGTCAGTGATGGGCAAGGTTCAAGCACTGTACGACGATCAATGAATGGGATTGTACATTCAATGGAAACGAATCTGTTTTCTCCAGGTCAAGGTGGGATACCTGATGGTGAAGGGTCAGGGAATGATGAGTTGACAGAGGAGATTCTCAACGCGGCGCTCAAGCAGATTTGGGACCAGAGCAGCGGCGGAGTCGACACGATTGTTGTTGGGGGCGCTCAGAAGAGGAAGATCAACGGGTTTGCATCTGGGAGCCGGGCGTATTTGCCTGACGATCAGACATTCTCTGACATGATTGGTGTGTATGAGAGTGACTTTGGGATTTGTCGAGTTGTTATGAGTCGGTGGGTTCCTAGTGATTCGGTGATGTTGCTTGATTCTTCGAGGATTTCGGTGTTACCGATGCAGGGTCGAAGTTTTCACTATAAACCTTTAGCGGCGATGGGTGATTCGATTACAGGACAGGTGATCGGTGAATACACACTTGAGATGAAGAACGAGAATGCACACGGTCTTGTGACTGGTCTGAGTATTTGAGAACTTAATTAAGTAGTCAGGAATGACTGCAAAGGGATGCGGGGTTTCAGCTTTTGCTGGGGCTTGTGACCTGGACGGGAGGGGTGCCCGTCCAGGTTGTTGATTTGGTCTTTGAAAAGAGTTAACTGAGTTTGGAGGAGTTATGTTTGCGAAAGATCGTGATTTGGTAGTGCTTGAACCTGGGTTGCATAGGGATATTGCTTGGATGGGGCAGAGACTGTTATCTGGGATTGGGTCATTGGTTGGGACGGCGTTGAGTATCAACAGTGGGTCATTTGTTGATGCAGGAATCGAGAGTGGGCATGTTGTTCTATTTGATGATGTTGTTCTTGAAGTGGTGAGCGTTGAGAGCGACTTGCAAGCAACTGTCTCATTGATGCGCGCGGATACTTCGAGTAATGCGATTCCTGGGATCGATGCGAGCAATCAGAAGGTAGAGGTTTATGGGTATGGGCCTCAGATTGGAATCGTGCATCGACAGGTACTCGGGATGATTGGGATAAATGTGGATGATGAAAATGGATTGAGTGAAGATGCAGTAACGAATCCAGGTGCGCTTGTTCGATTGGAGGCACTTGGTGCGTTGCATTTGATATATTCTGGCGCGGGAGCATCTGGACGAAATGGACAGAAGTTTGATCAACGAGCAAGGATGTATCGAGAGCGATTCGCATCTGAAAGAGAACGTGTAATTGCAATGATTGATTTGAATGGTGATGGGATCGCGGAATCAACACGCAGACCAAACGCATTTGTGCTCGATCGAGCTTAAGGGGTGAGTAGATGGTTGTGTTAAGGCCTAGTGAGGTGAAGTTTGGTTCTCAGGTTTGGGAGAATGTTGCAAGGGTTAGTGTTGATCGAGTTGCGGTATCGACAGTTGATGGATGGGATGACTTTGGATCTCATTTAGTGTTTGTTGATGTTGCGCGTCAGCGTGTAGTTATCCGAGTAACTCAAGAGATAGTTGGAGATGATTTCGATGGGCTTGCATTGAGCGAGCTCGAAGAATTTTCATTTGTTGGGAGTAATGGGACAGACGCAAGACGGGTGAAAGTGAAAGCAGATGTTGTTGTTGAATCGGTTCTCAACAAAGTGAGTGATTTTGGGAGTAGCCGAGTCATTACCCTGGTTGCGGTCAGCGAAGATGGTTCCGAAGATCCGATCACTGTGAGTTAAGAGGGAGTGGGAGATGGGTAGTTTATATAAGGATCTTGATTTGTTTGGATCAGGGCCTCACAGGTTTCAGATGGGCCGACAAGGACGACGAATGGTTTCTCTCGCGGCGGTAACAAACAATCCTTCGGTTCCAGGGACTGCTGCTTTCGGAGACTTGGAGTTGCGCATTGAAGTCCGAGGAAGACTCGTTGCAGATGATGAAGAGGATTTGTGGGAGCTTAGAGATGCAATCTTGAATGAAGCAAGGGATGATGCGTCAAGCGGAATACTAGAAGATCAGCACGGACAACAATGGGAGACAATGAAGCTGCTTACATACTCCGAAGATGGAGCTATCTCTCGGGGTCGTAAATGGAGTGTCGGATTCATTGTTGAGTTCGGACGGCTCTACGGCGAATGATGGGGGGGTAGATGGAAGCGGAAATTATTGCGTCGTTTACTCAGTTTGGAGTTGCGGGATTGGTCTGTTGGATGTGGTTAAGCGAGCGGCGAGCATCTTCAGAGAGAGAACGACAAATTACAGAAGCACACACGAAACTGATTAGACAAAACGAGGATCATGCCGCACTCATCGAAGTAATTCGGGACAATACGAAAGCGATGGCCTCCCTTGAATCGGGGCAGAGGGGATTGGTCAGGGTGATTGACTCTATTGAAACTCGAAAAAATGTGAGCGAGCATGATCGGATTGGTTGAGCTACACTTTGGTGTGAAGAATGGCTTACTCAAATCTGGAGCTTTAATTGTTAGCAGTCTACTGATGATTGGGTGTCAACACGGGATTATCTTTCAGGAGCAGGTCGTCCGAACAGATGATCTACTCGCGGTCCCGGGTCCGTTTCGGCCTGCGGTTATGCGTGTGCATCCTTTGACTCATACTGAGATGAGTAGTGACGACGATCCAGTGATGATTCTCCATGTTGAGTTTCGAGATCCCTGGGGCGACACAGTAAAAGGGGTCGGACAACTTCAGGTGCAGCTTCGTCAAGGTGATACCGCGAGAGAGGTTGGGGTTCGTGGGACTCGGTGGGATATTGATCTTCGAGAGATCGAAACGAATGTCTCCTATTTCGATTCAGCTACTCGAACCTATCGGATTGTTGTCGGTGGATTACCTGAGTGGCTTAACAATTCGGTTCGTGATCGTGAATCTGAGCAGATCGAGTCACGAGTGCGTGTTCTTTTTAGAACATCAAAGGCAGACGGAGAACCTGTTGTATTACAAGATGAATACTTGATGCGGTAAGTTCTGGATGATTATAAAAAAACCGCACTCCTAGAAGGTGCGGTTTTATAGTTTTTGGTCGACGATGTTCAATGGTCAACAGGATCGATCATGTCGAGTTGGCGATACTTTTCTTGGTATTTGTCTCGCAGTTTAGTCTGTTTGTTGGTCAGATCTACTTGGCGGCCTTGTATCCATGCATGTGTGACGATTGAAGTCACGTTCAGAATGTCATCGTCAGATACAAACATCGTTGCGAGTTTTCCGGATTCGATTGATCCGAGTTGATCGTTCATTCCTAGAATTCTTGCGGCGTTGATCGTGATACCTCTTAGTGCGGCTTCGTGATCGAGGCCGTGTGCAACAGAGATACCGATTGCTTCGGGAAGGTTTCTTTCGTGAGCGTGTCTTCCAGACATTGAGAGTGACCAAAGGACTCCGGCGTCTTCGAGTTTTGATGGTAGTGTATATGGCTGGTCATACGGCGAATCTGCACGACGAGGGAAGTTGTAAGTTCCTCCGATGATGACGGGTGTATTTGTAGAGTTGAGTAGATCTGTGCAAAGATATGCGTCGCGGCCTCCAACAATGATTGGACGGAGATCACGAGATGTTGCCCAGTTGATCGAACTGATGATCTGATCGTAATCGTTCGCATTAATGAATATTGGGTTTTGTGAATCTCCAGGAAGAGTTGTTGCGATTGCTTCGAGTTTTAGATCAACTTCTTCGTGGGATTTGGAGTACGAAGTTGCGTTGTTGAATACTTGATCAATATTGTCGAGGCGTTGGTCTCTGCGTTGGGTTGCTTGATTCTTGTTTCTCCCAGTTGCTCGCATTGATGGCCAGTTGATGATGAGTCCTGCGTCACGGACTAATGCAAGGTCTTCGGTTGTCCACCCGTCTGCTTGGAGGATGGATGCGCGGCCTGGGATTGTTCCACCGGTTGGGAAAACTCCAAATGTGAGCACGCCGTTTGATTTTGCAGTTGGGATCACGACAGAGTCAGGATTAACAGAAACGAATGCTCGTACTTCTGGAGTCATATCCCCAACTTCGTTGTAGTCGTTCATTGCTCGGACTGCAGAGATTTCTTGGAGCCCGAGTGTTGTCACTGAGTCGATCATCCCAGGGTAGAGATGTTTTCCTGTGAGATCGATGATTTGAGTGTCTGCGGATAATCGAACGCGAGACATAATGTCCTTTTCTGCGACGATCCCGATTTTACCTTCGGTAATAGAGACGACTCCGTTTTCGATGACACCGTTGGTCATCGTGTGGACTGTTGCTCCTACGAGAAAGATCGGATGCTCTTGAGGGGGCGCCGATGGCGCTAGGTCTTGAGCATGAGCAGTAATCGTTGTAACTGCAAGTGCGGAGATCAGGGGTGCTGAATATTTCATAATTGAGTTCGCTTTGTATAAATTGGTGAATCGATGATCAATGGAATGATTTAGTAGTTCGTGTGGTATGCGGGAAGGAGTTGGTTACAACCGCAATCTCCGCGATCATTGAGATGGTGATGATCAGGTGTATCTACAAGATCATGATCGTGTTCATGTTCCTTAGAATGACTCTTCTCTAGTGGTTTGCCGTCGCGAAGAATGCTTTGGATGAGTCGTTGACGCTCAGCGTCATTCTTTACTCGGAGCTTTCGATCAAGATTACGAGAGAAGTAGAGTCGGCCATCAACAAAGGTCATCTCAGGGCGCGATATTGATGAGAGTGGATGTCCTGTCCAAACAACAAGGTCGGCGTCTTTGCCTGCTTCGAGTGACCCGACTCGATCAGCAATTCCGAGTTGGATCGCAGGGTTGAGTGTGACAAAGTTGAGCGCGTCTTGTTCGCTCATTTCAATACCCGAGAGTTTCGCGTATTTGAGAGCTTTGCCGGCTTCGACATGCATACGTCTTGCGACATCATCGGAATCTGAGTTGAACGAGGTGAGCAGTCCAACTTCGTGATTGATAGGGCCGGCAAACGGAATCGCATCCGTGACTTCTACCTTGTAGGCCCACCAGTCAGAGAAGATTGAAGCGCCAATTGCGTGTTCTTTGACAACTTCAGCGACTTTATATGTTTCTAATCCGTGTTGGAAAGTGCCGATCTTGAATCCGAAATCTTCTGCGATTCGACAAAGCATCAGGATCTCATCTTGTCGATACGAGTGACAATGGACTAAACGATCGCCGGCAAGGATCTGAGCGAGCGTTTCAAGTTCAAGATCACGAGGTGCTTTTTTATCATTTGCGTATTCACGAGCTTTCGTGAATCGATCACGCATGATGGTTTCGACACCCATCCGTGTTTGCGGATAGCGTGTTGTGTTTCGATCTCCCCAGTTTGATTGTTTAACATTTTCACCTAGCGCGAATTTGATGCCGGGTTTCGCGTTTTCAAAGAACATATCTTCGGGTTTGTCGCTGTTCCAACGAAGCTTAATCGTTTTCGATTGACCTCCGATTGGGTTTGCAGAACCGTGCAACAAGTTTGCGGTTGTGAGACCGCCAGCGAGTTCTCGATAAAATCCTGGATGGCCTGGGTCGAGAGAGTCTGCAATACGGACTTCAGATGTGACTGCTTGTCCTGATTCGTTTACCCCGAAACGGAATAGTCCTGTGTGAGAATGCGCGTCGATGAGTCCTGGAGTGATGTGCATTCCACTAGCGTCGATCGTGTGATCAACACGAATTCGCGGGATACTACCAGTGCCGACTTGGTAAATTTTACCATTACGGAACAACACCCATGCGTCTTCTAGAACTCCCTCGTCTGATTGGGTCCAGACGGTGGCTCCTGTAAAGAGGTAGGTCTCTTGCTTTGGGATTGAATCGTAAGAGTAAGGACCAAACGGAGATTCTGGGAACTGTGCGAGTTGTTCAGTTTCAGCACTGTCCTTTTCTGAATGCGAAGCAGTGAGTGCAAACTGAGTTCCGTTTTCCATCTCACCATTTCCTGTCAATGCATCCTCGTTTGGAGCATTGAGGGCAATACTGAACAATGAGTCATACCCGAATGGTTCATGCTCAAAGTTGAACTTGAGTTGGTTGTTTTCTATACGAACATCGATTGCGTCTTGAGTGATGTCATCTGCATCTGTGTGCTCGATGATAGTGACGCTGTCCTTCTTCACTTTGAATGAGAGTTCGAACTTATTGTTGAGTGTTGCGTCCCAGGTGCCTTTGAAATCCTTTGCAGTGATCTTTGGATCATTTTTTGTCGCAACCCATTGGAAAGTTGTCGGCTCTGGTGTGTACTCCATTGGTTTCGGATTCAGAGTTGTCCCTCTGATTGTTCCGTCCGATGAGAGAGTCGCAGTGTTGATGTACGCGCCTGCCTCGTCATCTTTGTAATCAGTAAGGAACGAGATAGTGTTCCCATCGATGGATACCTTTGATGCTTCAGTGACCACGGGTTCTTCGCCGGCTGAGTCTGTGAGAGAGAGGGATTTGCCGTCAATGTTCATCTCGACACTGAACTCGGTACCCACGATCGTTGCCGTCCAGCTCCCGTCAAAGCGAGTGTTTGATGGGTCGTTGATGTGATGGCGCCGTCCGTCGATCCATGTATCGATAATCTTTGCTTTGGCGCTGGGATCAAACAGATCTCCATCTGCAACGACAAGGTTTGCGATCATGTTTCGTTTGATATCACCTTGGTTCTTGAGTCCAAGAATCTGAGCAGGAGCAGTTGTGATCATCGCGAGCGCGTCTTCTGCAGGAAGACCTTTCTCAATCGCGGTATGAAGATTGTCCCAGAACTTTTCGCCGCTGCGGAGTTTAGAAGTAGTGAGTGCAACCTTGAGACGAGAGTTTTTTAACCAACGCGCGTTCGCAGGGGCGCGTTCTGCATGTTGAAGTGTTGCAAGATCAACTGATTCAACAGCGCCAACACTGAAAACATCTGGAGTCTCAGGGTATCGCAAAGGGACAATTACTGGATGTCCCATTTCTTTGAACGCCGAGAGTCGACGATGAGCTGTTCCGTTATCGATGATGACAATATTTTGATGATCAAACTCGTTTGCAATTTTGTCTGCAAGCAGGGCTTCGAGCTCTTGATTGGTTTCGTAGAACAATGTTGTTTTTGAGGGATCGATCTCATCGAGACATGAACTGTCTAAATGTTTTTCCTTAGCGCGATGGGACGCGTCGATGAATGTTTGACGCATGAGCGCGACGACACCCATATGTGAGTTCGGGTAATCATTGTCAGGCCAAGATGATCGATCGAATCCCATCATCATGCCTGTGTGTGATTGATAGGTTGGAGGATCACCCATTGAATCTTCTTCGAAGTCAGCCGCCGTTGATACGATCGCGGACCATCCTCGGAAGATACCGTTTTCTGGCGCGATCATTGCAGTGGTGAAACCCATCTCTCGTAGATTCTTCGCAACATCTGCTGAGATCCCAATATCGAGTGCGTCTCGTTGAGGAGTGACTTTGCTTGACCAATGGTTCCCCGCCGCGTTTGAAGGAGGCATCGGCGCATCGACTTCAATATACGGATCAATAAATCCCGCATAGATATGGGCGCCTTCAAGATCCCATACCGTTGCATGTTCTGCGGGTTGGGAATTCCCGAGCCCGATGATCATCCCGTTTTCAATGAGAATATCAGCATTCTCAAAGACTGTTCCGGGTGATGTATGTACGGTCGCATTGTGAAGCAAATGTCGCGTCGGGGTTGCAGGTTGCATCCCATTTGGTCGCGGCGCAAGCGGGTCCGGTGCATTTGAATGAGCGGTAAAAGCGATAGCAGCGATGCTGCCTGCGAATAAGACAGGTGCAAGTTTCATTGATGGAGACTCCTTGTGAGTCAAATGGTACCGAAATCCCGAGTATTGGGTGGCAAAATTCATCGTGATTGAGTGGGAATTTCGGTCTATGCTTCAACGCGGATTTACAATTTCGTTGTATGAATCCTATAGATGAACCGGCGTCTGTTTGGCGCGTTAATTACTGCAAAGGCTCAAGTTATGACAATTGATCTGGTAAGTGGGAACGCGGTGATCGGCCAATCAGGTGGTCCAACAGCAGTGATCAACGAATCACTCGTAGGCGTGATCGAAGGACTGCGCCACGCGGGCGCTGGGAATCCGGGTAATCCGATCAAAAAAATCCTCGGGATGCGCCACGGCGTTACTGGGCTCGTAAACGGCGATCTCTACGATTTGACAGACTATCCACATGATCGTCTTCAGATCCTTGCTCAAACTCCAAGTGCTGGATTAGGGTCAACTCGCGATAAACCTGACGCAGAGTACTGCGAACGTATCCTCAAAGCATGTCAAGAGCATGGAATCCGATACTTCTTCTATATTGGTGGGAATGACTCAAGCGACACATGTCGAATCGTCAACGAGATGGCCAACGAGTCAGATTACGAACTCCGTTGTTTCCATATTCCCAAGACTGTAGATAACGATTTGGTAATCAATGATCACACACCTGGTTTCCCAAGTGCAGCAAGATTCGTAGCAAAAGCATGTATGGCAGACTTCTTGGACAACATCTCTCTTCCTGGGATCAAGATTAATGTCATCATGGGCCGTCACGCAGGGTTCTTGACAGCTGCTTCTGCTTTGGCGCGCCGTGATGATCGGTACGAGTTTGAAGGCGGATCAACCGATGGCCCTCAGCTTATTTACTTGCCTGAAGTTCCGTTTGATACGGATCGGTTTGTAAACGATGTTGCGAAACTCTACGAGAAGCGCCAACGAGTGCATATCGCAATCTCTGAAGGAATCGCAGACAAGGACGGAAACTCAATCGGAGCAACACTCATCAAGAATGCTCAAACTGATGATCATGGGAATGTTCAACTCTCAGGTTCAGGAGCAATCGGAGATGCTCTCTCTGATTTGCTCAAAGAGAAACTCACACCAGTTGGAGGCAAGTCCGTCCGTGTTCGAGCAGATACATTTGGATATGTGCAGCGTTGTTTCCCTGATCAGTCAGATGTTGATAAACGTGAAGCAAGAGGGGTAGGGCGCTACGCCGCAAGACTTGCAATGAGCGGCGATCTCGACGGTTCAGTTGCAATCATTCGAACGAGCCCGATCGGTGAAGGACAACCTTACGCGGCGCAGTATCGTCGGATCGATCTGATCGATGTCGCAGCAAAAACGAAGCACATGCCTGCGGAGTTTATCGAAGGACACAACAATGTGAGTCAAAAGTTCTTGGACTACTGTCGTCCGTTGGTTGGTTCATTGCCTTTGTATGAACGAATCTGATTTCTGAAGATTTTCTGGTCGTAGTAGTAGAATGCAAAGTTGTTTATTGACTCAGCGCTACTTGATACGATTGCACTCGACATAGAAACACCCCTTGGATGATCGCAGGATCTTGTGCTGCGATGGATATCGCATCGTCCTTTGTCGGTGCGTTGAATACGAGTATCCCAATATGTGGAGGTTCTTGTGTTCGTCCTGCGAGGATTAGTGCGCCGCGCTTCTGTAATCGTTGGTAATACTCGAAGTGTGCTTTGACCGCTTTGGACTCTTGCTCTGTAGGATTGTCGGGCATCTCGGCGCGTGTCGGCTCAAGGAAGCATATGAACTGTGGCATCACTGGTTCTCCTTATAATGAGTATACGAAAAAACCCGCTCGGATGTTCGAGCGGGTTCAGGTCGTTGGGAGCAGGAGAATCAATCGCGAGTATATGTGATAGTTCCTGAGTTGTACCACGTGCCGTCAGGCATTTTGTCGTAGAACGAGTCAACCCATGTATTTGCGTCTGTGAACTTGGAAACAATCTTCATCGGATTATCACCCATTGGGGTAGTTGCAGTCCCATGCATGACGAGTGCGTCACCTGCTTCTTCGCCTCCTGTCATGAGCATGATCTTTGTGGACATTGTGTCCATCCAAGTTGAGATGAACTCTTCGTGTGCAACGTCGTACCCTGTGAATCCGAGGCCTTCGAATGGTTCACCCATAAACTCGGTTTTGAAACTTGATTGAATGTATCGTCCACCCAAGATCCATTCAACAGTCATGCTCCCTTCGCCTTCCATTGCGGGTTGGGCAGGATCCATGATGAATGAAGTCTTTGCTTTCCAGTTTCCGACCATTGCTCCGAGTGCTTTGTGGTACTCATTTGGAGTTGCGAGCTTTGCCACTGCTGCCATCATTTCCTCTGGTGACATCTCTTGCATTTCTTGCATCTCGTCAGGAGTCACGCCGTCCATCCCTTTGTGATCCTCATGTTCAGGACCCGTGGCAATGAGCAACGCGAGTGATCCAGTAGCGAGCGCGCCAGCTGCAAAGGCAATTATTGATGTTCTTTTCATTTGTGTTCTCCTGCTGATGATGTTGGGTTGAGGCGACCTCGTGTGTAATTGGTGCCCGTGTGTGAAATTAGTATCCTCGTTTGAGGCGCGATTGTCACGGAAATTATCGGAAAGTCCTAAATAAACACGAACAAACAGGCCGGTTTTGATGTGAATTTGGGTAATTGTCCCACAGATGCGCGTGAATTGCTGGGCGATCCAAGCTCAGTGTTCATAATCCAGTGGGGCATCACACACATGTTTCAGACAGAGGAGATTTACATGCTCGATCAATTACTCGGGGATCACAAAAACCAGCTCATAGAAGCAATCACAAGCAAAATTGGAGTGAACGGCGATCAGGCCGGCGGATTCCTATCCAAGATTTTTCCAATGATCGAAGGTCTACTCGGAGACGGGAAACTTGATATCGCAGATCTCATGAAAGGAGATCTCTCGTCTATCAAAAACGGATTAGATCTTGATATGCTCGGGGGCCTCCTTGGTGGCGGCAAAGACAAAGCAGAGCAAGGAATCGATGCGATCGCAGGACCGATCTCAGAGAACCTTGGGAAACTCGATGATCCTGTCGGATTGCTCGGTGGCCTACTCGGAGGCGGAGATTCAAACGATCTCATGGCAAAAGCAAAGAAGGGGCTCGGCGGTTTGCTCGGCTGAGTATTGTCCTGTTCATATTTGTAGAGAATACTTCACCTGCTTTTTGCGGGTGTTTTTTTTGAGATGATTTTTGATAAGTAACCCAATTCAGATGATTGAGTTTCTGTATCGCCGATGAGTGAACCATGAGAACTGAGAAATCAGCACAACAATTAAGTTATCTCGTTCTTGCTTGTCCCAAGTCTGGAACGACATGGATGCAACGAATGCTCGGAGAACATCCCAATGTTCATTGCGCCGAATCGAGATTGTTTGGACGATACTGTGAACAGTATTCAGGAGGGTCGATGCATCTTCCCTTAGAAGGGTATATGCAAATACTTTCGAAGTACTATCGGCCACCTTGCGAAGAGGCACAAAGTGAGGCGTACTTTGAATCATTGTTAGGTAAGCTCATTGAAACGATCGCATCCCACGCGATTGAGGAGTCTGGGAAACAAATTTACGGCGAGAAGTTCACGCCTTACCTTACAACGACGGATCACTCAATTAATCAGATATTGACGCTGTACCCTAAGATTCGATTGATTCATTTGGTTCGTGACTGTCGTGATGTGATCGTTTCTGGGATGGCACATTGGCTCCATTCCAATCCAAAAGACCCGGCAGACTTGGAAATTCCGTTTTCGTATTTGCTCAACTCATGGATCGAAATCCAGCAATCAATGCAAGAAGCTCGCGATCGCTTTGCTGATGTACTTGAAGTTCGATATGAAGATATGCTCGAAAATCCATCGTTTCAGGCGCGTCGGGTTTTCTCGTTTATCGGTGCAACTGTATCTGATGAAGTAATCGAACGATGCGTTGAAGAAACGACATTCTCGAAACTATCAGACGGGCGCCAAGCAGGGGAAGAAGATCCATCAAGCTTTTATCGAAACGGCACAGCAGGGCAATGGCCGGATCGATTATCTGCAGATCAAATCAATCGAGTCCACATCGAAGCAGGAACGCTCCTTCGTAGCTATGGATACGAGGTTCCAGAGAATCAGCTCAGTCCGTAATCTTCACGCGTTCGCAAATCGACAATCCGAATGATTCAAGATGAGGATAAGCCGCCTCTGAGTTTGTGATGAGTTTCAGGTTGCTAATTCCCAGAGCGCGAAGAATTTGTGACCCCGTTCCATACTCGATCATTGTTGGAGATACGGATTGGACAGGCTTGTCTTCGATATCGTTATCAATGGGTCTAGAGAGCATCTGTGAGAGTGCGTCTCCAATACCATGAGGACGAAGATAGACGATAGCGCCTCGTCCTGCGTCTTGGATCATTTGCATAGATTGGGTGAGCGCGTCGCCGCTTGAGCCGCCTGTTGAAGAAGTGCCTTGTTCGTGGAAGATGTCCCCGAGTAAATCGCGTTTATGCACACGGACAAGGGTTGGTTCATCGCTTTGGATTGGGTTGCGATACTCGTCGAGATTGCCGACATCTCCGACAGTGAGCGCAAGATGAGGCATCGGATCGACGAGTGACTTGAACGCAATAAGATTAAACTCTCCTTGAGGCGTCTGGATCTTCGTTCCAGAGATTGGTTCGATGCGTTCAATAATCGAAGATTGCGAGAGACGATGCTCGATGATTTGTTTGACACTGCACATCTTGATGTCGTGCTCTTTGCAGAGTTTGACGAGATCAGGAACTCTCGCCATTTCCCCGTCGTCGCGCATGATTTCGATGATGACCGCTGACGGATGTAGTCCTGCAAGTCGACAAAGATCGAGCGAACCTTCGGTTTGGCCAATGCGAACGAGCACTCCGCCATCGCGTGATCGCAGCGGGTTGATATGTCCAGGTCTCACAAAGTCAGCTGCGTTCGTGTTGGGGTCAATCGCAAGCTGGATTGTTTTCGCTCGTTCTTGCGCAGAGACTCCAGTTGTGAGTCCGTGCTTTGGATGCCCGTCAATCGCAACTGTGAACGGCGTTGCGCGAACAGAGGTATTGACAATCGATTGAGGAGTGAGTTCAAGTCGATCGCAATCTGCTTCGGTTAATGAGAGACACATGTATCCACGCGCGATGGAGAGCATAAACGCGACAGACTCGGGGGTGATGAACTGAGCAGGGAGTACAAAGTCTCCTTCGTTCTCACGATCCTCGTCATCGGTAAGGATGACCATTTTACCGTTACGGAGATCTTCGAGGATTTCCTCGATTGTGGAGAACGCAGATGTGTCAGTGGCGATATGCATACAGGATCGTAGAACAACTGGGTCCTATTGTCGTCTATGAATATGACACCAGATCGATGGATGAAGACTTGTGACTATCTTGACGATGTTTTCAACGATGCGGACGCGCATCTCCAGAATCTCATGCCCCGGGCGATCGAGGCCGGCGTACCAAATATCGCGGTCTCTTCGAGTGTAGGTAGGCTTCTGCACATGATGACCAAGACTGTCGGTGCGAAAACAATCGTAGAAGTTGGGACTCTCGCGGGTTACTCCGGGACCTGGATGGCGAGAGCTCTTCCAGATCATGGAATGTTGATCACAATTGAGCCTGAATCATTACATGCGGACATTTCGCAACGCGGATTTGATGAGGATGGATTGACAGATCGGGTCCGGATTGTTCGAGAGACAGGGCTTGTTGCATTCCCAAAACTGATTGAAGAGATGGGGGAAGGTTCAGTTGATCTCGTATTCCTTGACGCGATCAAGCATGAGTACCCTGATTATCTACCCCACGCGAAAAAACTACTTCGATCAGGAGGGTTACTCATCGCGGATAATGCGATCGGATCTACAGAATGGTCAGTAGTCAATCCTGCAGGATCACACCCAAATCGCGACGGGGTTGATCGGTTTAATCGGTTGATTGCTGATGATGCAGACTTTGACGGATGTTGTGTACCCATCCGTGAAGGGGTATTGATGGCGAGGAAGCGGTGACAAAACAGTGACTAGGTTTACATTCATATGAGCTACACTAGGGTATGAAAAATCTACTCATCGGAGCTTGTATAGGAACTGCAATCAACCCAAGTATGTCTTATGCAGGGAATGAGAACTCTCCACTTCAGACATATCGATGTGAAATGATGACGCCTGGTGGAGTGCTTCCATTTATTCTTTCATACGAGGACACGACCGAATATTGGGATAGTGCTCCAGTATTCAGCTTTGTAATCTCCAATGGAGATGAACGAATCGTCATTCCACAGAGTGAGACAGTCGGGAGAACAGAACACTTTGGAGGCGATGAGGGAGTGTTGGAAGTTCGAAGCCGACGGTCACGCATGGATCTGAGATTGAGATTCGATGTTTATGACTCGGAGTTGTCATGGCACCGTTGGTATGGATTCCAGCCGACAGATTCAGGGATACATGCTGAGGGGGTTTGGAAAAAGTTTCGTAATGAAAACTATGTTGAACTTCCTGTAGTATTCATCGAGTTAGATGGATCAATCGAAGAAAATCAATCTTCCAGATTCGTCCCAATCCCAGAAGAGTTTATTGAAGTTAACAATGATTCTGCTGTTACCTTTGAAGGGCAATGGGCAGTTCAATTTGAATCATCCAACGATCTTGCGATCGGAACTTTCACAGTTGATGACAATCAACTAGCGACTGGCACGTTCCTCACCACTACCGGAGATTACCGATATCTCGCAGGACGGGTGGATGGAAGTATCATGCGTCTATCTACATTTGATGGGGCGCACGCATTTTTGTTCCATGCACGGATGCAAGAAGACGGAACGATTGAAGGTGATTTCTGGTCCGGCAACTGGTGGCACGAAACCTGGACCGCGAAGCGTGATGACAACGCGATGCTCCCAGATGCGTTTGAACAAACAATCGTCACGGATGAATCAAAGCTCAATGAGTTGGTGTTCAAGGATCTTGATGGAAATCCAACTCGTGTGCTCGATCTGTTCACTGAAACAAATGCAAAAGCACGCGTGATCGAGATATTTGGGTCATGGTGTCCAAACTGTGGGGACGCCGCGAGAGAGCTTGTATCGCTCAAGAAAATGTACGGCGACAAGCTCGCCGTCGTTGGGTTAGCTTTTGAACTTACCGAAGACTTCGAGCGATCCGTGACTCAAGTGGAGCGTCATCACGAACACATGGGAAGTGATTGGCCCATCCTGATCGCGGGTTTGAATGACAAGGACAAAGCAACCAAAACACTTGGATTCTTGGATCAAGTGCGTTCGTACCCAACACTCGTGTTCCTAAACGAGCATAACGAGGTGATGAGTGTGTACTCAGGGTTTAGTGGCCCTGCGACTGGGGATGCATATTCAGAACAACGAACGCGATTTGAGAATCTCATCGATAAGCTGATTGAAGAATGATTTTAATTTGATGACAGTAATCCAACATAGACTCATCTCCAAGAGTGAACTTGATTCATTCTGAAAGGGAGATTATGCGGATTCGAACTTGTCGTATAGGAGTATTATTCTCAGGGGCCATTCTGGGGACGCATCTAGGAGGTTGTGCCTCTTCGTGCAATGTCTCGACTCAGCATTGCATGAATGACGAAGTGAATGTTGATGAGTATCGAATGATACTTGATCAGATTTACGACAGTGATCAGAAGTTTCGAACCGCGATTTCATGGGGTACTACCGATCAAACGGAACTTGATCGCTTAGATGCGCTATCTGATGATGAACAACTCTCAGAATATGCTCGACGAAATCGCGAAGGTGTCGCTCTTGATCCCGATCTTGAGAAAGAGCTTTGGGAGAAGCAAATTGCGATTGATCGTTCCAACACAAAGCAGTTAATGGATTTGGTGAAACGATTCGGTTGGCCTACAGAAGAACTACTCGGAGAAGGTACTCCGAGCATGGTCCCAGTTCTTATCCATATGCAAATGGAAGATTCAGACTGGGTGTTGCCGGTGTTGCATCGCGAGGTGCTCGATGGGCGCATGCCTCCAAAGCCGTATGCGATGATTTATGATCGCAAACAGCACCATGAAGGCAAGCGCCAGATTTATGGCATGATGCAAGCGTTTGATTCTAAAACAGGATCAGTTCTAGCGCCAGCGATTGTCGATATTGACGAAACCAATATTGCTCGATCAAAGATCGGGCTCGATCCACTCGAAGAGTATCGAATCACTGATGAAGCAACAGCTGCTGGGAACTAATCTTGTCGATATGATCAATCTCGCCATTTCTTCACTGCGACGCCGTCTACGAACTTGATGTGGACGGATTTGGCAATCGTCTTTTTGCTGGATCCTGCGAATACAAGCAGCACAGCGCCTGAATCATCTTTGGTTTCAGTCCAGTTCCAAGTCCAGGTTTCAGACCCATCATCATTTTGAGTAACTGTTGATGGCGTGCTCAGGATCTCCTCAACTTCGTTGCTTGTTGTCTGATTCACTTTTACATTGGTGACCGCGCCAGGTTGGATATATGCACCTGAGATTCGATGAGTCTTCGATGATGCGACCAAGCACCCGCTCATAGGGGTCAAGATGATTGCGGGGAGGATCATGGATCCGACGGCGAGGGCAATAATTCGGGAATGCGAAGTCACGAGAGTTCTCCAGTAAGTACAAAGGGACATGATGTCTGTGTACCGCACAGTTGGGAAAAAGATGACATGCGTTTCATTATTATTCTGAGATTCTGTCACTTCTCAGGATCTATTATCCAATATGAGCAGCAACACAAGAACATACGAAGATTATTCTGAGTTTCGAGAGAGTTTGAATGAAAAAATTCTTGCTCGTGGTACGACAATCACAAAGCGATTCTTTACACTCGATACCAAAGCATATGAGCCCGGGGCGCTCGATGGGAAAACGAAGGAGCTCCTCGGATTGTCCGCGTCGATGGTCCTTCGATGCGACGATTGCATCGCGTATCACATTGACCAATGTATTCAAAACGGCGCGACCGATGAAGAGTTGTTTGAGACTTTCGATATCGCACTGATTGTTGGAGGATCGATCGTAATCCCGCATCTCCGTAGAGCAGTTGCCTTTGTTGACGAGTGTCGAGTTCACAACGAGAAGAACACTTGAGTAGAGAATCAGCCCAATCGATCACGCTAAGTGACTCGCGTGTTGTTCAGTTGAGATCCTCTGCGCTTGGAGACGGACCGGCTGTTCATGCATATATCTGTGCGCTAGGCCTATCCACAGACAATATATTGACGCATGCTGAAGACTTACCTAGTTTGAAAGTAGTTGAAGATCGGATCGTGAATATTGCAAATGGAGAGTTTTATTCACTCGTTGCCGTCGATACAGAATCTGGAGATGTGATCGGGAACGCGTCATTTACATTCAAAACTCGAAAGAAACTTTCTCATATTGCCGACTTGGGGATTGGGGTTTTACCCGATTGGCAACATGTTGGGTTGGGGTCTTTGTTACTCAACAAAGCAATAGATGACATGCGAATGCGACCTGGTATTGAAAGAATAGAGCTCACTGTATTGCTGAAAAATGTACACGCGCGTCAGATGTATGAAAAAACAGGATTCATCCAAGAAGGAATCAAACGAAGATCGATCAAGCAACCGAATGGTTGTTACGAGGATGAAATAATCATGGGTTTGTGGTTATCCAATGATGAGTGAGGGAAAGATGGATCATGAAACAATAACTCTTAAAGATGGACGAGAAGTTCTGATTCGTTTTGGGCAACCTGGTGATGGGCAACTTACCTACGACTTCATGCTCGAACTCGGAGAATCAACAGATCGCATGTTAACTCATCCTGGGGACATGAGAACTCCAGATGAGTATGAATCAAGCATCGGTAAAATCGCGACAGGTAGTTTCTACTCGTTGTGCGCGATTGATCCAGAAACAAGCAAACTTGTCGGAAATGCAGCTTTCTTCACAGGGGCTCGGGTCAAGATATCGCATGTCGCTGGGCTGGCAATGGGGGTGCTCCCAGAATGGCAAGGGCTCGGACTTGGAGTGTGGTTACTCAATAGATCGATCGAAGATATGAGAAAGAATCCTAAAATCTATCGACTGGATCTCATCGTCATGGACGGGAACGATCATGCAAAAACAATGTACGAACGCGCAGGGTTCGAGGTTGAAGGTCATCGCAAAGGAGCTGTGCGACAACCCGATGGAACTTTCGACGGCGAAACAATGATGGGTATGTGGGTCGGGGAATGAGTGTGCCCATCAGACTTCATATTTTGGGTGCATCAGGATCAGGCACAAGCACTTTGGGTAGAGGACTCGCAACGAGTCTCAATATCAATCATCTCGATACCGATGATTTCTATTGGGAGAAGACCGAGATTCCCTTCACAATCAAGCGATCGATTCAAGATCGACTTGCGATGTTGCGTGCAGTATTTGAAGAACATGATGATTGGGTGCTCTCTGGATCGTTGTGTGGTTGGGGAGATCCGTTGATCTCGATGTTTACTCATATTGTGTTTCTCCATGTCCCTTGGGAGGTTCGTTTAGTTCGTTTACAAGAACGAGGACGATCCCGATATGGTGAAGCCGCGATCGCGCCTGGTGGGTACATGCATGAAATCAATCGAGAGTTTATCGAATGGGCAAGCCGATACGACAGTGCTGGATTGGAACAACGGAGTTACGCAACGCACAGATGTTGGCTCGATAGTATTCCTAAGTCTTGCACCGTCGTCAGGATAGAAGACCCTTCAATATCTACAACTTCAGTGAATGAACTTTCGAGCAATGCACTGGAACAACTCTGTCTTTGATTTGGTATGAGATTAATCAATAAAAAACCCCACCCGATTTGGATGGGGTTTGATTACATATCAGTTCGATTATGCAGGTTCTGCGCCTAGGTTCCGCACGGATGCTTCGCGGCGAATTCGTTTCGATGCAGCATCCGCTTGTTCTTTGGCAATCGTTTCTGCTTCGAGGAAGTCTTCCCCGAATCGGAAGAGTCTAAATGAGTTGCCGATTACAAAGACGTCGGGAAGGAAGTGGAAGAACGCAGCGAAACCTACGCCGACACTTGCGCCACCGATTGCTTGGAAACTACCAGTCGCAGCGAGAGTGAGACCGACGATTGCCATCAGGATCGAAACAACGATGTTCTGAGTGACAATCATGCGAGATCGACGCGCGAGTTCCATAAGGAATGGGAGTCGATTGAGTTCGTCAGTCATCAGCGCAACACCCGCAGAGTTCGCGGCAATGTCAGACCCTGTAAGGCCCATAGCGACCCCGACATCTGCTTCTGCGAGCGCTGGTCCATCGTTGATGCCGTCGCCGACCATCATGACTCGATAACCATCTGCAGTGAGCTGACGAATGAGCTGGTGTTTCTCTTCTGGGAGGCATTCTGCTTCGACTGTATCTACGCCGGTTACTGCGCCTACTCGTTTACCAACACTGAGTCGGTCACCAGTAAAAATACCGATCATGCGGACATTGAGTTCGCGAAGACGATCGACAACTGCCTTTGAGTTTGGACGGATCTTATCTTCGAGACCAACCGCGCCGAGGTACTTGCCGTCTTGGATAACATGAACACCCGACATCCCTTCGATGCGTTGTTCTACAGCATTGATTGCGTCTGTCGAACTTGCAGAAAGTTGACGGATCCATGTGCCGCGGCCTGCAGATATTTTACCGATCGAAGTCTTTGCATTGACTCCTGCGCCGTGAATCTCTTCGAAATCGCCGTCGCTTTCGACTTTGATTCGTGCTTGTTCTGCAGTACGCAGGATGGATAACCCGAGGGGGTGATTTGAGTGCGCTTCTGCAAAGGCTGCTGCTTTGAGCAATGCTGCTCCCTCAACACCTTCTGCAGGTGCAAGTCGAGAAACTTCGAATCGTCCAGTAGTAAGGGTACCAGTCTTGTCCATCACGACGGCATCGACATTTGCTGAACCTTCTAGGTATTCAGTACGTTTGATCATTACTCCAAGACGAGCAGCCGCCGCAAACGCAGCAACCATCGCAGAAGGAGATGAAAGAAGCAATGCAGTAGGACATGTCACAACGAGGACAGTCACTGCTCTAAGTGCTGCTGAATCGCGGACAAGAGGGTTGTCGCTTTGTGATGTCAAGAAGAACACGACGAGAGCAACTGAGAGTGCAACAGGGACATAGAACCGTGCGACCTGTTCGATGAGGAGTTGGCGCTGTGTCTTTGTTGATTCTGCTTCTCGGATCAAGTTGGATACTTTACCGATTGTTGTTTCTTCACCGACTTGCGTGACTTCAATGTCAATCGCGCCTGTCAGGTTGGTTGTTCCTGCATATACAGCGGAGTTATTCTGAACTTCAACAGGCATTGCTTCACCCGTGAGGGATGCTTGGTTGATCGTGGATTCACCTTTGATGACTTTGCCGTCAACTGGGAGATTTTCACCAGGGCGAATTCGGACGATCTGTCCAACTGTGACCTCGCCGACGCCGACAACTTTTTCGACACCATTCACGATCAATCTTGCAACATCAGGAGTGAGCGAGACGAGTTGTTCGATTGCTCGTTTCGCTCCGTCTGCAGTTCGCAATACAACCTGATCAGCAACGAGCAAGATGAACGCAAGGAAGGCCGCGGTGCCGTATTTTCCAACCGCCATCGACGCGAGGATTGCGAGTGCCGCCAATGATGAAGAAGAAACATGTCTGCGAAGCACTTCTAAACCGGCCGCTTTAAACAAGGGAGCGCCGAGAAGGATTGCAGAAAGAACCGCAGGGAGAGTCGCAATGAGATCGTTGGTTGCACCAGTAAGATGGGCAATCCATGACACAACTGCGAGAACGCCACCAATAAGGTAGAGTAGGATCCAGCCGTTATTTTCATCGATAACCTGATGATGAGAACAGCAGTCAATCGCGCCATGAGAATGTCCATGGTCATGTTTATGATCGTGATCATGCTGATGAGAGTGGTTTTGTGTATCGCTCATAGTGTGTTCAGTACTGAAAATGGTCCGAATTGGTTGGTATGATCGTGGCTTCTACAATAGGGAAGTCCAGTGTGGATATCCTCTTGTATGAGGAATCCTCGCCTCTACCGTACGCACGAACACTCAGAAAGGTTCGTTTCATGTACGAGCACCTTTGGAGCAACGAATGACTGATTTTGGGTCCAATTCTGGGAATAACTCCGAAGAACGCGTGGGGACAAATACCGATCAGAACAAGGTTCTATCAGTGGCCAACGGAAGATCTGTCCCCAAAGTATGCATATTAGGGATAGGGCAGATGGGATTGGTATGTGCTGGTGCCCTCACGAGTCCTGATCCCCATGGGGTTGGAAATGCTCCTAGAGCACATGTCGTCATGTGGGGATATGACAGTGAAGAGAACGGTGTCATCGCTCAAACGCGCAAAACTGACCGATTACCCGGGTTTGAGCTCCCTGCGAGTGTTCGGATCGCGTTGAGTGATCAAGAAGCTCTCGCAGATGCGGACATCATCGTGAACGCGATCCCAGTACAGTTCATCCGTTCAACATGGGAACGACTCAAAGAGCATGTGCCAAATCATGCGAATGTTATTTCTGTTGCAAAGGGAATCGAGAACAGTACTCTCCTTCGTCCAACCCAGATTATCGCAGATGTGCTCAAGGATGATCCAGACGGGAAGCCTCGCGCAATGGGTTGCATGTCGGGTCCAGCAATCGCAACTGAACTCGCGGCGTGTCTTCCCGCGACGATGGCGGCGGCTTCTGATCATCCTGGGTTTGCACAAACAATCCAAGAACTGTTTTCTACAAGTTGGCTTCGAATCTATACCAATCCTGATCTGCTCGGAGTTGAACTTGCAGGAGCAACCAAGAATGTGATCGCAATCGCCGCAGGGATCATCGACGGGCTCGGCGCAGGATACAACGCGAAGAGCGCATTGCTCGCTCGAGGTCTTGCAGAAATCGGTCGATTGGGTTCTGCGATGGGCGCTGAAACAAATACATTCTTTGGTATCGCAGGGGTAGGGGATCTCGCAACAACCTGTTTCAGTCCCGAAGGGAGAAACCGATCTTGCGGCGAAGCACTCGGCAAAGGTGAAAAGCTCGATCAATATCTTCGAGAATCAATGTGCGTTGTTGAAGGGGTTGCAACC
This sequence comes from Phycisphaerales bacterium, assembly GCA_029213305.1. Lineage (GTDB taxonomy): Bacteria > Planctomycetota > Phycisphaerae > Phycisphaerales > UBA1924 > UBA1924. The sequence continues at coordinate 67,634 of JARGPA010000007.1, forward strand.
ACTGAGTCCGTAGTAGATTTAGCGAAGAAATACAAAGTAGATATGCCCATCACCGACGCGGTCTACGCAGTACTCTTCGAGCATCTTGATCCTGTTGATGCAATCACAATGCTTATGAGTCGCGATCTGCGCGAGGAGCAAATCGGTTGAATCGTGATGACAATCAATCTCAGCACTCTGAATACATCGCGGCGGTCAATGTAGTCCAACTGTTGAAAACAAAGGGACATATCGCATACCTCGCAGGGGGATGTGTGCGTGATCTATTGTTAGGGATTGATCCCAAGGACTTTGATGTTGCGACGGATGCAACTCCTGAAAACATAGGACAGTATTTCAAACGAACTGCATCAGTCGGCGCTGCATTTGGAGTTATGCTTGTACGCGATTACGGATGCACAATCGAAGTTGCAACATTCAGATCCGACGGCGTGTACTCTGATACCCGCCGTCCTGACTCTGTTCAGTTTTCTTCGCCTATAGAAGATGCACAGCGTCGAGATTTTACAATCAATGCGCTGTTCATGGATCCGCTTGAAGATTCAAATAGCCCAAAGATCATTGACTTTGTTGAAGGCATGATCGATGTGGAGAAGAGGGTACTTCGTGCTGTAGGAGATCCAGAAGCGAGACTCCGAGAAGATCATCTCCGTGCATTGAGAGGGGTTCGTTTCGCCGCAAAGTATGGATTGGCGATCGAAAAGAGAACATTTGATTCAATTCGTAATCATGCGAGTGAACTCTCAGGAGTATCCGTCGAGCGCATCGGAGAAGAGATGCGGAAAATGCTCATCCATTCTTCGCGCACTGAATCTTGCAAACTCATCGATCAACTTGATCTCGATAACGCGATCTTCGGAGATTCAAAGCAGTTCGATCCAACTGTGATGAAAGCGCTTCCAATCGAAGTGGAGTATTCAGTTGTGCTCGTTGCACTTGCGATTGGGAGAGGGTTTATCATCGGGAACGATGTGGGGAAGATTTGTTCGCACTATCGAAGAGTGCTCGATCTGTCGAACAATGATCGTGACTCAATGAAAGCAATCCTGATAGGGGTTGGAGAGTTCAATCAAAAATGGAGTGGGTTGTCCATTGCGATGAAAAAACGGCTCTTGAGCTTAGAGCATGCTGTTTTTTCGTTGGAAATCCTTAAAATTCTCAATCATGAACAAGCTCAGGTCATATTCGATGAACGATCTTCTTTAGAACAGAGTTTCGGCGGTCTTTCTCCAGAACCCTTTGTTTCTGGAGCGGATCTCATCGAACTGGGGCTCAAGCCTGGACCAGACTTTAAATTCGTCCTCGATTCGTCCTATGATGCACAACTCGAGGGGGCCGTTCGTACAAAATTGGCCGCGATTGCTTTCGCTTCGCAACTGGCCAAAGAACGAGCAATAAATGAACAGTAGGTTGCTCAATCAGAGCAACTCATTATGGAGATATGTATGACATCTGTACCGATGACTGACTTTGTACCTGCAGAGATCGATGGGACAAAATGGGAGAACATCGAGCCCTTGATGAACTCGTTGCTTTCACGAGAAGTAAGTTCAAAGACTGAGCTTGAGCAATGGCTCTTAGATCGCTCGGATCTTGAAGCCGCGATCGGAGAATCAGGCGCCAATACCTACATCGATATGACATGTGATACCGAGAGTGAAACAAAGCAAGGCGCTTACACCTCATACATCACGAATGTTGTACCGAAAGTAAAACCAATCGGGTTTGAACTCGATAAGAAATACAAAGAGCTCGCAGAAAAACTCAACATGACGGGCGACCGGTTCGCAGTGCTCTACCGAGACACGCAAGCAGATGTGGATTTATTTCGTCAAGAGAATGTTGCAATCGAGACTGAGCTTGCACAACTCGATCAGGAATATGACAAAATCTGTGGCAAGATGACTGTCGAGTTTGAAGGCGAAGAGAAAACGCTTCCAATGATGGGTAAGTACTCCGAGTCCGCAGATCGCTCTATCCGTGAGTCCGCATGGAAGACTGTCGCAAAGCGCCGTCTCGAAGATCAAGAAACAATCAGTGGGATCTATGATCAGATGGTGACGAAGCGTCATCAAGTTGCTCAAAACGCAGGGTTCGATAGTTATGTCGAATATGCATTCAAGAGCAAGCATCGGTTTGATTACACGCCTGAGACTTGTTTCGCGTTCCATGATGCGATTGAAAAGCACATAATGCCATTCGTTGCAGGACTCGACTCAACGAGACAAGAAGAACTAGGTCTTGACGGACTTCGTCCATGGGATCTTGCAGTTGATCCAAAGGGACACGCGCCTTTGCGTCCATTCGACGGCGGCGCAGATCTCGTTGCCAAATCTCAAAAGGTGTTCGATCAACTCTCCCCTGAGCTTTCAAAGATGTTCGCAAGCATGGGCGATGGCTCAAACACTAATGGTACTGCAGACGGCGCCATGCTTGATCTTGACTCACGCAAAGGTAAAGCACCCGGCGGGTACCTCTACTTCCGTGATCGAAGTCAGCGTCCATTCATCTTCATGAACGCAGCGGGACAACATCGCGATGTTGAAACAATGGTCCACGAAGCAGGGCACGCGTTCCATGCGTTGTACTGTGTCGATGAACCATTGGTTTGGTACAGAAACCCATGCATGGAGTTTGCTGAAGTTGCATCGATGACGATGGAACTTCTGACAATGCCTTATTGGGACTCATACTACCCAAATGCTGGTGATGCAGATCGTGCTCGCCGCAAACAGCTTGAAGGCTCATTGAGTCTTCTCCCTTGGATTGCGACGATTGACGCGTTCCAACACTGGGTCTACAAGAACCCAACGCATTCACGCGAAGAGCGCGCTGCAGCATGGCTCAAAATCGAAGAGCGGTTCGGTCATCAGGGTCATCATTGCCAATGGGACGGGCTCGAAGAAGAACGCAAGTTCGTCTGGCAACGTCAAGGACATCTCTTCGGCGTTCCGTTCTACTACATCGAGTACGGAATCGCACAACTCGGCGCATTGGGTATTTGGCTCATCAGTCTCGAGCAAGGCGAAGAAGCCGCATTAGCTGCATACAAAAAAGCGCTCTCGCTTGGTTCAACGGTCCCATTGCCACAACTGTTTGAAGCCGCGGGGTTAGAGTTCGATTTCGGAGACGCAACGGTCGGTCGATTGGTCGAACGCGTTCAAGCTGAACTTGATAAGTTGCCAAAGTAAAAAACATCAAATATATTGATTAAACTTAACAAAGCGAGGAATGGAAATTCCTCGCTTTGCTATATATTCAAAGCTTGTAACTTCTGGTTGATTGAGTTCTCGTCGAAGGAAAAGGAATTATTGAATGTCCAAATATCAAATGATTGTATTGGTGGTTATTTATTGTCTCAGTCTCTCAACTAAATCGTACGGCGGGATCAGTGACTTCTATGTAGTAACAGACACAGGAACACTTGCATATGTCAACGGCGACACATTAGTCGCGTCAGCGATACACCATATGCAAAATCCAAGCGGATTAAGTGATATTCTCTATGATGGCAACGGCGTAATCCTTGCGAACACATTCGGTCGAATCCGTTCTATTAACACAGTGACAGGTCAAGAAGAACTCGTTTTCGACTCTACTTCCCACCCAGATACGCAAGGCGTAGTTCTTATGGGTGGGTTGGCTCGCACATCTCGAGGGACGATATATATGGTGTCGAGCGGGATCGGGCTTGATGTGAATAATTTTTATAGCTCAGAGTTTAATCAAGCAACCGATCGGTATGTTCAGTCATCCCAGTTAAGTTCAGAGTTGGGTTTGTTGTTTGATTATCATGAAGTAGACGAACATACATATTTAGCCGCAGATTTTGTGAACCAAACGATTCACGTGTTTGACTCTACAGGTGTGGGGATTACAAAATCATATCAAACCGGATTAGATGTCGTCTCGTTTTTTCAGGATCAAGATTCAATATTCGCATTTACACGAACAGGCGACTTGCACACATTCGATCCAGATAGTGGGAGTTTGTCCTTCTATGGGAGTGTCGCCGGCAGAACAGTGAATTTCATTGGTGCAACTATCCCCGCGCCAGGACCAACTTCATTCGTTGGAGTTTTACTACTCTCCGCAAACTTGCGTAGGCGTAGATAAGCTATTCAAACAATTGAACTGTTTGCAATGTGTACGATGGATTCCGGCTTCTAGAAGTTTTTCCAGGGCCCAGTGATTGCCAATGTCCATCCAGGATTTTGGATATTCACAAACAGGGTAGATCCATCGGGAGAGAACACAGCGCCTGCAAACTCAGAGTTGCTCATAGCATTACGAGCGAGACGATAGAGATCGCCTTTCATTGTGACGCCGACAAGATTTGGTGGTTTGTTTTCATCTTCGCACACAATAATGTCACCCCATGGTGAGAAGGTGATGTTGTCGGCGCGCTCAAGAACCGATGGGTCCTTAGGTTCAATGAACAGTTCAATCTTGTCGTGGACACCCTTTGGATCAGGCATGATGTGCCAGAGTTGTCCGTGGTATCCTTTTCCACCGGTTGTCGCGGCGAAATATACCCCATCATTTCCCCACCACATGCCTTCGCCGCGAGCAAAGCGAGCAGCGCCCGCTTTAAATCCGCGATAACGGAGATCATCCCTTGGTGATTCCACATCATCAAGTGGAATCCAACGAATGCTCATTGGTTCGTTCGGTAAGATTTGAAAATCATCCCAGTTTCGTGTGTCCAAGCTAGGCGTGTGATCAATCCGTAAAACCTCTACCTGGCCGCCCGCGTGGAGATCTTCTGCATCGTTCGGTACATATCGATAGATCAATCCATCATGACGATCTTCAGTCATGTACACGATCCCAGTGCGAGGATCTGTGCAGCATGCTTCTCGCATGAAACGCCCCATCGCTTTGATTGGTTTGGGATCCGCAAGTTGTGGAGATGTCGTTGCAGGAACTTCGAATGCATATCCATGATCTTGTTCAAATCGATATCCTTGAACTGAACTGGCTTCTTCGCAAGTGATCCAAGTGTTGCGAGGGGTGATTCCGCCGGCGCAGTTTCGCTCAGTCCCCGCGAGAGAGAGCCAGTGTTGTTCAAGTTTTTGTAATTTTGTGTTGTAAACGAGTGTTGTTGTGCCTCCACGAGATGGTCGGCCGTACCCCGGATCATAAAGCTTAGATTCGTCAATCAAATCAAGAGATCCCGGTTCTTTGAATGCCCCTGTAGTTTTGTGGGCATCTTCAATCTCATGATTGCGGATCACAATAGTACGATCAGGATCAATTGTTCCGTCTTCGTTGATAAATGGGAATGCGCCCATCCCGTCATGCTTACCAGGAACAGAGAATCCGTCATCCATCTGTTCACCGGTTTTTGAGAAAATGCGATAACTGAACCCTTTGGGAAGATCAACAATCCCATCGGGATCAGCAATGAGTGGTCCATACCCCGTTAAGTCTTCAGAGATCCCTCCGAGCATGTCAAGGATGGATGAAGTTGATCCGCGTGCGAGTGATGTGCTCAATCCTGCGAATCCAAAGCTGACGCTCGCTGATCGGGCAAGGAATGATCGTCTTGAGTGTGTATTCATTAGAAAACCAGATAAAACAAACTTGCGGAACGTAGAAGTATCTCAGAGGATTGTACCTTGAAGCGTCATTACTGCAATAACAAAGTAGATCGTTAATCCCGAAACATCCATCAGTGTCGCAACAAGAGGTGACGAAGATGTCGCAGGGTCCACTCCAATGTGATCAAGGAGCAACGGGAACATCGAACCAATGAGTGTGCCCCAGATCACAATGACAAGTACTGAAAGACTCACTGTAAAAGAGAGAGGCCATATATGTTCAGTCTGGACCATGGGAGTCATTGTTAAAATCCAGACGACGAGCATCCCGATGATTGCAAGAGTGGATCCAAGATAGAACCCCGTTAAAAGTTCTTTTCGAACAATTTTCCACCATGCATTGAGTCGGACTTCTTCAACTGCGATTGCTCGTACAAGCAAGCTCGCCGCTTGGGACGCGGTATTACCACCAGTCGAGATAATCATGGGAACAAACACAACGAGCACAACTGCTTTACTGAGTTGCTCATCGAAGAAACCCATAATAGAAATCGTGAGTATCTGGAGTAACAACAATACAGATAACCAGACGCCGCGTTTGTGGTACATGTTAAAGATGGATGAAGAAATGTAAGGCGCTGAAAGTGCTTCCATACCACCCAATTTCTGAACATCTTCTGTGAACTCTACCTCTGCAACATCCGCAACATCGTCTGCGGTCACAATACCCACAAGGAGTCCAAGTGAATCGACTACTGGGAGTGCAGTACGGTCATAGCGCCCCATCATCCGAACGGCTTCTTCGCGGTCATCCTTCGCGTAGAGTGCAATGAACTCGTCGTCCATCAAATCACTGATAAGAGAATCCGGTTCAGTTAACAATAATTCACGGATGTGAATATCGTCGATGAGTTGCCCTTCGAGATCAATCACAAAGACCCAATCAACAGTTTCTGCGTTTCTTCCGTACTTGCGAATATGTTCAAGAGAGTGAGCAACACTCCAATCTTTTCGGACCCTGACATAATCCGGGGTCATGAATCGTCCCACAGATTCAGGATCGTATCCGAGGATTGCTTGCGTGATTCGTCTGTTTTCAGGAGAGAAATTAGCAATTAGTTTCGTCGCGATTTCAACCGGGAGTTCATCGAGGATCGCGGCACGATCATCTGGATCCATTGATTCGATCAGACGCGAAGATCGCTCAGCGCCAAACTCTTCTAACAACGCTTCTTGAGAACTTTGTTCAAGCTCTGCGAAGGTGGCCGCCGCGAGTTCTCTTGGGAGAACTCGAAACGCGATCGCCGCGGATTCGGAAGACAACAACTCAATCAAATCCGCGACATCTGCAGGTTCAATAACTGAGAGTGAATCGCGGATATCGCGATAGGCGCGATCATCGATCATTCCTTGTAGATCTGGTTCTAATAGATGAGTGATAGATAAGGGCACTCAGTATCTTATCAACATGAATCGCTCAAGGGAGATTATCGGGATGATGTTCTCGGACCGGATTAAGGATTTATCATAACTATTCGTTACGGCCATCAGTTTCCAACACTCGATTTCACATTGAAAGTGAATGAGAAGTGTCTCTCATTCGATATTTCGGATGTTGATCTGCGAACACAAGATTCACGCTGGGAAAAGGATGTTTTAAATGATTGAACGGACAAGCAGAATTGGTTTTACACTTCTTGAAATTGTTATTGTTATCGTAGTTATTGGAATACTTGCATCGATGGTGATTCCGCGTTTCGCAAATGCTCAATCAGATGTCCGAGTCGCATCTGCGGGTGAAGATATCCTCGGGATGGTAAAAGCGCTCGAAACTTATAATGCAAACAACGGGTACTGGCCAGCAGAAACCGCAGTCGGAGTCGTTCCACCAGAAATCACAGCAAACTTCAAAGGCGGGAACCCTTTCGCCAAACCATGTCCGATTGGAAGTGTTTACGATTACAACAACTCCGTGACATCATCAGGTGGAACTGTGAGTATCTCGTTGCAGCCGTCATCTGCATCTCCAGCCCCAACAATCACTGATGCACTCGCGTTGGATTCATTTCTAGATGATGGGGTACTCAACTCAGGTCGATTCCAAACATCAGGCAATGGGTATGCGTACAGAATCAGTCAATAAGACTACTGGGTAGTTGAGACACGATTCCTACATAATCAAAGATTCAAGACCCGTCAATCCGACGGGTTCTTTTGTGTAGAAAGGTTCTCCCGCTTGGGCGCCAATGCGAGATCCGAAATACTTTGCGCTCGCTTCTATCCATTCAAGTGCTTTACGGTTCTTCTCAGGCATGACAAACTGTGTTTCGTATGCTTTGATGGATCGCATTTTCTGATCTAGGGTGTCCCCGATATCAAACACAAACTTCGGGTCTGCAACCCAACGCAAATGCGTCGCATAATAATAGAACAACCATTTGGGATACAGAGTTGGTCCAAGTTCCTTTTGTTCACCTGTCCATGCGTCGATCGGAGCAGGCATCTCGATCTTGCTGAGCTTTGCATCAAATCGAGCATCCTCGATACATCGTGTCACGCCGCGATGATCTGGGTGAGCATCCTCAGGGAATGTGGTAAAGATCACCTGAGCTTGCCATGCTCGGATCACGCCTGCGAGTGCGTGTCGATTCTCGATCGTGTGCTCGACGAACCGATTCGGAAGATCCAATAACCAGCGCTCAACTTTTCCCGTTGCGCCTTCTTTGAGAATCTCAAGTGCAGCGGCGGCTTCACCCTTACGGATCTCGGGAGAACCCAACGGGGTTGGTTCCCCGTTCGTGACATCAAGAATCAAGATGTCATGCCCTTGTTGAGCGAGCTTAATGATTGTTCCACCCATTCCCAGCTCTTGATCGTCTGGGTGTGGGCCTACAACAAGTATGCGTGTCATGGTGTACCTCGAAACATCCAGAATCCTGTCACCTCATCAACACGATGCGTCGCGGATCTATTCACAACATGACGGATCAGTTGTATTTATTTTCTACGACAACCATCCCGAAGAGAGTTGGTTCTTCATTCGCGATCGTTTCGATTTGCACCAGAACCACAGGAGCAGGAGTCCGTTGAGCGAAGAATCCGCCAGCGCGATAGACATCCCCAAACTCATCGACAAACTCAAGGAGATTCAACTCGACAGTCTCTCCTGATGCAACCCCATCGATAGGTAGGGAATAGCGTTTGTTGATCCAGATGACTGATGGGCCGAACTCGTGAGTAGTGGTATTCGTAAACTTGAGCAAAGTGACATCTCGGAATACTTGGATGTCGAATACCTCTCCTTGAGCGATATCCTCAGGGTAAGGAGCATGAGGCTCCGCCGTCGAACGCTCGTTGAAGAGCTGACAACCCCCAAGTGGGAGTGTTGAGCACCCAATTCCCAAAAGAATTGAGCAAGCGACGCATTGAGCACGGGTCTGAATAAACTGTTTGGTCTTCACCCTCCTATCGTCCCATAGATGAGCTGCCAAAGCAACAACGCGACGGACCCGACTTTTGCGATCGCCGAAGGTGCGCAGGAGATCGATCCCAAAGTAGTCGCTCAAGATCTCGTAAAACGGTTCGGCCCATCGGGCATGGATCCTCGTGTCCAAAAACTGATTCCTGGGTTCGATGCTCCGTTCTATCAGGCCGGCCTCGCAGGATATTCAGACGCCGCAATGCGGATCATTGCTCGTCGTCATGGATGTCCGCTCTGCGTAACTGAAGCATTGCTCGACCGAACATTACTCGCTGGTGGTAAAGGGTTTGCCAAAGCTGATCTGGGAGAACTCCACGATAATGTGCCTGGCGGAGTTGAAGATAACCCACTCGTGGGACAGGTCATGGGGTCCGATCCAGGAGAGATGGCCGCCGGCGCTGTGAAGATGATCGAGCAAGGAAAAAGATCGCACAAAGCATATCGAAAAATGGTTGATTCGGGGATCGACGAACTCCGATCTGACGGCTCAGACACCTTCGCGGCTATCGATGTCAATCTTGCGTGTCCGGTCAAAAAGATCTCAAAAAAATCCAGAGGCGGCCATTGGCTCAGCGAGCCCGAGGGCGCCATCGCGATCCTCCAAGCAGTTCGTGAGGTTCTCCCCGACTCCATCCCATTGACCGTCAAGATGCGTCGATCGTTCGATGATACCGAAGAGATGAAGAAGAACTTCCTCTATCTCTTTGACGCGGCCTACGACTTGGGGTGCGCCTGGGTCACAGTTCACGGCCGAACAGTAGAACAAAAATACATCGGACCCTCAAGATGGGACCCGCTCAAAAGACTCGTCGATCGGAATCCAGATCGACTTATCTTCGGATCCGGAGATGTCTGGGATGTGAACCAGATCTTCCGCATGATCGGATATACCGGACTCACAGGTGTCTCCGTTGCGCGAGGCTGCATCGGGAATCCGTGGATCTTCCGTCAAGCAAGATCTCTCCTTGCAGGAAGAGATCCCCAAGCACCAACGATCGCAGAACAACGAGAAGTATTAGAGCAACATTTCGATCTAGCACTCGCCGTGAATGCTCATACTCGAGATCCGGAGTTGTTCACATCCAAGAACATGCGCAAGTTCGGAATCAAGTTCGCAGTCCATCATCCCAACGCACTCGAAGTGAAAAAGCAGTTCATCTATGTCAAGAACCTAGATGAATGGCGCGAGGTGTTGGAGAAGTGGTATGTCTGACTCACACCTGAGACAGTTGGCGAGTACAAGAAAACACAAATCCTACAAGGAACTTGCGACTCAATGTAAAAGAATTGAAGAAGGCAAGGATAAGTGCTTTGAGCTCTCGATTGGTGGATTCAACCTGAGTAACGAGGAGTGCAAACTTTCCTGCCAAGCAGCGGTGAAAGCCGCGAGCAGCGAAAAAGATCAATACAGAAAAGTGTCGGCACTGTTGTGGCCGGTTCGTGTCTACGCCGTCCGTGGGATGCACTTTGAAGCCAATAAGCTCGCAGGTATCGCGTTCAATCAAGCTCAGTCAGTCACACCTTCCAACTCTCGTGCCTATGTACTCGAAGCTCTCAGCGAATGTGTTTGGGACCTCGATCCGAAATGGCGCAAGAGCATTTTCAAACAACTCATCGCAATGATTGATTGCGTTCCAGGGTGGCGTATTGCCCGAGCGTGTGCACATATAGCGGGTGAATTTGATCAGATAGGAGACTCCGAGTTCGTTGATGAGCTATTGTCGAAATGTAAAAATAACTGGCTGATCGGCCGCGTAGAAAGAGATAGAGCTAAACGCTAAATGCAATCAGGTGCCGACATGAACTCGCAGTACGTATCGTCTCTCCCAAATGACATTATCTCAGTTTGGAGACAACTCTTCGAGCGCCAACACGCTTTCGCTCTTCACGCGTTCAATCAACTCAACGACGAACAGTTCTTCACGATCCTCGCGCCTGGGCTCAACTCTTGTGCAATCATCGCGAACCATCTCGCAGGGAACATGCTCTCGCGTTGGACAGACTTTCTCACATCCGACGGCGAGAAGCCAACACGCGATCGTGACACAGAGTTTGAGCTTCCAACCCAACTCACTGCGGAACAACGATCGCGGATCATGGAGCGATTCGAACATGGTTGGCAAGTGCTCTTCGACGCGGTTGATTCGTTGAACTCTGAGGATTTATCGAAGATTGTCACGATCCGAAAAATTGAGCATCCTGTGCACGCCGCGATCGCTCGTCAGCTCGATCACTACAGTTTTCACATCGGACAGATCAATATAATCGCTCGTCAGCTTGTTGGGACTGATGCTTGGGAGTGGTTTACGCTCGCTCCAGGGACAACCAAAGCATTCAATGCAAAATTGATGGGTGAAAACTAACTTGGCAATTCTTTGTTCTTCTGGTATGCTCTGTTGAATCAAAGGAGCCCTACATGCCTGCATGGATGCTAATTGGAATACTGATTTTCTTCTTTCTAGGAACGATCGTACTCTTTATTGCGATGTTTACTGAGCTTGGTACCAAACGCAAAAACGGCTCAATGAAAAGCACCAAAACTCAGCATAAAAAGCGAAAGAGCTAATCAACGCAATTTTGTTATTCAGTGTTTGAATGTAGTTGGTTATGCAGAACGAGCAGGCGGAGTGTCAGAGTCGTTGTCGCTCTGTTCAGGTTTTTTAGTTTTCGAGTCTTCTTTGGACTCAGTCTTCGACTCTGTTTTCTGTGTATCGTCTTCATCACTCGAGTACCGGATTCGGCCGTGATAGATACTCGCAACAGTCTTTGAGATTGATTCACAGATTGTACTCAACTCACGGAATGTCAGATCACATTCATCAAACTGTCCGTCCATCAATCGTTTGTTCGCAAGAGAACGAACAAGCGCATCGATACGAGCAGGAGTTGGGTCTGTCAAAGATCTTGTCGCACTCTCAACTGCATCTGCGAGCATCGTGATTGCGACTTCCTTTGTTTGAGGTTTTGGACCCGGATAACGATAGTCAACCTCGTCAGGGAGTTGGTCCGCGGCCTCTTGTAGAATCTGTTCGGCGCTGCGACTCTCATCAACTTGTGATGCTTGTTCTCTAGCGCGACGATAAAAATACTCAACGAGGGTCGTGCCGTGATGCGCTTCGATGAAGTGTCGTAGTGATTTGGGGAGCCCGTGCTCGCGAGCCATTTCAACGCCGTCTTTCACATGTCCCACTATGACTAGGAGCGACATTGCAGGAGTGAGCTTGTCGTGCTTGTTTGGACCGCCTGATTGATTCTCGATGAAATACATCGGTTTATTCATCTTACCGATGTCATGATACAAACATCCGACATAGGTAAGAAGAGTGTCGGCGTTAATCGATTCTGCAGCGCTCTCCGCGATAGAAGCGACATTCAACGAGTGATTGTAAGTCCCTGGTGCACGCTGTTGGAGTTCGCGAAGGATAGGTTGCTTCGGATCTCGTAGTTCAATCAGTGTCATTCCAGTTGTGATGTCAAACATTCGTTCAATGAAGGGCAAGATGAACAACGCGATTCCACCTACTAGGAGTCCCGCGATGAAAGATTGTGCAGCAGGTCCAAGCACTGCAGAATAGAACGCGGCGCCGCTGGCGCCGATAGTGGGGAGATTGATCAGTTGATCCATCACTGAGGAAATTGCGAGAGCAAATGCAAGAACGAAAGACATACGGATCAATGTTCTTCGTTCTCGTAAATCGCCGAGCTGTGCGACAGCCGCCGCGATTCCAATTAGTATGATTGAGAGAAGTCCTGGATGTACTTGCAATGACATTGCAACGATCAACGCAACGACTCCAGTAATTGCGAGTCCAGTCCGTTGGTCATACGCGATCGTGATCAACACAGCAATCAGTACAATCGGAGTGATTGATCCCAACCAGATCATTCGTGGATCAATCAGACTGAGCATGCAGGCGCTGATAATCGCAGTAATCACGAGTCCGCTCATCCATCCAATTCGTGCAGGTTTCGATGCGATCTTCGGGCAGTACCGCGTGATATAGCCGCCGAGAAGTAACCCGAATGCCGCGACCATCCCAAAGTTCGCGATAACACGCATGCTCTTGCGGATTAAGCTCACCCCATTGGACTTGTATTCTTGATTCTCGCGTACTGCGAGCGCGTATGCAGGTTGCTCAAGAACATCTCCGCGTGAGTAGATCCGTTGTCCGATTGTGATTGTGCGTCGGACTGGTTGGATTCTATCTGATGCAGCGTCCATCTCTTGTGCTGTGGCGCCATCGTCGAATGCGAAGGTTGGACGAGGTTCTTTGAGCAATCTGTTTCGAACGACATCTGCAGATGGTGATACAAATCCTGCAATGCGAACCAGTCGAGCAATTTCAGCCGCGAGTTGATCGGGTTTGTCGATATTGATGACATCATCCCGGCTGATTAACTGATGAGGTACTTGTTGTACAGATTCGTTGATGACAGGGTTTGGGTACCGAAGCTCGATTTGAGTATTGAGACCTTCTTGTGTCGCGTTTTGCCAACTTTGACGATTGAGCAAAGGTCGACGGCGCAGGATTGTGTTCAGGGAGTCAACTACCTTTCCCCATCGTTCTAGCCTTGCTTCGTCGTTTGCGATCAATCCAAAAGCAATGAATGATTCTTCTGAGAGTCCAAACCGCACTCGGATATCACGAGAAACTTCATCGAGTGATCCGACACCTGCGAGAGTTTTGGGGAGATTCATCAGATCCGCAACAGTCTCTTCAAGCGCAGGCATATCCGCAGAATACACACGAGGGACATTGAGTCTCGCGGCTTCTTGGCGCATCTGCGTCTGTTGAACATCTTCCGTATTGAACTCAACACGAGATGTTCTCGTTTCTCGCATGATCTGGCCGACAGCGATTTTTGTTTGTCCTCGAGTCCAGATCATCGTTGATCCGACGACTAAGACAAAGAGAAGATAAGCAAGTACACCCCAGAACAGAGTCGGGTTTGCGATGAGATCCGCGAGTTGTTGTTTGAGGGATTTGCTCTCAATGCGCACGACAGTTCGCCGAGTAGTCTTCGCAGTCGACTTGGTGCCAGTCTTACTCCCTGTGCGGGTTGCTGGTTTCGTACTCGGTTTGTTTCCGTCTTTACTCATATAGTCTGAATCGGTGCTTAGATAATGGTATCAACCTACAAGCAAGATAATCGGAGTATTCCTAACTACAAGATCGACACAATCAAATCGCAGACTGAGGGGGATCATGCGAATCAAGCCGCCATTTTTCAACCTCTGAAGGTCACAAATGATGATTTTGGGTCAAAAACGGTGTTTATGTGTAAAACTCAATCCAGATTCGTCTGAATACATCGAGGGAGTTCGATGATAAAAGTCGATCCTTCGCGATAGACACTTTCGAGAGAAACCGTCCCGCCGAGTCGTTTGGAGGCGTGTTTGACGATTGCTAACCCCAATCCGGTTCCTCGCTTTGCGGATGATCCGCTGCGAGCATCATCGACTTGGAAAAACCGTTCAAAGATTCGTTGTTGTTGAGTGATCGGGATACCGATTCCTTTATCGATCACACGAATCCGGATTCCCATTGAACCTACGAGTGAATCTGGGATGGGTATCGTTCGATCATGTGAGATGGAGTCTGGTTCGACTGTGATCTTGATCGTCGTGTCTTCGTGTGCAAACTTGATTGCGTTTTGAACAAGGTTCCTCAAGATCAGAGAAAGAAGAACTGGATCAGTTTGGATCTGATTTACTTCATTGGAAACTTCAGAAACAACTTCGAGCCCTCTCCGAGTCGCGGCTTGCATTGATTCGTTTATTAACTTCGAGATTAAATTTTGTAAATTAATTTCTTGAATATCAGGAGATTGGTCCTGGGATTCAAGCTTTGAAAGATCTAGTAGATCAATCGCAAGCAGTTCAAGACGAGCTGCGTTGCTCGTAATCATTTCAATTAATCGAGTAGACATTCCTTCATCATTTCTTGCGGGGCCTGCAAGAGTCTCTGCTGCGCCCTTGATCGATGCAATCGGAGTCCGAAGTTCATGACTCGCGTTTGCGACAAAGTCTGCTTTAAGTGTCATTGCAAGAGAGAGCTCAGTGATATCTTTAAATGTAAGGACTGCGCCGTGAAGCATGTGATACTTCTGTGCAACCACAGGATCCGCGGAGACATCAAACTCTCGCATCTCGCCGACAATTGGGAATGAAAGCTTTGCGTGTCCTTGTTCACCTTCTCTCGCGTGTCGTTCAAGATCGTGGAGCACTTGTTGGGTGAATAGTTCATCGAATCGTAATCCGATGATATCTTCGTTGAGTCGTAGCATTTGTTGAGCATTCCGATTGGAATGAGTAATACATCCTTGATCATCTGTAGCCATGATCGGGATATCTGCAGCGTCTATCAACAGTTTCATGAGCGTTGCTGCTTCGTTTCGTTCGTGTTGCTCTTGCAAGAGTTCAGTATGTTGTGTGATCGTTTGATCTCGGATGGTCTTTATTTTTGAGAAGAGTAATCTGATATAGACAACCCCGATGACAAAGAGCACAATTAGAAAAGGCCAAGGTAGAAAAATGACAATGAGCACCGATGCAATTACGGCTAACACGCCCAATATTTGTGGCGCAAGTTGGAGTCGAATTGATGAAGAATTCTGAGTCATAGATCAAAAACAGTTTACGCGTTTTGTGCATCGACAGGTTCGTCTGCTCGATATCCAACTCCACGAACTGTAGCGATCATCGAAGAATATGGCGATATCTTCTTCCTCAACGATGTGATATGCACATCTATCGTGCGTTCTGTTACTGCAACCCCGGGTCCGATCGCGTTTGAGATCAAACTCGGCCGAGAAAGGACTTTGCCTGAGTTGCTGATCAATGCACAAAGCACGCGAAACTCAGTGATCGTGAGTTGAATCTCTTTCCCAACAACAGTGGCGCGATGTTCGTTAAAATCTACCGCGATTGGACCCAACGAGATGTTGGCCATCTGATTTGTAGATTTACCTGTTGTTCGTCTGGAGAGCGCATTGATTCGTGCAATGAGGACTTGCATCGAGAATGGTTTCGTGATGTAATCGTCAACTCCTGCTCGAAGACCTGCAAGTTCATCGACTTCCTCAGATCGAGCAGTCAGCATAATAATCGGGACTGAAGATGTCTCTGTTTGAGATCTCAATCGTTTCGCAACCTCGATTCCAGTAATTTGAGGCATCATCACATCGAGTACGATCAGATCGGGTTGGCGCGACTTTGCAAGTTCGAGTGCATCGGCGCCGTTTGAGGCGCTAATGACACAATGACCCTGTTGTTCAAGGTTGTAAGAGATCAGTTCCACAATATCAGGCTCGTCATCAACGACTAGGATTGTTGATTTCGTGATACCCATGTTGTGCGATGCTGTAGACATTGGTTGATCCTCATTCTTTGAATCAATCGTATTCGTCGAAATGAACCACAACCACAAGCAAATACGGCGTTTACATAATCTGAACAATCCGGAGTTGTCCGCTTGAACTAGGGGAGTAGGTGGATTTGGACAGACTTTGGCGCTCAACTGCTCATGAAGCCGAGAGTTAACTTATATATAGGTTCGAATGCGCAAGGGCGTGGATATCGTGTGCGCTCTTGGATTGATGCATCTATACTGGGTTCTGGATCTATCTTTTGTCATTGTTTGGTCCAGTTCAGTGTCGCACGCAGTGACAAGGGTATTTGAAATGGTTGATCGTATCGCAAAGCTCATTAGAGTATCAAAGTGCTGTTCTCTCGCGCTCATTCCAACAATTGCGTGCTCAACGCATGCTGGTAGTTTGGATGTAAATCAAAGTAGAGAACTCGCGTCTCATCTTCGAGGGACTCAAGGACAATCTTCCCTCGGTTCTGAGCGTGTATATCAACCAACATCAGACAACTCTCGAGCAGGTTGGTTTGTAGAGCGCGGAGATAACTCCTCGTTACGGATTTCGGTACTCGCACAAACTCGATACATGTTCTCAGAACGAGATGCAGGGTTTGTCGCGCCTGGTTCAGAAAAAACATACGGGTTTTCCCAGCCTAGAACTCGTATCGCGTTTGACGGCACAATCGTCTCGTCCCAGTTCAGCTATCGTTTGACGATGGACTTTGGGGATGCAGAGCT
Source organism: Phycisphaerales bacterium (assembly GCA_029213305.1). Taxonomy (GTDB): domain Bacteria; phylum Planctomycetota; class Phycisphaerae; order Phycisphaerales; family UBA1924; genus UBA1924. The sequence continues at coordinate 84,763 of JARGPA010000007.1, forward strand.
TTCACGAGGCCGAGGACTTGGGCCTTCACTCGCAGGTTCGACTGGAGCTCCAAGATTACAAGATGCATATGCACAGTATAACTTTGCAGGCAAGCGTGAAGGCTACTACCTTAAGTTTGGGCAGTTTCAAAATATCCTCTTAACTGAAGAGTCGATCGAATCTGAATATCAACTCGCGATCGATCGGACGCTTGCTTCGGAAATCTTTGGTCCAGGATACACCCAAGGGATTGCTTTGGGGCATGTAAGCGATACATTCGCATGGGAAGCGAACATCACAGATGGCGGCCGATATCTAGGTTCGCGCGAAGCAGACAATACATCATTCAATAGTGTCGATGAGTCGGATCTCGCGATTGGATTTCGCGGCGACATCAAACTGGAAGGGTCTTGGGATCAGTTCCAAGATTTCACGAGTTTCCAAGGAAGCAGCCCAGCAACAAAGATCGGATTTGGTGCTCTCTACCAGTTCCACGGTCAAACAAACCCAGGATTTCAAGCGCCTGGGTTCCTTGGGACCACTGTTGAAAGTGCTCAGATATTCACTTGGACGCTCGATTATCAACACGAAGGAGATGGCTGGAACTTCTTTGCAGGCTACTTCGGACAATACATCGACTGGGAGTTCGCACTTGCAACTGCTGGATTGATGAATAATGCAATCGTGGTACAGGGCGGCTGGTTCATAACAGAGCAATCAGAACTCTTTGCACGACTCGAGACTTTCTGGCTCGACAAGCTCTTTAGAAATGGTTTTTCAACTCCAAATGGGTATATTCATCGTATTGGAACTGTTGGATGGAACTATTACTTCCTTCCTGAGAGTCACGCGGCGAAGTTCTCTGCAGATGCAAGTTATGCCTTCGACTCACTATTCGCACTCTCTGTTGGCGGTGGCGATTCAATCGGGCTCCCAGATCCGGGAGTGACAGGATTCCAAGGGTTAACTGAGCATGAGTATGTGCTTCGGATTCAGCTTCAGTTTATGTTCTGATCGTTAACTCAGGTGTATTAGCAACTTAGCAAATTTCCAGTCAATCAATCTTGATAGATTGAAGAATCTATCTATATATACGTGATTATGTTTCGTGTCAGTTTCAGAATGGGATAGGGCAAATTATTCCCCAATCAGCATTGTTTGTTGTTAAATGGTAAAAATTACACCAATACCGGACAAACATATCGTTTGTAAGTGCTAGTATAAATCTGTTCGTGCCGATTGCGGTCACAAACACGGGAAATCCGATTCCCAACATTCGTTATTTCGTGCTTTTAGCTTTTATATAGAGGAGGCAATCAATGAGCACCAAGATTCAACAGGCAACAGCAACTCTTGCACTCGCCGCAGTAAGTGGACTCGCAATGGGCCAGTCCGGTCTCGATCTCGATCGCGCATATGCATCAGAGCTCCGTTCAGACGCACAAACTCGTTCAAGCCTTCTCGGTTCGAACAATGGCGCGAATCTGAATATCGAAGTCATGACTCAGTTCCGCTACACCTTCAACTCACGTGATGAGTTCGCACCAGGAGCATTGGGTGACAGCGACACAACTATGGGTTTCAGCACTCCTCGTAGTCAGATCCGCATGAGCGGCGCTGTTGAAGGTACTGACATCTCTGGTGCAGTCATCTTCGATTTTGGTGCAGCTGAAAACGGTACCGCTGCTGGTAGCGCAAACCTTCTCGTTGCTCAAGGTGCTTGGGGACTTGATGACAACTGGACATTGCTCTTCGGTCAATGGCACAACCCAGTGCTCGGATCCGAAAGATTCGCAGCTGAGCACACACTCGCAGCTGACAAATCATTCACTAATGAGTTCTTCCAGGTTGGATACACTCAAGGTGTCGCAGTCGCATACGGTGCTGATAACTTCAAGTTCGTCGGTGCAATCTCAGACGGTGCTGAGTACATCACAAACTACGGCACAGTTTCAAACTCCCCGTTTAACAGTGCAGGCGAAGCAGACATCGGTATCACCGGTCGCTTTGACTTCCTCGTTGAAGGTACTTGGGACCAGTTCGCAGACGCAACAAGCTGGCGTGGATCAAACTACGGTTTGAAAATCGGCGCAGGCGCTCATTGGCAAACCCAGGGCGACTCAAACCCCGCGGACAACTCAGGTGGCGCAATCGCAGGTTACGATGATACAACTGTAACTTTCTGGACTGTTGACGCACAAGTCGAAGGCGACGGCTGGAATGTCTTCGCTGAATACGTTGGACACAAAGTTGAAGTAAGCGCTACTACTGATGTTGAATACACCAACCATGGCTTCATCGCTCAAGGTGGTTACTTCTTCAACGATCAGTGGGAAGGCTTTGCTCGTTACGATGTCATCATGCTTGACGATGTTCTTGTCGCTGCAGGTACTGATGACAACTTCCAAAGCGTGACTGTTGGTGCGAACTACTACTTCGTTCCAGAATCACATGCTGCGAAATTCACAATCGACGCAACATTCACTCTTGATGAGTCAACAAATATAGATGCAATCATGGGTGGCGCTGGTTCGAATGATCCAAGTGCAACTGGTCTTCTTGGTCTTTCAGACTCAGAGTTCGCAATTCGCGGCCAGATGACTTTGGTCTTCTAAATCAAAAACCGTGGAATTCAGGGCGTTTTAGTGCTATCCTTCTAAAACCCGAACAAATATTCCACAAATTTTCATTTGTAAGTTTGTACTTACTTGACAGCCGACCGGGACGGGTAATATCGTTCTTGCCGGCTGTTTTTTGCGCTAGAAAGTGGACTATTCGTCCGATAGCGAGAAAATAGTAAGGGCAAACATTGGCGATGCTTTAAGAAATCGCCGATGTAGTTCACGATCGAACGAGGCATGGAATCTTGCAACACCGCAAGGCCTCCAAGATCAACAGTGTGAATCAGGAGTTCAACGACTGATTCTAAACTCGTCACTAAATGGTCATGAGTACATAACGGAACTCATGGCTGAAACATGTAAGTCATCCGGAGATTGACAAAATGAACAACAGCGCTCAAATCACAGCAGCAGCACTCATCACAGCTGCAACCACCGGCTTCGCAGCCGCTGGTTCACTTGAACTCGACCGCGCATACGCATCAGAGCTCAAAGCAGACGCGGGTACCCGTTCGGTACTCAACCAGGGTAACCTGAGCAACCTCGAAGTACACGTTGGTGTTCGCTTCGGTTACAGCTTCAACAGCCGTGACGGTTCAGCACTCGGCGACAGCGATACCACTATGGGTTTCAACTTCAGCGAAGCAGAAGTTGCACTCGAAGGTGACGTCACTGACAACATGCACGCACGTTTGAGCTTCGACTTCGGTCCAGATAACTCAGACTCACTCGGCGGCGAAGGTACTGGTCACCTCGAAGACGCATTCGTCGACTGGGCAGTAAACGATGACTTCAGCCTTCGCGTTGGACAGTTCATCCCTTCATACTCAGCAGAAGCAAGCACTTCAGAGTTCCATATGATGAACTCATACCGCTCAGTAACTCATGAGTTCCTCGGAACACCATCATGGACACAGGGTGTTGAAGCAAGCTTCGGCGGCGACACATGGACATTCGCAGTTGGTTTCAACGATGGTCCTAACACTGCTTCAACAGCATTCAACTCAATGTCAGAAGCAGATTACGGGTTCAACGCTCGTTTCGACTTCTACAGCGATTCAGATCACGGCCGTTTCGCTGACCAAACCTCATGGCGCGGTTCAGAAAACGGATGGCGTGCGGGTGCTGGTTTGATGTTCGCTACTTACGGCAACACAAACCCAGCTGCAACAACTACTGAGTCAGACAACTTCTTCTGGACCATCGATGGTGCATACGAAGGTGACGGCTGGGCAGTTCGTGCTGCATTCTACAGCAGCAACATCGATCCAAACGCAGGTACTGAGCACACAAACTACGGTTTCGAGCTCGGTGGATCATTCTTCTTCAACGATCAGTGGGAAGGTTTCGCACGTTGGGACACTCTCATGCTCGACGATGACACTGGCGCTGGCCAGGTAGTTGCATCAGGCGAAGAAGTACAGAACTTCGTTGCAATCGGTGCTAACTACTACTTCGTTCCAGAGTCACAAGCTGCTAAGTTCACACTTGAACTCGGTATGGCTCTTGACGAAACAGCAGACATCGCTAACACTGCTGGTGACTTGGGTACAACTCCAATCGGAGCACCTGGTTCATCAGGATTCTTGGTTGACTCAGCTGGCGAAAACGGTCAGTTCATGGTCTCAGGCACCATGCAATGGCTCTTCTAATCTGAGTTTTTCAGATTTAGATACCATTGATATTTAGTTATCATCACCAGCCGACCTTTCGAGGTCGGCTGGTGTCTTTTTGGAGTTGCAATTTTGATGAGTAAACATCGTGTTAAGAACAGTTGAAGGTTGTGTAAATGTGTTCATACCCATAACACAGCAGAATTTATATATGCTAGTGTGTGCTCATCAACCGAGCGGTCCGGTTCGGGAAAGTGAATCCAGTCTTTGATAAATCACTCAGCACAAGGAAACAGTCAAATGAATAATCGATACACAACTCAGGCAGCTCTCGCCGCATTGCTTATCTCATCTGCGGGCGCACTCGCTGAAACAGATCTCAAGCTTGCTCGCTCGTACGATTTAGGAAATACGTCAGCGGATTACACCGAACTCATGAATGAGTCGAATCTAGCTGAGTTAAAAGTGAGTGTACATCTTCAAGCTCGTTATCAGTATAACGCTCGCCAGATGAATGCATCACCAACTCCATTCAATGCCGACAACGATGACACAATGGGGTTCTCGATTCGTCGTGCTAAGATCGGTATCGAAGGTAAAGTGACTGAAGACATCAGTGGTAAAATTAAATTCGCATTTAGCAGAAGCTCAGGCGCGAGCTCACTCGAAGCTGCGTACGCAAAGTGGAAACTCAATGACGATGTCACACTAAAAATCGGGCAGTTTAAGCAAGCGTTGATTCGCGAAGAAAATGTTTCGTCATCAAAGCAACTCGCTTCGGAACGCTCAGCAGTAAATGAAACATTCAACCAGAGCTTCAGTCAAGGTGTAGAAGCTCAATTCGGCGGCGACAGCTGGCGAGGTATGGTTGGATTCACAGACGGATTTGGAGCGCATAATACTGCGTTTAACTCTGCAACAGAAGCAGACTATGCATTAAACGGCCGCGTTGAGTTTCTCTTCGGTGATGCGGAGTGGGGACAGTTCAAGCAGTTCACTTCATGGAGAGGAAGCAACGCAGGCGGAATGATCGGTGCTGCAATCGCGTTCCAAAACATGGGAGATACAAACCCTGCAACAACACCAACGACTGAAATGACGACTGGTACGCTCGATGTTTCGTACGTTGGAGACGGCTGGAATGTGTTTGCTGCAGGTATCTGGCGCAACATGGACACAGGCGCTACAACTGAAGCAGATGACATCGGTGTTGTCGTCCAAGGCGGTATATTCGTTACTGATCAGGACGAATTGTTCGGCCGTTGGGACGGGGTATTCCCAGATAGCTCCAATGCACCAACGGATGATGAGTTCAATGCGTTGACAGTGGGTTGGAATCATTACTTGATCCCTGAATCACACGCAGCGAAGTTCACACTTGATTTTAACTACTACCTAGATGCAACCACGACCAGCATCGTGAGCACCTCAAGCTCAGGTGGGCACAATCTCCTCAGTGACGCTGACGACGGCCAGTTCGCAGTTACTGCACAGATGCAAATCCTGTTCTAAAAATTTGGAAAGAGTGTTTCAGCAGATAATCACTCCGGATGAATCTGCACACGACGCTGGTAAAGATCAGCGTCGTTTTCTATATATAAAAAGGCACAACGAGAATATCGTTGTGCCTTTTGTAAGCGTTGAGAATGTTGGGTTACATTCGTTCGACAGTGGGGATACCAAGTGTGTCGAGCGCATCTGTAAGAACGCGTCCAGTCAGATCGCATAGACGCAATCTTGACGCACGAACTTGCTCGTCGTTATTTTTTAGAACAGGGCATTTGTCAAAGAATGCGCTGTAGGCAGAAGCAAGATCGTACACGAATGAACATAGACGATTCGGTTCGCAACTCTGTCCCGCATTCTTGATCAACGAAGGGTATCGCAATAGCATCAGTGCGAGTGCTTTTTCACTTGGTTCGTTTAGATTAAAGGGTGCGGATTCAATATTGCTCAAATCGATATTAAGTTCGTTCGCTTTTCGGAAGATTGATCGGATACGAACAACCGCGTACAACAGGTATGGGCCAGTGTCCCCTTCAAACGCGAGCATGCGATCGAAGTTCATCACATAATCCTTAATGCGTTCGGTAGAGAGATCCGCGTATTTGACAGCCGCCATGGCGACAGCTTCAGAGATATCTGCACGATCCGATTCAGACATATCTGGGTTCTTCTCAGCGACAGTTGCAGATGCGCGAGCAACTGCTTCGTCGAGGAGATCAGTCAGATTCAGGTTCTCACCTGATCGAGATTTGAGTGGTTTATTGTCATCCCCAAGTACAGTTCCAAACATCGCATGGACTAGTGTCGCGTCATTGCCTGCTTGCGTTTTGTCATATCCAGCTTTGTGAGCAGCTGCAAAGACTTGCTTGAAGTGCAAGCTCTGGCGCGAATCAACACAGTAGACAACGATGTCGCCACCCAATTTTGATACTCGTCGTTTGATCGCAGCAAGGTCTGTAGTTGCGTACAAGAACCCGCCGTCGCGTTTGCGAATAATCGTGGGTTCTTTGATCCCATCGCATTGAACAACCAATGCACCTTCGTCTTCGATTGCAATTTTACGATCAATCAAATCTTGTACAAGTGGTGCGAGTTCGTCGCGATAGGTTGATTCTCCAGCGCTGTGCTCATCAGTAATCTTTGTGTGCAATCTTTTGCATGTTGACAAACATGCATTCATCGTGATGTCGTAGATCCGTTGCCAGACTTGAACGGATCGTTCGTCTCCAGATTGCAACGCGACGAGACGGGACTTGGCTTTTTCTAACGACGCGTTCGCATCTGCGATTCGTTCGTTGAGTTCGATCTCTGCTTTTGCGTGTCCCCCGACTCTTTGGATGAGTTCGAGCGCTTTGGTTTCAGCTTTGCACGCGGCTTGTACTTTTTTGTACATCGAGTTGAGTTCACTCAATGTCAATGATGAAAGGTCCTCTCCTGCATCTTCGATTGTTATGAGTTGCTCGACAACCATTGCGATTGGCAAACCCCAATCGCCGACATGAGATTGACGAATAACCTTGTATCCCATTCTTTCGTAGAGACGAGCGATTGCGTCGCCGATCACAGTTGAACGGAGATGTCCGACATGCATCTGCTTTGCGAGATTCACGCCGCACACATCAACAACAACCGTGGGGGGTGAATCAGGAACAACGATCCCGAGTTGTTTGTTATCCATCGCGCCAAGTGATTCACTGATCGCATCTGGGAGGAGGGTGACATTGATAAACCCAGGTCCTGCAATGTTTGCGTCAGTGATCGGTTCAGCAACTCCCGAAACATCGAGATGCTCGATAATCTTCGCTGCAAGCTCACGAGGCTGCATCTTGAATCGTTTCGCGATAGGCATCGCACAATTCGATTGAAAATCACCAAACTTGGGTTGGCGAGATGCAGTGATATGCGTTTGGATCTGCGATTGTGGGAGATCCGGGACTGCAGCGTGGATCGCTTCTTTAAAGCGAGTATCAAGAGTAGCAGCCGGATCGATTGTGGTTTGGTTCTGTGTGTTTGTACTCATCAACCAAGTGTAGGTTCGATCATTCGTCCAATCGTCCATCATCTAAAGGGTCTTCGTCCATTGGCATCGCTAATTTTGCTTCGACTTCTTCTACGGACTCAATTGCACCTTCACTCGATGCAACGAGTGCGCAAACCATACAGTCTCCGGTGATGTTGCAGCTCGTTCTACACATATCGAGGATTCGATCAACGCCCAAGATCACCGCGATCCCTTCAAGCGGGATTCCAACAGACTGGAGCACAATCACGAGCATGATCATCCCTACCCCAGGAACTCCTGCAGTCCCGATGGACGCGAGCGTTGCTGTCAGGACAATCGTCAACTGCTCTGCAATCGAGAGATCCATCCCGTACAACTGGGCAATGAAGACCGCAGCGACCCCTTGGTATAGTGCAGTCCCGTCCATATTGATCGTTGCACCAATCGGAAGGACAAAGGAGCTCACTTCTTCCTTGATCCCTAATCGTTGTTCACAACATTCCATCGTGACAGGAAGAGTTGCAGATGAACTCGCAGAACTGAACGCGAGGAGTTGAGCAGGGGAGATCGCTTTATAGAACCGGTTATAGGAGATTCCGCCGAGAACTTTGAATCCGATGGGGTAGATGACAAACATCATCGTGAGTAATCCCGCAACAACGACAAGGGAGTACACTGCGAGTGATCCAAGGATGTCGAGTCCAAGCGCTGCGATTTGGACAACGATGAGAGAGAACACTGCATATGGCGCGATCATCAATACTATCTCTACGATTTTGATAATCACATCAGTCATTGCATCGAAGAACTGGATGACAACGATCGCCTTCTCGCGTTTGATGAGTGTCAACGCGATCCCAACAAGTAACGATGCAAACACGATCTGAAGCATATTCCCTTCAGCAATTGCGTTAAACGGATTCTTTGGAACTATGTTGAGAACTGTGTCCCAGACATCAGGTTTCTGCGCAGCGCCGATCTTTGCTTGTGCTTGTTCTCCGAACTGAGCGACGAAACCATCGCGAGTTTCTTCTGAAACATATGTCCCTGGTTTCAACACATTTGCAAAGAGAAGTCCAATACTGATCGCAATCGCGGTTGTAAACAAATAAATCCCGATGGTTTTCCCACCAATACGAGAAAGCTTGGAGAGATCATTGAGACTTGATGCGCCGACGATGAGCGAGAAGATGACGATCGGGACAGCAATAAATCGAAGTCCCCGCATGAAGAGGTCGCCGACAAATTGATTCAGATTAATGATGAACCGAGTCATCCATGCGAAGATCCCTGCATCTTCGTTGATCCCTGTTGTCTCTTCGCCGTTGAGATATGCAGAGGGATTGTCGACTCCTAGTGCATTCCAAGTGTCTGGAGTCCACATGGTATTGATCGCGAGTCCTACGACGATTCCGAGGATGAGCCCGATAAGGATTTTCCAATGGAGTGCGAGTTTGTTCTTGGGTGTCATCATGCTTCCTTTTGTCCATGAGTACTCGGATTCATAGCTTACCGGACTCGAGCATTGTTTGCAGGGGTACAGCTGTACGCTCTGTCTCTCTTGTGCCATCCTGTGACTCAATCGAGTATTCATTGGATTCGCAATGAACTCAAATTGGGCCATACTCCGTTTGAAGATCCTACCCAGATCTTTACTAGAGGAGGAAAATGATGAATACACAAAAGAACATGGTTACAGCGTCAGTAATCTTCACCGCGGCGTTCACAGCAAGCTCTGCAAATGCAGGGATCACGATTGAGGAAGAAATCGCAATCATCTCTCCGTGTGACAATGCTCAGGTAGAGGTTATATGGATGGGGTCCGACGCAGGATATACCGGCGAGTTAAGCTGGTTGAATCCGCTTGAATCTGGTGCAGACATTTCATTGTGGACAAACCACTCCGCTGTTAGTGGGCAAAGTGTTGTATTGCCTACACGATTTGATCAAGGCGAACGCGTTCATTTCAGTTACGAAATCATCAAAGGTGGTCTCGATATATTCTCGACTGCAAACGAAGATGACTGGACTCAGTTCTCGATTGATTCAACTGATCCACATGATGTCATTGTCGGAATCGAAGATATCCGTCTACCGGGCGGCGACGGCGATTACAACGATGCAATGTTCCGAGTCCTCTTTACCTGTGGAAGTACTGTCCCAACACCGGGTACTTTCGCGCTTCTTGGAATGGGCGGCGTGATCGCAGGCCGAAGACGTCGATAATTCAAACCAATCGGTTCGATTCACATGATTTGATGGTTTTCGGCGTGTAGCATCGTTGCTGTGCGAAAACAAAGATCATCAAGTAAGGTACGGTTCGAAGCATACATCAAAGATCGCCGCGCGAAAAACTCGCGTCAGACGATCCATGAGCGTGTTGATTCCACTGTAGAAGCAAAGCGAGCAAAACGCGCCAAACGATCCTTTACCGGATTGTTTGGCGCTTTTCTTTCGTTACTCATCGGGTTCAGAAGCACCATCCTCCTAGCGATGCTCACATTGAGCATTTCAGTTGCGCTCGGATTGCTGATGCCTCTCTCCACGAAGATTGCGATTGACTACATTATTACCGATGAACCCGGACCCACGGGTTTACCTTCAATGCTTGGTGAGTTTACTCCAGAAAAAGCGGATCGGATGAAACTGATCTGGATGTTGGGTTTAGCAATGCTCGTGGTATCCGTGTGTTCAGTTGGGATCGGTGTTTGGGGCCGATGGCAATGCACTCGGATTACAAAGCGTGTGCAAGTTTCGTTACGTCGACGAGTGTTTTCACACGCATCGAGATTGCCTCTCCATCGGATCTACCAACTCAAGTCTGGTGGAGTGTCGTCAATTCTGCGCGAAGACGCAGGAGGGGTAGGGGATCTTGTATTTTCTTTAATCTACAACCCATGGCGTGCGATCACACAACTCACAGGTACCTTGCTCGTTCTTGTCTGGATCGATTGGAGATTAGTAGTTGGCGCGATTCTGTTGCTCCCCATGATCTGGTTCTCTCATCGGACCTGGATTGTGCGAATCCGTCCGATGTATCGTGATATCCGATCTCGAAGACAAGGGATCGATGCGATGAGCGCAGAGGCATTCTCCGGGATGCGCGTCGTCAGAGCATTCAACCGTCGACACTCAGAAGCCGCTCGTTTTACTACCGAGGGACATCTTCTTGCTCGTCAAGAACTCTACACCTGGTGGTGGGCGCGAGGCGTCGAAATGGTCTGGCAACTCCTGATCCCGATTGCGTCGACCGTGATCCTCATCTACGGCGGCGGCGCAGTCATTGACGGAACACTCACTATTGGTGATCTGATGGCGTTCTCTGCATACTTGCTCTCGCTGCTCGGTCCACTCGAAGCGCTCGTCGCGAGTGCAACCAATGTGCAAAACAATCTTGCAGCGCTCGATCGAGTACTCGATCTACTCGCAGAAGAGCGGGAGTTCTCTGGGAGTACCCCGACGAACTCGATCGATCCTGCTTATGTGCGTGGCGAAATTTCAATCATGGGCCTCTCGTACGCATATCCAAAGCGCAAAGGATCAAACAATACTATTGAATCCGATGATCTCAATGATACTGGGGACGAATCTTCTGTTGAGGGCACTGAGCTTGTGCTTCACGATATTGATCTCGAAGTGCACGCCGGAGAAACCATTGCACTTGTCGGCGCTTCTGGCGCAGGGAAAACAACGCTTTGTAACTTAATTGCAAGATTCGACGATCCAACCATTGGTTCGATTTCACTTGATGGAGTCGATCTCAACACCCTTCCAATCGAACAGTACCGATCCTTACTCGGTGTTGTTGAGCAGGATGTGTTCCTGTTCGATGGAACCGTCGCCGACAATATTGGATACGCAAAACGAAGCGCATCTGATGCAGACATTCAAGCGGCAGCTCGTGCCGCAAACGCGCATCGATTCATTGTCGAACTCGAACACGGTTACAGCACTGTCGTGGGCGAGCGTGGTGTGCGACTCAGCGGCGGCCAGAAACAACGACTCGCAATTGCAAGAGCGATCCTCGCAGATCCAAAGATTCTCATCCTCGATGAAGCAACAAGCTCTCTCGATACCGAATCGGAACGACTCATCCAACACTCACTCGCGTCTTTGATGAATGATCGTACAAGCTTTGTGATTGCACATCGCTTGAGCACGATTCGACACGCGGATCGGATTGTGGTCATCGAAGAGGGGACTGTTCGTGAAGTTGGCACCCACGAGGAGTTGCTCGAACGCGATGGTCGATACGCCGAGTTGCTTAAAATGCAGTTAGAAGGCGACGACGAGAACGATCCGGACTCATGATTGATATTGAGAGATCATGTTAGTTATGAATAAGTGAAATGCTTGATCGGTTCGCCTTGTGTTCCAATTTGGGTCATTGCTTCGATTCCGATTTGGAGATGCATCTTCGCATAGTTTGCAGTTACGCTGCGATCGGACTCTTCGGTTTTTACACCATCAGGGGTCATTGGGACATCGGACACGAGAAGCAGGGCGCCTCGTGATATCTGATTGTGATGTCCAACGATAAACACAGTCGCAGTTTCCATATCAATCGCGAGTGCAGTCATGCGTTTGAGTTTGCCTCTGAATTTCTTGTCGTGCTCCCAGAGTCTGCGATTCGTTGTGTACACAACTCCTGTGCGATACTCCATTTCTCGTTCCATAATTTTGTCTGATACAAACTTGTGGAGTTTGAAGCTCGGGAGCGCTGGGACCTCGGGTGGGAAGTAGTCATCACTTGTTCCTTCGCCTCGGATCGCGGCTATGGGAAGCACGAAATGACCGATCTCAGTCGAATCTTTGAGGCCGCCACATTTGCCTAGGAACAGGACGCCGTCGGGCATCCGAGCCCCCAGAAGATCCATGATCGTTGCCGCGTTTGCAGAACCAATCCCAAAGTTGACGATTGTTAACCCGTCATTGTTTGTAGCAGCCTGCATCGGGCGGCCAACACCTTGAATATCACAACCGAACTGATTGGCAAACTCTGTGACATAGTTCGAGAAATTCGTGAGAAGGACATAGTCTCCAAACTTATCGATAGGCATTCCTGTATATCGGGGAAGCCAGTTCTTGGCAATATCAAGTTTCGAGTTCATCCGAGGAAGCTTTATAGGCGTTGGGTTCTCAGGCATAGCACTATTATAGTGCGATATAGAAAGACACGCATTACTGGGCGCAGATATGCGTGTCGATCGAATAGGGAAACCGGGACTTGAACCCGAACTAAGGGTATCAGAAACCCTCGTGCTACCAATTACACCATTTCCCCATATGTATGCAAACGCATAGATTGTGCGCTTTGCGAGAGAATCGTACGCGTTTGATTCATCAAGATCATGATACCCCTCGACGAAAATGCTCAGATGCACTATCGTGAGTGTATGAATCCAATCCGAACTCTTCGTTGTGCTCTATTTTCGTGTCTCGTGTTGATCCAATCCGCGAGCGCTCAATCCTATTTGCCCAGTTGTCCTGATGGGCGCGATCCGGGTTTATGGAAAGTTATGAACCAAGGTATCGAGTTAGCATACATAGGTGATCCAATCTGGATTGGTCCTTTGCTTGGAGATGAATCCCGCAACGATCAACTCGGAGATGCATCCGCAGATGCGATCGATAGGCAACTCGAAGTCAAACGTGCATTGCTCGCTGAACTGAGATCGATAGATCGTTCAAAGTTTTCCCAACTTGATCATACTGACGCGGATCTTCTTTTGTTTCAGTGGGAATCTGATCTTCGTATGGCAGAGTTCAAAGGCTGGCAGATGCCGGTCACATCGATTAGTGGTCCACAAGTTTGGTTACCACAGCTGGGCGATCAAGTGGTGATGCAAACTTCAAAGCATCAACAGGATTACTTGGTCAGACTCAAGCGTGTACCGATTTTGATCGGAGATCATATCGATAACATGCGGCAGGGGATAATTGAAGGCCGAGTCCCTCCAAGAGTCGTCGTTGAATCAACCGTTGCACAAGCAATGGATCAAGCATCTGCAAAGATTAGAGCTGATTCAACTTCGTCACCGTTCTATAGCCCATTCATCGAGCTTGACTTGAATGATCCTCTTTCAATCGAAGCGCAAGAAATCATCGCAGAACGAATCGTTCCTGTGTATCAAGAGCTCGCGATCTTTCTGCAGAACGAATACTTGCCTGCATGTCGGGAAACAATCGGCGCCGCGCAGGGGATTGATGGGATTGAATCTTACAACGCTGAAATTGGTACACATACAACATTGCCCGAGTTGAATGCGCAAGACATTCATAGAATCGGATTGAGCGAAGTTTCGCGAATCAAATCTGAGATGATGACGATCATCAACAGCCGTGATTGGAGTTTCTTAAGCTCTAAAAAAACTTCGGAGGATCGTTTCGCAGCATTCATCGAATACTTGCGCACAGATGATCAGTTCTACTATACAGATCCTGATGATCTACTTAATGGTTACAAAGCAATTTCAAAAACAATCGACGGGGAGTTGCCCAAGCTCTTTCGTGTGCTTCCATCATTGCCTTACGGCGTGAAACCCTTGCCTGCATTTTCTGCAGAATCTGCTCCCACGGCGTATTACTACCCAGGTTCATTCGAAATCGGACGATCGGGGTACTTCATGGCCAACCTCTCGCTTCTTGATCAGCGTCCCAAGTATGAAATGATTGCGCTCACCCTGCACGAAGCGATGCCTGGACATCATCTCCAGATAGCACTTGCACAAGAAATTCCGAATCAACATCCGATCCGCAAGACAATGGGATTCACAGGATATGTTGAAGGATGGGGACTCTACAGCGAAAAACTCGGATTAGAAATGGGTGAGGGTGAAAATGGATTGTTCAATGATCCATTCGATAACTTCGGAAGACTCAACTTCGAAATGTGGCGAGCAATGCGACTGGTTGTAGATACAGGGATGCATTCAAAGGGATGGACACGCGAACAAGCAGTTGAGTTCATGCGATCGAACAGTGCCCTCTCAGAGCATAACATCGAGGCGGAGATCAATCGTTACATTGGTTGGCCGGGACAAGCAACCGGGTACAAGATCGGAGAGCTCAAGATTCTTGAACTTCGCGAACAAGCAGAGTCGGCGCTTGGTGATGGGTTCGATATTCGTGCATTCCATGAGGTTGTACTCGGGGATGGTGCAATTCCGTTACCAGTGCTTGAACAAAAAATAAGCCGATGGATTATCCATCAGCTTGATCAATGATTTAATTCGATGAGTGTCGGGGTTATCCGATCATCTGATCGTCGCCGTTTGTCGACTTCCATTGGGAAGGAGCAGGTCGATCGGTTCGATTGAGCGGCTTTGCTCGGCCGAAAGTTGCACTCTTCTTTTGAAGCTCGGTCTTTGCGCGTTCTACTGTCTGACTACCAACTTCATGATCGAGTGATGCACTCGAACTTGATGGTGTCTGTGTGTTCATCGCAGGACGAACAGGTTGTTCGGGTTCAAGCCTCTTCGAGCGTGCTTCATCGATTGATCGATCAAGCTTCCCAAGAATGGCGCGAACTTCGTTGAATGCGTTTGATTGCTCTTCCATGCTCATCTCCTGTTCTCCGTTGGAAATGTATCGGCCGACGAGTCGATGGACTTATGTCTGGTATCACTCTGAATTGGGGTCTTTTGTGACTCTTTACCGGCTGTAGGGATTGGGGTGATTTCCCGACAAGAGAATTGGGCCATGAACGCAATTGGTTATCAGGTTTGATGAGATATCGCATTGAATCAGGGTTCTGCGTAGACTTGTGCATGGACCCACTAGACCAATTATCGATTCCAACGCCTCAAAGCGGTTCTCCTGACCCAACAGCTCAAGTTAGGTATGGACAAAACCCCGAATCAGGGCCAACCAACACGGCGCATTTGCCTCCAGTTGTGCGAACACAAGCAAGACGCGATGTCTTTTGGAGTAATGTCGTGCGAGAGATCCTGATGGCGCTTTCGTCAGCCGCTGCAGATTCAAGTGGGAGACTGGGAACTGGTCCAAGTGCAGCAGAATCAAGTGTTTCACCTGTCGACAACCTGTTTGACGGCCGAATGGGGGTTATTACGAGCTTAGGGCAACGAATCCCCATCGCCGACATCATCCCTGTCTTCGCATGTTCTATGGATTCATGTGACGGTGATCGTTCTCGTTCACAAGATGTCCAGTGCACAATCTATCGAATCACAACCCCAACGGGTGAATCTTACACGCTTCCTATATCTCAGATCATCGGAGTCCATTCACTCTCCGATTCCCTCGTCGAACAACTCGAAGCAAACGCAGTTGAAGAGGAATCCGATCAGGATGAACGGATTCCGTTCGGGTTTGGGGCTTACACTTCACTCGCACGCAGTGAAGCAGAGCCTCCAACAGATGCATCGAGTACTCCAGAAGAACAAAATCAAGATGGAGAATAAAGGCCAGTTTGTGCAATTGAGGAATAAACGATCCCGACTGATCGTTCAGGTATAGACCCGTGTTCATCAGTGGTTTACAGTGATGGGTCTGAAATTGGAGGCTTGGTCTATGCGTGTGTTGATTGCGATCCCCATTTATAACGAAGAAGATCATGTTCAGTCCGTTCTCGAACGGGTAAGCGAATACGCAGATCACATTTTGGTCCTCGATGATGGCTCAACGGATCGCACTCCTGAGATTCTCAATAATCTTCAGAAGCCGATGAATTTAGATATCATCCGTCACGAAGCAAACGCAGGGTACGGCCGAGCAATCCGCGAGTCATTCATCCGCGCGAAACGAGATTCGTATGATTGGGTGATCACAATGGACTGTGACGATCAGCACGAACCTGAACGATTACCAGATTTCTTCGAAGCAATCAAACGAGATGATCTCGATATTGTTTCAGGTTCGCGATATCTCAACGCGGATACGGACTGGGATGCGGATCTCCCGCCTGCAGATCGTCGAGCAATTAATGCAACGATCACACAAGAGATCAATGATCGATTGGGACTCAAGCTCACAGATGGGTTCTGTGGATTCAAAGCACATCGTGTCGAAGCAATGTCTAAACTCGCGTTGACCGACAATGGATATGCATTCCCGATGCAACTCTGGGTGCAAGCAATCGCGAATCAGCTTCGAATTGGAGAGATCCCAGTCGAACTCATTTACAACGATCTACATCGTACCTTCGGAGGTGGACTGGATAATCCAGATGTCCGTTTGAAACATTACCGATGTGTGATGTATCGTGCGATGGATCAAGTGATCGATCGTCTCCCAGTGATGGCCCGCGCTCAAGCGAAGGCCGACTGCGCAGAAGTGTAACTATCGATAGAGGGCCTACGCAACGTGGAACAAGCATCTCAAACTGAGAGTTGCCCGTTGAGCGAAGAGCCCGAGTGTTCATCAATAGGTCAACAATCGCAATCTAACGCAGGATCGGGTTTGCCAAGTGTAACCATTGCGCCACAGTGGACAGATTGGAAATCCTCGCTCGAAACAAAACACGAATCTCAAGCGAGAGCTGAGAGTGGGCTCGATGTTGATCGCCCAATCGTCATGAGCGGTCATCAACCAATCATCTTCCACTGCGGGATACTCTCAAAGTTAATAGCGCTCGATGAAGCGTCAAAGCAGATGAACGCACAAGCAGTTTGGATTATCCCAGATCAAGACGCGATAAATCCAGGGATCATTCGTGTTCCTGTTGGAAACCGTGAGTCATTGCACACTGAAGTCTTCGATTTGTTACCCATAGGAACAGTGAAACCAGGAGTTTCAGTTGGGTCGCTTTCTGCGTCGGAAATTGTTTCTCAAGATCATAAGTTACTTGAATCGCTCGCACAATGGTTAGATCAGTTCGCGATGATGGAATCTCTTGCGTCGCAGTTTGGGTATGCAACAATCGAACATGCGTGTGAGTTGTTGGGTATTGACACTCCAAGAATCATCTTTGCATCTGAACTGTTCAACTCGGATATCTTGTATTCAATCGTAGAATCCATGCGCAATGATCCTGTCGCGTGTGCTCAGAGTTATAACGATTCAGTTGCTCGTCATCCAGATGCTGGTGTTCGGCCATTGCAAATAGAGAATAATCGGATCGAGCTTCCTCTCTGGGGTTGTCGAAAAAATGAAGCGAGAGTTGCGATTGACTCAACGAATATTGATTCGTTTGCAAGAGAGGAACTCTTGCCTCGTGGGTTGATGATGAGCGCTATTGCAAGGGC
Organism: Phycisphaerales bacterium; assembly: GCA_029213305.1. Classification (GTDB taxonomy): domain Bacteria; phylum Planctomycetota; class Phycisphaerae; order Phycisphaerales; family UBA1924; genus UBA1924. The sequence goes on from JARGPA010000007.1 coordinate 102,690, forward strand.
TCATCTTGCGGATCTATTCATCCATGGGAGTGGGGGGTACATCTATGATCGAATCTCAGAAGAATGGATGCGAGAATGGCTCAACATCGAGCTTCGTCCGATGACTATGACAACCGCGACACATCGACTCAATCTCGGATTCGCACAAGACGAAGTGATCAATCCAACAACTGCACTTTGGAATAAGCACCACTCTTTGCATCATCCAGTGCTAGTTGGTGATCAAGTAACTCAAGATCGCAGAGATCATTTGGTAAAGCAGATCCAAAATCTAAAACGAAAAGATCCAATTCGAAAATCTTTATATCGCGAGCTCCAATCGGTTTTAAGTACCTATCGACAAGAGCATGCTACTCAACTCGCGAATTTTGTATCGCAATCTGAACAATCGATCCAACTCGCAAACCAGTTTCGAATCGCAAACGATCGCACTTGGGCATACGTATTCTTTGAGAATGATGAGATTGCATCACTGGATCGTGCAACCAGAGCGTTGATGAACTGATATCCTCTATCTATGGATATCCTTCGATTTGCTCATTTACGCTGTTTGTTGATCTTGATGTTTCTGTGCACGATGGGATTGTTTGTTGCGGCTGGGTGTAAACCATCTTCAAATACTCAATCTACTGAGAAACAAAGTCAGCAAGAGACTTTAGAAACTGCAGATGCAGATTCAGTAGCGGAAGTTGAACATCGCTTTGCGGTCTTTTCGCCAGCGATTGGAGTTATGCTTCGAGATCTTGGGTACGAAGATTCAATCGTTGGCCGACACAACTTTGATATTGCACTCTCAAACTCAATACCAATCGTCGGTTCCCACATAGATGTGGATTATGAAATGTTGTTGACGGTTAAACCAACAGATATTTTCTTCGAAATCAATGCAAGTGAGATTCCGCCGAGATTATCATCATTAGCGGAGCAGCAAGGATGGACGATCTGGAGTTATAAGCTCGAATCACTTGATGATATCGCAACGACACTCGACGATTTGTATCTCAAGCTTGTCGGGTTCAAGAGTTCTGATATCGAGATTGATCCACTCACTCTCGAGTTTGATCCAAATGCACGATTTAATACTGAACTTCCCAGCGCAAAGCTCGTTGAGTCTTGGTCGCCAATGGGTTCTTCTGCGAATGGCGCTGGGAAGATGTTACTGATAGCATCAGTCGATCCACCGGGAGCTATGGGGCCAGGGTCGTTTCATGCACAGATGATTGAGAGACTCGGGGTATCGTCCGCGATCTCAGAAGGCGGGATGTGGCAAGAACTAGATTATGAAGACATCGTTCATCTCAATCCGGACTCGATCTTGGTTTTTTCGCCGAGACAACCAAATGAGTCTGATCTGATCGGAGAACCAGAACCAATGAGTTGGGATGAGATCAGTAATCAGATCGGAGGGATCAGCGAGTTACCTATCTCAGCTGTCGAGTCCAAACAGATTGCAGTTGTTGAACACCCGCTTGGATTGTTGCCAAGTTCTTCATTAGCACAAGTCGCAGATCAGATTGCCGAGATTCTTCATCGTTGGCACAATAACTCAGCGCCATAGCAATCGGAATCATTCACTTTGCGCAGTGACATGGACAGAATGTCCTTCGATGAATGCTTTTTGATCTAGATCTTTTCCGTGCTCTGTAAGGAGTTGTTCTCCCGACTTGTACTCTGCGAGATCAAGGTTCACTGATAGAACATACGCTGCTCTCGTGCCATCGAACACTTCATCTCGTTGCGAAGGCGTGAGTTCCAACGCATCAAGCCCTGTTTTGAATGCAAGCCATTTTTTGCGTTGAGTTGATCCAAACGGATCGAGGTAGCGTGTGCCTAATACTGCGTCTTCGAGCTCATACGCTTTACGAACAATGCGTGCAACAAATGTGTTTCCATTGCAAGCGCCTAGACGAACATAGTGAAGCCCAAGCAAATGCAACGGTTGATCTTTGTACGCTTCGATATGATCGATGTATCGTTGAGTTCCGGGGTTTGCTTCGATTGGATCGGGATCGATTTTAAAGTAATGCATGTCTTCGACTAGATACTGGGTGAGCAGTTGTTCCTTGTCGATTAGACTGCTCAACATCGGTTCGGATTGCATTGCTTGAAGGAGTGTGTGATCGAATGCGCTATTAACGAGGTACTGTTGCGCAATCATCGCTAGATACCCAGGCTTAGGCATAGTCCCTTTGATCAACGATCCGGGGGTTTCCTGTCTCTCTGCGATCTGATGAAGTGCCCAATTGTCATCTTTGAGTCTGGCTGTGAGATTGTCTGAGGATGTCATATTGTGTCTCGCTCGATGAGTGATAGGAACGTTATTGAGAATGAATCTCAATAATAGATTGAGATTCACACAAAGTCATCCTGATTGGTAGAAAAACGAAGATCATAAAAAACACCCCCGCGTGGATTCGCGGGGGCTCGTGGGGAGAGACTTGGTAATCAAGCCTCCTCAGTGATCTATGAATATCCTGATTTATCCTTGGGAGAAAACAGTGAGGAAGGCGGAAATATCAAAGAAGTTCCAGACCCCATCATTGTTGAAATCAGCGATCTGTTCATTGTTCCCAAATGCAGTTAGGAATGCAGAGATATCAAAGAAGTTCAATAATCCGTCGCCGTTGATGTCTGCGTCTGCAACATCTGGACATCCTACAGATTCAATCCGCAAGTCATCTACGCCTGCTTCGACGATCGAACCGTTGATCAGATCAGATGCAACGAATCGAATCCTCATCTGATCCGTCGGGAGAATGGTGTCTGCGATCCGGAATCGTTTTTCAACCCATGCGCCTGCATTTTCGGTAACAGTTTCAAGTGTTACCCATGAGAACCCGCTGTCATTTGAGATCTCAACCAACATCGAATCCTCGTTTGGAGAAGCGCCTGCATTGTTTGAGTACCAGCGCCAGTAAACGAGTTCAGCTTCGTCACCTGCGAAGATCGCATCGAGTGAAGGCGACGTGAGTGTAGTTGCTCCGCCGTCGATATCACGATCTCCAAGCCCTGTCCCTGCATTACCATCGGTAATCCAACAATCAGTTCCAGTAGGAGTGTGATCGTCCTCAGGTTGAGCATCTGTTGATTGTGGATTCATACGATTCCAGATTCCAGTTGAAGCAGTATCTGAAGCTGCGCCAACTGTCCATCCGTTGTTCGATTCCATGTCGTCTTCGAATACAACATTAAACTCTTGCGCCAACGCACTGATCGGGGATGAACCTGCGCCAATCGGTAAACTCACAGAGTCACCTGTTGTTGAACCTGCTTGGAAGTAATACTGGATAGTACTATTGCAAGGGGTCGCAGGGAGGTTCGCGCTGTAGTTGCCGCCTCCAAGGTTGTTCATTGTCGAGCTTGAGTAGGCGCCGTTAGTACCCATTCTCCAGAACATTGTTACAGATGCAGGATCCTGAGTTGCAATACCATTCGTAACCGAGAGGGACACTGGGGTAGGGATGTTTGCTTCAATAGTTGAAACAACATCCGTTGCAAGTGTGATAGGACGAGTAGTTCGTTCTACAAACAGCTTTGCAGCCTCGAAGTTCTCTTGAGCAGTTGGAAGGATCACAGAAGGCGGCGGATCAAATCCTTCGAATCCACCAGACTCTGGACGAAGCTCGAATGTAAGACTCTTTGCACCGAGTTCGCCGTAGAACCAGTCTGATGAATCACCTGACGCGGCGTAGAGATCAATTGATTGAATTGGGTTATAGAAAACTCCAGAGAACGAAAGGATCTCATTGGAGAGATCTGTCGCAAGATTATCAAAGAACGTGCGATCAGGTTCAGGAGTAATCACACCATCAGCATATCCAAAAGGCCAGAGGATGAGCTGAGAATATGTGTGGTAATCGATATGAGCAACAAGGTCATCGCCGTAACTAAGTGCTAGATCACGGATTGTTGTTGTCTCCGGTTCAGAAAAAGCAGAAGCGCCTCGGTATGTATCATCGAAGGGATCTGTTGATGCGCCTTGTCCACCCCATTCGTATCCCCAGTTGCGATTGATATCGACGCCGAACGAGCCGCCGTTGTTTCTACGGTTTTTGCGCCAGAATCGTTCGTTTGACCATGTATAGAGATAGCCGTCTGGATTTGTAACTGGAACGATCACAATTCTTGCGGTGTCGAGCATGTCTTGAACGCGTTGATCGCTGTCATATGAATCGACAAACTTAGACGCAAGATACGCAACAGTCATGGGTGAAACCCATTCGCGTGCGTGGGTTGCTCCGTGCCAGAGAATCACAGGACGATCCGCACGAGCATTCCCTGGCGCGTCTGGACCTGAGATCGTCAGTGCAAAGATGTCGTTGTTCTGAATCGAGTTTCCAACATCAGCCATTGACGCGAGATCCGGACGAATCGCCGCGATGTTGTTGTAATACGCATTAATGTCGGCGAGCTGTTTATAGTTCGCAAAGAACGTGTCGTCATGAACTGAAACGCCGCGTTGAGTTTGGTTATCAATATTCTCAAGTCGTTTTCGATCAATCCGCTCTTGAGCGATGACTTGGTTCCAACTGTCGTCACTATGGGCTTGGAGATCCGCGATGAGGACTTCGTGAGAGATTCCTAATTCTTTAAGTTTTGGTAGATCTGTTGCTTGGACCTGTACATCCAATAGTCCAACACCTGTTCGCTCTGACCAGACGGACTCAGTCAGATTAAGGAGTGCATCGAGTTGTGCTTGGGAGTTCGTGCGCACTCGAATAACCATGTGGTCTTGATATGGTTGCGCTGGAGAAAAGTTCAGTAGATCAATTTTAGGAATTTCATTGATCTCGATAGGTTGGGCGCTTGCGATTGAAGTTGTCAATCCAGCGAGCGTGATGATCAATGGAAGGCCGAGTGATGATGGACGCATATAGAACTCCGTGTTTGCATTATCGTTGATGATCTATGAAAGACTTTGGAACACGGTAACGATACCGACTTAGATATTCATCGACTCGATAGAGCAGAAATTGGGGTGTTGATCAGATTTCGAACGAAACAGAATGATATCTGATACTCATCAAGAATGCGGATTTGGAACAATCCGCACAGATGCACGCGGTCTCTCTACAAAACAACCAGAAAAGCGCCGTATGCACCATTCGATACGCGAAAACGCACTTTGAGTTGCAAGAAATCAAAATGAAAGAACCGGATTGGATTGTCCCCTTGCGTTTTGAAGCAAAACAAGGCACAATAGGCTCTGGTCAGTGTTCGCTGATGTTGGATATTTGAAAACGCAGATAAGCACAAAATATGTGCGGAGTATGTTCGTATGGGTGTGCAGGAGATCGGACAATCTCAAGGTGGAGAGCAACATCGGGCAACTATCGGGCATGTGCTCAATGACATTCGGGCGCTCGAGCTCATGCTCGAAAAAAATATGTTCGAAACAGGTGTGCGTCGAATCGGGGCAGAGCAGGAACTCGCCCTGGTCGACGATACCTATTCTCCTGCACCTGTCGGACCTGAAGTTCTTGATGATCTCAATGAACCCAAAGCAACAACTGAGATCGGTCGATTCAATCTGGAGTTCAACCTTTCTCCCTTAGAACTGAGCGGTTCTGCATTACGATCTGTCCATCACGAAATTGAAGATCTCATGAGTCGAGCGAGAGTTGTGTCTGCAAAGCACAATGCGCGGCCTGTTCTTATTGGGATGCTCCCAACATTACTACAAGAGCATTTATCAATGGAGTACATCACCCCTCGTCCAAGGTATTTCGCGCTCAACGAAAAGATTACCAAAGCAAAGGGCGGGAAGTTTGATATCCGAATAAAGGGGATCGATGAACTACGGTTTACACATGACAACATTCTTGTCGAAGCGCTCAACACCTCGTTCCAACTTCATTATCAGGTCAGTCCTGATGAGTTCGCGCTCGCATTTAATTGTGCTCAACTCATTACAGCTCCGACTCTCGCAGCCGCAACCAACTCCGCAGTTCTCTTCGGCAAACGACTCTGGCACGAAACTCGTATCGCAATCTTTGAGCAAGTAGTTGATACATCTGGAGATGAGATTCCATCACAACGCGATGTTCTCAAACGAGTTCGATTCGGCGAACAGTGGGTGAAAGATTCAGTTCTCGAAATTTATCGAGACGATGTGACACGCTTTCGTTCATTGTTTGGTTCAGACAAGGATGAAGATTCGATCGGAATGGTTGAACGAGGAGAAGTCCCCAAGCTTTATGGACTCGCAACTCATAACTCGACAGTGTACCGTTGGAACCGACCTTGTTATGGGATAACGAATGGGAAACCTCATCTTCGAATCGAGAATCGAGTTCTCCCTGCGGGTCCAAGTGTCGTAGATGAAATTGCAAACTCTGCGTTATGGTTTGGGTTGATGATCCAAATGCCAAAGATCTATCCAGATCTGATTGATCGAATTCCATTCGAGCATGCAAGAGCAAACTTCGTTGCTTCTGCAAGATACGGCCTCAACTTCAAAATGCATTGGATAGATGGAGCAACGATTTCAGTACGAGATCTATTGCTCGAAGAGCTTATCCCCCTCGCAAGAGCAGGACTCAAATCATGTTCAATTGATCAAAGTGATATCGATTTGTATCTAGGGATTATCGAGGCGCGGGTCGCCTCAGGAAAAAACGGTGCTCGATGGATGCTCGATTCTGTTGCAAATATTCATGATTATGGTACAAGAGCAGAGCGACTTAGCTCGTTGACAGCCGCGACGATGGATCGTCAAGAAACCGGTCAACCTGTTCATGAATGGACACTCGCAGATATCCATGAAAGCGGTAACTGGAAACATCACTACGGACGAGTCGGGCAATACATGCGAACTGATCTGTTCACTGTTCAAGCAGACGAGCTCATAGATCTCGCGGCGTCAATCATGGATTGGGAGAAGGTTCGCCACATCCCGGTTGAAGATGAAAAACATAATCTGGTTGGTCTTTTAAGCTATCGTGCGATCTTACGAATGGTCGCAAACCCAAAGCTCAGGACACAAGATTCAATCGCAGTCTCAGATATCATGGAGAAGGACCCAATTACTGCGACTCCCGAGACTTCTACATTAGAAGCAATTGAACTGATGAAATCACACGGGACATCTTGCTTGCCCGTCATTAGCGATGGAAAGCTTGTTGGTCTGGTTACCGAGCATGATTACATGAAAATCGCAGGGCAGTTGCTCGAAGATCAACTCCGCAATGATCCTTCCGATTCGTGAGATCTGAACGATTGAGTCCTATGATTGTGATGCTCGTTTCGATCCAGTGATAGGCCGATGTGATGTCCAGAAATGATGAACAACTCAATGCACAATCTAGAGAGGAAATCTCGAGTACTTGTGCAGAGATTCGTTGGCCAAATCGTGAACTTGGGCAATACGGTTCAAGTTCAAGAACTGAGACAACACTCGTCGTTACTGCAGGGGTGCATGGGAATGAACCCGCGGGATTGATCGCAGCCAAACGGGTACTCGATACATTGCATGCTGAACAACCAACTGGGTTCAACGGCCGATTTGTTGTGATCGTGGGGAATCTCCCTGCGCTCAATCATTCGGATCCCAATACAAGATACATTGAGTTTGATCTCAATCGAATTTTTACAGATGAACGGATAGGGGAGTCTGCAGAAACAAGCGTTGAGCACGGACAGATGCAGGAAATACTCGCGGCACTTCGAGCAGAGCATTCGAGGACGGATCGAATGATCCTGATGGATCTCCATACAACGAGTTCAGATTCGCCTCCGGTTGTTGTATTTGAGGACGCGATTCAAGCACGGAAGTTTGCACGACAGATGCCGATGCCGATCTATTTAGGGTTTGAAGAGGAGCTCGATGGGTTGTTAATCGATCGAATAACCAAAGAACTATCATCAATCGCACTCGTTGTTGAGGGTGGACAACACGCAGATCCAAACTCAATCCTCGTACATGAAGCCGCGATCTGGGCTGGTCTCCACTCCGCGGGGATACTCAGAGTTGATGCATTACCACACGAGACTCTTCCAGGGGATGTGCTTCGAAATGCTGTTGGGGATCAAGCTTATCGTGTGTTCGACATTCGATATCATCGATCGATTGTGAATGAAGATTTCTTAATTTGCAATGGGATCGCCGCGGGTCAAAAAATTATTCGAGAAGTGACCCCCATCGCAATCGAGAACGGCAAGGAAATCACTTCTCCTGTGAGAGGGAGGGTGTTCCTACCCAACATGCAAACACACAAACGAGTGGGTGATGATGGATTCTTTATCGTTCGTCAGATTGGGGAAGGTTGGTTAGGGTTCTCTGCAAGGGTTCGCAAACAAGAATGGATACACTGGGTCATCGCGCACATGCCGGGTGTGTATTCCCTGGACGATGGGAATCTCTATGTAGATCGGGACATCGCAGGGGTTCTCAAAAGACAGGTGTTTCATCTATTCGGATACCGATTGATTCGTCATGACCAGCGTGACGGCGGGCACGGTATCGTTCGCGCATGGAACGGTCTCTCGTCATTTTGTAGAGCATTCTTCCGAGGTCCAATTCCAGGAGGACCTGATCATGATGATCCTCGATTCTGGATTGTTCGTCGTCATCATCTCGATCATCCCAGCCTTTGATCTGATATAGTTTCGATATGAAGATCAATAGGAAACTAAATAGTGCCTTATTCGGGTGTTTGTTGTTGGTATTGCTCTGTGGGTGCAAAACGCTCAACTCGAACATCGATGTGTGTTGTTCTGAGAATACCCGAACACATACATACATGCGAGGAGCGGTCGCTGCTGATCATTATGTCGCGTCAGTTGCAGGGAAATCAATGCTCGAGCAAGGCGGAAACGCAGTTGACGCCGCGGTTGCAGCTTCGTTCACGCTCGCAGTGGTGCGCCCAGAATCATGCGGAATCGGTGGCGGCGGATTCATGGTCATCCATCTACCAGACGACCCGACTCATGGATATGTTCATACAGCAATCAACTATCGTGAAACCGCATATGTTGATGGAGACTATTTCGAACGCACAGGAAAATCGAGCACGATCGGAGGCGCTGCGGTCGCAGTCCCCGGGACGGTAAGTGGATTGCTCTATGCGCTCGAGCATTACGGAACTCTCGATCGAGCAACAGTGCTCGCGCCTGCGATGGACGCGGCAAAGAATGGGTTTCATCCTGATGAGAACTATCGTCAAGCTTCAGATGGATTGATCGCAAGATTCAACAAGAACCCTGAGATGAAAACAAAGTTTCCTTTGATGTGGAATCATTTTCTTCAATCAGGAAACACGCCAGATATGGTGCAGCGCGGAGATTTGATTACAAATGATTCGATGTTGAGAGCATTCGAGTTGATTGCAGAAAAAGGAAGAGAAGGGTTCACAAAGGGAGAGCTGGGAATCGCGATTGTTAACGCGATCCAGAACGCAGGTGGAGAGATGACGCTTGGAGATCTCGAAGGGTATGAAGTGCTTGAGTACGAGCCTTTAGAACGCGAGATCAACGGGCATACGTTTTACACAATGCCTCCGCCGTCCTCAGGGGGCGTAACCATGCTCGAAACCCTCATGATTCTTGAAGCGCTGAACTACGACTTTGATAATCATGCGATCAACAACGGTGAATCATCACATCAACTTATTGAAGCGCTGAAACATGCGTTTGCTGATCGCTCGAACTACCTTGCAGATCCTGAGTTTATTGATCTACCGATTGATGATTTGCTTGATATCAGTGTTATCGAAGAGCGTGCACAGATGATTACATCTCAAGTCCATGATCCAAAGTATTACGGCACCCCAAATCTAATACCGAATGATCATGGAACAAGTCATATATCAGTAATTGATCCATGGGGTGGCGCTGTTGCGTGCACAGAGACTGTGAATCTTGAGTTCGGTTCACTCGTGGGAGTAAATGACTTTGGATTTGTACTGAACAACGAGATGGATGATTTCACAACCCAACGAGGAAAACCCAATGCATTCGGGTTGATTCAATCAGATCGAAACCTGCCCTCTCCTGGGAAGCGGCCTTTATCAAGTATGTCCCCAACGATCGTAGTTGATGAGAATGGAGAGGTCTTTGCGATCTCAGGAGCATCTGGAGGTCCACGGATTATTACTGGGACGATGCATTCATTACTCAATGCAATGGCCGGCAAGAGCGCTTGGGAGTCGATGAATGCGCCAAGATTCCATCATCAGTGGCTACCCAACACATTGTTCGTGGAACCAGAACTAATGGGTATCATGACTGAAAGGTCGGGACAGGGTAATTGGAACACGATCCAACAGACAAATAGAGCAGGAAATGTGCAGATTATTATCCGTGATCCTGATGGAAAAGGATGGCAATCAGCGAGCGATCGACGCAAAGGCGGTCAACCAGCAGGGATCGACTAAAGTCATCAATTGCGGACTCTATTCATTTGAATCCACGCAATGCTTATTTGCTCTAGCGTGCCTAGATTTGAGGCCATGAGTCAAGACCTATCACCCATGATCACTGAGACAAAACCTGGGCTTCGCGCTGGAGTGACGATTGGGACGCACTTTGTTGTCGATGTATTCTCTTTCGTGAGTGTGTCGCTTTTGCCCTTGCTTGCAGTGATGCTTGATCTTCGGACAGAACAGAAAGCATTGTTACTTGCACTCGGTTCATTGTGCTCAGGGGCAATTCAACCCATAGTCGCTTGGGCAAGTGATCGATTCGATACTCGATCATTGGGTACACTCGGATTTGTACTTGCGATACTTTGCATTGGAAATCTTGGGATGGCCAAGAACTTCGAGCAACTCGTGATTCTATATTGTCTAGGAGCAGTCGGTATCGGTGCGTTTCATCCCCCGGCTGCTGCAATCGTTGGACATCTTGGAGGCTCAAAGAGATCAATGCTCATCGCGATCTTTTTCCTTGCTGGGATGATCGGAGGGATTGTAGGGAATGTCTTTACTCCACGATATGTGGAATGGATGACACCCACAGTCAACGGCGAACCCGACAGCGTTGCAGGAATGCTCTCATTACGATGGTTCATACCCATAGGGCTCGTCTTTGCGATTGTGTTAGCGCTAGCGATTCACAAAATAGGACATCGGAACAACTCTGCCGCAGATCATCATGTTGCATGGGAACCGAATGAACGAAGAATGCGTTGGTTCGCTGTAAGCGTGTTGTACATTGCCAATATGCTTCGATTCAGTGTGAATATGGCGCTGATCTACCTCCTTGTTGAATGGACAGAGGAAACAATCCTGATTCAACAGAATGCAGCAGTGATGAGCGCTGAGCTTGGGATAAAAGCGTCGCAACTTAACGGGATTTTACAAGCCGCCATGCAAGTAGGGATGGGAGCAGTTGGGATTATGCTCGGTTTTTTGCTCTCTGCAAGATTCGAAAAGCTTGCGTTTGTTGTGCTCCCCATTCTTGGATCACTTGCGCTGTACCTTATTCCTCGTGCAAGCTTGATTGTTGAGGGCGCAGATGTCCCAGTCGCGATTGTCGCGACGATACTTACCGGTGTTGGGTTTGGTGCTGTAATTCCAGTCAGCATTTCATTAGCTCAACGTTTGTTACCTCATCGGACAAGTCTCGCGAGTGGGTTAATGCTCGGGGGCGCCTGGATGCTCGCGTTTGTGGGTCCGATCTTCGCAGAGTTAGTCCACAAAGGATTTGCAAGTAAACCAAACACACCTAAGTTTGTATTGGACATGATTCATTTATTACCGGATGGAATCTCAAAGCAGTTGCTCGAAGGTATGGGGCTCGATGCAGGGTTTACTGCAACTGCGGTTGTACTTTTTTTCGCAGGCGTAATTGCATTGCTCTTGCCGCACAAACTCATCGTAGATGTCGCTAAACATTGATTTTGGGTTGAAGTTTGTGACACTCCTGTGACATTCAAATCGTTTAAAAAACGTGTGACAAAGCAGTGACAGCTTTGTGAGAAGTTGGGTTGTATCTATTACGGTACCGAGGATCGTGTTGATCGCTTGGTAACCCATAGGAGATACAAATGCTTACCTCGATACATTCACGCATCCGTTCTTACATTGTTGCTAGTTCAATCATTGCATTCGCGGGGACTTCGCTTGCGATGAATCACTGTCCGCCGGAAGACACGACTGTGGGTAACAGCAATGAAATCGTACAGCATAAATGCGGTAATTCACCTCAACCCATTATTAAAAATATTGATCAAAAATTCGGGATCCACACACAACCAGCGATTGATGTTGTATTCGTACTCGATACGACGGGTTCGATGGGTGGATTAATCGAAGGCGCGAAGCAGAAAATTTGGGCAATTGCAAATCAGATCTCACAAACTCAACACACACCGATCGTTCGGATGGGTCTCGTTGCGTATCGCGATCGTGGAGATGAATATGTCACACGCATAACACCGTTAACTGATGATATCGATACGGTCTACGCTGATCTGATGCAGTTCAAAGCGATGGGCGGCGGCGACACCCCCGAATCCGTCAACGAAGCACTGTTCGCCGCGATCGAGCGGTTTGAATGGACGCCGCAAGATGATGCGCTCAAGCTCGTCTATCTCGTTGGAGATGCGCCTCCAAAGATGGAATACAAGGACGATGTCAAATATCAAGCGACATGTCGACTCGCATATGAACAAGGTATCAATATCAATACGATCCAATGTGGAGGCATGGCTGCAACGAAGCCGATCTGGCAAGAAATTGCACAACTCTCAAACGGCGCGTATGCATCCATCGAACAGAACGGCGGCGTCGTCGCGATATCATCGCCTTACGATGCAGACATCGCAAAGCTTGACCAAGAGTATGCTCAAACAATGATTGATTACGGCGATACTGAAGTACGAGATTATCAATTCGCAAAGCGATCCCGTGCATGGGATGTAAGCTCAGGTGCAACTCCGGAGGCTGCTGCGGATCGTGCGATATATAACCAAACAAGTGCAGGAAGAGTGAATATGTTTGGTAAACAAGAACTCGTGGATGATGTTTCAAGTGGAACAATCACGATTCATGAAGTAAAAAAAGACCAGTTGCCCAAAGAACTCCAAGAGCTCTCTGAAGATGAACTTAAACTAGAAATCGATCGTAGAACTGCAGAACGCTCTGAACTTACTGAGCAGATCAAAGCACTCGCAGCAAAGCGAGTTCTGTATCTTCAGGAGCACCAACCAAAGTCACAGAAGGACGGGTTTGATCAAAAAGTGCTCGAAGCATTGATCGAACAAGGTGCTCGCGTTGGAATTGAGTTCAAATCTGCAGAGGCAGGCTCGGATCCTGAGCCGAAAGAACTAGACGAAGAGTGAATACCGCGACTTATTCATATATCATTCAATATACAAGGAGCACATCATGAACCTACTCTCCACGATTGCCATTTCATCTGCGATGCTCATTGCTTCTGCAGGATTGGCAGATGAAACCGCATTGACCATTTATTCGACCGCTCGTCCTGGAGCAGTTTCTGCTGATATGTATCGTCAGATTCCAGGAGGGAGTCATACTGGGTATACCTGGTATCACCAGATTCCTGGGTACGCTGTTGTCAAACAACAACGCGATGTAGAAATTGATCACGGAATCTCCAACCTGACATTTACCGGCGTAGCGGCATTGCTCGATCCAACAACAGTCATGTTTGAATCACTGACAGATCCCGAAGGAACTTCTGTGCTTGAACAAGATTACCGATTTGATCTTCTGAGCATGGACAAAATGCTAGAGCGCTATATCGATAAGGACATCATCTGGAACGGAGATTCCGTTAAGCTGCTCTCAGTTACTGCAGGAGGGATGTTGATCGAACTTTCAAATGGAGAGATTCAGTTCCAACAAGGATATCACGGCGTGCGATTCCCTTCGATGGCTGAAGGACTCATCCTCAAACCAACTCTCAACTGGATGGTGCAATCACAAACCGGTGGAGAACAAGAGACACGAATTTCATACCAAACCAGCGGAATTACATGGTGGGCCGATTACAACATCGTCTACCACGAAGGGGAAGATGCAAACCATGGGACAATGGATCTAGGTGCTTGGGTTTCGATTTTGAATCAATCCGGGGGAAGTTACAAAGATGCAAACCTGAAACTCATCGCAGGGGATGTGAATCGGATCCCGCAAGGTGGGTACGGACAATCACCATACGTAGCAAAATCCGAGCGGATGTACGCGATGGCCGACGCGGCGCCAGGTTTCGAGGAAAAATCATTCTTCGAGTACCATCTCTATACGCTTGGAAGACCAACTACGATCCCGGATCGTTCAACAAAGCAAATCGAACTCTTCGAATCCGCAAAGCATGTTCCTGTCGAGAAGAAAATGTTCTATGACGGATCAAAGATGTTCATGCACTACGGCGGCATCCAAAACAGTAAAGACTTTGGGATTAACTCCAATGCGAAGGTTGAAGTGTTTCTCGCGTTTGAAAACAGTGAGGATGATGGGCTTGGTATTCCATTGCCTTCAGGTCGGATTCGTGTAAGCAAGCTCGACTCTGCAGATGGATCATTCGAATTCATCGGCGAAGACACAATAGATCACACCCCCAAAGATGAAGAGATCATGATCAAGCTCGGTAACGCGTTTGATGTTGTCGGCGAACGCAAACAAACATCCTTCACTCGTGGTAAAGACTGGGTCGTTGAGTCATTTGAAATCAAAGTACGAAATCACAAGGATCAAGCAGTGGAAGTGCAGATCCAAGAACATCTCTATCGATGGTCGAATGCGAAGGTTTCGAACATATCACACGATCATAAAATGCTTGATGCTCGAACAATGCACATCCCTGTTACCATCGAAGCCGACGGCGAAGCAGTTGTGACATACACCGTGCGTTACGATTGGTAAGTTACTCAGACGAAGGGTTTGAATGTCATTAGGTGTGATTCTTGTAGTTGAGGACGATGACGCGATTCGGAGAGGGCTCGCCGACGCGTTGTCGTATTCGGGGTACACAACTCATGATGCGCCAGATGGGGCCGCTGGGTTGGAGTTGATTCTGGCAACGGATGCAGATCTTGTGCTGCTCGATATCATGATGCCCAAAATGGACGGCCTAGAAGTGCTGACAGAGCTGAGAAAAGTTAAACCTTCGCAGCCTGTTATATTCTTAACTGCACGAGGGGAAGAGTACGATCGCATTCAAGGACTCAAACTTGGCGCCGACGATTACATCGTGAAACCATTTAGTATCGATGAGCTCATCGCAAGGGTTGAAGCAGTTCTCCGAAGATCCCCAGGCCGACCAACAAGCAGATCGACTGTAAACATCGCAGGACGAGAAATTGATTTCGAAAGACGAGAAGTTGTCCTCGTTGGAGGTGTAAGGCGTTCATTTACAGAACGAGAATGCGAAGTTCTTGGGTTCTTATCTTCGAATGCAGGACGAGCAGTTTCGAGAGATGAACTCCTCCAAACAGTTTGGGGACTCGACCCAAGAGGGACTCACACTCGAACAGTTGATATGACAATCGCGAGACTTCGTGAAACCCTTGATGACGATCCGTCGAGTCCTAGTGTAATCAAAACAGTACGCGGCAAAGGGTACATGCTTGCTTCACCTGATGACGCGGCATCAATCGGAGAAGATGTTTGAATACACGGCGCGCCATGACTTGGGTGATCTTTGGTGCAAGCGTTGTCCTTGCGCTAGGCGCTCTTGCATGGGTAAGCATCGAAGTGGTTGCACTTGAAAAACGGGAGACACTCTCGACGCTCAACGCGAACAGACAAGAGTCAATCCGTCGATCTCTCTGGAGGATGGACTCCCGTATGGCGCCTGTCCTTGCGATCGAAGCATCTCGCCCCTATTCCAACTACAAGGCGCTTGAGAACAATCGAGAACAATGGCTCCAACAGGTCGCATCAGGTCGGTCGCTGACAACACCTAGTTCCAATTCTGGTTATTCTTACGCGAATCAATATTTCGAGTTTGATCAAGATTTTGAAGATACAGAAGTAGTTGGAAAAATTTCAAGCGCACTAAAGTCGAATAGATCACAATGGGACATTGAAATTCCGGATAGTAGTACTCAAGCAAGATCCGACGAAATGCAGATCTCGTTGTCTGAAGAGCAAGGGAATGTTCAAGAAGCAGAGCTCTCTGCGGATTCAGATTACGAAGCTCGTAAAAGGGTCGCTGATCTTGTGTCTCAAACGAATATCGATTCGAAGGATGGTCTTACTGCGCCGAATGCATTTTCTAACCAATCTCTCGAAGAAGATAAAAAAGAATCTACGATACCGAATGATCCCAAATTGAATCTTCAAAAATTTGGAGATGAGGAACCCTCCCAAAGCTTTGAAGGCAAATTCGAGAAGATCGCAGAGTCACAATCGAGTGATCAGATCGGGACACTCATTCCAAGATGGATATCCGACGATGTCGGCGCAACACAACTCGTTCTTGTGCGTTCTGTCATCATTGACAATCAATCAGTGATGCAAGGTGTTTGGCTCGATTGGCCTAAACTGAGAGACGATCTACTCGATTCAGTCGAAGATGTCATGCCCGGCGCCACACTATCCCCTGTGATCGGTCCACGATCATCCATGGTAGGCGGATATCAACTCGCAACAATCCCAGTTGAGTTTATACCTCCGACCAATCAGCTCGTCGCAACCTGGAGATGGTCCCCAGCGACCGTTGGGCTTTTGGTGACTTGGATCGCAATCCTCTCAACAATCATCGCAGTAGGAATCGTGCTCAGAGCTGCAATTGTGCTCTCTGATCGCAGAGGAAAGTTCGTCAGTGCCGTCACTCATGAACTTCGAACCCCATTGACAACTTTTCGTTTGTATTCACAGATGCTCGCAGATGGGATGGTCACTGATGACAATGTAAAGGGGGAATATCTCGGGATTCTGAAACGAGAATCAGAACGACTAACTGGGATTGTTGAGAATGTGCTTGAGTATGCAAGACTCACTCGTCAACGATCATCCAAGGACAAAGCTGCAGGCGTACAAACACTTTCCCCAGGAGCTCTCGTCGCTCGGTTCCGTCCTGCGATGGCTCGTCGAGCAGGACAGAGCAACTTAGATCTTGTTGTGTCGCTCGATCTCGATGCTCATGCACATCGGAGTTTGACAATTGATCCTCAAGCAGTTGAACGAATCATGATGAACCTGATTGAGAATGCATGCAAATATGCAGCGCCTCAAGAAGATGAGGACTCAGCAATTGAAGATATTGATACACGTGTCCACTTTGATGTTTCAATAAAGAACAACACCCTTGAGTTGTTAATTGCGGATCATGGCCCGGGAATTCCACAGAGCGAAGGAGCAAGGATCTTCGGAGAGTTTCAGCGCGGCCGAAGGGGGTTGTCGAACGCTCGCTCTGGTCTGGGACTCGGACTCGCACTCTCGCGAGGGCTCGCGCGTGAAATGGACGGGGATCTAATTCTTACGCGACGCAGAGGGCACGGCGCAGAGTTTCTGTTGACGATCCCACTCGATGAGGATCAGCCATCCCAACAGGATGCGGAGAAACATTCCCACGCTTGATCTTCGGTGATCCGTTGACCCAGCGCGATTGCTTGTGGCTCTTTCATTCCTACTCGTCTGCGATGAACCGCTGCTTGGATCGAGTCTTGAGGATTTGCACGAACAATTGGAACATCAGAACCAAAGATCAAATCGGTACCAGGTTCAAGACCTGACTCGATGAGCTCTCGGATAGGAAAGACTCTATCGAGTCGATTCGGTACTGCTTTGTTGAGCGCTTCGATATCGGGGAGTAAATGACAAGGCTGAATAGATGCAACAACTCCTAGTGATTTGAATCGTTCGATGTCAGATTGATCTATCAGTTCAGCGTGTTCGATCCTGCATCCTCTGTGTTGACACCCGACGCGCTCGATCGAATCAAGTACCGCGCGAACTGCGCCGTCTCCGATTGAATGCGCAGCGATAGGTAGATTCGCGTCTTTACATACTTGAATCATCCGATCAATCTGAGGGGTTTTCATCATTGGAGTCCCACACGGATAATCTTTGTGACCATCTGCGAATGGTTCGAGCATCCATGCGGTTCGAGAGTTGAATGTTCCATCGACGAAAATTTTACCGCCTCCAAGCTTTACTCCAGAGTTGTTCCATTGAGTTGAAAGGGAGATTGATTCTCGAAGATCTTTCATGAGTGGAAACAGAGTAGAGCGAAGTGATATTTCTCCCGCGCTAAACAAATCGCTCAATACACCCCCGAGCCAGGTTTGAGATTTGAGCTCATGCATCTCAACAAAGCCCATAGATTCAAGATGCAAACACGCCGAGCGAACAAGCTCAATTCGTTGGGTCTCAACAGGTTCAGGGACTGCATTCCACATCGCGAGGGCCGCGTGTTCAAGAAGTTCTCCTGTTGGGTTTCCAGAATCATCAAGTACAACTCGTCCAGATTCAATGCGTGTATCGGAATCAATTCCTGCAATTTTGAGTGCTCGAGAGGATGCGACAAGTCGATGGTAATCAAAGCACCAAGCGACAACTGCTCTATTGTCGCATGCGCGATCTAACTCTGCGATACCAGGCCAACATGCAACGCTCCATCCATCAGGACGAGCGCCATGTGCAAGGATCCAATCATCAGGTGAAACTAACTTTGCTCGCGATGAAAGCAAATCGATCATCTCTTCTTGCGAAGAACATCCCGAAAGATCGAGCATGGATAAAGATCGTCCGAGCTGGAAAAGATGAGCGTGCCCTTCTCTCAGGTTTCCACGCGATGAACCCTGGATTGTTTCGGTTGGATTCAAAGAACCCCTCCCACAAGAGCTGCAATCACATGCTCTGCTTGTTCTGCGCTTTGAACTTTAGAAGGGAACTCTACTCGCACGATTCCAAACCGTGTACGCACATCAAACCCGATTGGGTCTACTCCGACTGCGACGGGTTCGTCGACATCGACTTTCGCAAGGAGCTTACAGATCAGTTTCAACGCTTTGGGATCGCTGTTGAGTTTTTTACATAAACTCGGGAGTTCACGAACGAGGGTATTGGGGATCTCAATCTCTTCTTGATCGAGCACGTTTCCTTTCCCGATTCCATCTCGGATTTTTACAAAGTTAATCCGTCCCCTAGTCCAAATCGGATTCGGTTGATCAAGGTGATATGCAAGGAATCGATCACAAGCTTCTTCTTCAACTTCTGTCAAGATTTCAAGTCCTGCATGGATCGGAGCATCAAAACGATCTTCCGGCAATATCAGGACAATGTCTTCTGCTTCGAGCATCTCGTGTAGTGCACTAAACACAAATGATCCAGTTCTCGGATCGATCATGATCTTGGTAACGTACGGACGCCCATCAATGAGCAGAGTCCCAACGCAATGCCCACGAAGGAGACGCAATGCATGATCTATCGCAGATTGTCGATCGTCGTTGTCCATGGTGTTACTCATTCTGTAGTTCTTCCCAGACGCTTGTGACAGCGCGGATATTCCCTGGGACTGAACCTTTGTTCGTATCCCCAAGTTGTTTTTGATAGAGTCGGACTGGGATCCATTCGCCGAGTTTGAAACCCGCGGGATCGATGTCGCCCGCGATGCTCATTCCAAGTGATTCATGGAGCCCAACACTAGCATCATTGGGTAATGAGACTCCTGCGAGGACGATCCGATACCCTTGCAAAGTTAGAATTTCGAAGAGCTTTGTATAGAGTTTTTTCCCTGCGCCCATCCCTTGTGATTCGGCTGCGAGATAAATCCCGGACTCAACTGTCCATCGATATGCTTTGCGGGTCTTCCAAGCAGACCCTTTCGCAAACCCGATAAACTTGCCATCATCGGTTCGTGCGACAAGCCAAGGGTATGTTTCACTCGAGTTATACCAATCTTCGAGCACTTCATCACAGCTCGTCGGGACTGTCCCAAAGTGTGCAATTGATCCACCAATCGCGATGTTGAGGACATTCGCAATATCAGGTGCGTCATCATTCGTCATTAACCTGATCTGCATGCGCAACTCCGAGAGATTAAACGCGGAAGATCGATCCGAGTTTCTTACCCAACATCAACGAAGCTCCAAAGAGCGTGATCGTCAACAGAGTCATTCCCCATACACCCATCGCACTTGCGATATAGATACCGTCACCGAGTCGGTTCGTGAACTCAAAGATCATCTTCGTGATCGGGAAGTGATCACTTCGTTGTGCAAGGATGAGTGAGTCTGAGACTTCGAGCATTGAGAAACTGAAGACTAACAACCCGCCTGCGATGAGGTTGGCCATGATCAGAGGGATAATCACTTTACGGACCGCAGCGACCCGTGTCGCGCCCAGATTGACTGCTGCTTCTTCAAGCTCGCCCGATGTTTGTTCTAATCCAGATACAGTCGATCGAACAATATAAGGCAATCGACGGACTGCGTATGCAATGATTAACAATGGGAACGGGTTCGGGTCAGTACCAAAGACTTGTAAAGTTCCCTCGAAGATATCCCCAGTGCCAAACGGCCAACGGAGAGTCATCGCGACATATCCAAACGCCATGACCAGCCCTGGAACCGCAAGTGGGAGCATACAAAGCGCATCTAGAAGTCCCCGTCCTCTGATCGTGGTCCGGACGATGAGATACCCAATCAACACGCCTACAGACATATTGAGGACCATCGCCGTCAATGAAAGGATCAACGAGTTCTTGATCGAGTTGAACGATTCAGGGGAGGTTAATGCTTCATTGAAATGTGAACCAGTTACTCCCTTTGGTAGGACGGTGCCATACCAAGCTCCAGGTTCTGCAACACTGGTCAACATCACTCCAATGTGCGGCATGATCGCGAGAAGAATCACTCCACCGAATCCGAATGCCGCGAGCCAACCCCAGAGTCCTTTGAGTTGGACTTCGCCTCCAGCTCGTGACGCTTTGGAGTACATCGCATACCCCTTTTTCCCGAACACGAACTTACCCAAGAGATAGAAACTAATCGCAGCAACTAGCAACACAAGGGTAAGGGCATACGGTTCAGCGTTGTTCTGGACATCTTTGAGTCCATAGAAAATCTGGACCGAGGTGACATCGTAATAATCAAACATCAACGGCGTACCGAGCTCTGTAAAGCTCCAGATGAACACGATCGTTGCGCCTGCAAACAAACCTGGACGAATCAGAGGAAGAGTGATTTTGAAAAAACGCTTCCAACTTCCTGCACCAAGATTTTCTGCGCTTTCATCAAGTGCAGGATCAAGGTTCGCAAGAGATGCAGTCGCATTGAGATAAATAATCGGATACAGGTGAAGTGTCATCACTGCGATGACTCCCCAGAACTTCGCAACTCCAAGCACATCCCAATCGGTTCCAAGGAACGCATTGAGTGCGCCTTCGCGTCCGAGCAGTGCTCGGATACCAATCGCACCAACAAATGGAGGCAAGATCAAAGGGACTAGAATACAAGCATTCAGGATTTTTTTTCCTGGGAACGAGTATCGAGCACTTAAAAATGCTAATGGGAGAGATATGACAATACTGAAAAATGTTGTTGCGATCGCAATCTTGAATGCATTTACGATTCCTGCGATCCGAGTTGGATCTTTGAAAATCAAGACGAGATGATCAAGCGTCCAACCCTGCCCTGTTGCGATATCCGCTGCAAATCCGCCTCGAACCGTCAAAGCAATGGGATAAAGCAGGAACACTGTGAGTAGTGAGAGGATCGAGAGCAAGAGCCCATACTGAATCAGATTGCGTAACATTCGTGCAGACATCGACTGCCAGTGTATAAGCCTTCTCACGAGTTGGCGAGGAATTGTCACGAATCTCTCTGGATGTACTCTTTGAGAGGGATCAAGACGCTCTGCGCGTGCAATTGTGGCCGATTCATCCTAGAATGAGTTGGATACCCGCTTATTGCTCGATGGAATGAGTTAATGGGAGTGGGATTACATATTTGAAGGAGGTCCTCAATGCGTACCAATGTCGTAGGCCTACATATGGAAGTAACCGACGCGATTCGGAATCATGCCGAAACGAAGGTGAAAAAGCTCGAGAAATTCAGTGATATGATCCAACAGATCGATGTGAAGTTCTGGAAGGAGAACTCCGCGAAAGAGCAGTTCACAGTCGAAATCACTGTCGATGTCACGAATCACGCCGATTTTATTGCAAAAGCCGATGGACACGATTTATACCTCGTAATTGACGATGCTGTGTCAAAGGCAGGCCGTCAACTCAACGATCATCGTGAAAAACTCAAGCTTGAGCATCGTTAAAATACGGATGCAAACTCTATTTGAGTGAGTAGATCATCCAATGCAAGTTCTGTATATACGAACCGATAGGAACTGGATATGAAACTGACGGACATCATCGAGCCAGGCTCGATTGTCGCCAAGCTCTCCTCGACGGATCGCGATGAAGCGATCCTAGAGTTGATCAATCAACTCGTAGATTCAGGTGTCGCGCCTGCATCCATTAAGGACGAGTTAATTGAACGAGTCCTCGATCGCGAGCGTAAGCATTCGACCGGGTTCGGGAGAGGCGTCGCCGTCCCTCATGTCAAACATGCCGAAATCAATAAGATCACTGCTGCCGTTGGGATTTCAAGTGAGGGAATTGATTTCAACTCACTCGATAAACAACCTGTTTACACGATCTTCCTGCTCCTGAGTCCACAAGATCGACCCGAAGAGCATCTCCAAGCAATGGAGATCATCTTCAAGAACCTTTCGAAAGAGACATTTCGAAGATCCCTTCGCCAATCGAGCACAAGTGAAGAGATCCATGAGTTTCTTGACGACGCAGATAACCACCGACTCGGTGGCTGATCCGCAAATCGCTACGTCAATCATTCGTTAGATTCAATATGTGTGTATAAAAGGAGCTTCGTGAGCAAGACTTGTTCATCCAGAGTGAAGATTGTCAACCGATACGGGCTCCACGCCCGGCCGGCGACGGATTTCGCACAGGCTGCCAGCGAGTTTCAATCGGATATCCGTGTTCGACACGATGATGAAGACGCCGATGGAAAATCAGTCATGGAACTGATGATGCTCGCCGCAACGAAGGGGACTGAGCTCGAAGTTACCTGTCGTGGGGATGATGCTCAAGAAGCGCTAGAGCATCTTGCTTCTCTCGTAAATCGTGGATTTGACGAAGAATAACCCGATTTAATCAATTCGATTTCTGAGAAATCAATCTATCGAGAGCACCAAGCTCTTTGATCTACTCGCACATTAAACCCATCGCTGCGACTTCTTCTTCGTTTGCTCTTTGGATTGACGCGCCGACTTCTGAGAGTCGATCTTCAAGTTTTTCATATCCTCGATCTATGTGGTAGACGCGATTGATGACGGTTGTACCTTCTGCAGCCATCGCCGCGAGCACTAAACTTGCAGATGCTCTCAGATCAGAGGCCATCACGGGGGCGCCTGTCAGTTTGTTCACACCTGAAATGACCGCGGTCGTCCCGTGTCGATGGATATTGGCGCCCATTCGAGTGAGTTCTGCGACATGCAAGAATCGTTCAGGGAAGATCTTTTCAGTAATCACAGAGTTTCCCTCTGCGAGACACAACAACGACATGAACTGTGCTTGCAAATCTGTTGGGAAACCAGGATGAGGTTGAGTTGTGATCTGAACCGGTTTCAGGGTCTCTGAGCAACTTACTTTGCATATTCGTCGAAGTGGGTCTTCTGCAAACACACGATCGGGATGATCAACAGGATCGATATGGACTCCGATTGCTTCGAGTCGATCTGTTGCTGACATCATCGCATCGAGCGGACAGTTTTCCAAAGTAAGATCGGATTTGGTAATCGCAGCCGCGCACATGAAAGTGCCTGCTTCAATCCGATCTGGCATAATCGTATGATCAACGCCTCCCAGTGACTCAACGCCTTCAATCACAATGCGTGGGGATCCAGCGCCTGTAATTTTGGCGCCCATTCCGTTGAGCATGTTCGCAAGATCCACAATCTCAGGTTCACATGCCGCACACTCAATAATGGTTGTTCCAACCGCGAGTGTCGCCGCGGACATGACATTCGCAGTCCCAAGAACCGTTGATCCAAATGGGCCGCCCAAGAAGACCATGTCCCCGATGAGTCGTCCAGATTGAGGAACTCTTGCAACGATATCCCCGCCTTCAAGAGTGATTGTTGCTCCGAGCGCTTCAAGTCCTCGCAGATGGAGATCTACAGGGCGCTGTCCGATCGCACATCCGCCGGGCATAGATACCCTTGCTTTTCCTCGTTTTGCAAGCACAGGTCCAAGCACGCAAATACTGGCGCGCATTGTTCGCACAATGTCGTATCGAGCATGAAACTCAGAGTTGTCAACAACTTTGAGTGAAGCCTTTGAAATTCCTTGGTCGTCGTATTCAGTATTGGACTCGACCCCGAGCTCAGCGAGCAAACGATACATATTGCGGATATCAGAGAGATCTGGGACATCCCTGAGGATAACAGGGTCATCAGTGAGCAGGGAGGCTGCTAATAAAGGTAAAGCCGCATTCTTCGAACCATTGATCCGAAGTGTTCCAGATAATTTCCGTCCACCCTCGATTACAAAGACATCCATGCCCTATCGCCTCCAAACAATGCGAATTTACAGTGAGTGTACCACATCCATATGTGTTTTCGGTCCCTGAAATGGACTCTGCACTAAGTTGGTATCGGTTGATCGCACTGAATTGCTCGCAAATCCGTCCATTCCAATATGTTGCCGATTTCCCCCTTCAGATGGGTATTTTTTCCTGATCGTCATAATCGGTATTGAATCGCGCAATTCTCACCTGAATCCAATGGCACAGCTCAGAGTGAATTGGATGCTTCTTGTGAACATCAAGTCAACTTTCCCGAGTCGGGTCAGATTGACACAACATGCAACTGGGAGTGGGCCATGACCACAGCTGACCAACACATCCTCGAATCTGAGCATTCAGGACACACAAACAAAATGATGCAAGTTCTGTTGATCGCCGCGATCGCAGCATCAGGCATCTCGATGATTTTTTCGATCGGCACCGCAGTGGTGTCGGCGCCGGACCAGCCGACAGCAACTGTCACGGCGAGCCCGTAGGCCTTTGGGGGAGAGCAGTAGAGGAACTGCAGGAGATTGTTTATGGATCAACAACGATCTACGCACTCAATAGACACAGAGTTTTAGAGAATCCTCAACCACTGTCTTTCTAGTCAACTTTCAATTCACTGTGCCAAAGGCGCTAGTCCACGGAGGACCACATGCAGAACAAAGCAAACACAAATCTCCTTACTAAACGAATCACTCAAACTGCTGCTCTTGCAACAATCGCAGGTGGAATCGGTTTCATGAGTCTTGGAACTGCATATGCAACGAGTCCAGGAGCTCAAAACTTTAGTAACCTACCCGAATCAATCACTCTAACAGGTACTGTTCGTGACTTTAGAGAACGAACCGAAGATGGAGGCCATCCAGACTTCCAACGCCGTCCATCTGCAGGGTTTGGACATTATGTTGGAATGGTTGCAGATGTACTGAGTGAAGACGGCAAACCGATCATGGCTTCAACAGGTGAGAAACTTTCCAACAACTGGAAAGACAGCGAAGGCCGAAACATTATGCGTCCTCGCACGTATCTCCCCGCAATCGAAGGCGATCAAGCAGGTTATGTAAACTCATCGAAGACTGGTGCAACAACCACTGCAGAAGCATTCGATCAATGGTTTAGAGATACTCCAGGTATCAATGTATCCATGCCGCTCGATCTAACACTCGTTCGACAAGAAGGATCGAATGTCTATACCTTCGATGATAAAACAGATCCGCTTTACGCGAATACCGGTGGCTTCTTCCCGATCAATAACGAGCTCTTTGGAAACTCCGCAGGAGATAACAAGAACTTCCACTTTACCTTCGAGCTCCAGACTGAGTTTAGCTATGTAGCCGACCAAGGTCTGAACTTTAAGTTCACAGGTGATGACGATGTATGGGTCTTTATCGACGATCATCTCGTAGTCGACATCGGTGGCGTCCACGGTGCAGTTTCACAGACGATCGAACTCGATCGACTCGAATGGCTCGAAGATGGAAAACGATACAAACTGAGCTTCTTCTTCGCAGAACGACATCGAACACAATCTAACTTCAGGCTGGAAACAACCCTCCAGCTCAGATCAGTTGAGCTGCCTCCAACCGCAGCACTCTACGACTGATAGATAACAGCGCATGTTGGTGTTGGTGCGAGGCCGATCCGTTCAAACGGGTCGGCCTCCTCCTTTTTTGATCTCATACATGATCAGTTTTCTGTGTTAATGAGGCCGGCGCTTATTGTTTTTTGGATTCGAAGGTTTGCGTGTAGGTCGATAAGAGTTACGCGTTGTTCGACGATAAGAGTGGTACTCTTCGCGAACGATCGGGTACGCGTACCGTTCTGCAGTTCGGCCGCTATAGAAGGTGCGATAGTTTTCGAGTGATGGGCGCTCTTGTTCTGGGAAACCAAGGAATCCTGCTGTTGGATCATTTGATCGAATGTTGAGTGATTCATCTCGACGATAAAACTCTGGTGCTTCACCCTGTGCGTATGCAAAGTATTGAGTATCCGCTTGTACTGGGGAGACGATCACGGCGCCGCTTGATCCCGCGTGTCCTGCATCAAGTCTCGGCGGAGGCGCCCAATCCCACGATCCCGCCGATGAGTTGCGTGTGGATGCGCAGCCACCAATACCCAGTACAAGAGCAAGTGCCATTGAACACAACGGCGTAAGTACAGTCAATTTCTTTGATTGGAGTTTCATTGCACTTATAGACGAGCACAACTGTGATCCACATGCCAACAAAACATCCTAATTCCGATGGAATCACGAGTTTCTAGCTTGAATTTGAGCAAATAAATTCGATTCTCACTGTTATCGGAGAATGCTCAACTCTTCGTTGAGTTGGGTTCTTTGAAGAACTGGTTGAGCCGTTGAGTCGATAAGGCAATGCAAGATTCAGGATCATGAATCCGTCCATCTTTCATCGCGTTGATAAGCCCCTCAATGATTCTCCTAGGGACACCCGTTTCTCGATATCCGGGAGCATTGAGCCCATCAAGGAGTATGTCAGCGCCTGCATTGATTGCATGAATGCAAGATTCAACTTCGCCGAACTGATCACGGATGGCGCGCATATCGAGAGAGTCAGTAATGACGACGCCGTCAAACTTGAGATCTCCCCGAAGTAGCTCTGTGATGTGTTGATGTGAGAGTGACGCTGGGAATGAGAGATCAATTCCTCGATGCATAAGATGCCCAGGCATAACCGCGACTCGATTCCCGAAGAGTGGGATCGCATGTCGATAGATATCGATTTCAGATTGCTGATGTGTCTGGGTGATATCACAAACCCCAAGATGAGAATCGAGCTTTGCTGAGCCGTGCCCTGGGAAATGCTTCAAGCAACATCGGACACCTGCTCGTCGATATTCATCGATCGTGATACTCGCATTGCGAAGAACTTGCTCAATGTCAGTTCCGAATGATCGTGCTTTGCCAGCGATGATTGGGGAATCTGGTTCAATCGCAAGATCAATACATGGCGCAAAGTTTAGATTAATACCAAGCGATGCAAGTTGCTGTGCTTGTTTCAACGCATATTGAGCTTGATCTATCTCTTCTAACTTTGCAAACCCTGCAGCACTCAATGTCGGTAAGAATCCATTTTCTTGATCGAGTCTTGAAACAGATCCTCCTTCTTGATCGATTGCGACAATCGTGTCAGCCCCGAGCTCGTTTCGGATGTCTTCAATTAGTTTTTTCAGTTGCTTAGGAGATCGGATATTGCGTGGATGATTCCCTGCGATATCGTGATCGAAAAGGATTACCCCTCGGACAAAGAGAGATTTGAGTTCTTTGATTTCATCTCTTGTCTTAGGTTCGTCGAGCGATGATCCAGAAAACCCAAAGATGCACTGTGAACCGATCTGCTTTGCGATATTCATAGTGAGCTACCCGAAGATTTGGGCGCACCAATCAGAGTTCTCAAGTTCCCATCTACTTCTTTGAGCAATCTCACAGATTCATCGAACGAAACATCAAGTGTGTGCATCACGATTGCATGTTTAACTGATTGGTTCGATTGATCAAGGAGTTCGAACGCGTGTTCACGATCGATGTTTGTAATTTGTGTCACGATCCGAGCAGCCCGATCCTTGAGCTTGTCGTTGCTTGCTCGCATATCCACCATCAGATTTGAATATGTTTTACCAAGACCGACCATCGCGCTAGTCGAGATCATATTCAGAACCATTTTCGTGGCGCTTCCTGCTTTCATTCTTGTAGAACCCGTAAGAACTTCTGGACCCGTTTCAATTGCAATGAGAACATCACAACCCGAGGGTAGATCGATCGGAGTGCAAGTGAGAAAACCAGTTGATGCGCCGATTGATTTTGCGTATTTAATTCCTCCGAGCGCGTATGGAGTTGTCCCTCCTGCAGCGATCCCTAGAACCACATCGTGTTTACCGATTCCGATTTTATCAAGTGCGGTTTTCGCTCCGTCAAAGACATCTTCTTTATGCTCAGATGATGTCCGTAATGCGGAATCTCCTCCCGCGATGAGTCCAATGACTTGGTCTGGGGGCGACTGAAAAGTAGGGGGGCATTCAGATGCATCGAGCACGCCGAGTCGTCCGCTGGTTCCAGCGCCAAGGTATATCAATCGGCCACCAGATCGCAATCCATCAATAACCAAATCCGTGAATCGAGCGATGTGTGGGATTTGATGTTCAATTGCGATTGCAATGCATTGATCTTCCTGATTGATGATCTGCAAGCATTCGAGGGTTGGTGACCCATCAAGTTGCATCGATCGCTCATTACGAAGTTCAGTGTGCAGATGCCCACGATTGGTAGGCCGATCAGGTTGAGTCAATTCATCAGGCATAAAACGCACCCGAGAGGGCTCGAACCTCCGACCTATGGTTTAGGAAACCATTGCTCTATCCAGCTGAGCTACGGATGC
>JARGPA010000008.1:0-37484 GCA_029213305.1 Phycisphaerales bacterium
CTTGTAAGGGTGTCCCTTTGGTGTATCTAAACACCGATGGTCGGATTCGTGAAGCATCAAAGCTCGTTTCTGAACATGGTGGAAAGGTACTCTTGGATGTCCATCCAATCGGGCCGCACGGATTCCGTGTGTTGATCGAAGATTCCGAGGGCAACTACTTTGCTTTGCACTCGAACTCCGATGCATAAAAAAACCGCACCAAGTTCGGTACGGCTCATCTGAGATGAAAAGCAGTTTCGATCAGCGACGACGGCGCCCTGCAAACAAACCGAGTGGCGCGATAGCGATGAGTGACGCTGGGGTTGGAACTGCAGTGATTGACCAATGATCGAAGATGAACCCCATCGGTTGAACAGGGCCGTCTTCGAGGCCCCAGTTGAACACGGAGAGTCCGGTGAAGTCGTAAGTTCCAACTGCGTCGAGAATATCGAGTGAGTCGAGACGAGTGCCTTCATAGGTTGCTTGGAATAGCGCATCGAATGTATCTGCGATCTGTGCCGATTCATCTGTTGCGATACCACTTGGGAAGCCGTCGATGTTTTGTCCAAGGAAGAACCCATCAACCGCGGGATCATCGTTGCGAAGAACAAAGTATGGAGATCCGAATGGTTGAGCACCTGCGAGTCCTGCAGTATTCCCATCAATGCTCAAGGAGAATGATGATTGAATGACTTCGTATCCTCGGACAGGAAAGACTCCACTGTCAACGAAGTTGTTTGAGTCAACTTGAAAACTCATGACGACAGAGTCGCCTGCGCCTGCGCTTGCCCATTGTCCGATGTTGACGCCTCCGAAATCAACAGAACCGACGATGTCGATCTGGACGATCGTTGCATTTGCAGATAGAGCGCAGAATGCAGTGCATGCGAGAATGGTTGTCATATTGGATTTCAAGTGGTTCTCCCTATGAGATAAAGTGATCGATAGTGTGTTGAATGTATGATATCAGAATTAGATTGAATTTCATCATTCAAATTCACTACTTTTGAGAGTCAATGACGGTGTTCAAGCTTTATCCTGTGGATTGCATCGCAGACGCGATCGCGTTGATGCTCGCGTGAAGAATGAGTTTGAGCTCAACTTGCTCGCATTGATCCGCGTTTGTGAATCTCTTGAGTAACTCAATCTGAGCAAGATTTAGGATGTCTGTCCACGGGTTTCGATCGTCGATTGATTGTCCAACAACAGGTGAGTGTGACATTAGATCATCTTTCCCTGTTGCTTTAAGGACTGCGTCCTTGGTTGTGTTGAACTCGGATTCGATTCGTTTGAACATTGCATCCCCATGTGGCGCGCCAGATGCATATCGACGGAGAATTGGCATTCTTGCTCGAGCAAGCTCTTGCGATGCATTCTCGAGTACTGTTGACACAAATGGTCTTTGAGCAGCATGGTTGAGTTGTTCAATCTGAGTCGACGATGCACATTGAATTGCAGACCCGATCCCGTACCAACCTGGGACAAGTGCTCGCATTTGTCCCCATGAAAATACCCATGGAATAGCGCGAAGACGATCAAAGTTAAGAGCGCTTCCAGTTGCTCGCGAGACTGGACGCGACGCGATAGGCATCGCGCCGATGTGCTCAATCGGGCTCGCGGCGATAAACCAATCCCAGAACATCGGATCATCGATCAAATCTCGGTAAGCATCTCGCGCTGTGCATGCAAGTTGATGAGCGAGTAACTCTAACTCTTCATCTCGAGTTGGAGTATTAATCTTTGAAGATGCAATGAGTGAAGCGTGTACGATTTGTTCGAGATGCCGATGCGCCATCTCGGGTAAAGCGTACCGGAAGGTGATGACTTCACCTTGTTCTGTAAAACGGATTCGTCCTGTGCGAGCTCCTTGCGGCGCTGCGAGGATCGCTCGTCCCGCGCGTCCCCCACCTCTCCCGATTGTTCCCCCCCGGCCGTGGAAATAGCGCAGGCGCGTGTTGTTCTTTAGGAAGACTTCTGCAACTTGTCTCTGCGCCGCGGCGAGTGCGACATTTGCCATCAGGAATCCGCCGTCCTTGTTTGAATCCGAGTATCCGAGCATGACTTCTTGCTCGACAGACTGATCTTGATTAATTGCTCGAAGGTGCTCTAAAAACTCAGGATTGTTCAAGGTTTGATCCATCAAAACCGGAGCAAGTTCGAGATCTTGAATCGTTTCAAACAATGGAACAACATGAACCAAACTCATCGCAGGTTGATCGTTGTTCTTCGGACGATAGAGCCCGATCTCTTTCATCAAGAGCAACACTGAGAGCATGTCTGAAACATGATGAGTCATGGAAATAATCCATGAACGAATTGATTCGGGTTCACTTCGAACCGCATTGAGAACAACGCGCAGAGTATCAAGCACTTGAGTAGTTGGCTCAGTCAGCGGCGCATCGATCGGTGTAAGCGGACGCGCGTTGCGGAGTTCGTTTTCGAGGATTGCAATTTTCTCATCTTCAGAGCAAGACTCAAAGTCTTTGCGCACTCCGGAGAGTTTTAACAACTCTGCAACTGCAGCATTGTGGATCTGAGAATGTTGACGGATATCCAAGGTTGCGAGATGCAACCCGAATACACGCGCGCGGATGATCGCGTTGGACAATGGTCCTGTTTCTGCGTGTTCATGCAGGCCTGCGTGATGAAGAGCACGACGGATCAGTTGTAAATCATCGAGTAAAATTGCTGATGTATAGGTGTCATCGGATGCGAGCCTTGCACGCATCTGGGTAATTCGAATCCGAATAGGTTCAAAGCGGCGCTGTGAGAAATGCCCTTGATCTGTGATCCATTTGATATCTCGTTCAATCGCGTCTTGGATCTCTGTTCCAAGATCTACACGCCGACTCGACACGGAAAGGATATGTCTGAGGTTTGCAAGTTCTGTATCCCAAAGTGCTTTAGCAGCATCGCGCATCTGCCCGAGGGTTTGCTTTGTAACTTGCGCGGTGACACTTGGATTTCCATCGCGATCGCCTCCGATCCATGATCGGTATTGCAAAATCGTTGGCAACTCATTGGCAACGATCTTCGATTGATCTTTACCGAAGACTTGGTTGGCTGCGAACACAATATCTTCGTACAGCTTTGGGACAGTCTCCCAGATAGTTGTCGTAAGAAAATAGATCCCGTTTTTCACTTCATCTGGGACTCCGAGTCGTTCGGCGCGGATCTCGTCAGTCATCAACATCATCGAGATCACGCGATCCAGTTTCGTAGAGATGTCATCGCGTTGTCTCGATGAAAGGTTTGGATCACGCAATGCAACGATACACTTTGCAACCTGGGTTTGTTTATCAAGGACAGTTCGTCTTCTGGTTTCTGTAGGATGCGCCGTAAGTGTGGGTTCAATATCGAGATCTTTGAGTAACTCAACGACGCGATCTTGCGAACATCCAGCATGAGCAAGGCGCGACATTGCGTCGTCGATTGATTCTGCTCTTGGGTGCGCCGAGTCTGCATCGCGTTGACGTTGTTGGTTCACCCGGATGATATTGAGTTGTTCTGCTTTATTGAGCAGATGGAATCGGGCAGTCCCTACTCGAATCATGTCGGCGATCTGAGTATTGTTCATCTTGGATATACGATCTGCGACTTGATCCCACGCGGGATGATCAACTTGATTCTTTGCACTGGCGCATTGAGAAGCAAGCTGAGTCGAGATCAGGAGTGCATCGGATAGGCCGCAACTGTCGGTTGCGTGATCGAGTGCATTAATAATGACATCGCGGTCTTGGTTGTACATGGTTGTATCATATTTAGAATGATGACGCAGAACTGTATGAACCCTGCACTATGCGCAATTAAAAAACAAGCACCCGAATATTCGAGTGCTTGCGCTTGGTTTCGTTTCACCTTTGTGAGTTATACGCTGTGGAGCATTTCTTTGGGTATTTCGATCCCGAGTTTCTTTGCGATCCGCATGCCATAATCCGGATCTGCTCGGAAGAAGTGGCACAACTGACGCATCTGGATCTCTTGTTTTGCGTCACCTAGAGCGCCTGCAATTCGCGAAGTGAGACGATCTCGTTGTCCCTCGTCGAACATTCGGTACAGATTCCCAGCTTGTGTGAAATCGTCGTGATCTATGGTTGAGTCATATCGATCGACGATTGAGTTGCCCAAGTCCCATGCAGGATCGAGGAACTTCTCATCAGGGAGCGCTGCGTCGGGTCGGGTTGAGGGCCAGTAGTTGGTTGCAGCGCCATAAGTTTCTGCGGTCGCACCCTGCCCATCGCGCATTGTGTGCATTACTGGACAGCGCGGTTTGTTGACTGGGATCTGATGATGATTTACTCCTAGACGATGGAGATGTGTATCGGAGTACGACATCAGTCTTGCTTGGAGCATCTTACAAGGACTTGGACCAATTCCAGGAACGAACGAAGACGGTTTAAACGCGGCTTGTTCTACCTCTGCGTGGTAGTTCTCTGGGTTTCGGTTGAGTTCCATCTGTCCCACTTCGATGAGTGGGAAGTCAGCGTGAGGCCAGACCTTGGTGAGATCGAACGGGTTCCAATCGAAGTTGTCTGCTTGCTCTTGTGTCATCACTTGGACTTTGAGGGTCCAACTTGGGAAGTTTCCGTTTTCGATTGCATTGAATAGATCGCGTTGATGCGATTCACGATCTTCACCGATGGTCTTCGCCGCGGCGTCGTCCATCCAGTTTTCAATTCCCTGATTTGTTTTGAAGTGGAACTTGCACCAAACGCGTTCGTTGTCTGCGTTAATGAATGAGTAGGTGTGTGATCCATACCCGTTTACATTGCGATATGAAGAAGGAATTCCACGATCTGAGAATAGGATTGTGACTTGATGGAGAGACTCTGGACATTGAGACCAGAAATCCCATTGCATGTCGTTGTCACGAAGGTTTGTCTTTGGATCACGCTTTTGGGTGTGGATGAAGTTTGCGAACTTGTATGGATCACGGATAAAGAAAACAGGGGTGTTGTTCCCAACAAGGTCCCAGTTTCCTTCTTCAGTATAGAACTTCATTGCGAACCCGCGAACATCGCGTTCTGCGTCTGCGGCACCTTTTTCTCCTGCGACTGTTGAGAATCGAAGGAACATTTCAGTCTTCTTTCCAATTTCGGAGAAGATAGAAGCTTTGGTGTGCTTTGAGATATCGTGTGTAACTGTGAATGTGCCGTAAGCGCCTGATCCCTTTGCGTGAACAATGCGTTCTGGGATTCGTTCACGATTGAAGTGTTGCATTTGCTCGAGGAGCGCCACATCTTGCATGAGTACTGGGCCTCGAGGCCCTGCTGTCAACGCGTGCTGACGAGCGATCGGAGCACCGTCTGCTGTGGTCATATATGGACATTTTGGTTCAGATGAATCGGTCATTTCAATCTCCCTAAGTGTGTTTAGAATCATTCTAAAACAAGATCCTGACGAATCAAGAGCTTGATGAAGAAGAAACTGTGATTGTGATATGTGCCATGAGCAAACAAACATTTATCTGCTTATTTTCAAACAACTTACACACAGCCTTCCTGTGATGCGACACTCAAAATTATCCGAAGTGCAAATTAAAAGTCACCACTCGTGATTACTGAAAAGGATATCCAGTTGTACTTCATCTTCACAAAAATTCAAATCCTCATCGAGCTTGATGCTCTACCCATTGAGATTTCGAATGTGTACTAGTTCATCTGCATCAACGCAGAAATCAGACACATGAATCATTCAAAGTATTGTTGTTCAAACACTTCTTTGATACTTCAATGAAAGTATCTGCAGGTGTCTATATACTCTTTTCATGTCGACTGGTACCCAAACATCTGTTCTCGAAGCGGTCCGTCGAGTCTGGGGATATGACTCCCTTCGTCCCATGCAAGAGCATGCAATTCGAGCAGGTATTGAAGGCCGAGATTGCTTGACAGTGCTCCCCACTGGTGGCGGCAAAAGCATGTGTTACCAGGTCCCACCACTCATTACAGGGAAAGCAACAATCGTTGTTTCTCCCTTGATTGCATTGATGAGAGATCAGGTTCGTGGACTTGAGTTGCTTGGTTACAAAGCGGCGGCAATGCACTCCGGGATAGATCTCGAAGAGTCTCGTGATATTGCAAAGCAGTTGCTCACTGGTGATTTAGATTTAGTACTCGCAGCTCCAGAGCGTGTGATGACTGGGTCCTTTAAGACCTTGATCGGTTCGATGTGTGATCTTGATCGTCTTGGGTGCATCGCAATCGACGAAGCGCATTGCATCTCCCAATGGGGACATGACTTTCGACCTGAATATCGAAGAATCGCTGAGATTCGACGTATAGCGCCTGATGTCTCGATCCAGGCATTCACCGCGACCGCAACTCCTCGTGTTCGCGAGGACATCGTAAGGCAACTAAGCTTGCGTGATCCTGAGATCATGATCGGAACCTTCGATCGTCCGAACCTTACTTATCGAGTTCAATCTAGAGAGAATGCAAGCGAACAGATCGCAGCGGCGGTCGCTCGTCACAGTGAAGCGGGCGACAGCAGCGGCGCGATTGTTTATTGCTTGAGCAGAAAAGATACTGAGAAGATTGCAGAAGAACTTCGCACACTTGGACTCGACGCAGATGCGTATCACGCGGGGCTTGGGGTCTCTGATCGTCACAACATCGAACAAGCTTTCAGCAATGAAACTCTCGATATCGTCGTTGCGACTGTTGCGTTTGGGATGGGAATTGATCGGAGTAATGTCCGACTCGTCGTGCATGCGTCGATGCCCAAATCCATCGAGGCGTATCAACAAGAAACCGGACGCGCTGGTCGTGACGGACTTGAAGCAGAATGTCTGTTACTCTACTCTCCGAGTGATGGCGGCCGATGGGAACGATTGATTGAGCAGAGCGCTCAAGAGCACGGATCTGACCCGAGTGCGCAACTTGAACTGGTGCGTGACATGCGGAAGTTTGTCGCATCATTTTCGTGCCGACATTCGTTCTTGAGTAAACACTTTGGACAAGAGTATGTCCCTCCAGCAGAACGCGAGGACTGTGGCGCTTGTGATGTATGTCTCGGGGAAACTGCAACCGAGGAAGATGCACATCGTATTGGGCAGATCATCATGTCCGCGGTTGCACGCACTGGTGAACGATTCGGCGCAGCCCACATCTGCGATGTCGTACGCGGCGGAAACGGGCAACGAATTAAAAACTACGGCCACGACAATCTTCGTGTTCATGGGATGCTTGAACATCGCCGCAAAGCAGAGGTAATGTCGTTTATTGATCAGATGGTTGCATCGGACGCACTTGTTCGAGTTGTCGAGGATCGGTACGAAACCCTCGCATTCGGATCATGCGGCGTATCAGTCATGAAGGGAATTGAAACGATATCCTTAGCAAAACCGATCGGGACTGGAAGTGAGAAGAGCGAACGGAACAGAAGAACTCGTGCATCGAGAGTCATCGAGCGCCGCCCACTCAGCGTAGCAGAGAAAGATTTGTTTGAGGCGCTTCGAGCATTGCGAATGTCGATTGCTCAAGAACGCGGCGTCCCCCCCTATGTTGTATTCAATGATTCAACATTGCGTGAGATGGCACTCGCAAAACCCGTTACTCGTCACGAACTGATGTCAATTCGAGGTGTCGGACAGAAGAAACTAGATTCATTCGGGAAAGCATTCCTCGATGCGATCGAACAACACCAGATCACTGAATGAGTGAACCCATGAATGATCAATATAAGATTCTTGAAATCAGCGCTAGCCAGACTCGTCCCGTTCGTCAGAAGGTCTTGCGTCCACACCAAGAAGCACATGTACTTGTCTATCCAGGAGATGATGAGAAAAACACATTTCATCTCGGCGCTATGATCGATGGAGAGATCCATGCGATTCTTTCCATGTATCGTGAATCTGCTCCATACTCAGAAACTGATTCTGTAGGCTGGCGTATTCGTGGCATGGCGTCCATCCCACAAGCTCGTGGGAGTGGACTCGGGCGCAAACTTGTCGAAGTAGCACGTGATCGAGTATGGGAAACAGATCGAGATGTGATATGGTGTAACGCTCGCGAATCCGCGTTTGGATTTTACGAAAAACTAGGATTCAACATCGTTGGAAACATCTTTGAGATCGAAGGGATTGGTCCGCACGCGGTGATGGCGCTCGAACCTACGAGTCTTTGATCGCGGCGGCTTTTCGTACTTTGCGATGTCCTGCTTTCATATTGACGATCTCAACGAGAATCGCAAATACCATCGCAAAGTAGACATATCCACGTGGGAAGTGTTGTCCAATTCCTTCTGCGACGAGAAGCATTCCGATCATCACTAAGAACCCTAGCGCCAAGGTTTTCATTGTTGGATGCGCGTTGACGAAACGAGCGATCCCTCCTGCGAAGACAAGCATAACGATGATCGAAATCACAACGGCGGTCGACATGATCCAGTAGTTTGTTGTCATCCCCACTGCAGTGATGACTGAATCGAGTGAAAACACTAGATCAAGCATGAGTACCTGCATCAGAACTGATGAAACGGATACTACTGCTGTTTTGGCTTTGATACCTCGTTTGATCTCAGGATCAGGAACTTCTGCGATACCGTGCTCGACATGATCGATCAGATGATGAAGTTCGAGGGTTGCCTTTGCAATTAAGAACAAACCACCTGCGATGAGCAGGAGTGATTTACCAGTAATATCCCGATCTAAGATCGTGAATAAAGGAGTGGTCAGTTGAACAATCAGATACGCTAATGCGAGGAGAATCAATCGCATGACCATTGCGAGGATGAGTCCAATGTTGCGTATTCTTGTTTGTTTCTCTTTTGGAAGTTTGTTGGTTAGGATCGCGATGAACACGACATTGTCGATTCCGAGAACAATCTCAAGAATCGTCAGTGTTAGGAGTGCCATCAATCCGGCGCCAGAGAAGAACAATACCTGTTCTGTTGACGCAACAGCAATCGCATCTGACATCGCGAGTGTGCAAGTTGGAAGAGTATTGAAAATCATTGTCGTTTCTAGATCTCTTAGTCGTTCGTAATTATTGCGACTTCATTACTCGCATGTTCATCGTTGTCTTTGATTTCGTCTTGTGCATGATGATCTTCATGTTCAGGTTCTCCTGCGATTGCAGGAACATACTCGGATGCTTTGTATGCGCCGTTCACGAGTGGTTGAGCAAAGACAAGAAGGAAGAGCACTGCAAAAGCAGAGATTACCCCTGCGATTTTTCTCATGAAGAATGGGCTTGGATATATCGTAGGACGAGTCTTTGAATCATCATCAATATACGCCGTCGCAACCAACCGAAGATAGTAGCAAGCAGCAATCGCGGAGTTGATTCCTAAGATCACGATGAGAGCATACTGCCCTGCTGCGATACCTGAAGTGAATAATCCGACCTTGCCTAAGAATCCGAGCAATGGAGGGAATCCGAGCATAGAGAGAACACAGATGACAAGAGTCCATCCGAGCACGGGTTGCGACTTACATAATCCGCGGATGTCGTTGATGTCATCTGCTTCGGTTCCGTTGCGATGTTCGAGTGACGCGAGGACCGCAAAGACTCCAACAGTCATGACCCCGTAGGTTAGGAGGTAGAAGAGGATCGCTGCGATACCGTTCTGGTAGAACGGACCTCCAGCTTCTCCTGGACCTGCAATCAATCCGACAAGCATGTATCCAGAATGCGCGATTGAGGAATATGCCAAGATTCGTTTCACTGATGATTGGAGCAATGCGAGGATGTTCCCGACTGTCATTGTCAGGGCCGCCATGATCCAGAGTGTTGCTTCGAGCTCAACTGGGAGATGATTCCCGTTTGATGCCCAACCAGCGGTCCCCAAGATGAACATGAGCGCGAGGAAACCCGCAGTCTTGGGAACGAATGCGAGCATAGCTGCTACTGGGGACGCGGCGCCTTGATACACATCTGGTGTGTAGAAATGCATTGGGACCGCGGCGATCTTGAATGAAATCCCGATGACTGCGATGAGCAATCCAATCATTCCTATAGAGGAGATACCGTTGGTTGCATAGACCTGTGCGATTTCGTTCAGGTTTGTTGAACCTGCTGAACCATAAATCAGTGCGAATCCGTAGAGGAATGTCGCAGCACCAAGTGCGCCGAGAAAGAAATACTTCACTGCTGCTTCGAGTGATTTTTTCTCATTGGTAGAGATCGCAACCATAATATATGTCGGGAGCGAAGTGAGTTCCAAAGCAAGGAAGAGCCAGATGAGATCATCCGCAGATGCAGTGAGCATCAACCCAGTGATTGAGAACATGAAGAATGCATAGAACTCTCCACGGTTTGATCGGATCGAAGAGAATGCTTTTCCATTGTCAACTTCTCTCTCAAGCTCTCGATCGACTGTACCACTGAGCAGCAAGAGAATGAGCATCCCAACACCTGCGATCAACATCTTCGCGTATGGAACGATCGCGGGGAACATCCCTTGAGTCGTCGGCGAACTCATCGCGGCAAAGAATGCAACAGTGAGTGCGATTGCACAAATCCATGGTGTGAGATGTCGGATAGCGCGGGATGGCCATTGTCCTGTGATCATCACAAGACAGGTGGCAATGAAGAGGAAGATTTCAGGCCAAAGTATGGCGAGCTTCTCATTCATGCGATGCTCCTTCCGGCGTGTGATGGTCAGGAGTTGCTGCAGATTCGTGATGTTCGTCTGCGTGTTCGATCATTTGATCAACGCGAGTCGGAGCAGATTCAAGTCCGTTTGCTTGTTCGACAAGAACCACGGTGTTGTTCACAGGTTCTGAAATCGCATCGAGCAACATTGTTGGTTGGAGTCCAAAGAGGATACATCCAATCGCGAGTGGGGAAAGTGTGATGATTTCACGCATAGACAAATCTGTTGGGAGTTCATCATGAGGATGATGATCTTCTGGTTCACGCAATGGTCCAAAGCAGATCTTTCCAACCATGAACAGGAGATACATCGCGGCGATGACCATACCAGTCCCTGCGAAGACCGCGAACCATGGACCAAGTGATGATCCCCATGCGCCTGGTTCACCTGCGGCGGACCATGCTGCGTCTGACTGGAACGCGGAGATCAGACAAAGAACTTCGGACGGGAATCCGTTGAGACCTGGGAGTCCGACAGAAGCCATTGCGAAGAAGACCATGAAAGTTGCCCAGATCGGCATCTTGGATGCAAGACCACCCACGGTGTTCATATCTCGTGTGTGATACCGTTCATACATGAATCCAATCATGAGGAACAACCCGCCTGTTGATAGGCCGTGGCTGAGCATGTAAAGGATTGATCCACTAAACCCGGTGACATTGAGTGCCGCGAGTCCAAGTACACAGAATCCCAAGTGAGAAACTGATGAGTACGCGACGAGCTTCTTGATATCAGTTTGCACCCAACAGATCAAACCTGCATAGATGATTCCGATGATAGAAAGAACCGCGATTTCTGGAGCATACTCGAAGAAAGCAGTCGGCGCCAGTGGAATCGCAAAGCGGTAGATGCCGTAGGTTCCTAGCTTGAGCAGAACACCTGCGAGGATGACAGAACCCGCGGTTGGTGCTTCAGTATGAGCTAAGGGCAACCAAGTATGGAATGGGAAAAGTGGAACCTTGACAGCGAACCCTGCAAGCATCGCGAGCAAGACCCAAGTTTGTTCACCCATCGACATGTTGCTCGCGTACTGAGTCAGTGTTGCGATGTCGAGTGTCCATTGTCCGAGTTGATCGGGTTGAGCAACAAACCAGACGATGTAAACCATACCTGCGAGAGTCATCATCGAACCTGTAAAGGTGTAGAGGAAGAACTTCACAGATGCAGCAACACGATTCGTCGATCCGAACTTGCGGATGAGCACGAACATTGGTAACAATGTGAACTCGAAGCAGATATAAAACAAGAGCAAATCTTGAGCGGCGAAAACGCCGACCATTGCTGCTTGCAGTACCATGAGCCATGCGTAGTACATGCGTTTGTCTTTGACAATCGCAGTTTTCGAAGCCATCACGACGATCGGTCCGAGCAATACAGACAACAGGATCAACAGCAACGAGACAGAATCCATACCGATCGAGAAGTTGAGTCCGAGTGACTCAACCCATGAGATCGAGTATGCAAACTGCGTTGTTGCTCCTTGTGAGAAATCAAAGTCTGCAATGAGCTTCCAAGCTGGGATCATTAAGAGCCAGCTTGTGATTAGAGCAGGACGATATCCGGTATCTGGATTCTTTGAGAATGCAATCCGTAGCGCTACAAGTAGCGGCACAATCATCAGAGCAAGTAGTAAAACTGTTTGCTGACTCATGCTGCACCTCCTGAGTTCATCACGATCACGAGAACGACAAAGAGCAGCACTGCTAACCCTCCAGCCATCGAAACCGCGTATCCCTGGAGAACTCCTGATTGGCTCGGCCGGATGACCCAAGCAAACACGCGAGGGAGGAACCCAAACAGATTTACTAAACCATCGAGGAGTAACTTATCAATCCAATGGAATATATGAGAGATGATCCGTAATGGAGTTACCAAGATTGCGGCGTAAATCTCATCGACAAACCATTTGTTTTCTGCAAGTCTCGGTAATGGACCTGCGCGGCGTGCGATTGCATCCATGCGACACTTGTCCGATTCAGTGCGACCGCCGATGAACAAGCCTTGCCAACCCTTGGGACCATGGAAGTAAGCGGCAACGAGGACTCCGAAGATTGCTCCGAGTCCTGAGACAAGGATCATTCCTGCGTGTGCATCCATTCCAAAGACTTTTCCAGGAGCAGCAGTCCCCACTGGTCCTGCGACTGGGTGCATATCAGTGTGCTCGACATGAGCATAATGTGCTTCTGCAGCATACGGGGAGTGATAGCTCGCGGATGACTCTGCAACCATCGAACCGACCCATCCATGATGCTCGGCCTTCTGGATATATGCGAGTGAAATCGAGAGCATCGATGCACATGCGAGAATCACGAGTACCGTGTTGATTGCCCAACCTGGAGCATGCGGATGGAAATGATCGCTGTGATGATCACCGTGTGGGCCTGCGTCGTGATTCTGCTCTTCGCCGTGTGCGTGATCGTCATGATCGTCGTGCTCATCACCTGGTTCTGCGTGCTGTGGACCTACGAATACTCTGAAGTAGACACGGAATGTGTAGTACGCAGTAAGGATCGCAGTAAAGACAAGGATCCAACCAATCATCCGATACCCTGGAGTAATGAATGCTTCTGCGAGGATCATGTCCTTGGAGTAGAAACCAGAAGTGATATACGGAAGTCCCGCGAGGTTCATACATCCCACGAGCATTGTGACACCGACGATTCCCCATCCCTTCATCCACGCAACTCCTGAGAGTTTGCGAAGATCAAGTTGTCCTGCGAACCCGTGCATCACAGCTCCACACGCGAGGAACAACAACGCTTTGAAGAATGCATGGGTCAACACATGGAACGCGGCGCCAGTTGTCGAGAGTAACCCGAGAGCTGCGAACATGTATCCGAGTTGGGAGACTGTCGAATACGCCATGATTCGTTTGATATCGAACTGCGCCATCCCAATCGTCGCAGCAAGCAACGCGGTAATAGTTCCGATCCACGCAACAATTGGTAGTGCGTGTTCTGATACCAAGAAGATTGGGTAGAAACGTGCAATGAGATAGACACCTGCAGTAACCATGGTCGCGGCGTGAATGAGCGCTGAAACCGGGGTTGGACCTTCCATCGCGTCTGGGAGCCAGACATACAACGGGAACTGTGCAGATTTACCGAACGCGCCAACCATCAACAAGAGTGCGATCCATTGAGCTTGAGCAGGGATATGTGAGAAATCCCCTGTCGCAGCGGCGTTGATATAGGTGTGGAGTGTTTCGTTTGCGAACAACTCTGAGTACTGAACGGTTCCAAAGTGAACGAAAGTCAGGTAGACACCCAGTGCGAGACCGAGATCACCGATCCGGTTGACAATGAATGCTTTCTTTGCGGCTGCTACTGCGGATGGTTTCTTGTAGAAATATCCAATCAAGAGATATGAACATAGACCCACGCCTTCCCAACCAAGGTAGAGCATGAGCATGTTGTCGCCCATGACTAAGCAAGCCATGGAGAAAACAAAGAGACAGAACGCCGCGAAGAATCGACAGTATCCTAATCCGATGTCATGCGACATGTACTCAGAAGCGTACAACGCGATCAATGTCGCGAGTCCAGTGACAAAGAGCATCCATAAGATGGTGAGTTTGTCGATATAGAACGAGAAGTTGGCAACAAAGGACTTGTCACCGTAATGAAGATTGAACCATTCGAATGCTTGTACCGTGTACGGCGTACCTTCATATGAAAGGAACATCGAGAGCGTTGCAATGAACGCAGTCGCGAGCAATGCAATTGTCGTCCACGCAGGGATTTTGGATTTGTTCCCGAAAGCAGCGTAGAACGCGTTGAGTACAAACCCAAGTACAGGAAGCAGAACAATAAGGAGCACCCACTTTGGTCCAGCATTTGGATGTTGAGCAGCGTGCTCTGCAAGTTGGGCGAGATGCTGCGATGCTTCGCCGTGTCCTGCTGAGGGATCAGCAAGAAACGCGGGCATCGAGAAGCTATTGAACAACGAAGCGGTGATCATCCGTTGAGTTCCTTCCACGCCGAGGCGCTGAGCGATTCACGGTGACGGAAGAGTAAAACCACGAGTGCGAGTGCCATCGCTGCTTCTGCAGCCGCGACACAGAGCACAAAAATCACAAATGTTTGTCCATCTGCTTGGAGATGGTGTCTCCCGAATGCAATCAATGCCAATCCAGCAGCTTGGAACATCAACTCAGTACAGAGGAACATAATGATCATGTTCTTGCGAGTGAGAAACCCAATCAACCCGATTGCGAACATGGCCGCAGATACGAATAAGTAAGGCGCGAGCACAGTCGCAGGCATTTCAGATGGGAATGCTAACTGAGCGAGCTGAACAGAATCGATCGCTTGGACCAAATGATTCATGCTTGACTCCTAACTGAGTTTGACTCATCTGTGTCGAACATGGTTCCGAGTTTTCTCGCTTGAGCTGCTTTGAGTGCTTCTTCGAGTTCGATGTGCTTGCGTGCGAGGACGGTCGCCCCGAGCATGGCCATCAGGAGAATAATGCCTGCGACTTCGATCATCATTGGATGATCATTGAGCAGGTTATATCCCAAACGATCAAGGTTCTGAGCAGAAAGCTCTTCAGGCCATTGATCAGGACCGAGTGTTCTTGACGCAAGAACAATCGGGAGCCCTTGTGTGTCTTCGCCGTCGACGAGTTCTATCTGTATCGTGCGAGCATCAACATCGATGATTGCATGTCCAGTTTCTGAATCACGAGAAACGAACCAACCTTCTTCGAGAAGTCCTGCACGATCGAGAACTTTGTCAATCTTCTTTGGGAGCACTGCGAGGACGCCGTCTGATGCTTGAGCACTGCTCAGTTGTGAGTGTGGGAGATCACCGATTCCACGGAACATAGAAACAGTAATCAATGCAACAAGTACAAAACCGATTGCAGATGCAAGCACTGGTTCACGAGCAACTGCATCGACATCATTCAAATCTTCGTCGTCATCACCAACGGGTGCTTGTGTCGCGAGCATGATCACAAAGAGGTATGTGATGAGGATCGCGCCTGCATAGATGATGACGAGTGCGAAAGCCATGAACTCGGCGCTGAGCAGGAGATACATCCCGCAAGACGCGATAATAGTTAAAATAAAGTAGAGCGCAGAATACACAGGACGCTTGTGTGTAATCATCCGCACTGAGGCGCCGATACCAATCGCGGCGAATGGATAGAAGAAGTAGTTCGGGAGCGGGTTTCCACCATCAGTTGCTTTGAGCCCGAGGACAAGAGCAGCGAACCCAAACGCCATGGCGAGGACGAGTCCTCCGACGATGTGGAGTGGGATCTTTGAACCGCTATGTCCTCTTCTTGG
Organism: Phycisphaerales bacterium; assembly: GCA_029213305.1. GTDB lineage: Bacteria > Planctomycetota > Phycisphaerae > Phycisphaerales > UBA1924 > UBA1924. The sequence goes on from JARGPA010000008.1 coordinate 15,869, forward strand.
CAATGCAAAAGCAACGCCGATAGCTCCGAGTCCGCAGATGAGGTACAACGCAATCGGGGAGATGATCTGTTCCACCGTGTCTCTTTCACAAGCCCAAAGAAGGGATCCACACTGTCTTTCAGTTCAAAGATTCTGAACAGAAAGGGTTTTGCCAGATGGCACAATCAACGACCTGAAATCGGGTTCGTGCATCATCTATAGATACAAGTGTCCCCCGAATAAAACTCATCGTGCTCGAAGTGCTCAAGAGCACACAAAGCATAGATCAGGAGGATAGTGCGGCTGGGTGAATCCTTCAACTCAAACGGGCACTACAAACGCATAGAAGCGGATTCAGTCTCCATGTTGTCTTGATTCTTGGGTGATCAAATATGCGCAGTTCGTAGCTTCGATCGGATAATGTCTCTATGATCGTCGCCATGGCAGCACCTCAAGTAATGATGCAAACTCAGCAATCGTCCAAAGCACACATCCCCAATCTGCTCACGCTATCGCGTGTAGTACTTGCTTGGGTCTTTGTGATCCTGCTTTCAATGGTTTCTCCTCGAACTTTGAGCACCGAACCCACTGGGATTGATCGACTTGGAGACATTTCCCAACCTGGAACAGGTCTGCTCATCGCGGCGACAGTTGTGTTTATCATCGCGGCGATCACTGACGCTCTAGACGGGCATCTTGCACGCAAATGGAAGGTTGAATCAAAGTTCGGCCGAATCATGGACCCGATGGCTGACAAGCTCCTGATCCTCGGGGGATTCGTGATGTTCGCAACCCCTGCGTTCAAAGCAAGCATCATGCCTAACGACATTAGTATCCAACTCACGAGTGTCGCAGGATGGATGGTCATCGCGATGATCATGCGAGAACTGTTAGTAACCTCAATCCGGGGGGTTTACGAATCAGAAGGCGTCGATTTCTCGGCGGGTTCGATCGGCAAAGCGAAAATGATCCTTCAATCGATCACAATTCCCATTGTTCTGCTCATTATCGCGTTTGGATCGCCAACCCCTGACTCTACAGGACGATTAGTCATCGTTATGCTCGTTTGGGCAACTGTCGTCACGACATTGATTTCAGGCCTCCCTTATATTGGACAAGCCCTCAAGCACACAATGGATCAACAAGCTCGGATGCTCGAAGTGATGCGCGGCAAAAAAGCTCGAAAGTCAACCAAAGTCTCTGGGCCAAGCGGCAAATCTCGTCCGAAGACAAATAAGGGTGGACAAAGCGTAAAAACTCGCTAACTCCTTTTTATCAAACAATTAAGGACTCGCCATGAACACCATGAATCGCTCAACTGAGTCATTTTTGACCACGCACGGGCTTGGACATATGCACCCTGCTTCGGGAACTTGGGGTTCACTACCAACGGTTGCACTTGCAGGGGTTTTGATCACGGCTGGTTTTGGTCCTGGGAATCCGAACGCATGGGTATATTACTTAGCGCTTTCACTGACTCTGATTGTCTATTCCGGAGCTTGCATCCTCAAAGGACATGAAGCAGAAGCAAAATGGGGCAAGGACCCGTCCGAAGTCGTTGCAGATGAAACCGCAGGACAAGCGATTACATTGATGATGATTCCATTTGGATGTGCGGTGTGTCCGCTCACAACGATCGGAACTCTATCACTCGGTTTTGTTCTTTTTCGCCTCTTTGATATCTTCAAACCCTGGCCAGCGGGCGCGATGCAGAGAGTTGCAGGCGGATGGGGAATCTTGCTCGATGATCTGATCGCAGGACTCATGGCGGGCATATTGCTCATGGTTCTGCTCTCAGTTTTTTAATCTGCGTGTAGAAAAGTATTCTTGATCCCTACGATTTTTTGTGATCGCTCAGCCTTTAACATTGCGTGCGCCTGATGGATCGGTTCAACTTGAATCGAACCTACTTCTTGCACCCATTGCAGGATGGTGCGAACTTGCATGGCGAATTACTTGCCGAGAACTCGGAGGCGTAGGACTTGCATGCACAGATCTGTTAAGTCCAAAGGGACTTCTCATTTCTAAAGAGACATCGCGTGATCTTGCGATGACCAATGAAATGGATAAACCGATCGGGATGCAGCTCTACGGATCAGATCCAGAACTATTGGCGCAAGGTGCTCGTTGGTGCGCCGATCATGGCGCAACTGTTGTTGATATCAACATGGGATGCCCAGTTGATAAGGTCACCAAGAAAGACGGCGGATCCAAGCTCATGTGCGATGTGGATCAGACTTTTGATATCTTTGAGAAGGTTCGCAAAGAACTCCCCGGACATGTTCCACTCACCGCGAAAATGCGTTTGGGTTGGGACGAAGATGCAAAAGCGAATCGAACTGCAAGCAAACTCGCGATCGGACTCTGTGATCGTGGCGCAGCGATGATTACTGTCCACGGCCGAACAACAGAACAACGATTCAAAGGCAAATGCGATCTAGATGGAATCAAACAAGTAGTTGAAGATGTCAGAGAGCAGTTTGCCCATGTCCCTGTTATTGGAAATGGAGATATTAAAGAACCTAAAGATGTCATCAACATGATGCACAAGACTCAATGCGCCGGAGTAATGATCGGACGAGGTTCGTTTAGTAACCCTTGGCTCTTTCGATATGGGTGGGTTCTTCAACAACGCGTTGTCGAGTTGGATATTGACCCTGAAGATACGGATGCAATTAACTCGATTGATATCAGCGATCAGTTTCCAAGTGAAGATGAGAAACTTGATATGTTACTTCGATTCTTCAATCGAATGATTGAGTATCGAGATGAGGATCACGCGAGACATGTCTTTCGTCAAAAAGCGAATCTCTTGGGCAAACCAATCAATAACGGGCACTGTCGGCCCCTCAAAAACGGCCTCAGAGAATCAAAGTCTATCCAAGATGTGTACGACGCCATCGAGCACTGGCGATTGAACACCCCTCAATCGAGTAAGGTTAGACAATTTTGAATATTCCGATTTGAACAAGATCTCAGTCTGTTATGATAAAATTGATCTTAATGCAGAAGGAATGTTCAATGTATAAGCGACAACTTACTTCATCACTCTGTTTGTTCGCAGCCGCGGGTTCTGTTGCATTCGCGGGTCCGGATCTCATTTGCTCGGAGATCGGCGCTGCAACCACATTTGGTTCCGCGGATGGGAAAATTGCATATTCCTTCGCAACAACAGTGTGCAATATCGGGGATAGCGAACTACCTTGGGATGCGAACACCAATGAGCATCCGCTGATCTCGCAAACGATGTATCGACTCAAGGATGGACAAATCCAGCAAATCGGAATCGGATTTGTTCGTCACACAACATTTCCACTTGCAGGGAATGCTTGCGGACTGGGATGCTCTCCTGCTGGATTTACAGCACTCGGCGCTGGATGTTCTGACACAAGCGGAAGCAGCATCAACGGGTCACAAAGTTTGATGGGTCCTCGCAGCGAAGTGGATCCGTTTAGTGGCGTTTATCCATATCCGTTTACCTCGATCAATCAAACAGGCAATGCGATCTATAAGAGATTGCAAATTGATATCGCAGACGTCAGTGATCCAAGTGCACTCTATTTTGTCGAAACTCAACTCATCACCAGTGCTGAAGAGACTCCTGAGACACGCGCGAACAATGCGAGCTATCGACAGGTTGTTTTTAGTCCAGGAGCTGCAAATGCGACAGTAGTCGGACCGACATATGCACAGAAGGCGGCGATCTATGCGTGGCGCGATCATGGGAACGGTATCGGAATGCTCGACTCAAGCGTCACGATCAGATCAGCAACGATTCCAAACGATGGGATCATTCATGTCGGATCGAAAGCAACTGATCTTGATAACGGCACATGGCGCTATGACTACGCTGTTCACAATCAGAATGCGAATAATGCGATCCTCTCCCTCGTTGCTCCTGGCGCAGGTTTCTTCGACAATGTGACAGAGATCTCATTCAGTGATGTTGAATATCACGACGATGTCGACGGGCTCATCGACGGCTCAGACATTTTGGGCTTTGAATCCAACTACAATGTGTTCTGGAAAACCAATGACTCGGATGAGTTCCAAAATGTCATTCGATGGGGAACAACCTACAACTTCTCGTTTGAAGTGAATAACGAACCTGAAGTGTTCCGCGTGATTCTCGAATACGATATCCCTGGAGAGACTTTCGCAACATTACCTATCTTGCTCGAGGCGATTGTCCCAAGCCAAAGTGATGCTTGTCATATTGATCTTGTGCAAGACGGCGAACTCAATTTCTACGAAATGTCTGGTTTCTTATCGCAATTTCACGTCGAATACCCAGGAGTTGATCTCAACTCCGATGGAAGATACGACTTCTTTGATATCTCAGAGTTCATCAAACAATACAGCGCCGGATGTCCGTAACGGATTATTCGGAACAGATGGAACTCTGCGGACTCAATCTCGTATAGCTTTGCGTCCAGAGCGGGGGCATCGTCGGCTTTCTTGTCGATAGTGCACGACTTGATGTGCAACCCCTGCACCAGCCATACAGGAGAATTCTCGCATGAATGCTATCAATACGCTTTCTATCGGACTGATCGTCACTCTCGCCGGCTCAGTCTTTGCGGCCCCAGAACACACTCATCAAGGGCATGGAATCAACAATCAGAACACTGAGAAAGTTCATGGATGTTGGGGTGATGCTCATGGGAATCTCGAAGGGGATGTCTTCTTTCTCCCAATGGATCAAGAAGCTCGTGAGATCATGGAATCCGTTGATCGTGCGAACCGAGGGTTCACAGACAATCGTGTCGACTTTGTCGTTGTTGGGGATGGATACACCGCTGCGGAACAAGATTTGTTCCATACCAACGCGAACACAATCGAGAACTCGTTCTTTCAGTACGAACCCTTTAAGAGCTATGAATCCTACTTCCGATTCACACAGGTAGAAGTGATCTCAGTCGATTCAGGTGTCGACAACGATCCAAGTCAAGGGATCAATCGCAACACAGCGCTAGATATGGCCTACTGGTGCGGCGGAACAGAGCGTTTGTTGTGTGTGAATGTTTCCAAGGCATATACCCATGCGGCTGCAGCGCCTGATATTGATCAGGTGATCGCGATTGCAAACTCATCAAAGTATGGTGGCGCAGGGTATTCGAGCAGCAACCTTGGCACAGCGGCGGGACGCAACTCTTCTGCAGCACAGATCGCGATTCATGAAATGGGACACTCATTGGGTGATCTTGCAGATGAGTACACCTACGGCGGCCCCACTACTTACACCGGCGGCGAACTCAGCGCAGTAGATGTTTCAATCTACAATCGCAACGAACAACTCAACCAAGAAACCAAGTGGCACTACTGGATGGATGCGACAACCCCGGGATTTGACAACCCGATTGATACCTATGAAGGGGGGAGCTATTCACAGTTTGGTGTGTTCCGTCCTTCGAACAACTCAATGATGCGAGCTCTTGGGCGCCCGTTCAATCTTGTGAGCGCTGAACGACTTCTTCGTCAGATCTATCTTGAAGTGAGTCCTATTGATGACGGCACTCCTGATGGATCAACTGTTTCACAGAGCGATGTTGTTTGGGTTACTCCAATGCAGCCTTTGAGTCATGATCTCCAGGTGCTTTGGTATCTAGACGACGAGTTGATTGTCAGTGCGATTCAACAAGATAGTTTGGATCTTTCAACCCTTGGATTGGATTCAGGATCTCATACCATACGAGTTGAAGTGACTGATCCTACCCCTTGGGTTCGCAATGAAGCAATCCGCACGAATCGGATGACAGACAGCCGCACTTTCACAGTGGACGCGTGTACTCCAGTTGCAGATTTTAATGGCGACGGAGCTCTGAACTTCTTTGACATCTCAGATTTCTTGAACGCATTCAATGCTCAAGACCCCGCTGCAGATTTCAATCAGAGTGGATCGTTTAACTTCTTTGACATCTCAGGGTATCTCTCTGCGTTTAGTACTGGAGATTGCAGTTAAGAATCTGCATATTCCGAATAATCGTTGATATCACTGCAATATCGAGCAATATCCTTCGTTGAGCATGGTGCATTCGCTAGGAGGGAGCAGGTTCGCGGACCTGTATGGTAGATAATCGGGGTTCTCTTACTGCATTTTCGATCGAAATTGGGATCGAATGTGCACCGAACTCAGTTTCACGCCGTTGAATAGCGATAGTTCATCATCCCGTTTCAAGGATGATGAATAGAGTAGTTATGCTCAATGCATGGTAATTTGGGTCATTGTGCGAGATGTTTATTGGAGAATCCTATATTCAGTGACACAATGGTATGAGAGATTGGACAATCGAAACAGGTCCAGTGGATGCAATAGACAGAATCAGGAGTGACACAATGAAATCGCACCAGTTAGCAATGTTTGTAATGTCGGGATTAACCTTGATCGCAGGGATTGCACCCATTACCCATGCGCAAGCACTTGAACGCGAAGATTTGGCGCCGAGTTCTCCTGCCGTTATGGATCCTGCACTCGAAGGTAAAGGATCTTTAGTCTTCGCAAGCAAGACTCAAGATACCGGAGAGATCCTGGATACTGAACTGTTTACGATGTCATATCTCTTCAGGAACACTGGCGCTGGTCCATTGACGATCACTCAAGTCAAACCATCTTGTGGTTGTACAGTTCCTGAACTTGCGAAGAAGACTTACATGCCAGGTGAGGCGGGGACTCTCGAAATTGCTTTTGACCCAAAGGGCAAACGCGGTGCAGTCTCAAGAACCATCACAATCTTTACTGATTCAGAGTTAACTCCTAACGAGACAATTGTTGTTCGCGCTCTCGTCAAGCCTGTCATTCTTATTGAACCAATGGTGATCCCGTTCGATGCGCTCACGAAGGGTGAAACATCGACAAAAGAGTTCAAAATCTTTGGACGCACTGATGACTTCAAAGTGACTCGCGTAACAGTAGATAACTCAAAAACATTTGATATCGAAATCGTCAATGACGGCGAAGTTGAAAAGAACGGCGAGAAGATGATTCTCAACACTGTTCGCGTAACCATTCGCAAAGACGCGAAACCTGACAATCATCGAGGAATGTTCAGTATTCGCACCAATGACGAGCGCAAACCAATCTTTACTCTCTCTGCAGTCGCACGAGTCCTCGGCGATCTCAAAATGAATCCAATCCGTGTCACAATGGGACGGATGGCAGTTGGCGATGAGTTCGAGCGTGAGTTCCATGTCACTTCGAAATCAAATACTGCTTTTGAGATCAAGAACGCATACGCAAACTCGGTCGCACTCGACGCGGTCTACACCTACGAACCTGTCGATCCTGAGCGCCGCAATGATTGGATTGTTCGAGTAACAGGTAAGGTCATCGCGCCTGCTCCACGATTTAACACGCAGTTGCATATCTTGACTGATGTTCAAGACGAAGAGCAGCTCACAGTTCAAATGTACGGCCAGCTCCGCGATCAATAAGCCGTAGATCGTCTCGAAACATGGGTAGTTTGGTTATCAAGACTGGGCAATCCTGCCCTTTGGATCATTCATGAAATGTATGCAGACCATCGGTGGTGTCTTAGCGATAGTCGGGCTCGGGTATCTCTGTGGGATCGGACAAGCGTTTATGCGCGATGTCCCCGTGATCCTTGGAGCTCAACCAACCACGACGAATTCAAGTTCACTACTTGAAGATGCGGACTCAGTTATCAAGGATACTCAAGTTCAAGTCGAATCCGATCCGATTGAATCGACTCCAAATACAGTAGAATCTCCCGTTGATACAGATCCACTTCTCGATGCACCAGTTCCCGAAGGGATGCTTAGTCTTCGCGAAGCACTTCAACTCTGGAACGATGGCGCATACTTCATCGACTCTCGATTGAGAGACGAGTTTGACGCAGGGCACATTTCGGGCGCTGCGTATCTCACGGCGGAGACATTCTTCTCCCCAGAGGGTGAAGCAGAAATGACGACTATCCCTCCTGATGCAACAGTTGTTATCTACTGCATCGGAGGCGAAGAATGCGATGCTTCTAAGAACACGCTTGCTCTTCTCCAACAATCGGGGTTCACTGATCTACGGATCATGGGCGTCGGATACGATGAGTGGGCCGCCGCGGGCCTTGAGACAGAGGTGTCCCCATGAGTGCACTCCGTTGGGCAGAATCAATCTTGCTCCAGTTCCCGATGCGAATCGGGCTTGGCGGTCTCTTCGTATTTGCAGCGTTGAAGAAAATCGATAATGTTCAAGCATTCGCGTTTGCGATCAAAGGGTTCAAAATTCTGGACCCGGATAAGCACGGCCAGTTGATTATTAACGCTGCATACACCATCCCTTGGGTTGAGTTAATCGCTGGAATCCTTATGATCATTGGGTTTAAAACCAGAGCAGCGACCGCTGCGCTCGGGTTGATGCTCATCGTGTTCATCGCGGGATTGTTGCATGTGATCTTCGATCCAAGCATTGATGCAGATTGCTCATGCTTTGGAGATATGAACCTGGTTTGTTCATCAAAAGTGGGTTGGTGCCAGGTCATCCGGGATGTCGTTATGCTCATCCCTGTGGTCTATCTACTCTGGCGTGGAGGCGGAATTCTGGCACTTGACTCCATCTTTGACAAGAAGAAGTGCCTCCAAGACTCCAATTCGAACTCAAATTCGACCAATCAGGTCGACGATTTGGGTATCCGAGCCTAAATTCCCTCTCGCAAATCAACGATCCGTCGCTTGGGTCGCAAGGTGGTGTTCACCGTACCCAAGCCACGAAGTCCAAGACGGAGATCACAATGAGCAGAATGAATACACGCGGCGGCGACAGAGATCGAGATCAAGATCGCTTCTCAACAGGTCCAATCAAAGCAACCAAGAAGAGTGGCAAAGACATCGAGTATGTCGATTACAAAGACTATGAGTCACTTCGCAGAATGATGACACCCAACGGCAAGATTTACGGCCGCAAGCGCTTGGGGACAAACGCTCGTCAGCAGAGAATGGTTGCTCAAGCAATCAAACGGGCACGCTTCATGGGATTGCTCCCATTCACTAGCGCGACTCTCTGATCTCGCTGAATCCGACATTTTAATATCAATCAGGCCGAGCAATGCTTGGCCTGATTTGTTTTTGTGGATCGCATATAATTCCCAATGCCTACATACGAAAGAGATTACAGATCTGTCGCTCTCGCGCTTCAAGGAGTTTCTGGAAATCGACATCGTCGAATGAATGAGTTCTGTGATGTGATTTGGAGATTTTTCAAAGACCACGGCGTGTCATGGGTTGGGTTTTATGAAAAAGATCCGAATGAGGAACAGATGATCCTTGGACCATCAAGAGACAAACCCGCATGTTCTCCGATTGAACTCCGAGGCGCTTGTGGGATGAGCTGGGAACGAAAACGGCCTTTGATTGTCAACGATGTGCATAATCTTGGAGAACACTACATTGCGTGTGATCCCAAGGATCGTTCAGAGATTGTTATCCCGCTCTTTAATGATGATGGATCAACCTATGGCGTCCTCGACATTGACTCATTCGATCGTAATGCGTTCAACGATCATGATCTGCTCGAACTGAGAAGGTTGCTCGAGTCTACTGCGATTAGTTGGCCTGCGCCGCATTTGCCTGCATTGGTGTATTAAAACGGGATTGGCGAGTTAAACGTCATTTGTTTACCACTCACAGGATGGAAAATCGTCAACATTGATGCATGAAGCATCAATCGGTTTGTGTTGTCCGATGAGTAGAGTTCATCTCCCACGATTGGCATTCCTAATCCTTTTGTTTCTTCAGGATCGTTCATTCCCATCTCCCCCACAGTTGCAATAAGTGGATGAGCAGCATGAACTCGTAGTTGATGGGTTCGTCCTGTGTGTGGAACAAACTCAACCCGTGTGATTGGTTTTGAATCGAGCTCTTCTCTTGCGAGCACTTTGTAGTGCGTCGTTGAGGGTTTCCCTTGGATGTAGTCAACAAGCATCAAAGGCCGAACATCCATGTCTTTGCGCATTGGACAATGGATTGTTCCCTCGTCACTCTGCAGATGGCCATCAAGGAGTGCAATGTAGCGCTTTTGGACTTTCCGTTGCTCAAACTGTCGCGATAAGTTCCGATGAGTATTCGCATCGAGCGTGAGAATCATGACCCCAGAGGTTGATTGATCGAGTCGATGACAAGTCATCGGACCCGTTGCGAGTGGATACATATCTTGGATCCGCGATCTTAGACAGTCTTTTTTTTCGGGCGCGATCCCAGGGACTGTGAGTAGACCTGAGGGTTTATCGACAATCACGAAATGCTCATCTTCGTGAATAATCTCCGGATTCCCGGATGGAGGGCAATAAGCAACCTCGGTTGAAGGCTTGATATTCACCCTACGGATTGGGAGTGAATCGGGTTGTTGAGACCTAGAATCATTCATGAAGTTAGAGTGTAGACTCTCAAGGAGGAACCAGATGAAAACTACCAAGAATGTAATCGCGATGTGTACTCTCGGACTTGTCTCAGGACTCGCATGGGCAAATGGAACTATACATTCCGTCAATACCGATACGAACCCAAACCCAAATCCGCAATGGGATGATCAATGGCCTGCGCTTGAGGCAAACTTCTTCTCGAACTACCTTCAACTCACATCTGAGCAAAAATACATCAAGGCCGGCGAGAGCTACCTCTCCCCCGACGGTCGGATGGTGATCTTCCAAGCGATCGAAATCCCTGAAGCAGATCAAGAAGCGCTTCCTCATTACTCCATGTATGTTGCAACGCTCAATCGCGATGATGATGGAAATATCATCGGACTGAATCAAGCAGGACTTGTTTCACAACTTGGATCTGCGAATACCTGTGGATGGTTCCACCCTACCGATCCAATGAAGATTCTCTTTGGGACGACTTTAGTTGCACCCGCCGGGGAAGATGTCGCAGGATTCCAACGCAAGTCATCCAAATACTCTTGGCAGTTCCCGATCGAGATGGACATCATGATCGGGAATCTGAGCATGACATATGCACTTTCAGATGACGCAGAAAAACGAGCGAAACAACTGCTTGAATCAGATAAAAGTGAAACTCCTGATATTTCATTAGACGACATTGTTTCGATCCCAACATTGAACGACGAAGCGCCAGTCTGGAAACGCGATGGGTACGACGCAGAGGGCTCTTGGTCCCCAGACGGGCGCTACATTCTTTACACTCGTCTCGAACCAGGTCACAACAACGGAGACATCTGGATTTATGACTCAGAGGATGGGTCGCAAACTCCATTGGTGACTGCGGACGGATACGATGGCGGCCCGTTCTTCTCTCCTGATGGGCGCTCGATTTGTTATCGATCCGATCGTCGCGGCGACAACCTACTCCAAGTGTATGTTTCTCATCTCAAGTTTGACGAGAACAACAAAGTCGTTGGCGTAGAGAAAGAAATTCAGTTAACTGACAATGAGCATGTAAACTGGTGTCCGTTCTATACCCCCGATGGGAAATACTTGTTTTATGCAACAAGTGAGATCAGTCACGGCAACTATGAAGTCTTCGCGATTGACGCGACAGGCGCACATCCACTCGATGAAACCCCACGAATGCGCATTACTAATGCAAAGGGATTCGACGGATTACCAGCATTTAGCGCCGACGGCGAATGGATGATCTGGACTGCTCAACGCGGCGCTTCGCGCGACGGCGAAGAGCGTCCGAGCAGTCAGTTATGGATGGCAAAGGTCAATCTCGAAGGGATCGATGCTGCGTATCAATCTGCTCGTCGTGAAATGATCGAGAAAAAAGAAGCTCTTGAGTTTGAAAACTATTCACCAGAGGATTGAGCGTACTTCGATCGGAGATCACTGGGATGATCGAACCTGAGGACTATGGATACACACAAGTGCAAACAGTTGCACACATAGGCGATCCTACGCCCTCTCCCGATCACTCGGTCTTCTGGAAACACTGGTATTCAAGGCTGATTGATGAACAACCAGTCTTAGCACCCCGGACCCAAAGCGACGAGTCTGACCCAAGCGCTTCACATAGCTTTGTTTCTGTCGGCGGAGTCCATATCGGATGCACGCTTGTTCTTCCCAGTGATAATCGTCCAGTTCGTGCGTCATTGGTCACTGCACATGGGTACACGCATTCCACAACACTCGAAGACGCTCGCAAACAATGGCAACCCATCGCGGATCGCGGCGTTGCAGTATTAATTATTCGACTCAGAGGATACCCCGGATCGCAGATCGGTATCGGAGAACAGACTTCTCCAGACCAACTTGGCGCAGGTTGGATCGCGAGGGGGTTCAACAAAGAATCACACGAGGATTGGATTCTTCCTAACGCGGTCGCGGATGTCTGCAACGCGTGTAGAGTCATGCGTAACGCACTGCTTCATCGAGATACTGATACTTCCATCACTGTTGCAGATGATATTGATCATCCGGGGGTTTATCTCTCAGGGAGATCACTCGGAGGCGGGATCGCAACAATTGCAGCTGCTCAACTCATTGGAAAACTCTCTGGAGAATCTATTATTGATCGACTCTCGATTGCACTGCCTTCTCTTGGAGACTGGAACTGGAGACTTGCACAACAGCCTTCAGGAACAACCTTAGACATACAGAAAGTGCTCACTCATCATGAGGACAAACGAGTTGAACTGATCAATCGATTGCGACTTTGTGATGCCGTAGTGCACGGCCGAAAAGTTCGAGTTCCGACATTAGGGATGCTCGCGAAGAAAGATGATGTTGCTCCTGCGCCGAGTGCTGCGGGGGTGTTTAACTCGATCGAAGCAGACCCAGGAAGAAAATGGAGATTCGTTGTACCCTTTGGTCACTTCGAAGGCGGGATCGCAAATGCACGAAGACATGCACTCTTTGAGCGAGTAATGTGCGATTTTTTCGATCCAACACAACTTCCAATCGAATCAATGTCCGCATGGGAACCTTACCTACATTCGGGCGCACCATCATCGAACAACCTTACTAACAAAGAGTAGTGAGAACACACAATGAGTACGAAACTACGAACAATTGATACACTGATGACCGGGTTGATTGATTACGCAGGGTTGTTCCCGCCGAGCAAACTCCCGATGAAAACTGCAGTAGAGAACTATGCGAAATACCTTCGCAGCGAACACGAGCAGTTTCTCTCTCGATTCATCTGTACTTCTGCAAGACTCGAAGAGTTGAGCAAGGAAGGCGCGATGTTGATGCCTGGGACATACGCGACGAGCGGGTATCGCGAGAACGCGGACATGCAAGATCCTTGGCAAATCTCTGCGGTCATCGTCGGCGATCTCAACGAAAACCTTGACGCGATTTATGCGTTCAACGAGAAACACGACAAAGAAGAAAACGGACTCGCGATGGTTGATGTCATTGAGATGAGAATCTCAGAACCGAGTGATGTTGATGTTGCGATGGATGTTTTGCCGGCCATGATTGCTCCTGCGTTTGAGATACCAAAGAGTGCAATCTTCGATGGAGATCCACGCGGATTCATCGCCGCTCTTGCAGGGAACCAAGCGATCGCAAAGATCAGGTGCGGCGGTGTCACTCCTGATCTCTTCCCCAAAAGTGAAGACATCGCAAGGTTTATGCTCGCGTGCAACGCGGCGGATGTTCCGTTTAAAGCAACTGCAGGATTGCATCACCCGATCCGATCTGAGCACCCATTAACATACGAACCTGATGCCCCCAGAGGCACAATGCATGGTTTCATTAATGTGTTTCTTGCGAGTGCTTTTGTACGATCAATCAAAGACTTCGATCTTGAAACAACAATCGCAGTTCTCAACGAGACTGATCCCAAAGCGTTCGTGTTTAACGATGAATCTGTCAGTTGGAATGGAATCACGATCCCTGTTGCGAAACTCGCACAGGTGCGTGAGGGTTTCGCGATGAGTTATGGGAGTTGCTCCTTTGTAGAGCCTTGCGATGATCTTGCTGCGATTGGATTGCTCTAGCTTACCGATCAAGTTCTTCTTGATTATTCAGGTTGTCTGAATAGCGCAACGACAGCAGTATGTCCGTGCTGGAAGATTTGATTGTCTACTGGACCGATTTCTCCACTTGCAAAGAAACCACTTACTGGGATTCCTGCGTTAGGATCTACTTCGGTTCCCGACTTTGCGAGTGTTGCTCCATCGGGCGCTTTGTCGAATGCATGATGTATCGCATTTGCGTCGTGGCCGTGATCTCCAAAGAACTGACTGCCCCTGCTTGTGCAGGATATTAACAATGCTCCTGCAGGTTTGGAATACAATCGTTGTCCATCGAGCAACAAAGAAAGATCCTCACGAGCGGTCTGATCATCGTGGAGATGCAGTTGGATTGTTTGTCCTGCGTGGATCAGATCTGCAACTGCGACGGCTCCTGAGGTTTCATCGCCACCCATGATGTTGCGGATGAGAAAGTCTCCTCGTCCAAAGTGTGATTTACTCTCATTGATGACGCGCCCCATGACGAGCCCGTTCCCGAGGAGTTGCTTGTCGTTCTCATTTAGTCCTTGAACGACTCCTCGGATCGCATCGACTGCGTTTGCGCCTGCGAGTTCCAGGATTAGATTCCCTCTTGCTTTAGTGATCACCATTGGTTGTCCGATCGGGCGACATCCTTGTGACACAATAGTATCAACTTGGATATTGCCTGACAGGGTGACTCCCATCGCACCTGAGTTGCGGATCTCGCCGTCGAGGAGCAGCGTGTTTGTATTTGCTTTAGTACCTGCAGAGGCCATCCCCCCGATGATGGTACCGATCGAATCGACCCTTCCCGAGTCTGAGACGACTTGCACGCGAGATGCAGAAAGTGCAGGAATGAGTTTCACGAGAGGTACAGAGAACGGGTCCGCGAAGAAAAATGCCGCCTTCATATCTTGGGTTGCGCCGATTCGATCTGCGAGCCCAGCAGCTCGTTCTTCCACAGAATCTCTCGGCGAGAGATGATCGATCCAGAAAGGTTTGATCCCAACCCCAGGGAATCTACATGCGATTACACTTAATCCTGGTCCATCTTCAATCTCAGTTGATCCTGAGACAACTCCCGATGCAGTAATCCCCAACATATGTTCTGAACCGAGTCGATCACGAAGAGTGTCCGCGATCATCCCCATTCTTCTTGAATGATGAATCGTTGCAAAAACCATCAGCAAACTGGGTGCGGATTCCATCTGTTGCTTTATTCGATCCGCGACTTGCAATGCTGCATCGATTGGATCTTCGCGCGTTGATAGCGCAGTAACCAGTTTGATGGATCCATCGTCCTGCATTGATTGTTCGTTAGTTTGTTCTTCCATTACTCAGGCATTGGGTCGATCCGTTCTGGATCGATTACTTTGAGCTTGAGAGACTGGTCTTGCGTAGTCTTTCCAAGAACTCCAACGACTCGGCCGAGCAGATGACGGAAGTCTTGATCTGCCCTTGGAGCAACATACCCAATGGTTCTGTTTGCGCCTGTTACTGGATCAATTCCTTGAATCCGATAGAGCAAGGGGAGATGCTCTCCTGTGTAGACGCTGCTGACCATCATTTTGCCCACGATCTGATATGCTCGGCCTTGTTGCCATGCTTCGATATCTCTTGCGAGCTGTTGTGATCGAGCGTCGTACGCTGCGAGTGTTTGAGCGATTGCTCTGCGTTGATCTCGTGACTCAATTCGAATGTTGAGCCATTCGATTCGCTGATCAAGTGCTCTTGCGAGTGATGTGCCACCCTCTGCTTGATCTCGAGTACGAGTAAACTCTGCACGAAGCTCAGAGAGCGCTTCATCAAGCTCTGCTCTTGGGAGTTTGCGTGCATTACTAAAAGCTGACTCAAGATCTTCAAGCTGTGACGCGGAGATCGAACCATTTGGCGCTGTACGCTGAGTTGATTCCTCATCTGGAGAATTTTCGGAGTTCTCATCTGAATCAGTAGGAGCTCGATTAACGATCTCGACAGGTTCAACTTGATTTGCGCGTTCGATCGTTTCAGATTCAGAGTCCATTGGGTCAACCAATGATTGATCTACATCGTTCATATCAATTTCATCTTGAGCATCAACTACAGGATCTGCTGGGTCGTCTGTTTGCTGTGGTGCAGGAGTTTCAGGATGAATTGAAGGACTCGATGCTGGATCATCTGAGTCGTCGTTGAAGTTTGAGATATCTTCTGAAGTTGCATCGCGAAGTGAGGATGTTTTTATATATGCGACTGGGAGTTCGCCGTCAGTTCCCTTTGGAGCAACAACACGATATCCAACTACTTCGTCAGAACCGTTCTTCAACACTTCGATCACTTCGAGCGGTGTCCCTGCTTTGATGGGTGTGTTGTAGAGTCCTTTCCATGACCCTGGGAGACCCAAGAGTAATGATGGAGAGAGTAGCTTTGAGTCCGTCTTGAGTACAACACGGTTGTTCACAGGGGTGTCGACATCGTTGATAGGAACCAGAGCGCCCACGGATGCTGGGAGGATAACAGTTGTGTACTCCCCTGATTCTCCAGCGGTACTCAAGATTGAGTCTGCGCTGAGTTTCGCAACAGCGTAAAACACATCCTTATCACCGCAACGGAGTTGAGCGTTGTCGATTGTGACCACTTTGAGCTCGATCCCGTCTTGAGAAGCGAGCTCAGAGATCATGTTGTCGGATATAGCGCCTGCGTGGAGCATTAACCCCGATGAGTGGCCGGCACAGAGCCCGGTGATCATGAGCGATGAAATGGTGATCTGTCGGAAGATATTCTTTGGCACGGCTAGCCTCCTGGCGCATCTCTAACTGGGTCGCAAATACCCATCCATTGAGTGTACCCAACGATAGCATGTCAGGTTCTGTTGATCGGGCAACGACTCCACATTCTACCCAACCTACCGTAGATGTATGGAGACGCACCCACGCAATCGTCTAGTCCTTGCCCAATCACTGATCTTTACGCAAATCGGCGCAATCCTTGCCATTTGTGGGGGGTGTCAATCCCCGATCGAGCGCCAAAGCGAGCGAGAGCTCCAACAGAGCATGATTCGGGCAATTGAGACTGAAATTGAACAAGCAAAGCTCAATCAAGAGCCTCTACATCTTGAGCAGACACTCAACTTAGAGAAACTTGAGATCCGTGAAGATCATCTTGAACAGATCG
The DNA here is from genome assembly GCA_029213305.1 of Phycisphaerales bacterium. Taxonomy (GTDB): domain Bacteria; phylum Planctomycetota; class Phycisphaerae; order Phycisphaerales; family UBA1924; genus UBA1924. The sequence goes on from JARGPA010000008.1 coordinate 32,910, forward strand.
AATCTCAATATTCTCCAAATGGATATCTCACGCAGTTGATGGAACAAGCTCCTGATGGGGATGACCCGATCTCATCGCTCGTGGGAGAAAACCTGATGGGGCAACCCACCCAGCTCATCGGGCTCACTCTCGAGAACTCTATCCAGACAGCGGTACGCAACAATCTCGCTGTGGAAGTTGCGAGTTTTACCCCTGCGATCTCCCAGAGCGCATTGACTCAAGCAGAAGCGCAGTTCGATTGGTTGTTCTTTGCGAATGCCCAATACCAAGACTCCATTATCCCACAAGCAGGATCCGGGTTTGGTGGTTCAACAAGCTTTATCCGAAACAGTTCACAATCCGCAAATGCATCTGTTGGAGTTTCTCGACAAACGAGCACAGGCGCAACAATCGGGATCAGCAATGACGTGAACTACACAAATGTGGATAGTTCATTCTTTGGTACTGCCCCGATCCCAAATCCTGCGAATGCATCGAATGTCACTCTCGACATTACTCAGCCTTTGCTTCAAGGGTTTGGACGAGACACGAACATGTCTCAGATCCATCTCGCACGCAACGCAGAACGATCGAGTGTTGTCAGCCTCAAATCATCGCTGATTGACGCTGCAAGCGATACGGAGAAAGCGTACTGGACGCTCGTTTTGCGATACAAAGAACTCGTCATCCGTTCGAAACTTCTCGAACGAGGAATCAAGGTTCGAGATGATATCAAAGCTCGTCGCGTCCAAGATGCAAGACAAGCTCAAATCGCAGATGCAGTTGCACGCGTCGAACGCAGACGCTCAGACTTGCTTGTTGCTCGAACAAATCTCCGAAATGCAAGTGATCATCTCAAGCAGCTCATGAATGATCCTTCGCTTCCTGTCGGATCTGAGACATTGATTGTCCCTCGTGAAGACGCAAGCAGCGCTTCGATCTCGTATTCATTGCTTGATTCGATCACGACTGGGATTACAAATCGGCCTGAGATGGAAATCGCGCTACTCACGATCGACGATGCAACAATCCGTCAACAAGTCGCAAAGAACCAACGACTACCAAAGCTTGATCTCCAAGCACAAGCTCGATTACTCGGATTCGGAGACTCATTCAGCGATTCGTACAATGATGTTGACGCGAATCGATTCGTTGACGATTGGCTTCTAGGAATTAACTTCGAACAACCTGTTGGGAATCGTGCGAATGAAGCAGGATATCGCAAAGCAAGACTCGAACGGATGCAATCCGTCGTTGCGTATCGTCAAACTGCTCAGAGCGTCGTATTTGAAATCAAAAATGCACTCAATAGTGTCGTGACAAACAATGCGTTGATTGCTCAATCAACCCTCTCTCGCGTTGCTCAGGGAGAAGCACTTCGATCATTGATCGTTGAAAAAGAGCTTACTACTCTGGGATATTCTGTCGAACGATTGAACCTTGAACTCAATCAACAAGAGTCACTCGCGAACTCAGAAATCCTCGAAGCAACTTCTCTGATTAACTACAACATCGCAATTGTGGATTTGTATAAAGCAATGGGAACGACACTGGATCAATCTCGGATTGACTTTGTCGTCCCAGATTCAAACCAGCTTGCTCCTGGAGAATCTGCACTTGAGTATGTTGCTGAGTCTGGAGATGCAGAGTCAGATGAGAGCGCAGACAAGGAACAAGAAAATCAAGATGACTGAGATCCACTCAGGGCCACAAGCAATTTCGATGGGTGTTGATCGACTCCGTGATCAACGACTCGTTGCATTTCCTACAGAAACAGTGTACGGATTGGGCGCAAACGCACTCAATGCTCAAGCAGTAGATCATGTCTTTTCACTCAAGGGTAGGCCGAGCAACAATCCGTTAATTGTTCATGTCTCAGGTATCGAGATGGCGAAGACAGTCGTCCAAGAATGGACACCTGAAGCAGAAAAAATCGCTCAAACATTCTGGCCTGGCCCGGTCACGATGGTGCTTGAGAAAGGGTCGAGTGTCCCAAGCAATGTCTGTGCGGATGGATCAACCGTTGCTGTGCGATGTCCTGCTCATCCTTGCGCTTTAGCATTGATCGAAGCATTTGGATATCCAATCGTCGGCCCCAGCGCCAATCCATCGGGTTGGATCTCCCCCACGACTCCTGAGCATGTCGTGGATGGATTCAAAGATGCAGACTTGCTTGTGATTGACGGCGGCCATTGTCGAGCGGGAATCGAATCCACGGTCGTCGATCTCACTCAAGATTCAATCCAAATCCTTCGTTTAGGAGTTGTCGGCGCTCACGAGCTTGAAGAAACATTGGGTCATACTGTTTCATCCCCGATCTGTAGATCTGAAGTAGACTCAGATACTGATCAGGTTCGTTCTCCAGGGATGATCGGCGCTCACTATCAGCCTCGCACGAAGACAAAACTAATCAATACCGCAGATCTGGAAGCCGCAAAGTTCGATCAAGCACTTATCAGTTGGTCAATCAAATCTCATCCTGCAGATGGACAACTCATCGAGATACCTGAATCGATGTCAGATTACGCATCTCAGATTTACCGAGCGCTTCATGATGCAGATCGACACGGGAACACGGAAATTTGGGTTGAACCGCCCTCGATCAATCAAGGAAACACTCAAGAACGAGCGATTTACGAAGCGGTCATGGAGCGACTCAAACGCGCAACTCATGCGTGAGAATTCTCTGCGGACCCAAAATCTGGGGAAATGATCGACTCAAGGTAGAGTTTGTTCATTTCCTCTCTGTTGGAATGCCCATAACGACTCACTCAATAGGCCTATCGTGCCGAATAGAGCTGAGGAACTCGATCATCAACCCCCCCAAAAGAGGTGGACTATGTCAGACAAATTAAGCATCGCACTCGCCCCAGGCGATGGAATTGGACCCGAAATCACTCGCGCGTGTCTTCATATCTTTGAAGCTGCTGGAGTTCTCGATCAAGTTGATTTTGTCGAAGTCGAGATGGGGCAAAAAGTCTTTGCGAGCGGGGAAACCCGTGGAATGACAGATGAAGCAGTCGAACTCATCGAAAAGACTGGGATCCTGTACAAGGGACCAATGGGAACTCCAATCGGAGGCGGCGGCAAGTCAATCAATGTGACACTTCGCAAAACCTTTGGAGCGTTTGCAAACTTGCGACACTTCCAATCGCTACCCGGCGTAGAGACTGTGTTCTCAAGAGCAGGCGTGCCGGTCGATTTTTATGTCGTTCGTGAGAATGTCGAAGATACCTACGGCGGGATTGAGCATCGACTTACTCCCGATTCCTATGTTGCAAAGAGATTGATCTCGACTCCTGGTTGTGATCAAATCTGTCGATTCGCATTTGAAACTGCAAAGAACTTCGGGATTGATCAAGTCACTTGTGGGCACAAAGCCAACATCATGAAGATGACAGATGGCACTTTCCTAGATCGGTTCCGTTTTCTCTCAGAAGATTATCCAGATATTGAAACTGAAGATTGCATCATCGATGCGTTGTGCATGAATCTCGTGTTGCGCCCTGACAAATACAAAATGATCGTTCTGACAAACCTACAAGGCGATATTGTTTCAGATCTCGCTGCAGGATTGGTAGGCGGGCTCGGGTTTGCTCCATCTGCGAACATCGGAGATCAGATCAGTATCTTCGAAGCAGTTCACGGGACAGCGCCGGACATCGCAGGACAGGATCTTGCGAACCCAACAAGCTTATTGCTCTCAGGTGTGATTATGCTTCGTCATATCGGATTGCGAAAGAGCGCTGCGATCATCGAGAACTCGTTGCTCTACACACTCGAAAACGGTGTACACACTGGTGATGTCAAAGGTATCGGAGAAGCAGTAGGAACCAAAGCGTTCGCGGCTGCGATCGCAGAGAATCTAGGCAAAACTCCAGAGACTACTGAGGGGTGTGTTGTGCCTGCGAATGATGTTTTATGTCACACGCCTCCGGTTCGTCCGAGCGTCAACGAGATGATGGTGACGAATGAGCAAGTGGAGTCAACTGTTTGTGGCTGCGATATTTTCTTGCATACGACACTAACACCGTTGGATCTCGCTGCGAGACTTCAGCGTATCTGCGAATCTACACCGTTCAAGCTTACTGTGATCTCAAACCGAGGCACCCAGGTTTGGCCTACAGGTTCGCCGTATACTGAGCTTGTCAACGAGTGTTGTGTTCGATTCGAACTCACAGAAGATTTAGTGATAGGACAAGGACCAACAATCCATCTGCTTGCAAAGGTTGCAGAGAAGTTCACAGTCACAGATTTTGTCCCAATCAAGATGTACGACGGCGAACGAGGATACTCACTCGCTCAAGGGCAATAAGCAGAATCAACTCCATCAATAAACACAATACCCTTGCATGGTAATCACTCCGTGCAAGGGTGTTTTTTTCGTCGCATGAAGTACTTAAATATCCAAGAATATCCAGAACCAAATCGACTGATCGTCTGGTAAACTCTGATATGGAACACACAAAGATCAGAGCAGCTCTACTCATATTCTTATTGTGTTTGTGCATCGTTCCTGCGATTGCGCAAAGTGAGCAACTAGACACTGGGGTCGAGATCAACTCTAAAATCAGCACAGAAGATTGGCAAGAAGAT
>JARGPA010000008.1:37584-122767 GCA_029213305.1 Phycisphaerales bacterium
AGAAGATTGGCAAGAAGATATCGATTTTCTTGCAGAGAATCTTCTCTCTCGACACCCAAATTTTTTCACCAAGCACAGCGTTGAGGAGTTCGAATTATCGCTCGCTCGCCTCTATGACCAAATCGATACACTCGATGAACTCCAGATTGTTATGGAGCTAAATCGAGTTGTTGCGCTGGGTGGAGATGCGCATACGAATGTTTCGTTTTCCAAATTCGTCAAAGAAATGCATCGGTTACCTATTCAATGTGTTGTCCTAAAAGATGGGGTTTTTGTATCAGCTGCAAGAAATGATTACCGTGAACTCATCGGCGCACAGATTCATATGATTGGCAATACAGACATTCATGAAGCAATCGATCGTGTAGGGCTGCTCTTCGCACATGAGAATAAATCAAAGCTCATCACAACTGCAAGCTCATACCTCACGATGATGCCTGCGCTGGCGGCGGCTGGAATCGTAGAATCATTTGATTCTGATTCAATCACTCTCACACTCAAAGATGATCTAGGCGAACGAGAAGTTGTTCTTGATTGCTCGATCCAAAGCACGAACCAATCATGGGCAAACTTCACACAACGCTTCTCAGATAGACTTCCCCTGATGTATCGAAAGAGCAACGGATATTACCAAACTGATTATCTCGCAGGATCGAAGACGATGTATCTCGCGTATAACAAGTGTAGAAACGCGAACGATTTTCCTATGAAGAAACTCGTCGAATTCATTCGCGTAAAATCTGATGAGCTTGATGCGCAAAGAATTATCATTGATTTGAGAATGAACGGCGGCGGTGACGAAACGATTCTTTGGCCGATGATGAAGATGCTTGAAGACTCTGAACGATTCTCGGATCCGGGTGACATCATCACTCTGATTTCAAGATATACATTTAGCTCTGCGATGAGTAATGCTCATCAACTCAAGTCGAGGACTGGCGCTATTCTGATCGGTGAACCCACAGGTGGAAAACCAAACCACTTTGGACAACTGAACTCCTTCGAACTCCCCCACTCTAAACTCATAATCTGGCACTCTACCAAATGGTTTAACAAAGTGAAAGATGATCCAGACTCTGTGTACCCGGATATTTTGATTGAGTTTGGATCGGATGATTTCTTCGATGGACAAGATCCGATACTCGAAGCTGCTCTGAGCTTTGATCCGGATGAGGACTAGTTTTTGACTCTCCAAGAGACTCCTGGGAATCCATTCTGCCAATCTGACAGCCTGTACCAAATTGGGCACCCAATTACGCGGTTCTGCGCTGATACAGACGAAAATTTGGGCGTGCTTTATGGCACGGAAGTTGCAACCTGTAATCCGAATAGAAAAGTGCAACGCCCCCAATATCGGTGATATCACCAGAATCGGGGGTTCTAAGAAGGAGGCTTATCATGGGTAAAATCATCGGAATCGACCTTGGAACGACAAACTCAGTTGTCGCCGTCATGGAAGGCGACTCTCCAAAGGTCTTGATCAATAGCTCAGGCAATCGTACCACGCCGTCCGTTGTTGGATTTACTGACAAAGGCGAGCGTCTCGTCGGGCAACAAGCAAAGCATCAACAAGTCACAAACCCGAAGAACACTGTGTTCTCGATCAAACGGTTCATGGGACGCCGTCACAAGGAAGTGAGCTCAGAAGAGAAGCTCATCCCTTACGAAGTGACAGGAGGCGCTGAAGACTTCGTCAAGGTAAATATCCGAGGCGAAGAGTTCACTCCTCAAGCGATCTCAGCGATGATCTTGGGTGAACTCAAGAGAACCGCAGAAGACTACCTCGGTGAAACAGTTACCGAAGCAGTCATCACAGTCCCCGCGTACTTCAACGACGCGCAGCGTCAAGCAACGAAGGATGCAGGAGAGATCGCAGGACTCACAGTCAAGCGCATCATTAACGAACCAACCGCGGCGGCACTCGCGTACGGCCTCGAAAAGAAAGCGAACGAGAAGATCGCGGTCTTTGACCTCGGTGGTGGTACATTCGATGTGTCCATCCTCGATGTCGGCGACGGCGTATTCGAAGTGCTCTCAACCAACGGCGACACCCATCTCGGTGGCGACGACTGGGATCAGCGCTTGATCGAGTTCCTCGCAGAGGAGTTCCGCAAAGCGGAAGGCGTCGATCTCACAAGCGACGCGATGGCGATGCAACGACTCAAGGAAGCTGCTGAAAAGGCAAAGATCGAACTTTCCAACTCACAGGAAACTACAATCAACCTGCCGTTCATCACAGCGACAGACTCAGGTCCGAAGCATCTTCAACAAACACTCTCACGCTCGAAGTTTGAATCACTCTGTGATGATCTCTTCAATCGCGTAAAAGCTCCGTGTCTCAATGCAATCAAGGATGCAGGAATCGACATCTCAAAGATCGATGAAATCGTTCTTGTTGGTGGTTCGACCCGTATGCCTAAGGTTCAAGAAATCGCGAAGGAACTCTTCGGGAAAGAACCAAACAAGTCTGTTAACCCTGACGAAGTTGTTGCGATCGGCGCTGCAGTACAAGGCGGAGTTCTCTCAGGCGATGTCAAAGATGTCCTCCTCCTCGATGTGACTCCGTTGTCACTCGGCGTCGAAACCATGGGTGGCGTGATGACCAAGCTCATCGAACGCAACACAACCATTCCAACTTCGAAGAAGGAAACCTTCTCGACTGCAGCGGATAATCAACCAAGTGTTCAGATCCATGTCCTTCAAGGCGAACGCGAGTTCGCGAAAGATAACCGGACATTGGGTATGTTTGAACTCGCGGATATCCCACCTGCGGCACGGGGAACACCTCAAATCGAGGTCGAGTTCGCACTCGACGCGAATGGTATCCTCCAGGTTACTGCGACTGATAAGGGAACAGGCAAGAAGGCCGACATCCGTATCGAAAACTCAGGCGGTCTAGACACTTCCGAAATCGATAAGATGAAAGCAGACGCGGAAGCGCATGCTGAAGAAGACAAGAAGCGTCGTGAACTCGTTGATCTGAAGAATCGTGCAGATGGCACAATCGCTCAGGTCCGCAAGAGCCTCGAAGAGCACGGCGAGAAGGTCACTCCTGAAATCCGTAGTTCGATTGAATCAGCAATATCAAGCCTTGAAACAAAGCTCAAGGATGAATCAATCACGAAGGAAGCGATTGAAGCTGGACTCAAGGAACTCGAAGATGCTTCGATGGAACTTGGAAAGGTGATCTATGAAGCAAGCGCCGCAGAAGCTGGCAATGCTGAAGGTGCACCAAGCGAGCCAGCAACCCCAAGCGATCCGGATGTGATCGATGCTGAATACGAAGTGAAGGACGAAGGCAACTAAGTCTCTCAATGTTCAACTTATAACCCGTCTCCAGGTGAGACGGGTTTTTTATTTGTACTTGGGTTTGGGTAACTCAAGTCCATCGCGTGTCCAGAGAATCGAAAGCGAAACCCGACTACGAGGGGGGAGCGACACAAGCACGACGAAACGAGCAACACTTCGCCCAATGAAAACTCCCAAGAGTCCAAAGATTGCGGCGGAGGTCACCATGAGTGGACCGATGACATATACGAGATGATCTCGAGCGACTTCGCTTGCATACGACATCATGCTGTTATCCATTGATGTTGAAACAACAAGCACCAATGCGATACAACTTACTACGATTGGAAGAATGATTGCAACTCTCCGTCTGGATCCGAGGAGGGCAACGCTCCAGAAAATTCCCGCGATCGTCGACACGATCGATATTGGAATTAACATAATCAGGAACTCCCGATTTACATTTGCCCAAAGCCCCCCTTTTTCTTCAATCATGGGTCCGAGCTCATTTTCTATCCAGTTGTTTGAGATAGTTGTCCATCGATATGAACCTCCCATGAGTGAACCCGTTTGAACTCCATTGATCGAAGTTGATGTTGTTGTTGATCCATCACTCTCTGTGGTGACTGTTGTTGTAATCCCGTTAATTGTTGTGGAAACTGAGCCCGAAACAACATTTTGAAGAACTGGATCTATCGTTGCAACTTCGGGATCTTCAACTGTTGTATCCGGTTCTGGATTGATCACTACTGGATCACTTTCAACTGGATTCATCGAGTCTTTGACTCGTTTCTGCTCTTCGATCGCCGCAAGAGATTGTGCTTCGACCCATCTGCTGTGCGCAAATCCAATTTCCTCGCTCAGCTTTTCACTTGCGATATCAATCGATCCAAAGCTCAGCCCCATGATAATGAGTGAGTTAATCGCGAATGCCACAAGTAGCGAGACAACCCATCCGGCGCCAAGGATAACTCTGAATCGGTTCACCCAATGCGACATGGTTGGATAGCTCTGAATCGCGGCGACTTCGCCGCACTCTGGACATCTTGTGATTGCGAGATTGTAATGTTCTTCTTTAACTACTGGTTGACCGAACAGATTAAACCCGCATCCAATACATGCACGATCCGCGCGGATTTGCTCGTGGTGCTCGACATTGCGAGTTCCTTTGAAAGAATCATTCGTTGTGTTTTCTGATTCCATAATTCTGTTAACCCCATATTCTCAAACACACACTGTGCGCCGTTGCGACTCGCTCATTTTTCATATGCCCGTCTCTTGCGTTGTTTTTTGAGAACTCGTCGAAATTTGTTCGATTGACTTTTTCTCATTGATCCACTTAAAACTCGCACCGCGAGAAATCCCAACAGGATCGGGATCAATATCAACATCAGCAATTTTCCACGTATCAGTAATGCATTGACAGTTATATTGTCAGTTGTTGTCTCAAAATTCCCCACTAAAGCAATGAGCTCTACGAGCTTGCTCGTCGAGTAATCAATCGTCCCAAAGAAGGCCCCGACGGAGACAAGGATTACAAGTGGAACCCAGAATCGGTGATGTGCATACATAATGCGTATCGAATACCCCATGATGAATGAGAAGAGCACGATTCCCCATGATCCGAGTGCGGTATTAATATCAAGCGCAGTAAAGCTTTCTACTAGATGTAAATTTCCTCTAAAATCGACAAAGATATCCTCTGCCCAAACGACGAATCCCCAAAGTATCAACCCCATAATGAGGGTCATCGCAAACTTCCCGATCACAAGCCGAATCGCGATGTTTGTTCGAAGGTATTGTCTCCAAAACTCACGATCTGGATGCTTAGTGCGAACACACGCAGCATTGCATCCAGGACATACAACAACAGGTAATCCATAATGCGGATCTGGAACAGCGCGAATTCTCGCGAGTTCAACAAGACAAGTTGGGCAAATGTGTGATTTGGGCACATCAACATCATACCGATTTCTTGATTGCCAGTTTCATCGAATGTAACAGTTGACTCGGATGAGTATGGTGCCTTTCCTCCATGACCCGAGCTCGGGGATGATGCTACGGGTGAGAGGACTTTCGAATCTTTCGAGAAGAAACAGGTGAATACTTATGAATAAGAATCGTATGAATACGGCCGCAATTATTGCGATCGTTGCAGGAATGGGTACTACTGGGCTTGCAGCGGAAGACACAACGACCGCGCTCGAACGTCTTGAAGCTGCACGAGTTGCGTTCGAACAAGCAAAGATCGAACTCGCAGCGGCACAAGCAGCAGTGTCAGGTGAAATCAGCTCTGGAGTTCAAGTAGACGCAGAAACAGACGCAACTCGTCGCGCTCAACCTGAAGAAGAAGCAGAAGTGCCTGCGGATCCAACTTCATGGAGTGAAGGCTGGGAATGGGCAGCGAGCGTTGCAATGACCGGTTCATCTGGTAATACTGAGAACTTTGGTGCTCGGGCTGCAATCGACGGCGAACGCAACACTTCTGATTATGAAACATCACTTTCATTGTCATACATCTACGGCACATCCGACGGGACGAAGAACACTTCTCGCGGCCAACTTGCTCTTCGCAACGATTGGTTGACTGAAGGCAAATGGCGCTACTTCGCAGAAGGCAAGTACGAGTACGATGAGTTCCAAATCTGGGAACATCGTCTGTCAGGCGCTGTCGGCGTTGGATACGAACTCATCAAGAACGACAAGCAAACCCTCATCGGGCGCGTCGGTGTCGGAGGCAGCTACGAAATGGGTGGCGCCGCAAAGGAAGAGTTCATCCCTGAAGGACTCATTGGGCTCGACTGGGAATACAAAATCTCAGATAACTCCACTTTGACTGCTTCAACAACCTACTACCCAAGCTTTGATGATCTCGGCGAGTTCCGCTGGAACAACAACGCAGGTCTCGAAGTCGTCATGGACGCAGAAACAGGTATGACACTCAATACCGGTTTCGAGCATCGTCACGATTCCGATCCAGGTAGCGGATTCAAACCAAACGATCTCAACTACTACATGGGACTCGGCTGGAAGTTCTAAACTGAATCATTCCATATGATTATCAAGGAGCGGCCGAGAGGTCGCTCTTTTTAATTCCAATGTCAGCAAAGACATTGGCAAGATCCGTGTTGTCGCGTCCACATTCTGGACAAGGTACAGACTTTGGTAAGTGAACAAGCGAATACCCACACCCTGGACATGTCCCGTATTTATAGACTTTGTATCTGGGCGATAGTTTTCGTGAGACTAGGTTACCAATAAAGAACCCAACGAAACCGACGAGCGTGCTCGTTACTTGATCATTACTTGTTGCCCAAATCGATGCATACAAGATTACACATAGTGTGGAACAACCAAAACACCAATTCGTTGCGTGCCAAATGTGAACCTTTCGGGTTAACATTTTAAAAAATGGGCTGACCACTAACCCCCCGAGCAGCGCCCCAATGAGGACTGACCAGATCATCGGTACAGAATAAATTGCACGAATAGGGAATGTTCTAAACTCAAGGATGAGAGAACAAATTCCTGCGATACTCGCAGTGAGAAATGTACTCAAAATAAACGCGAGAAGCATTCGTCTCGAAACAGATAGCACAGTCTTCTCATGACGCGTGTGGTCGGCTGCTTTGAGTATCCTGTTGGACATTACACTTCAACTTTCCAAGAACTCCCATCGCGTTCAACTCTTCGATAGAGTGTATCGCGTTCGATTGCTTGATAACCTGCTTCTCCGATTGCACGCTTGAGATCCAACTCGGTTGTCTCTTGATGTGTTCCTTCCCCTACTGCTTTCGTGATATCGTACCAGACGACCGTGCCGTCGATATCGTCGGCCCCTGCTTCGAGCATGAGCTGCGCCATCGGGAGAGTTTGCATGATCCAAAACGCTTTCACATGCGGAAAATTGTCAAGCATCAAACGAGTAACTGCGATTGTGCGAAGGTTTTCGATACCTGCAGGACCTGGGAGATGTTCGAGCGCTGAACCATCAGGAAAGAAAGGTAACGGCGTAATCGTTTGGTAGTATCCTCCGCGATTGGACATCGCAGGGGTAGGCAACTTCGATCCATCCATGTTCAGTGTGATTACCGGCGCTGTGATTTGCTCGGACTCCTGAATACCTTCTGCGATGTATCCTTCTGGGTCACCTTCGTATCCGAGACGATGGAGTGCTTGATCTTGTGAACGACGAAGGATTTCCATATGTCGGAGTCGTTCGTCGATCTGATCCACATGGCCGTAAAGCATAGTGCAGTTTGTGTTGAGTCCGAGTTCATGCGCAACGAGATGGACATCGAGCCATTCGTGAGCGCCGATCTTGGTTTTGAATGCTTCTTTGTGGACTCGTTCATCGAAGACTTCGGCGCCGCCGCCGGGGAGTGAACCGAGTCCTGCTTCTTTCAATCGTTGGAGAACCCAACGCACTCCGGCTTGTGTGTCATCTCTCTTGTATACTTTCGCGATGCGCGCGAGATGCACCAACTCCACAGCCGTGAATGCTTTGAGATGGACATTCGGCGCGACTTTGCGAAGTTCGCAGAGCATTTCTGTGTAATACTCGAATGGGAGATACGGGTTGAGCCCACCCACGATGTGAAACTCTGTTGCGCCCGATTCGACAGCCTTGCGTCCTTGCTCTTTGATGTAATCCAAGTCACGAGTGTATTCGCCTTCTTCCCCTTGTTTGCGAGCAAACTCGCAGAACTTGCAAGAGAGCGCACATACATTTGAGTAGTTCAAGTGACGATTAATGTTGTAGTACGCAACCCCAGGGTGAATCCGATCTCGCACAATCTTTGCGAGTTCGAGCACACTCCAGATGTCAGTGGTTCGATAGAGAACTTGTCCATCTTCGAGGGTGAGTCGTTGGCCTTTGAGAACTTTCTCTCGGATCGACTCGATCGCGGGATCAGTATTTGGAATCAGCTTTGGTGCACTCAACGTAGTCATGACAAATCCTAGGTCTGGGGCAGTGAGTTTTCATTTATTACTGAAAATCGATTCAATCTCTCGAATCATACTTTGGACTGCTTTGGCGCGATGAGAGATCTTATTTTTTTCAGTTGTTTCCATCTCTGCGCTGGTATTCTCGAAATGAGGCGCGACAAGAAAGAGAGGATCGTATCCGAATCCGTTTTCGCCTCTGGGAACTTCGCCGTCTTGTCCGATGCGCCCCTCGAAGAGTCCTTCGCTTGACGCGAGGACTGCTCCAGTTGGATCTGCAAAGACCATCGTACATGTGAATCTCGCAGTCCTGCGTTCGTCAGTGATCCCCGTAAGTTCGAGCATAACTCGTTCACAATTGCGGTCATCGCGTTCTTGTCGAGTCATCGATGCTGCTTGTCCTTCTACATCGCCGTCAAAGGCATAATGAGATGAAATCACGCCTGGTTTACCGTTCAGTGCATCAATGATCAAACCCGAATCATCTGCGAGGCAATGCATCGAAGTCGCTTTGGCGTATGCGATTGCTTTGATCGTTGCATTCTCTAGAAAGGTATCTCCAGATTCATCGGGTTCAGGGAATGATTGATCAAACCCATCGAGTCCGATAACATCAATTCCTGAGTCCTTGAGTAGGGATTGGAGTTCATTAATTTTGCCTGGGTTCTGTGTTGCCAAAACGATTGTGGGCATAGATAGTCCTTCTCCCGATATGGGATCTATGGTATGCTTATTCCAATCTGCGAAAGGACTTGCCTAAGCTTATTTCCCTATGAATCCAGTCCACACGCCAAAAACGATGACCCGTGCTGATTTTGCTCAGAGCGCTGCTGATGCGCTCGAAGCGATCACTGACTCCAAAGAACTCCAAATGCGATCATTGGTTGGATTCGATGGATTCATTGACTCGATTATTCATGTCGTCGACAAGCGTCATTCTATGACGAATGACGACTATGAACGAATTCATACCATCCCAGAGTTTGCAGCTCGTTGTGGCGCAGCTGCGAACCGATCCGCAAATATTGAACTCGTAGTTACTGATGAACGGTACGGCGGGAACGGCCCGCTACTTTCGAGCGCGTTAGGTTCACTGGGATCTCCAGTGACTTACATCGGCGCCGTATCTACAGAGGACGATTGGAACAAGATTGATCCAATCTATCAGCCGTTCGTTGAGAAATGCGATTCAGTCATCCCACTCTGTCCCCCCGGACGAACAGATGCGCTTGAGTTTGATGATGGAAAAATCATGCTCGGCAAACCAGAGTCCGTCCAACGCGTAACTTGGGAACGAATCAAAGAAGTCGTCGGACTCGACAAACTCATTGACATCATTAATGACGTTTCTCTCATTTCTGTTGTCAACTGGACCTTGGTTGGAGGCGTTCCCGGAATCTGGGAAGGGCTCTGCAACGACATTTTTCCAAAGCTCAACAAAGATCGCAATCGACGCGTCTTTATTGATCTCTCCGATCCTGCAAAGCGCACGGATGAGGACATCGTTGTTGCAATGAAACTGATTCAGCAACTCCAAGAACATCTCCCTGTTACCCTTGGACTCAATCTCGCAGAGAGTGGACGGGTTGGGAGAGTCATCGGAGTTGAGGTCTATGACGATGATCACAACCGAACTGTCGCAACCATGGTTCCTGAGGCTGCGAAGATCATTCGCGAAAAACTCGGACTCGATTGTGTTGTGATTCATCAACACACAGGCGCAGGCGGAGCAGATTCAAACGGCGAATCATTCTGGTTTGCAGGCCCTTACACGCGCAAACCTCGGATCTCGACAGGTGCAGGGGATCACTTTGGAGGCGGATTTAGTTTCGCTCAAATGTCCGGACTCCCTCTTGGGGAATCCCTCGCCGCCGCGTGCGGCGTTGCAGGAGCGTATGTCCGAGACGCCGCAAGCCCTTCTAGAGATCGCTTGATCCAGTTCCTTCGCGATTTACCTGTCCCTGAGACTCACTAAAACGACGAATCCAGATTGATCGACTATCCTTCTCATCCAAGAGATATGTGCGTTTGTGCACACTTTTGTATAGAGAAGGAATCTGCTTATGCCTTACGCAATTGACGAGACTCACGACCAGAACCTGATGTCATGGGTGGAGAGTGCAAACGATCCGAAGAATGATTTTCCGATTCAGAACCTCCCTTGGTGTCAAGTGTTCCTTGACGATGAAGACCAATGTGTGGTTACCGCTGTTCGAATTGGAAATAGTTTGGTGCTTGTTGATGTGCTTGCGTACGCAGGACTCCTTGACGAAGCAAACTCAGGGGAGTTCTCAGCTGTCGATGCATGTGATGAACAACCGTTCGAAGATCGTGCGAAAATTCGCAAACAGCTTTCCAAGCTTTTGAGTAAAGATTGCTCTGATCTTCGAGACAACGCAGAACTCCGTCAGCACGCAATCATTGAACTTGATGAGAAAGATCTTGTCATCCCCTTCTTCCCAGGTGATTACACCGATTTCTACGCCTCACTCTTTCATGCGACCAATGTGGGGTCCATGTTCCGTCCTGACAACCCACTACTTCCAAACTACAAGCACATCCCGATTGGATACCACGGCCGAGCGTCCTCGATAGTTCAATCCGGAACTTCGATCAAGCGCCCTGTGGGACAACAAGCGCCGACAGAAGAAGGTGGATCACCAGGATTTGGTCCGTGTAAACTTCTCGATTATGAGATGGAGATGGGTGTGATTGTCGGCCGGGGGAATGAGCTCGGAGAACCAATCTCCATCGAAAATGCAGAAGAACACATGCTCGGGATGTGCATCCTCAATGATTGGTCTGCACGAGATCTTCAAAAATGGGAATATGTCCCACTTGGACCTTTCCTTGCGAAGAACTTTGCATCGACAGTATCTCCGTACATCGTAACGATGGAGGCGCTCGCGCCGTTCCGTTGCGCGGCGCAAGAACGCGACGCTGGAGATCCACAGCCATTAGCGTATATGGAGTCAGACGCGAATCGCAAAGCAGGCGGAATCGATATCAAGGTTGAAGTGTATCTCGCGTCTGCAAAGATGCGTGACGAAGGGATGGAGCCGGTACATCTATCGACTGCAAACTTCAAGGATATGTACTGGACACTGGCGCAGATGCTCACCCATCACAGTGTCAACGGATGTAATCTTCAAGCAGGTGATCTACTCGGATCTGGAACCATCTCAGGCCCAACGCGCGAAGCACGCGGATCAATGCTTGAACTCACATGGGACGGTGACCCGTTTGCGAATCCACCAGTACCAGCTCCTGGTACTCAACGCACGCCGATCGTGCTCCCAACAGGCGAAGAACGCAAATTCATTGCAGACGGCGACGAAGTCATCATGAAAGCATACTGTGAACGCGAAGGGTATCGCCGGATTGGGTTTGGAGAGTGCAGAGGCATTATCGAACCTGCTCGAACTCTTTGAGTTTCCAATCATGAATCAACACGACAACACCCGCTCAGTTGCGGGTGTTTTTTATTGAGTATCACTCGGTTTTGTGTGTGGATTCTGCATCAGGCAAATTCCTTTTACATCTATGAAAGTGCGCGAGATGTTCATTCGATACATGATTATCTTTATTTATGAAGGATCAAAGGATGTATGAAAAACCCAATGAAGAAGAAGCAAGATTACTTGCTCTTCAATCGTTACAAATACTCGACACTCCGATTGAAGAACGATACGAGAGGATTACTCGTCTTGCATCGAGAGCGTTTGATGTTCCAATGTGCGCTATCTCATGTGTCGATCAAAATCGTCAGTGGTTCAAATCCATCCAAGGTGTCAATATTTGTCAGACTGCTCGTGATATCTCGTTCTGTCAAAGAACAATCGAATCGGATGAAATGTTTGTCATCCCTGATGCACGAATCGATCCTCGGTTTTGTGACAACCCGTTAGTGACGGGAGATCTTGGGATCGTTTTCTACGCAGGAGTACCTATCAGATCCTACGATTGTCAACCAATCGCGTCGTTCTGTCTTATTGATACGAAACCCAGAGAACTGAATGAGTATGAGCAGCAAATGTTGATCGACTTTGCTCGACTTGCTCAATATGAAATCCATTCTGAATCCCCGATCAGTGTTCAAGATTCATTGATCCATCAGATCGGAGAATCATGGCGTCGTTCATTGATTGATCCATTAACTCGTTTGTGGAATCTTGATGGAATCCGAACAATTATGGATGAGTTCTTGCACAGGGTTGCTCAATCACAAACCTACATGAGCTCAATTATGATCGATCTTACGAATTACAAACAAATCAATGCATCTATTGGTCATCCAGCCGCAGATAACCTGCTCAGAGAAATTAGCAAAAATATATTGAAAGAGTTTGGTGATGATTGCATTGTGTCCCGGATCGGCCCAGATCAGTTTTTGATCTTGCTCGACACCCTTACATGCATTGATTCCTTTTCAAGAACTGTCGATCACATTCAAGATTTTATTGATCAGTTCCCGATCTCTGGGGTTCAAGAACGTACAACCCTGGGAGGCGCTATCTCTGCGGTTCTTGTTGACGGCCGATCCGATTGCTCAACTTGCGCTGTCTTTGAAACACTCGACGAAGGGATGTATAACGCAAAGATGTCTCACGAACTCCAGATTACAATTCTTGGAGATCCACCCATGACGAACAGTTCTAGATTTGCGGCGTGAGTTGGACTACTACTAATGCTTTATAGAGTTGAATCGTTTGGGCAAAACGAGCATCGGACTCCTGGGATATAGTCAGGATCACAACGGAGCTTGGTCGTAAGTGCATGTCCACATCCAGGGCAGAACTTTGCTTGATCCGATGGAGCAAGATCGTGATTCACTCCGACCCGTTCATCGAACACATAACAATCGCCCTTCCACATGCTTTCGCTTTGTGGGACTTCTTCGAGGTATTTGAGGATCCCGCCTTCGAGATGGAAGACATGTTCGAACCCTTGCTCAAGCATCCACGATGTTGATTTTTCGCAACGGATGCCTCCGGTGCAGAACATCGCAACTTTCTTGTGCACATCAGGATCGTAGTTGTTTTCGATAAATTCTGGGAGATCTCTGAATCGTTTAATGTTTGGATCAATCGCACCTTCGAATGTCCCTGCGTGACATTCATAATCGTTCCGAGTGTCGATCAGAACTACATCTGGATCCGATATCACAGAGTTCCATTCTGTGGGTTTGACATATTGTCCGACGGTTTTGTTCGGATCGACATCCGCACCAATGTTGATCAATGAAGGTTTTACTTTTACCTTTGCTCGATTGAAGACATGCCCTGGCGCGTAGCTTGACTTGTAAGGCAAGTTTTCAAGTCCATCGTGAGCACGAATGATCTGGATGATTTGAGAGATAGCTTCTGGTTTGCCGCAGATAGTGCCGTTGATTCCTTCTTGAGCAAGCAAGATGGTGCCCATGATATCGCGTTCGATCATCTGTTCTTTGAGCGCAGGTGCAAACGATTCGCAATCTTCGATAGCGGTAAACTTATAAAACGCAATGATTTGGTATTCGTTACTCTCGTTCATGATCAATCCCTCGGCGATAGGATTAAAGGCTTCGTTTCACGTCGAAACAAAGCATCGCCCTCGAATACTTTCCTTAAATGTCCTGTTTATACCCCTAATTTGAGTCTGCATTGATTTATGCACAATGAGCCCCACTCCTATACATTCTATGATCTGCTCAAGATCGCACTTTGGAGCTCATCATTATGGATCATCACAGTATCGGTTTTCTTCATCCTGGTGCAATGGGAGTTTCGCTTGCAGCGAGTGCTGTCGCTTCAGGACACAAAGCGTATTGGGCGTCTGAAGGCCGAAGCGATGCGACACGAACAAGAGCTGATATGTATGGAATGACAGACACTGAGTCGATCGAAGCATTATGTGCGAACTGTTCGATCATTGTGAGTGTTTGTCCTCCTCATGCGGCGGATCAGGTTGCAGATGAAGTCATCGGACATGGGTTTGAAGGGACCTATGTCGATGCGAATGCGATCTCCCCACATCGTTCCAAGGAGATGGGGATTCGATTTGCGCAATCTCAGATCACTTATGTTGATGGTGGGATAATTGGAGGCCCAGCATGGCAACCCGGGACAGTCCTGTATCTCTCAGGAGAATATTCTGAATCTATCGCGTCGTGCTTTGTTGATGGGGTTCTCGAAACCAAAATCATAAGCAAGAGTATAGGTGATGCGTCTGCGCTCAAGATGTGTTACGCAGCTTACTCCAAAGGGTCTATGGCGTTACTCAGCGCCATAGTCGCAGTTTCGGAGCAACTAGGAATTCGAGATTCTCTGGAAGCGCAATGGGAACTAGATGAACCAGGTTTCTCGCAACAAACACATGAGCGGATCATCCGAGTCACGAAAAAAGCTTGGAGATATGCTGGAGAGATGGAAGAAATTGCATCAACCTTTGAATCTGTTGATCTACCAAATGGATTCCATCTAGGAGCGAGCGAAGTCTATCAACGAATCGCGGATCTCAAGGATATGGAGATTGACCCATCGATTTCGGAAGTTATATCGCGACTCAGTGCAGAATGTTGAACTCGAGACTCCATGTTGGTTCAAAAATGAAAACGCCTCGCAATATGCGAGGCGTAATTCATTTTAAGTGGAGGACAGGGGACTTGAACCCCTAACTTCCAGCTTGCAAAGCTGGCACTCTACCAATTGAGTTAGTCCCCCAGTGCCGACAAGTCGGACTGGCGACATCATAAAGACATCGGGGGCAAGTATAGCCCACCAACATGTGGATGATCCAGTCATTTGAATTCGCAATTGTACATGTGCAAAAGAGCATCTGATCGCGTATTGTGTGAGTCCGATAGGAACACACTCTGGAGATATCATGAATCGCCCAAACCGAACCCTGATTCAGCCGTTTACTGCCGTCCTTGCGATACTTTCTTCGCCTTTGATTGCTCAATCGGAGAATTCTGATCCTGTTGAGAGTGAAGAATCCTCCGTCACTACCCTTGTTGATAGGAATGGGAAGGACATCCATTGGAGTTCTACCGCGTCCACGACTTACTTCAATGAGACCGATTTTGATGATAACACTGGGTCTCTTGAATCCTGGTCCACCAAAGCAGGGATCGCAGCAGCGATGGATTTGGGAGAGGGAAGACTCAACATCGGATTTGATGCAGAGCAGATCTCGTACGACTTTACTGCCATGGGTGGCGGCGGGTCGAGCTTTGATGATGTCACAACTCTCTCTGTTTCGAGTACCTACTTTGGGCGAATCGACGATAACTCTTCTTGGTTCGCGGGTGCAACTGCAAGAGCATCATATGAGTCAGGAGCAAGTTTCGATGATTCGATCGCCGGCGGCGCCTTCGGTGGGTATCGACACAAAGTCTCTGACAAACTCGATCTCGGGCTCGGGATCGGTGTTTTTTCTCGACTCGAAGATGACATACTAATTGTCCCAATTCCGCAGATTCGGTATGACATGGGAAACGGTTGGACACTTGAGAACGAACGAATCGGAATCAAACTGAACTACAAGATGAACGATTCTGTTTCTATGGCGCTAACAGGTGAATACAAATCTCGATCTTTCAGACTCGATGATTCAAACGCAGTATCCGCGGGCGCTACATCAGAATCCAAGCTCCCTGTGTCATTCAGCGTTCAATACGCGCCCAACAACAAAGTGAATCTGCATGGCCGCATTGGTGCAGCATTTGGCGGTGAACTCGAGTTCTTCAACGCAGCAGGAACAAGTGTTTCCACGCGCGATCTTGAAACCAGTGTCTTCTTTGGTTTTGGTGGATCGATCAGGTTCTAATCTGTTTACCGATCAGGTTCAGTAAGCGATGTGTCAGATGTGTCCTCATCTGCATTTCTATCTTGCGCACTTAAGGGTAAAAGACGATCTGAGATCGCGGGTGCATCTCGCGAAAAAGTCTTTTCGATCATCGGAGGATCTAGAGGACGATCGTCTGCATCAACAGGTGATGCAGCGATTGCACGAATGACATCTGCTCCTGAGACTGCTTGAGCGAACGCGGTGTATCGTCCATCGAGGAATGACGTCCCATCTCGTGAGAGACACACAAAGACTTGTGAACCATTCGTGTTGGGGTCTGCAGCCCGCGCCATCGAAAGCACTCCGAAATCGTGTAGAAGTGTTGTCTTTTCAAGATCGACCATGTAACCCGGACCACCTGATCCGGTCCCAGACGGATCTCCGACTTGAATGACGAACTTTCGGCCGTCGGCGAGCGCCGCGACGATTCGATGGAAAATGATGTCAGTATAAAAACCACCCTGAACTAGATGTATGAAGTTGTACGCGGTATTTGGCGCTGCATCTGGGCGCATTCTGAAGACGATGTCACCTTCGTTTGTCTGCATGACGACTTCTTGTTCGATATAGATTCGTAACCCTGAGTAGGTAACTTCTCGTTCTGCAGATTCAACTTGTCCCTTTGCAAACATCGTTGATCGACGATCGTCCTCAAAGACTACTTTTGCATCATCTGATTCTGACAAACTCATTGTTGATTCATCTGCTCGAACTGCGATGTTCGGAGTAACCATTGGTTGGATTACCAATGGTGCTCCAGTTGCATCCGAATCGAGATAGAGTTGAGCAAGGAGGACTTGTGCAGATTTGTCGCTCCATATCGTTGGGAACAAGCTCGTCAGATCGACTCGTCCCCCCGCTGCGGGCGCTGAATGGACAACTTTGAGGGTTTCTGGATGAACGAGATCAATACGCAACTCTCCAAAGAACTCGTCTGGTGATTGAACATAAACAACAACTCGTTGTCCAACTCCGTAGTACAAACGATCAGGGATCAGTTGTGCTTTCAAGTTCGATGAGATGATCATCACAACACAGAGTGTTAGGAACGTCTTGAAACGGTTCATAAGAGAAGTTTGCATGATGAAAGGATACCCCGGATAAGCTCCCTGTGTCGCAGATGCGCACAGACAACCTTCTTTGGTGAGATTTGATTTGTTTGAGGATTATCGTGGTACTGAATACCTGATATCAGTTACCGATATCGCCGGCGTCGTCAAGGGTCTCTTCGTTGCCGTCGAGCAAATCCCAAGCGTTATTCACACTTGATGAATAGTTGTTGTCATTGCTTCCTCCACCACTGCGGAGAAGAACATCTTGACTAATTTGATCTCCAACATCATCAAACCAGTTCACTGCAAGTCCTGCTTGGAGGATATTGAATCCTCCTTCATGGTTGAGATCTTCGTATGAACGAAGAGTATCACTTACAAGTGCAGCGGTAGGGTTGATGTTGTAGAGAACGCGGCCGCCGTTTGGGCCCATCCCTCGGTATAGATAGTTAACGACGATTTCTTTTTCGCCGTCGAGTCGATTCCAAAGATCTTGTGAATCGATAAGTTGGAAGTTTCCATGATGACTTGGGCAATAGAACACATTCGGAGCAGTGATGTAATCGTTTTGAACCAAAAGCCCTAGGCCGTCCCAGAGTTCATCACTGTCTTGATGAGGAAATTCTCCAGATGTGAGTCGGATTGTGTCCATGCGTTCAGGTGAAGGAATAAAGCTTGCATTCGATCTCTGAGTCGGGAGGAATCGACTTGTTGGTAAGCGTTCGCGATTGTCATTGGTAAAGACACTGACTCCCATTCCGAGTTGACGCATATTTGATCCACAGATCACGCGTCGTGTCGATTCTCGTACTTTGGAGACGGCCGGTAACAAGATCGAGATGAGCACACTGATCACAGCAATCGTGACAAGCAAATCCATCATCGTGAATGCAGAGCGAACTGATCGCGCACGTTGATTTTGATCCGATACCAAACGGGATTTTGAAGTCTTTCGTTCCACGATGACCCAATCTTGATTATACAGATACACCCTTATTCAGGATAGACCTGTTCCCCACACTGCCCTAGAGCAGTAACCTGACGCACTACCAAGATAGCGAATCCGCGTACTTATCGCAACACTGAATCACAAGATTGGGTGGTCCTAATAAATTTATCGACACAATATCACCTTACATTTACCGTAATCTGGGTAGAATTCATCAAAAACATTGCTGAACTCAACACTTGCAAGCATCCGCAGAATCGGTTACTCGTATAGGAGGCCGGTCTGTGGGGTGGTTTCACAGACTCCGGGCGCTCTCGTGAACCCGGTGAACAATGAAAAAAAATGAACAGAGTTCCAATCCCGTAACGAGTTCTGAAAACGATTCAACAAAGGAATCCGATTCAACGACTCAAAAGAAGGGCGCTTCACGCCCTGCTCTTCCGCCCTTGCGGGCGAGCGATCTTACGGGTCAAGATAAGGTTGATTTCGAGTTAATGCAAAGCGTTGCAAGCAATCATGAACCCGCCGTAGGCGACCTATACGACCGATTTGGTTCGTTGGTTTTCCGTATGGCGTATCAATCAATGCCCACTCGATCTGAAGCAGAAGACGCGGTCCAAGAGATCTTCGTCAGACTCTGGAGAACTGCAGATCGTTATGACCCGCGTAAAGCTGCATTGGTCACATGGGTGATGTTGCTCACTCGAAGACATTTAGTAGACAAACTCCGCCGCAAGCGTTCACGCATCAAAACTGCGATGCTCGATGATTCGCTTGCTTCTGGTATTGGTGCATGGAACGAATCCAACGCCGGTAAAAAAATGGAACACGATGAGCATTTCGATGCTCTTCAAAAGAAAATCGATACTTTGCCCGAACTCCAACGCACGGTCGTGATGCGGGCATACCTGGGTGGGCAGACACTCAGGCAAATCAGCGAAGAACTGGAAACCCCATTGGGGACCATTAAATCTGCCCTAAGCAGGGCACTGGTTCGTTTACGTGAACGAACCGGAGAGGAAGTACAATCATGAATACTCACGAACTCATCGAATCTACGATGCTCCACGCTCTTGGACTGCTCGACGATAGCGAGCGAGAGGCTTTTGAAGCTGCATTTGCGGCTGCTCCTGCCTCAATCCAAGAGAAGGTACGTCTAGAAGCTCGCCGTATGGCCGACTTAGGAGATTTGATCCCAGAGTCAGAACCATCAAGCGGACTTCGCACAATGGTTCTTTCCGCGGTTCGTGCAGCGATGCGCGAAGAAG
Source organism: Phycisphaerales bacterium (assembly GCA_029213305.1). Classification (GTDB taxonomy): domain Bacteria; phylum Planctomycetota; class Phycisphaerae; order Phycisphaerales; family UBA1924; genus UBA1924. The sequence continues at coordinate 56,919 of JARGPA010000008.1, forward strand.
AAAACGAAGCACGCATTGCTCAAAGCACTCCAAGTCCTGTGGTTGGAAAGATCACTCCAGAATCATTGCCTCACAACAATGGGCAACTTGTTGGCGCTGCTCGTTCAACTTCACAACCGAAACTCTCATCGAGCCCTCGGGTTCATCGTTTCTGGAGATACGCAACTGCAGCATCCGTCGCGGCGTTGATCGTTGTCAGTGTCACCACTTTCAACATGCAACAAACATTCAGCCAAGCACAATCACGAGCATTGGTTACAAACCTTTATGACACGATTGGCGCTCAGTACCTTGAATCAACAATCTTCGATGCGAACACACAACGCGTTGCGTTGACATCTTCTGAATCGAACACATCTGCAGTAGCTGCTGTTTGGGCAAACCCAGATTGGAAGACTGCTCGTTTGTTCGTCAAGAACCTCTCGAACGAGAATGCTGAACCATATCGACTGGTCGTACTCGATGCAGAAGGCAACGTCTATCGGGAGATCGCGACATTTTCACCTAACGGCGAGTTCCAAGACTTTGATGTGGATGTCAATCTCTCCACTGAACGAAGCTTAGCGATCTACCCAACAATGTCCGAAGATATCATGAACGCAAAACCAGTGCTCTTGAGCACTGATGATACGATTTAAGGATCTATCTCGCGTCCAACTCAACTAAACCCAAGAAAGAACCCGTCTGTGAAAGACGGGTTCTTTTTGTGGATAACTTATTGAATGGATGAATCAAATCAATCCGTTTAGCTCGGCATCTGCCATTGAGCTTCGTCGAGGAGTCCTTCGACTCTTGAATCGCTCTCGAAACGAGCTTTGGCTGCACTGAGTCTCTTCCAGATGATTCCCCCAATGATCAGCGTGAGGAGCATCCCGCCACCGAAGATCATGCCACCCATCTCGAGTCGGCGCGTATCGAGAGGTTCATTCCCAACTGCAACGGGTTCTTCGATCATTGTGACTGCTGAATCTGCACGTCTCGAACGGGCGTTGTTGGCTGCACTTGAAAGAGCAACAACAAAGGTATCAAGGATTCTTGACGCTCGTTCAGCTCCTTCGCCGCGATATTCCATTAATACAGTACCCGGCATTGCAGATGCGATATCGAGCGATGTTTCCATTTCTTTCGCGAGCTCTCCTGGAACTGCGTATTCGGCAATCCCACGGCGTTTCATCCGATCCGCGGCAACTTCCAGGAATCGAGGATCACTTGTCAAGGTTGTGACATACGCCTCCCACTGTGCCATCTCGGCTTCAGTGATTGCTGAGTCTCCCGATGCTGCTGCAATCGTGACTTTCGCAGAGTAGAGCCCTGGAGCGATTCGTCCTGCGACGAACCAACTGATCGATGCGATCACAAGTGTAATAGCTGTGAGGCTGATCAATCCGAGGAATACCCCAGAGCGAACCTCGCGTGAATGATACTTCCTCTGAGCAGCGGCGATTGCTTCATATGCTTGTGCAAGCTCTGCGCGTTTGGTTAATACTTGTTCGCACTGTTCGTAACGGTTCCGCAATGCTTCTGTCGCGAGACGAACCTTTTCAGCATCCGACCCGAGTACTTTACGCATGCGCTTGAGACGGCTTCGACGCGATTGATTCCACTGATCTACTTCAACCTTTGGTGAATCAGACCCTGCAGTTTCTAGCTGGGTGTTGAGTGATTCAATGGTTGAAAACAACTCTGCGGATTGTGACTCTAGAGTAGCAATTTTCTCATTTGCTTCGTTGAGTTGCTCGTCGCGAGTATCTATCTGAGTCTGAAGCGATTTCAAAGCTTCAATTGCATCATCGAGCTTACTTTGAGTCTCACTTGACCCTGTATCTGCTTGCTCGATTTGAACGCGAAGCGCTTCGAGCTCTGCGGGATCAGCATCAGGTTTCGACTCTAGTTGCGCCTTCAATGAAGCACTATGTGCAGTCTCTTCATCGAGATTAATCTTGAGTTGCTCAATCTGTTTTTCAACTTGTGCAACACGATTCTTCTCGTGCGTCAGTTCTTCATCTGCAGTACGAGCGATATCGTTGAGTTGTGCGTTGAGTTCAGCAACTTGATTCTTTGCCGCTTTGAGTTCGTCACTTAGTTCAACGACTCGACCATCGTTTTGTTCGTTGAGCTGGCTTGCTTGTGAACGCAACTTCTTGAGTTCATCTGTTGCTTCATTCAACTGTGATGTGACTGTCTCGACTTGCGCTGCAGAATCACTTCCTGCTTGAACTGATTGTGACTCTAGCTGCTCGATTTGTGCACGAAGACCCTCTGCGACCTTCTTCTCGCGTGAGAGTTGATCCGTTAGCTCGTCGACTTTCGTGTCATATTTTTCTTGAGCGGCATTGAGATCGAATTCAATTGAACCAGCTTTTTCTGCGAGTTCTTCGAGTGTTTGTGATCGCTCTTTGAGTTCGATCTCGCGGCCTCGAAGTTTAGATACTGTTGTTTTGAGTTCAGCAGTTGCATTCTGAAGCGCTTCTTGGCTCTGTGTAAGCTCGGCGGTTGCTTGTTCGTGATCTGCACGCGCTTGAGAAAGCTCAGCGGTCATTTCTGTGCCCTGCTCGTTGAGCTTTAACAACTGAGATTTTGCTTCTGCGATTTCCTTTGTAGCAACTTCGAGCTGTTGCTTTGCAACATCTTCACGAGCGAGCTTCTCTTTGACTTCGTTCTCAATAGATTCAAGTTCTGCTTTACGTTTGGATAAACCTGCGAGTTGGTTATCAAGCTCTTGGATCTTTGTTTCGAGATCTTTTCCTCGGGTTTCGAGTTCTGCTTCTTGTTGCTCTAGGTGCTCTGCTTGAGTTGCAATCTTGGATTCTCGTTGCTCAAGACCGCTGGCGCGTTGAACGAGGTTCACTTCTCGCGATTCAAAGTCTTGACGCATTTCTGCGAGTTCGACTTCTCTTGATGTCAACTCAGACTCACGGCCTTCGAGTTCCGTGGCATGATTCTCGATCTCTTGTTTGCGGTTTTGGATCTCAGCCATCGCAATCCGATGCTCTTCATGCGCCTTACGGAGTGCACCGAGCTGTGTTTCAACGCTTTGGATCACATCAAGCACATCTTCTTCTGCTTTATGGATCTTCATCTCAGCTTGTGGATTAGGCTCGGGCTGCTTTGAGCCACGAGATCGCCGCGGCGATGAATCATTAGTAGTTTGTTGTTCGTGCTTGGGTTCCATGCACAACTCCTCCCGGCCTTGAGACCGACACCGCCCGCCCAGCTTGAACCCGGATCGTCACTCTTAAGCAGACTAATAAGACATCGACTTGTCAACGATCCAGAATCAATATGGCGCGAAAAGTGCGCACAACAATGACTGGTTGTAGGGGCTAGAGCAACTCTGTCCGCTTTGTAAGTCATGCTGAGGTCCGAATACCCCACAAAGTGGGATAAATTTTGAACTTCAAATCTACTCAACTGGATAAGAAAATGAGCGCTAGAGTCCCACATGGATCTTCATACTGATGACATTTTGCTTGAACTCGACACGATCAAAGTCTCAATTAACCCCAAAATTGGGGGTTCGATCACATCCTTAATGATCCGTAATCAGATGGATCAGTGGGCGCATGTGCTTAGAAAAATGCCCATTGATACTCGATCTTCATCGAACTCAGGTTCGTTTTTTATGCTTCCATGGACGAATCGAATCAAAGATGCAAAGTTCAACGATCAACAAGGGTCTCATTTGCTCAAAAGCAACTGCCCTGACGGTTCTGCGATCCATGGGGTTGGGAGAGATCTCCCTTGGTCAATCTCTGATCGATCTCCGATCTCGGCTCGGCTTGTTCTTGATTCTCGGAGTTTTGACCAAGACAACATCAACTACCCATATCAGTTCGGGGCAATCGCAAGATATGAAATCGGGATCGATAGGGTTGAAATTGAACTCTCTGTAACAAACTTGGATACTCATACAATCCCAGTTGGGTGCGGCCATCACCCCTACTTCCATCGTCATCTATTCTCGGACGCAGACAAACTCCAGATTCAAATGGATCTCAATGGAAGGTACCCTACACAAGGATGCATTCCAACTGCAGATCCGATCGACGACGATGTCTGTCAATCTCTTCGTCAAGGAGATCATATTGGGAATCCAGGTCTCGATGATGTTTTCGCAGGTTTTTCGGGCAATGCAACTTTGGAATGGCCTCAAAGCAATGTTTCGATGAAGATGCAATGCTCGAAGAATCTGAACCACATGGTGATTTACACGCCGAGAACTGAGTCGGGAGATCCTGACGAGTATGTATGCATTGAACCGGTAAGCATGGTAAACGATGGTTTTAACAGACTAAACTCGGGGGTCACAGAAACCGGAGTCGTTCTTCTTGAACCAAATCAAACTTTGCGAACTCAGATGATATTGAGTTTTTCCACATGTGTTTAAGATGGATATCATTTGTGCATGACTACATTCCTTCTCAAAACGGAACCGGACTGTTACAACTACGATAATCTTGTCAAAGACAAGAGGACGCATTGGGACGGGGTTCGTAATCCAACTGCACTCATGCATATGAGGACGGCGAAGAAGGGTGACGAGGCGTACATCTATCACACAGGAAAAGAGCGGCGGATCGCAGGACTTGCGAAGATCGTTTCTGATGTCTATGAGGATCCTGAAAACCCAGGACTAACTGGCAAAGGCGATCTCAAGGGCCCGTTGTTTGATATCAAACCTATCAAAGCCGCGAAGAACATACTCACACTTGCAGATATCAAAGCAGATGATCGATTCAAGGACTTTGACCTTGTTCGTCTTTCTCGTTTGAGTGCAATGCCTGTACCGCCTCAGCTTGACAAGATCATCCGGAAGCTCGCAGGATTTGAGTAAACAAGCGAGACTTCAACTCTACTTCTAATTCTCAAAATGAAGATTTGCTTTAAATCTTGGGTCTTTGTGTCTGCGTCATAGCGGTTTTATTCATATTTTTGCATATTTCTTACTATTTATGCCTCTCTTTGTGATCCTGTGCATCTTGAATAGATGAACTGATATAAAAACACATTGAATCAATCAGTACAACACACCCTATCCATTGGAGATCATCATGAAGACATTTTCTGCGAAGGCCGCCTCAACCATGATCTTGGTTTCTGGTGCAATTGCATTTGGAGCCCAAACCCAATCATCACTTGATACAGAATCAACGATTCATGCGATCGCACAAACAATCAAAGAGAAGTATGTCTATCCAGATACAGGAGATCAGATTGCGCAGATGCTCTTAGAGAATCTATCGTTGGGCAACTACGACGATATGAACAAACAAGCACTTGCTCAATCTCTTCGTGAGGATCTAGTTGATCTTTCACATGATTTACACTTTGGAGTCCGTGTACTCCCTGACGGTTGGGAACCCCCTTCTCGAGAAGATGACAACGAAGACGAGCTCCTTAGAAATGGCCCACAAGCCCCATATGGATTCAATAGTGTCCAACGGCTCTCAGGCAACATTGGATATATCGAACTCTTGGGATTTAATCAAGCGAGCTATGTCCATGACACTGTTGAAGCGGCGATGCAACTTCTACAAGGTTCACAATCAATTATTTTCGATCTCCGATCCAACGGCGGGGGCGATCCAGAAACAGTCCAACTCATTTCATCCTACTTGTTTGATTCTTCAACCCCAACTCATCTCAACTCCTTATACTCAAGACCCAACGACACGACTACCGAGTATTGGACACACGACCAAATCAATACTGACTTGGTGATGAAAGATGTCCCCGTTTATGTCCTTACAAGTGGACGAACTTTTTCAGCTGCAGAAGAGTTCAGTTACAATCTTAAGAACCTAAAACGAGCAACACTCATCGGAGAAACCACAGGAGGGGGCGCACACCCCGTTGAATCACACATCATCGATAATCAACTCATGATTGTGATTCCAACTGCACGCGCAATCAGTCCAATCACTGGAACAAACTGGGAAGGTACAGGGGTATCTCCTCATATTGAATCTGTCGCGGCCGACGCGCTCAACATTGCAATAGAGAAATCACTACAAGCATCACTTCAAAGTGGCGACATGAGTGCTCGTTGGGGATTAGCAACTCTCAAATCTGAAAACGATCCAATCGTTCTAAGTTCGAAGCAACGAACTGAGTTTGTAGGGTCATATGGGCAACGAGAAATCCGAGCTACAGATCACGGGCTCGAATATCGAAGAAAAGGAGTCTCAGATTGGAATCCGATTCTGTGTATTGAAAAAGATCAGTTTGTGATTGATGGATTCAAGGGATTTATCATGGAGTTCACACGCGACAAAGCAGGGAACATTGATGGTGTCAACGGGCTCTATCAACAAGGGCACACCGATCGATCATCTCGGGATGAATGATTCGAGTTGAACTAAGCAGCGTCAAATCGGAAATCGGTCGGTGATTGTAAAAACGCCGTCGCGTCTGATTCAAACATTGGTTTAGAAAAATAGAATCCCTGAACTAAATCGCAACCATACGAGACTAAGCACGCGACTTGCGTGCTTGTTTCTGCGCCCTCTGCAACAACCATCATCCCTGTGTTTTGTGCGAGCGCGATAATCGAATGCAGTACCGCACTGATCTCACGAGAGTTTTCAAGCCCTTGCACAAAGCTTTGATCGATCTTAAGAATATCAAGATCAAACTGATGCAATAGACTTAAAGAAGAGTGACCTGTCCCAAAGTCATCCATCGCAATTAATACTCCGAGTTGACGGACACGATCGATTACATCTCCCATGTCATGACGAGGATCAATAACAGTGGATTCTGTGATTTCGATTTTGAGTTGATGTGGTTCAATACCAGTAGACTCAATCGCTTCCTGAACAGTGTCTAAAAACTCTGGATGGATGAGTTGTCGCTTTGCGACATTCACATTCATTGAAATTGATTTGTTGTTGCTTGACTGATCGCTCCATCGCGCAAGTTGCTCGCACGCTTCACGAAGAATCCAAGCACCGATTTCAACGATTTGACCAGTATCTTCTGCGATCGGGATGAACTGTTCTGGACTTACGATACCAAGTTCAGGATGATCCCAACGGATCAACGCTTCGAATCCATTTATTGACATGTCTTCCAACAGAATGATCGGTTGATACATCACTCTCAACTGATTTCCTGAGATTGCAAGATTCAGATCTTCTTCAAGTTTTAAGCGTCGCTTTGCGTCTTCAAACATGACTTCATCGAAGACGACGATCTGACATTTTCCTGCGAGCTTTGCTTCATACATTGCAGAATCAGCGTCGCGAATCATTTCATCTGCATTGTTGTACCGAGCGTGGGCGTTGATGAGCCCGATACTCGCAGTAGAAACGATCCGATGCCCCTCGATGATATGAGGTTCTTCGAAAACTTGGAGTAATCGATCCGCAGCTTCGTATGCATGTTGTTCTGATTCAACGGGTGAAATCATGACAACGAATTCGTCGCCTCCGAATCGAGCGACAAGGTCTGTCTCTCTGAGTTGCGTGCGGAATCTCTCTGCAATTGAGCAAAGCAAAGCATCCCCAGTAGCATGTCCAAGCGAGTCATTCACAACTTTAAATCGATCAAAGTCGAAGAACAATACAGATACTAAGTGTTCCGGTTCTTCGTGAAACTGCTCGAGTGCTCCATCAAGAGCTTTTACTAATACATCTCGATTCGCAAGACCTGTAAGTCGATCATTCTCGGCGTCGTGTGTGAGTTGGCTGTTGGCATATTCCAGTTCTACTGTGCGCTCTGCGATCATCGAATCAAGGTGATCGATCTGTTGTTTCATTGATACGCGCATTGAATCGACTGCGCCTTGAAGTTGACCAATTTCGTCGTTGCGATTGATTTCAAACTCGTGCCAGACATCTCCGTCGGCGACCTGCTCTGCCGCTTGGACGACAGATCTGAGAGGATTCCAAAATTGGCGCCCGATTACGTGAACCAGAACTGCAAGACTAACAAGCCCAAACCCACTGACAAACATAAACAAGCGAAACTGCGCTCGTAAGGGCGCTGTAACTTCTTGACGATCGATCTCAACTGCAACAACCCAGGGTTGAACCCGTGACGCGTGATACGCGCCGAACACATCGTTATTGTCGTTGCGAGTGAACCAACCAGTGACTGTATTTCCACTAGCAATTGCCTGTTGCACGCCGTTACTTGAGAGATCGCTCAGTTTGTAGTTGGATTTGAGATGTACCGCTCGATATCCATCAGTTGTCGCGAGATAGAGCTTACCTGTTTCTCTGAGTACAAAATTATCATCGAGCAACTCGGTAATAAAATCAATCGCGATCTCAAAGACAACAACCCCTATCGCATCTCCAGACGCATTGCGGATTGGGCTCAGAACAAGTTGATGAAAATGATCTTTGTCATCATTTTCCAGAAAGCCTGTTACTGTTGTACGTATGAGCCCTTCAGAATATTTCGCGTTGAGTAAAGTATCCGAAGGAGGAACAAGATTTTGCTCTACGGCATCTGCGGAATCATCACAATACTCATTACCTGAGATCAGCACTTTGTTTCCAGAGATATCCATGATGTAGATATCATGGATTTGATCTTGAAGATTCTCTTGGAACACGATTAGGTCTTCTAACGCTTCATCTCGTAATGAAGATGAAATAGTCTTCCCTTGTGGAACCGAATTGATGTAATCAGAAATGGAGTTCAACTGAGATAGAATTTGAGCGTCCGATTTTAGAGATTCAATGTGATCAAACAAGATTGTCTCTCGGCTGATAACGCTCTCTGTTAGTTCGCCTGAGATTGTGTCGAGCATGAATCCTCTGGATTGCTCATTGATAAGTCTCATCGCAAACAACATAGGAATCGCGCCAGCAATCACAAACATGATCACCAACTTCGTCTTAATGGATTTCAGTCCCAATGAAATCATTCAGTTCCTCGATAGATAACTTGCGTCTCTATCAATCGACTGAGTATTAAACTCAAATCACCAGAGTCTTCATCCACTTCTAAAATAACGAGAATGTGCGATGTCTGATTTCACTATGGGTTGATTGACCCAACATTGATATGGATCAGTATACCTATTCCCCTGAAATGGGAACTGTTATCGGTTATTCATCATTGAGCATCGCGAACATATCTGCTTGCTTGTCAGCGAGATAACTTGACCGGACGAGTGGTCCGCTCACAACCATTTTAATACCTGCTGCTTTACCAACTGTTTCGTATTCTGCAAACTCGTCAGGATGAACCCAACGATCGATAGGCAAATGGTTGCGTGTTGGTTGTAGATATTGCCCGATCGTGATGATGTCGCAAGGATCGCCTCTAGATTCATCGTGTGGATCTCGAGCACCTTCATGCTTTGCAGTCATCGCGATCAGATCATCAAAGAGCTCAAAGACTTCATCTTTGCGTTCACCGATCCCAACCATAATCCCTGTTTTTGCGACGCCGCCTTGAGCTTTGACTCGACGGAGCAACTCGATTGTTCTTTCATATCGAGCACTTGGTCGAACTGCAGGATGACATCGTTTTACAGTTTCGAGATTATGCGCCAGAATATTTGGTTTTGCGTCGATCACCATCTGGAGTGCAGCCTCGTCGCCTTTAAAATCTCCAACGAGGACTTCGATCGACATCTGAGGACATGCTTCGCGTGTACGCATGATTGTTTCTGCCCAGATCCCTGCGCCGCCGTCTGGGAGATCATCTCGATCTACTGAAGTAATCACAATGTGCTTGAGTCCAGCTCCTCTGAGCGACTCTGCGACTCGACGGGGTTCGTCTTTATCAACAGCCCCTGGTTTCCCGGTCTTCACATTGCAGAACCCACATGCACGAGTGCAAGTGTCTCCCAGGATCATCATAGTTGCGATCCCTCGTTCCCAGCACTCTCCCATATTTGGGCACGCGGCCTCTTCACAGACAGTGTGCAGTTTGTGGGCGTGGACATTGTCTCTGGTTTTTTTGAACCCGGCGCCTCCTGGGAGTTTGGCGCGAAGCCAATCGGGTTTTTTCTTAGGATTGAGATGATGAACTGCCTCATCATTGTTGTTAAGGATCATTGATGAAAGCGAAACGATCGGCTTGAGATTCGCGATCGGGTCCCCCCCCAAACGACGCGGATGGCGATTGAGGGTTCGATTTGATTGTGGAGGGGTACTCATAATTTCGATCTCACTCAATTCGAATCGGGTCAATATGAACCTGATCGATCGACACTCACATCCTGAAGAGCGCAACTGGCTGAAGTGCGTATTTTATACGCAGACCTTTCCCAAGGCGCATCGGGTGCGCCAGATCGAGAAAATCAGCTATATTGGCAACTCTTAACGCACACTCTCGGACCTTTTCGCGTATTTTGAGCATGTGAAATCAACCTCAAGGCTCCGACTGGTCGATGGACACTCGGAGGAGTTCATGTGCCAAAAGGGCTTGTGAAAGCTACACTCTGTTTCGAATTATGATCTTCATCGATGATCAGTCTCATATACCAGTCTCTTGACGAGTTGGAATTAGAAGAAAAGCAGGAGATGCCCCGTGCGTCAAATCGTCCAAACTCAGCCAAATAATCGTGCCAATGGCGCTCCCAAGCGTCGTATCTTCGGATGCATATCCATCGCAGCACTCGGAGCGATGTTCTTGGGTGGATGCACCTGGGACTCATTCATGGACCCGTCTACAGTGGGTCGATGGGAAAAAACTCCAACGCGAGTCCCCATCCTTCAAACCATTGGTGCAATCGAAGATCCGAGTAAACAATGGGTCGATATCTCTGATATCACTCCGGATGATCTCATCCCGGAAACGGACATTTATCGTGTCGGGCCGGGCGATTTCCTTGATTTAACCGTCTGGGACCTGATTACGCGAGGCCAAGCAGAGCTACTCCCTCGTCAGATTGATCAAAATGGATACATCCAGATCCCTCAGCTTGGTCGTATTTTCGTCTCGAACATGACTGAAACAGAGGTCGCGGATGCAATCGGGGTCAAAATGGCTCCTTTGGTTGCAGACCCACTCATTTCGGTGGTTGTGCAACAGCGTCGTCAACAGATTTTCCATCTCACAGGGAATGTTGCAGCGCCTGGGCCATATTCGATCTTGAATGCTGATTTCCGTATTCTTGAAGCACTCATCGCGGCGGGTGGATTCCCTGAGTTCACACCTGAGCTTTTTGTGATTCGTCAAGTTCCTCTTAACGATGGCGCATCGACGATTATCCCTGAAAATCCAGAAGATTTGAATCTCAACTCGCGGCCAGAAGACAACGCACCTAGCGGCGAGAGCTTGCTTGATGTCATTGATGATCTGTCAGCTCCTGGAATGATGAGCGGATCAAGATCAGGTTCAGGCAACGGATTAGTCCCGAATGTGGGATTTTCCCAGCCGAGCAATGACGAACCGATGATTGACTTGATTGATTCAAGTCCGATCTCAACTCCTGTCTCCAACAGTGACGACTCAGAAACAGCTCCAGCGGCTCCTAGATGGCGTTTTCATGATGGACGATGGGTTCGTGAATCGACTCCGATTGCGACGCGCAGGACGATTGATAATGAAGGCGGAATGCACCCAATTGACTCGAGAGGCGAACTCTTTACTCAACGTGTGATCCGCGTTCCTGTACAACCTCTCGTTTCAGGTGATGCTCGATACAATATCATTATCCGTCCTGGAGATGTGATTCGTGTTCCACCATCTGCGACTGGTTTCTACTACATCCGCGGCGAAATCAACCGCCCTGGCGCGTTTAACCTGCCTGCTGTAGGCAAGTTAACGCTCTTGCGAGCGATTGCAGCAGCTGGCGATCTTGGACCAACTGCAGTCCCTGAACGAGTCGATTTGACCCGAATTGTGGGACCAAACGAGCAAGCAACAATCATGTTGAACTTCCGTGCGATGTCAGAAGGAACTCAACCTGATATCTATATCAAACCAGACGATATGATCAATATCGGAACAAAGTTCTGGGCAACCCCTCTCGCGGTCATCCGCGGCGGGTTCCGATCCAGTTATGGGTTTGGGTTCTTGCTTGATCGGAACTTTGGTAATGATGTATTCGGTGCACCTCCAACGAACCTGAACCGTTGATCTATCGCCTGTAAATCCGGTTTTTCACGAACTGGACTCCCTTGTGAATCGTACCGATCCCTGCCCTTGGCGGGGATCGTTTATTTTTGCGCGTTCGCGTCGCTTGATGTCACGAAGAATTGGCTTTATCCCGGCGATGAGTTCTTTTCGCGCCAATCATCACGGACCGGGGGAGCGGACCAAAGCGGACCGAGAATTACGCCGAAACAGGTTTACAGAGGGTTCCATCCGCCTTCCCATGATTCAGGAGAATCGAATACCCATCGTGCCAAATCCATGACCAGCGTTCAATCAACATCAAGTAACTCACTCCCAAACGATGAACCTCGTGTGATCGGTATTTTTACGCGATCCGGAATTCTCGTGACTGGGTTTGTTTTCATTTGCTTTGTTGCATTGTTTTATCGTTGGTTCATTCATCAAGGGAAGATCAGCTTACATGCGCCTGAGGATTGGGGACACGCGTTTGTGATTCCCTTGATTTCGGGTTACATGGTTTGGCTCGCACGGGAGAAAGTTGCTCGTGCGGAAATCTCGGTGTTCTGGCCTGCGATTGTCCCGTTCATACTTGGTATGCAGGCGTACGCCTACAACTTGTTTAATGTTCAGAACCACATGCTCCAAGGGATGAGCATGATCTTGACACTTGGATCGCTTTCACTATGGATGCTCGGACCTGCAATGTTCAGGTATCTGTTTCTCCCGATTGCTTATTTAGTATTGATGATCACAATCTCTGAATCATTCATGCTCGCGATTACCTTCAAACTCCAGTTGATTGCATCACAGGGTTCGTGGCTCATCCTTAATCTCATTGGAAACCCGTTCGGATGGTTCGAAGTTGACATTGACGGCAACACCTTAATGATCCTGACAAGCAGCGGCGAATCACTCCCAATGAATGTTGCAGAAGCATGCTCAGGGATGCGGATGGTCGTAGCGTTCTATGCTCTCGCAGTTGCAGTTGCACTCATGGGTTCAACCCAGTGGTGGCAACGAATCGCACTAATCCTGCTGGCTGGCCCTGTCGCGGTTTTCATGAACATGATCCGTGTGACAGTGCTTGGTCTTTTGATGCTCGTCAATCCTGATCTGGTATCAGGTGATGCTCATACAGTCATTGGAACTCTGCTTTTAGTGCCATCCTTGGGATTATTCCTTGGGATGAGTTGGATGCTCAATCGTTTGATCTCAACAGGAGACCCGAGCGAGTCAACGACAACAGAAAATGGAGTACAAGCATCATGAGCTCAAAGACTCCGAGAAATACTAACAAACCAACTCGATCAAAACAATCGAAAGCTATCGTGATTCTTGCGTGCCTATCCATGGTTGGAGGATCGGTTGCTATTGGTGCATATTCAAAGATCAACAATGTTCATCTTGAAAAAATCCCGATCTATGCGAAGGACAATCGACAGGTTTCGTCGATCCCAGAACGCACTTCGAGTTGGAATCAGATCGGATCAGACCAGATTATGTCCGCAGATGTCGTCGAGACACTTGGGACTGAGAACTACTTGTCTCGCAACTACTATCGAACAGTCGACGAAGACTCAAAGAATCCGATTGTGTTTGATTATCACGCCGCGTATTACACAGGGATGATTGACACAGTCCCTCATGTTCCAGAACGATGCTTTGTTGGAGGCGGCCTCCAACAAGGTGACTCATCTCGAGTCATGTCTCTCCCGATGGACACAACCTCATGGCGGGTTGACCCAAGTGTTCCTGTCGAGTTCGCAGGACTCAGCGGCGAAATCTTCACAGTCCGTTTAAGCAATGATTCGAATCTCAGTGATGCTCCAGGTACTCGCGTGCGATTGCCAAGAGGTGTTGCGCCAGATTCACCTATTAGGATGCGAGTCTCTGAGTTTATTGACACAGATGGGTCGAAGCTCTACGCGGGTTATTTCTTTATCGCCAACGGCGGGACGAAAGCAAACGCGAACGATGTCCGCAAGTTAGCATTTAACCTTGATGATGATTATGCATATTTCTTGAAGGTCCAACTGACGAGCGCCACTGCAAACTCGTTTGAAGAGTTTGCTCAATACGCCGGTGAACTTGTTGGAGAGCTTCTTGGAGAGACAATGCGCTGTGTACCTGATTGGGTAGAAGTCCAGAAGAAAACATATCCCCCAAACGCGAACGCAATAGGGCTTGGGGAATCGGAATAAGTATAGATTAAGATCGAAAGAACAGCTTGGAGAGGTTTTCTTCAGAGCTCTAAATAAGCAACGATTAAACGGGAAACCCCGTGATGACAGGCCGAATGACGGTCAACGAAAAGGAAGAACTGATGGCATCTCGCGTAAACAAACGGTTTGTGATCATCTTAGTAGTCGGCGTAGTCGGGCTTTTAGGCCTGCTCGTAGCGGCTTACAGTGTTGCTTATAAAAGCGCAGGCGATCTCGCAAAGCGTGGTGATAACTTCATGGCCAACGGCGAGTACAAGCTCGCAGAGCTGAGCTATTCGAAAGCTGTCAACAAAGACTCCACGAATACAGAAAACCTTGCAAAGTGGATCGATGCTCTTGAGAAGGTGATTCCTGAAACTGAGACTGAATACCGTGATCGTTACAACGGCGATTACACAGGAGCGATCCGAAAAACAGCAACCATCCTTCGAAACAATGTAGACGCGCATGATCGGTTCTTATCAATCCGTCATGAAATGCTCAACTCTTCATACTCGCGTGGTTTAGCGGATGTGCTCATCGAAGATACAAGCTCTTCATTGGCATTCTTTAATGATGATCCATCACAGGTCCAAGACTGGGAACGCTTGAAGAGATACCGCGGTCTTGCGATCACATCAATTGCTCGTCGTCAGGGAGTGTTAGATGAGAATCAGTTTGCTCTCGCGATAGATGATCTTGAGCGAGCACTGATCGCGGATCCTGATGATGTAGAATCTGCTGTAGGATTGATGGATATTCGTACATCAGAGGTGAACTTCTCGCGCCCTGCAAGCGACACACAAGCTCGCATCGACACACGAGTCGCAAATATTGCAGCCGCGGACGCATTCATTGCAACTCATCCAAATAACATCCGGATGATCATGCATCGTCTGCTTTTGAATGTGGATATGAGATTGAAGAACCTTGGAGAAATCGAAGATGGCTCTGAGCGTTTGAATGCAGTAACGGAAATCTTTGAATCATATAAAACTGAACTTCAGCAGGTCGCGAACATGCTCGGATCTGAGAGTCGTGATCAGCTCACTGTTAATACGATTAACAGTTTCCTTCGTCTTGAAGTGTTTATCGACTCAGAATCAAAGCTCGCTCAGAGCCGCCGATTGATCGATCTTATGATCGAGGATGACAATGATAATGCATCATTACTTGCACTCGCAGGTCGAGTTGCCAAGGAGGCAGGAGAGCTTGACGAAGCAATCGGTTGGTACTCACGCATTGGAGAACTTGAGACAAAGCCTTTGAGCTTTGAAGGACTCAATCAATACTACATCCAACGCAGAACACTCTTTGATCAAGCAACTATCCGTGTAGAACAAGCTGCGTCACTCGATGAGACTGCTCCACAAGCGGATATCGACGCAGCAGTCTTAAAAGCATCCGAAATGCGTGATCGATACGCATCGAGCGTTACAGATGATGATTTGAACCTCATGATGCTCGACGGCAAGCTTGCACGAATGAACTCGAACTATGAAGAGGCGCTTCGTCTGTTTAAGAAGTTCAATGAACAAAACCAACAACTCAACCCCGATGGACTTTGGGAAGAGGGTGTTACCGCGTTACGGATTGATCAGTTCGGTGTTGCACGCAAAGCGTTGCAAGACATGATCCCACTCGACTCGAATTCACAACGCAAACAACTCGCACGCCAGGCGCTTGCGAAGATTGAGATCAAGCTCAAGAACTACGAAGCAGCAGCACAACTTTACAAAGACATTCTTGCGATTGATCCAAGTTGGACAGAGGCTGTTGAGCAGCTCGAAGCAGTCAACACACTGCTCAATCCTCAACTCCACGAAGATCCAATCGTTGCAGCTGTGCTTACTGCTCGTCAGATCCGATTAGGTTCTACTGAAACACCTGGAGATTTCGCGGGTGCGATTGAGTACCTTCGTGAAGCCGTTGAGACATTTAATCATGAGCCTCAGGTTGCATTTGAACTCACATCATTGATGTTGGATAGTGAGGATATTGAAGGCGCACGCAATGTTGTGAACAAAGCACTTGAAGTTCATCCTGAGAGTGAATCACTGATCAAACTCCAAGAGGTACTTGTAAGAGATGACTTGATTGACATCCGTGTTCAAATCCAACGCCAGTCTGAGCGACCTGAGTTTGATAAACTCATCTCAATTGCACAACTAGCAGCGGATGGAAATCGCGAAGAACTCTTAAAGCAAACAATCGAAGACTTGAACACGATTAACCCCGACGATCCTCGTGTGGTTGATGTGAGCTTCTTGGGCGCACTTAAGTACGGCGATATTGAAAGAGCACGCAGCATTGCGAATCGTCCAAAGAACAGTCAAGTCGAGCGATTGACTTATCAAGCTCGTATTGAGATCTCAGAGAGAAACCCTACAAAGGCAATCGAACTGCTCACCCAAGCAGCGAGTTCAGGAACTGCGGATGCATCTGTATTCCAGTTGCTCGCAATCTTGCAACGAGATGCAGGCAATATCGACGAATCACTTCAATCGTTTGAGCGTGCATTAACAATCCGTCCTGACAATACTTCAACGATTACTGAATATCTTTGGACCCTTGCAGTCACTGCTCGTCGTTACGACGAAGCGCTCAGTGTTGCTCGTCGTTTGCAACTCCACGGATCGACAAACCCAACCTTTATGAATCTCTGGCTCAATCTCGAAGCATTGAGCGGCGGCAAAGAAGGTAGAGATTTCGCGATCCGTCAACGTGAACGCTTGCTCGAACTCAACCCAACCAATATTGAGAACAAAGCTCAGCTTACTCGGATGTATATTCAGAATAAGCAATGGGATTCTGCGATGGAGCTCATTTTGCAGCTTCGAGCTTCAGATGATCAGCTTGCATTCGCACAACTCGAAGCTCAGTGGTACGCAGACCAAGGAACATATGAAAACCAGAGCGGTCTCGTTCTGGCAAACGGTGTCTTTGCAGAATACATCGAATCATTACCACAACCAGTGAGCCCGGAACCGTTCATTGCAAATGCCGAGTTCATGCTCAGCCGTGGTCGTCCAGACCTTGCAATCGCGGCGGCTAACGAGGCAGTTAAACGTCAATCAACAGACACGATGGAAGGTTCAAAGCTTCTGGGCAATCTGTACATGCGGATTAACAACTCCAGTGATGCAATCGAAGCATACAACGAGGTTATTGAGAATAATGCAGATCCAGATTTCTCATATCATAACCGTTTGATTGAAGCATATGTCCGTCTCGATCGATTCAGCGAGGCAGATGCATTGTTCACAAAGCTCCCTGCAACACACACGACTAAGAAACTCGTGATGTTCCAAGCAGCAGATATTGCTCGTGGTCTTGGCGACATCCCTAAATCACGAACAATCCTTGACGACGCGGTTGCTCGTTACCCCAATGACTCATCTGTATACACCAAGCGTGCAGAGTTTATGATCGGCGATGACACACTCATCAATGACTTGCTCTCTGATATCAGTCGAGCAATCGATCTTGATGCAAATAGTTCACAAGCGTATCGCGTGCGTGCTGCGGGGTACTTCTCAGTAGGGCGTCGCGATGATGCGATTAAGGATCTTCGTTCAGCGATTCGTTTGAACCCAAATCTTGATCGTTCAATCTACGCGTTACTCAATGAACTACTCAGCATCCCGGGACGATCAGGTGAAGCACTCGATGTTGCTCGTGAAGTGACTTCTCGTCGTGAGGACGATGCAAACTTGATGTCTCGCATTGGTGGTTTGTTTAAGTCTCGCTCTGAGTGGGAGAAGGCTGCAGAAATGTTCGGCCTTGCATGGAACAAGCGACACTCGATTCCAGACGGCGCTGACTACATCGATGCGCTCGTGCGGATGACTCCTCCTAACTCAAGAACTGCAAATGATGTGATCAACGAGTTGGGTGCCATGGTTGGCAATATCAATGATAACGCGGGACTGCTCGCTGCACAGGCGCTGGTACTCCAAGCTCGAGGCCGAGATGACTTTGCGCAACAGCAAATCACCAAAGCTTTTGATATCTCTGTCAACAACAACCAAGAACTTGTGAACTGGTCAGGAAACCTGACGCGTTACTTTGAAGGCGAACCTCCAAGCAAGGAAATCGAGTTCCTCGAAGCGCTCAAGCGCCGAAACACAACTCCGATCATCCAGAACTGGCTTGACTTGTTTATCGCTCGTCGATTGGTCAAAGAATCTGAAATTGACTCTCGAGCGTTCGTTCTCTTAGACAGATTGATTCAGTACGAAGAAAGTGCTGAGATTCAGACACGAGCTTATCGGATCAAGGGTTCTACTTACTTCGCTCAGAAAAAATATGAAGAGGCGACCGCAGTTTGGACAGAAGCTCTCCAAACATTCCCGGACGATTGGGAAATGAACAATAACCTTGCGTACGCACTCTCTGAGGAGCTTGATCGTCCTGAAGAAGCATTGGAATTTGCTCAAAGGGCGATTGATCAGAACATAGCTCGGAGTGAAGCGTACGAAACAATGGCCGGCGTGTATCGCAAGCTCGGAAAGTACGATGAAGCGGAGCAAATGATTGAAATTGGATCAAACTACATCCAGTCAATTCCTGCTCGTGTCACCATGATTCTTTCCTCAGCAAAGCTCGCGTTAGCTCGCAACGACCTTGTTGATGCGAAGTCTCGATTGAACGATGCGGAGTCAGCGGTGCGTTCTGCCCCGACGTCATATCCGAATCTTGAAGAAGACATTGCAGAACTTGCACAGGAAATCAACTCAGCCGGTGGCTAATCCGACCGAGAAATGAAATACTCGATCTACTGAGGTTCGATCAGATTATCGGACATGAACGATACGGAGCAGTGAACATGAGCAACCAACAACCCAACCGTCCTACATCAGGACCACAACGCCCAAGCGGCGGACAGGGCTCTTCAGGCGGAGGAGCAGTTGCCTTTGATCCGCTTAAACTGCTTCAGAAGTACAAGTTCGTCTTGGCCGGCGCCATCATTGCAGGCATGTTCATCGGCGTAGGCGCCCATATCTTGGCGCTTCGTTTTATGCCTGGGTTCAAATCCACTGTCTGGTTTGAGTGTGCTCCAGCGGAATCTGATGTCCAGACTATTAACGTTGCCAAAATCGACGAAGATGAAATGGCACGATTCATGGGTACACAGGTTCAAACGATCAAGGGTGAACTTGTTATTGCAGCGGTTCTCCAAGATGCTCGTATCGAAGCAGAAGCACCAAAGTGGTACAATCAGTTCTCACGCAAGGGTAATCTCGATGTTGTCGAAGCATACGAAGAACTCGAAGATACCATCAAAGCGTACGCAATCCCAAACACATACATCATTCAGCTCTCAGTCCAGGTTGGGGACAAAAATGACGCGGCGGGCTTGGTCCGCTTGGTCAAAGAAAACTACATCCGTATCTTGAGTTCTGGAACAAACTCAAACATTACTCGTCGTAAGGAAACTATCCGCAAAGCAATTACTGGCGCTGAGGATACTTTGCTTGAGTTGACGAATCGTAAAAATCGACTCGTAGAAGAAAAAGGCATTGATACTGCAGACTCTGATCAGTCTGCACAAGCAGAATCACTCCGTCTGGTAAATGCCCAGATCATTAACAACCAGCAACAGATCGAAGCTTTCCAAGTAATTCTTGCGAACGACGAGTCTCAGCTTCAACGCAAGTCTGGAATTGATTACGACTCAACCCTTCGAGATCGTGTTGAGCAAATGCCGCTCGTTCAAGCGATTCAACAGCAGATCAACACATTGACTACACAGATGCTCGCGTTGCAAACAGAAGGATTCCTTCCTGAACATCGCACATACAAGCAAATGCTCAGTCAGTTAGAAGCAACAGAGCGTAACCTTGAAACTACAAGAGAGAAACTTCTACTCGAATCATTCGAAACCCGAATTGATTCGACAAGAATGGCGCTGAGTCAGCTCCAAGCTCAGATCGCGGATCTTACTTCGACCCAAGAGACTCTCCTTGTGGAACTGAATGATTTCACAAAGACTACTGAAGAGATTGAAGAAATCAATCGTCAGATCTCAAACACCCTCGATCTGATCGCGGCTCATGATATTAACCTTGCGGACCTAAGCATGGCAGCGGGGCTAGATTCGGCTAGCCGAATCTCAGTCATCAAACCTGAGAATGTGCCTGATCGTCCTGCATTCCCGATCCTCTACATCATGGTTCCTGCAGGGATGTTCCTTGTAACTGCGCTTACTGCTGGTGTTATCTTGATCTTCGAGATGCTCGATCAACGAGTCAAGAGTGCTGCGGATATTGCAATGATCCCTCGCACTCGCATCTTGGGAATTGTCCCAGACGCAGAAGAAGATCCAACATCTCACAAAGCGCTTGAGACATTGTTTATGGACTCGCCGAGTTCTGTGCTTGCAGAACACTTCAGGCAGTTGCGCACTCGTATCCATAAGGATATGAGCAAGCATGACCATACGACTTTGCTTGTTGCGAGTGCTATGCCTGGTTCTGGCGCGACGACAGTTGCAACGAATCTCGCTCAAGCGAGTCAAGCTGCTGGGAAGAAGACACTCATTATCGACACGAACTTCCGTCGTGCTCGTATTCATACTGCTTTTGGCCTACTCGATAATCCAGGTCTTGGTGAACTCCTTGCGGGCGAGAAGAGCTTCGAGGAAGCAGTACAGAAAACAACCAGCGGCGGCCCTGATGTGCTTGCAGCAGGATCACGCAACCTTCGTGTTGTCGAACGACTTGGCACTTCAGTCATGGGCGAGATCCTCGCTCAAGCGTCTGCAAAATATGACATCGTGATCATTGATGTGTCACCTGCAATCGTCTCAGGTGATGTGATGACTCTCGCGAGTCAAGCTGACGCGTGCATGCTTGTTGTCCGTGCGATGTCCGAAAAACGAGGCCAGGTTGCTCGACTCAAGAATGAGCTCAGCGACAACCGTGCTGAGTTCCTCGGAGTCCTCGTCAACGGGGTACATTCCGCCGCAGGTGGATACATGCGTAAGAACATCCGTACTTCGCATCAATACCATGCAGGCGACACAGATCACGCTGCTTGATCAAAGGAGCCGGGATCGGTGGTTGACGAGAACGATACAAATCAAACAGAACAGAACCCATCGGATCGCCCACGCCGCGCGTTGGTAACCGGTGGTTCTGGTTTTATTGGTTCGCATCTTGTCGAGCATCTACTAAAGAACAACACGCAAGTGTGTGTCATCGACAATCTTTCGACTGGCCGTATTTCAAATCTTGCAAGTGTCATTGATCAAATCGAGTTCATCGAAGCTGATGTTGATCAGGGTCTTGAGCAGATCAATGATGATCAACCGTTCGATGAGATTTATCATCTCGCCGCGGCGGTTGGTGTTGATCTTGTATTGAGTGACCCGATCCGTTCGATCAAAACCAATATCCATCAGACAGACGCAGTATTTGAATACGCTCTTGAACATGGATCTCCAGCGACTCTCATCGCATCCTCATCAGAGGTGTACGGCAAACCTGGAACGAGTGTCTTCTCTGAAGATGATGACTTGCTCTTTGGACCAACAAGTATCACACGATGGTCATACGCACATGCAAAAGCGATCGATGAACATCTCGCGCTCGCGTATTGGCACAAACATCAACTTCCAACTGTGATCTGTCGATTCTTTAACACTGTTGGCCCGCGACAGATCGGTCGATACGGCATGGTATTACCTCGCTTTGTTCAAGCAGCGATGAAGAATGAACCTCTCTCAGTCTTCGGAGACGGGACCCAAACTCGTTGCTTCTGCGATGGCCGCGATGTCATCCAAGCACTCCCTCAAATGATCCGATCGCAGGAATGTGTAGGACGCGTGTTTAATATTGGTTCAGATCACCCGATCTCAATCATGGATCTCGCACAGAGTGTTATCGAAACATTGAACTCAACTTCACAAATCAAGTTGGTCGCGTACAGCGATGCATATCAACCCGGGTTCGAGGATTTGCGTCATCGCAAACCTGATCTTGATCGTGTACGATCAGCGATCAACTTCGAACCAAAGCTCTCGTTGACTGAAACTATCCAAGATTTAGCTTTTGAGATTCAACGCGACTCTGTTCAGGGAGGCGTGTGAACATGTTGCAGATCACTGATATCCCGGAACTCAACTCAACTTCAAGCCCATTAGGCTTTGATGATCAACTACCGATCAACGCGAATCTCTCTCAAAGCACGATGACTACTGGATCAGAGATCGCGCAAGCCGCGATGGATCAACTTGATATCCTCTCAGGATACATCATGGTATTCGCGGTCGCGTTCCTCGTGACTGTGATGATCACTCCACTAGTGCGTAAACTCGCGGTCGCAAATGGGATTGTGGATCACCCTTCTGAAGCACGCAAAATTCATAAAATGCCCATCGCATACCTGGGAGGCGTTGCAGTCTACTTTGGGATCATTGCGGGGCTCGTCTTCAGTTACTTTGGATCCGATACTCCAGGACTCATCGACTATCACCCGATGGCTAACGAGCATTTGATCGATGGAATCTATCACCCGATTGTTCCACTCTGGATTGCATTTGGAATGACTTCCATCGTCCTAGTAGGATTGTTTGACGACATTACTGGGATTCCCCCACGAGTGAAGCTTGGTGGACAACTCATCGCGGCGGCTGCGCTTGCGCTTGGGAATGTTGGTATTAATGTCGCAGAGGGTGTATTGAAACCCACATTGGGTCGATTGCTCGATAATCCAGATCTTGTTTATCAGATCCCACTTCCATTCGAAATCCCAGGCATGGGATCAAACATCACACTCGATCTCATCTATTGGTCAGGCACCGCGATCATTGCGATCTTTGTATTGGGTGCATGTAATGCTTCGAACTTCATTGACGGACTCGACGGCCTACTTACCGGAGTCACTTCGATCGCGATGATTGGTTTACTCGCGATTGCACTTACACTTGCAATGATGGATGACGGTCCGTTCGATGCTCCTCGGATCATCTTTGGACTCGCAGTACTTGGTGCGTGTCTGGGGTTCTTGCCTCACAACTTCAATCCGGCCTCGATTTTTCTTGGGGACACGGGTTCGTTACTTCTTGGATACTGCAGCGCTGTTGTGATCTTGTCTTTGGGAGATACAGGTAAAACATGGCTCGTCGCGGCGGGCTTGATTATCTACGCGATCCCCATCATTGACACTGCATTAGCAATCATCCGAAGAAAACTCGCTGGGAAGAAAATGTCTGACCCGGACGCGGATCATTTGCACCATATGCTCAAACGATCGTTTGGAGTCAAAGGTGCAGTGTTCTCACTCTACGGGATCGGGTTTGTGTTCTGCTTCCTCGGAGTGATGCTCAGTTACTTCCGTGGACGATTGATCTACGCACTAGTACTCATGATCGCATCATACATTGGTGTCTACGCGATTAAGGTTGCTCGCAAATCACAAATCCAAGCTGAAGCAAACAACCCAAAGCGCTCAAACTCTGATGAGAACCAATCAGATTCTACACAAACAGTTGCTGATGATCACAAAGAACCGATCGTAGTAAACGAACCAGGATAATCATTAGAACTCAATGATGTTTAGTCGTGTTCGATCGCGAACTTGATCGTTGCTTTTGCATCCTTGAGGGCTTCGCGCGCTTCAGCTTCTGAACGAATTAATCGCCCCCCTACTTCGATGTTGAGTGTTGGACGCGACTTTTTGAGTTTTCCGATTACCCATCCTTCATTCACCATAACTTCGAGTACTTGCATATAGACAAAGGCGCTGATCCCTTGTGCGCCTCCGATGGTTGAGCGATTGATTGATCCAGCGAGCATGCCATAGATTTTTTCTAGATCAGATTCTTGTTTGATGACATCTGCGATTGTCTTCCATGCACCTGTCATTGGGAGAATTGATTCCCCTCGTTTATAGCACTTGATCCGATTGATATGGCCATCACGAAGTTCTGCTTGATAGACTTCTTCTGCATTTGCGATATTCAGCGTAAAATCATTGAGCTTGGAAATCATAAACTTTGATTTGCGTCCGCTGAACCGTTCGATGAGCTGTTTGGAAGATCCAATATCAAATGCTCCAAACCCTGCTTGTTCGATACTTTGATTTGTGAATCCGCCTTGAGCGAGCCATCGCCATGCTTGGGCGGGGTTTAGATTAAGACCTGCGTCCTTCGCGATGTCCTTGCAGTAATCCTGTAGATCAGTGAATCGGCCGTTCGCTGCGTACCAATACTCTGCAAAGCGGATATGTTGATTGATGTTTTTTCGACCCTTCTCGTCATAACTCGACTTAATCCAATCAGGATCTATTTCGCCTCGCTCGACTTCAAGAATTGAATATGCGACTTCACGCGCAGTCCCGTGTGCGAGAGTCATCCCAGCTGCAAGGATTGGGTCTGCGAATCCTGCGGACTCGCCGCAGATCCACCAGTTGTCGCCTGTTAGACGATTTGCAAGATGCGACCAGTTCTTCGTTGTCAGTACATTTTCTCCGGTTTCGCTCTTTGCATCTTTGAGGAGTTCAGCAATTTCTGGTTGCTCCTTGATTGCTTTAAGATACAAGTCTTTGGGAGATAACCCAGACTCTTTGTAATACTCACTAGGACAAATCAATCCAACGGATGCACGCGAAGGTCCAAGTGGGATGAACCAAATCCATCCGTAAGGGAGTGATCGAACCTGAACGCGAGTTCCCCCGATTCCGATTTCGATTGCCCAAGTTGCGTTGTCGAAGTAATCCCAGAATGCGACATTTCGCAGATTTGATGGAGCAACACTTTCGACACCCATCGCTTTTCGTAGAATCGCAGCGTCCCCTGAACCATCAACATAATGACGAGCTCGGATGATCTCACCTGAATCGAGACGGAGTCCTGTTACACGATCTCCTTCTCTAAGCACTTCGCGAACCATGGTTTCTTCGCGGACTTGTGTCCCCATCGATTCGGAATGTCTAAGTAGGATTTCGTCGTATCGATCTCGTTCAACCTGGAATGCGGTGTATTTTCGTTGACCTTCGTACTTTGCCGGCCGTTCTTGATCTTCAAACTCTTCTGCTGGATAAAAATCGAAGTCCCAAGCGTCTGCGTCTTTGCCCCAGGTATAGGACCCCCCGAGTTTGACAGGGAAGTTGGCGGCTTCTACTTTGTCCCAGACTTCCATCTCATCGAGGATAGCGCTGATACCAGGGAGTTGAGACTCGCCGACATGTTCGCGCGGAAACTTGGTTTTCTCAAGCACCATCACAGACAGATCTGGGTTATATTTACGGAGTAGGGTACTCACAGTCGAACCTGACGGGCCGCCACCAATAATGGCGACATCAACATCAACGATCTGTTCTGGTTGGCTGATCATTTCTCGATACTCCTCTAATCGGGTTGCTAGAGTAACAAATAGCAAAGCTGTTTGAAACCCACATCACTATTCTATTCCCCTGAATCGGAGACCCAACATGACACAAGCAAACAGAAAACCATTCGTCGGTGGTAACTGGAAGATGAATACCGATTCAGCAGCCGCACTCTCTCTCATCGAC
Organism: Phycisphaerales bacterium; assembly: GCA_029213305.1. Classification (GTDB taxonomy): domain Bacteria; phylum Planctomycetota; class Phycisphaerae; order Phycisphaerales; family UBA1924; genus UBA1924. The sequence continues at coordinate 82,667 of JARGPA010000008.1, forward strand.
GGAGTCGCTTCTGGGCTCAAGAACGATGCTGTAGATGTCGCTGTCTTCCCACCCTTTGTTTATCTGCGTGAAATGAGTGATAAAACGAGCGGGTCCGATATGCTCGTGGGCGCTCAGGATTGCTGGTTTGAGTCAAATGGAGCATTCACCGGCGAGATTTCAATCGAAATGCTCAAGGATTGCAATGTCAAGACTGTCCTAACAGGGCACTCAGAACGCCGACATGTCATTGGGGAATCTGATCAACTCGTCAATAAAAAGACAAAAGCAGCAATTGCCGGCGGGATGATCGCAGTTCTCTGTGTCGGCGAAAAACTCGATCAGCGCGAGGCAGGACAAACCGACGCAATCAATGAATCCCAGATCAAAGCAGGACTCGATGGGGTTTCCCAATCGGATATGAGCTCAGTTGTGATCGCATATGAACCAGTTTGGGCGATTGGAACCGGAAAAACAGCGACTCCAGAAGATGCACAAGACGCGCATGCCAAAATTCGAGCTTTAATCGCAACGATGTATGATCAATCTACTGCTGATTCAACTCGAATTATTTACGGTGGATCCATGAAACCGGGGAACGCAAACGAGTTGATGGCGATGCCTGACATTGATGGCGGGCTCATCGGAGGCGCTTCACTCGTTGCAGATGATTTCCTTGCGATCATCAATGCGGGACAACCTCAATCAGTCTGAAGTAGTAAAAAGGGTAATGTTCGGGTCTGTTGAAGTCGTCAGTCTGCTCGTTGGAACCTTGATTGGGCTGAAGTAACTCTGCAATGTGCCTAGACTTCCCACCGCTCTTGTTTAAGAGATTTGGATGATTTGATTTTCCAGCCTGGAGTTCCGCGTGCCGATTTTTGATCAGCTTATTGAATCCTCTTCGATCCTTGCAACCGTCGAACCTACGACGCTTGGGGCGCTGAGTCCTGTCGCCACCAATCTACTCGTTGGCGGTTTTTTAGTAATCAGTATTGTGATGATTCTGCTTGTTTTAATTCAGCGCCCACAAGGCGGAGGATTGAGCGGTGCTTTCGGCGCAAGTGGCGGCGGCGGTGCAGGACAAACCGCGTTTGGTACCAAAACAGGTGATGTACTGACTTACGCGACGATCGGTATCTTTATCTGTTTTCTGACATTCGCGATCATCCTCAATTTTGCAACACGCCCACAGACTCAGTCTGTTGAAGAACCGGTGCTCAATGCACCAATCCAAGAAACTGGTACTTCAAGCGATCCTGCAACTTCTGAAACAGAATCAGATGATACTCAAGCAACTGATCTCAGCGGCACTCCCGATGCGCTCGATGATCTCACAGAGCAAGCAAACGATGTTGTTGATGATGTAGAAGATTCTGCAACAGAAATCATCGAAGACATCCCTGCACTCCCTACTGAAACTCCAGCGGGCGACGAATAAATCCGTTAGAGTAGTTAGATCATTTGATCTTTCACTTCGCTCGGCCTTTATGTCGAGTTTACAACCCTTAGATCATTCTGGAGTTTGCTCGTGATTCGAAGCATGACTGGATTCGGTGACGCATCAAGCAATGACAGCGGGTCTGTCTATGCTGTCGAAGTGCGATCTGTGAATAACAAGTTTCTCAAGACTTCTATCCGTATTCCTGATCGGCTTGCGTCTCTTGAGCCTGAAATCGAGCAAATTGTCCGCAAAATGGTTTCTCGCGGTTCTGTAACAGTCACAGTCAACTGCACAGAAACAGACGAAGGTGCTGCACAAGAGATCAACGGCGCTGCTTTACGGAAGTACGCACAGCAGATCGCGGACTCGATTGGCGCTCCTGTTGATTCAATCTCAGTTGCAGAGCTTGTGAATCTCCCTGGGGTTTTATGTCCTCCAAGTGAAGAGAGTTCGAGACTCGGACGAGCACGCAAAGCAGTTCGGCCTCTCATTGAACTGGCGCTCGAACATCTAGTCGCAATGCGGACCCGGGAAGGTATCGCGTTGCACGATGATCTTGCAGGCCATCTCGATTTCATCAGCGAACGACTCGAACAGATCGCACAGATTGCTCCAAAGGTAATCGCAGATTACGAAGCGCGTCTCAAATCACGAATGGAATCATTGATCTCAGATGCAGGAACAGATATCGATCAACCCGATCTCATCCGTGAAATCGCGGTTTATGCAGAGAAAACGGATATCGCTGAAGAAATCGCTCGTTTGGGTGAGCACCTGATCCACTTTAAAGATCTACTCGGCGACGACGGCACTCGTCCAATTGGACGAACGATGGACTTCCTTGCTCAAGAACTCTTACGAGAAGCAAATACGATTGCTTCAAAGAGTCCAGATGCGAAGATGAGCAGAATGATTGTTGAGATCAAGGGTGCGATTGATCGGATCAAAGAACAGGTCCAGAACGCAGAGTGACTTTCACTTGACCTGATCGAGCTTGATCCGTTGACACTTCAAAGGGAACCATTGTGCCAATCTCACGCCAACAACTGAGTCAGCGTGAGATTGATGCTGTGCTCTCTGAGTATAACTTAGGTAAAACTCACTCTGTTTCTGAGCTTGCTGCTGGTTCTGTTTATTCGCCCAAAGTCATCGTCGAATCAGATCGTGGACGAATGTTGCTCAAGCGTCGTGCAAGAGGTCTCGACATTCCAATCCTTGTTGCATTTTCACATCAGGTGATTTTGGGATGTCTTGAGCAAGGTATCTGTGTCCCCCCACTCTTGGGTACCAAAGATCACAACTCCCTCGTTCAGTTTGAGGATCAGGTCTACGAGTTGTTTGTGTTTATTGAAGGCACTGTGTTCGATAGATCCCCTTCGATGATCTCCAAACATGCACACGAAGCAGGCGCATTGCTCGGAGAAGTTCATCAAAAACTCGACTCTGTTTCTCCAACATTCGAAGCGCCTGTTGAACCAGAGACAATCGATCTTGCTCGTATCCAAACGATTAATCGTCTGAGTAATCAGTTCAGTAACGAACTCAAAGAACAACTCAGCCGCATTTTTTCTTACGGCGGCGAACTCGCAAAGGCGAATGCAGGACAACCCAAAATCGTACACGGAGATTGGCACCCAGGGAACATGATCTTTCGCGGCGAACACATTGTCGCAGTCTGCGATTTCGACAATACTCGATTGGGTTCTCGCGCTCGTGAAGTTGCTCAAGCAATGATCCACTTCTCGCTCCGGTCCCCCGAAAGAGGGCAGCGTGCACAAGATTGTGCACCCGATCCAGATGCGAGTGCGTTAGTTGGTTTTTGGGATGGTTATTGTACTGGAGCTCCAGATTCAATGCGTTGTTCTCTGAAGCACTGTCTTGGATTAATGCCCGCGGTGATGCTCGACGAGGCGCTTGCGTCTTACCCTGCTCAAGCAGATTCTGGAGCGATCGAGCATGCAGATTCAATGATGATTGCAGTTGCGAGGAAAGCGGTTTGGCTTGACCAGCACCAAAACGAGCTCGTTTCAATGCTCGATTCTAACAGTTAACTGATTGAACTAACTATTCTTCATCTGCTTTCTTGATCACCGAAGAACCCAACGTGGTTCATGTCGGTATAGTTGAATGATGAATATCACAAGCCTCATCATATTGCTCTTAGTCTCGACGATTACACGCACAGGGCTCGCGCAGCCTGCAGATCAAAACCGTTCACATCTGCGTTCACTCATCGACCAACTCGGATCAGACTCTTGGATTGATCGAGATCATGCATCGAATGAACTCTCATTGGTCAACCCTGATATTCGTCTCGACGATCTTGAGCTCTTTTTGAGTGACATGACACTCACGATCGAACAACGCACACGACTTGAACATGCGTGCATGTTCAGATTCCTCGCGTATCCCAAAGGAGGACTCGGAGTATCCTTTGGGACCTCGCGTATCGGCGCAATCGAGATTCAACCAATCGGAAAAGACCCTCGATTCCCTGCAAGTGCGATGCTCAATCCAGGCGATGCGATCGCACTGGTAGGATCTGATTTGATTGAATCACAAGCAGAACTTCGAGCACATATTCTGTCTCGTTCACCTGGGGAAACTCTACCAGTCACTTTGATCCGAGCAGACAAACTAATCAAGATGGATCTTCCGCTTGGATCATTGACTGATCTCAGTGGCGCTGCACGATACGAACCGAATCTTGCATGGCGTGCGCTCGAACTTCGTTGGGAACGCAAGGGTATCCAACGACATCGTGCAGATCGCGCTGGTGTTTTAATCGATACAAGCGATTGGCAATCTGCAGCATTCCCTGTTGAACATCAACCCGATCCACAAAGCCCGACACATCGATACACAAGAGCATTGGTCCTCAACCCGATGCAGATCATCCATATTGGTAGACTCACATTACCTCAACGGACACGAATCTGGGAATCTCGCGAGCAGTTCCTTTCATATATTCAGTCCATCCAAACAATCATGGACGGATATGTACTTGAACGAACCAATGCACAACGATCATTGCTTACTCAACAAATCTCGATGCTTGAAGATAAGTTGAATAACGCGACACAAGTTGAGGATAAGAAAAATATCGAATCTGAAATGCGCATACTCAAATCTGAACTTGATGAGCTTCAACTACAGACGACGAATCCATTGCCAGATCCGGTTCAAGCGCCCATTCAATCCCCTTGAATGATTGATATTTATTGTACGGATCTGAGTGTTGTTAATACACGCTCAACTTCGTATCGAGCATTAGCGACAACTTCCCTATCAATATCTTGCTCTGATAAATCCAGCGCACGTACACAACGATCCATACATTTTTTCCGCATGGATTCGCGTGGGATATCGAGTCCGTTGTCATAGACATCTGCAAGTTTGACGAGTCTCCCTTGCCAGGGTCCCTTCGCGAGTCGTGAATCGTAATCCTCTTCGCGTTCGGGTTCACGAAGCAACATGTTCTTCGTGAGAACCGCAACACAATCTGCGATCTCAGAACCGAATCGTTTCTCGATATTGTCGTAATCAATCCGAGTATCTTCGATCGTATCGTGGAGAAGAGCAGAACATATCGCAACTTCATCATTACAACCAAAGACTGAGCTTACGACCATCGCGACTCGAAACGGATGCGCGATATAGGGAGTTTTCTTATCCTTGCGATACTGATGATTATGTGCACGAGCAGCAAATGATGTTGCCTGTTGAATTAGTGAGACTTCAATCATTTCAATATCATTCGAATTCTTCATGATTGAGCATACCAACCCAAGCGATGAATTCCTATCCATCGTGCTTGAGCAAGTACATTCTCCCAATCAATTCTCGAATGGTATTCAATCAGATTCGTTCGACAATGATGCGTGCCTTTGCAGGAGATGTTCCATGTTCATCGAAGATGGTGATCTCGTTGTCGCCATCTGGTTTGAGCCACGCGTTTGGAATCGCAAGCGGGAGTGATGGTTCGACAGCTTTCCCGTCGTTCGTTGCGACGAAGTAACGTCCCAATGCTTTGCCGTTGAGATACACTTGCCCCTTACTCATACCAGTGAGGTCGAGTCCGAGTGCGACTTTGACATCTGGGGTTTTAAACGATGATCTCCACCATGCGGGGAGCTTCGACCCTGACATCTTGGCCTTCGAAACGGATTCGAAATCAATCTCCGCTGGCATTTCCCACTTCGCAAACGACCACTCGCACTTATCTGTGATTTCGTTTGAAGCTTCGTAATACTTTGCATCACTCAATATCTGTTTGAATGCATCTTCAACATATGCTTCGCCGTCATGTGAGATTGCATTGTTCTCAAATGCGATTTGGAGAACATTGTTTCCTCGTTTGATGGTTTCGTGATCGAGAACCAACTTCCGAGATGAGTTTGCATCGTAGAGACCAATTGGTTCATCGTTCAGGATGACCATCGTGCGTACACTGAACATTGGTAGATCGAAGATGATCGAAGACTTCTTGAGATGCTTGAAACTCCATGTGATTCGGCCGTGATGTGTCGAATCTCCTAGTTGGAGCCCAAAGATCGGTGAACGATATCCGAGGATCTCTATTGGATCACCATTCTCGACAGTTGGTTTCGCAATTTTGAACGCAACTTGTTCCATCAGATGGCCAAAGACACCCTTGTGTCCTGTCATGTCTGATCCAGAATCTACTCGACCCATGTTATCTGCAAGGAGAACGAGTTCTTGTTCACCCTTCTTGGTAGGTATTGTCATCAGTTCTTCAGCGCCTGGACCTGACCCGAAGACACCTGTGTATGAACCATCGAGATACACAGATACCCGATCATTTGCTTGAGGCGCCATTACTTTGAGGCTCTTCGATGCGGAATTTTTCAGAGTGATTTTGTACCACCCATATCCGTATGGAGTCCCAAGCTCTGAGAGATCCGCAGGACCTGGGATCTGTGCATATCGAGGACTTTGTCCATCGATGTGCTCATCAGGGATTGCGCGTTCCCAACTTCCAACAGAAACCTTAGGAAGTTTTTCTTGAGCATACCCTTCTGGGTACTTGGTGTTGTGCGCTCTTGCGACACCGTTTGGATCGATATGCGTGTGTGACTTTCCGTTAAGAGATGGGATTGGGACTCCGTCTTGAGTCACTCCTGCGACACCGACATAAATGTGATTGTCGTGGATGTAAGTTTCATCCGCCATCTCGTCACAAACCACGATCAGAGTCATCCCCTCATGATCCACAACCAATGGCTTGCGTCCCTTTGGAACTTCGACTTCCATCGGGGTCCCGTTGATCGAGACTTCTCCGATTGCATTTGCCGCACCGAATACAACAAGTGCATTCTCAGTGGTTGTCAAGGTATTCAAACTTGTGTAATCGAGAGTGTGTTGTGATGAAAGGTTCACATCGAAAAGACACCAATGGACTCGTTGATGTCCAAGACGAATTGTTAAAGGCGCTCCGTCTGAAAGGAGTAGATTCATCGTGCCTGCTTTTGCTTTCACAGGGGAGAAAATAAACAGAACTGATCCTTGTGTGCCTCGCATGTGCGTCACGATATGGCCGTTGATTGAACTCGGGTCCGACGCAGGATCGATGACAATCGGAGGATTCTCATGCTCTGTATGTGCAAGTACGCGTGCAAAGCTTGATGCAAACATCGTCAATCGACGAACCCCGGTATACACCTGAGTGGATCGGCCGTGCTCGTCGAGCATCGCGTTTGCATCTTGCATCGATGTGTACGCGCTGAAATCACCTACAGAGTCCATACCAGCATAGAACCCGAATGAGGTGCCGCTTGCGAAGTTGGACAGGTTGAACTGTCCTCCTGCACAGGTGATCTCTGCGAGTTGACGTTGATAAGTCAACCCATCAAGTTCTTCTGGTTTTTCTTGTGCAAATGTTGGTCTCGATTTTGGTCCATAATCAATCACGATCTCAGGTTGATCTGGACGCACAGAGGTTAACTGACGCATGGTACCAAACATGTCACCTTCGCCTGACCAACCGTCGATGTCGCCTTCGACTCCTTGCCATAGGTTGTTGGAGTTGATTTTGGGGACAGTGAATCCTGCTTCGCGAAGATAGCGTCCCAGTTCACCAAGGTATCCTTTGGCAGCGACATCATCGCCGCAGTTCCAGTGTGCTTCGTTCTGGATCATCACGATCGGAGCGCCGCGTGTCACTGATGCTTGAAGATCTTTGACTTGCTTTGCGAGCGCGTTGAAGTATTTGCCGACTGCTTCTAGATATGGTTGGTTTGGTTTGCGCACTTCAAGGTTTGGGATATTGAGCAACCATGCTGGGAGTCCACCTAGGTCCCAACCTTCGCCGACATATGGACCGACTCTGAGGATGCAATGCAAACCTGCTTCGCCGACGAGTTGAACGAACTCTCTGATGTCGTTGTTGTCTTTGAAGTCGTATGAACCAGGACGGCTCTCGATCAAATTCCAAAAGATTGGAGTCTCGATGGTGTTGAGCCCAGCATGTTTCGCTGCGTGAATTCTCGCTGCCCATTCTTCGCGTGGAGTGCGTTGAAAATGAATGGATCCAGAGACGATCCAAATACGCTTGCCATCGACGGAAAGAGTCCGACTATCGAAGTTCACCGCTGCCATAAAATGCCCTCATATCAGGAGTTGTCATCTTGTGATCCACCTCAGCGGTTCACTCTGGACAACTTGGAGTTGCTTGGTCTAGACCGTAGGAGCGACTCCGAAAAAGGCAAATTTGAGCTTTGCTCCTGAAAGGCCGGACATCTAGAATTGAGAACCACAATTGCTAGAAATTCGATTCTAAACTCTTTCTATTAATGTATTTATAACTTTTGTTGCCACATGGCACCACTGATCAACAATTCAGGATCAGGGAGCTTGAGAACTTTGAAAATTTCTCGAAGTCCGTATAATATCACTCACAAGTGTTAATGTATTGTTTGGGAAGTCTCGTTGCTAGAGCGAATTAAGTTGCCCAGCATTCGTACTCATCATGTGCGACAAGTGCTTTGTTGATTTCAAGTAGATCGCGTTGACCGTTCTTTGCGAACCCGCACTTTTGCGCAACTCGAACCGACGCGGGATTGTCTACACAAATTTGTGCTCGAACTCGATGGAGGCCGAGCCCAACTGGATGTTCTGCGAGCCCGAAGTCGACCATGCCTTGAACTGCTTCTGTTGCGAACCCTTGCCCGCTTAATTCTGAATCGATCCACCAGTTTGCTTCGCATGTCCATTCGAGTCCACGTTCAATCTTGATGAGATTGAACATCCCTACAAATCGTCCCGCATTTGGTCCTGATTCGATGAATGCAGCTCTGCGCCATGCGGCGCCTTCGATATCTTGCACTCTTGCTTTGACCATAGTTCGATCAAAGAAATGTGAGTCAGACTCGTTCTCTCTTGTAAGTGGAATCCATCTTCGTAGGTTTTCACGATTGTGATTCATCGCAGAGATAAACTCGGCCTCGTCGTTCGCTGTCAATAGACGGAACACAAGGCGCTGAGTCGTAAGTTCAGGTTTAGGCAACACTTCAACCGGGCGACGATTGATCACACGAGTCATCGTGCGAGTCTTGGCTGATTGAATATGCGTTTGAACTGAACTCATATCGGACTCCGTTACTGTCCGATATATCGTCGGGAAAGTTATCTGACTGAAGTCTTGAGGTCCGGGAATATAAAGTTTTTCTCGTGTCCGATAAGAACCTAGAGCTTCGTCCTTAAGAGCTTACACCATAGCCGAACACATTCACGCCGAGGGGCGATAACTCCGCACTCTGGACAGGTGTCTATATCGTGAGCACGAGCAGATAGATTGTAAAAGCAACCTGGACAGCGCTGTCCACGCGAACGGATAATCGCGGATTTAAGTTGATGCTTTGCGAGAGTCCCAAATGCACTTTGCGTAAGGGCCGCTCCAATCGAGATAAGTATGAGCCATAAGATAACACTCGATTTTTGAGTACTATCAATTACGCCTTCCCAGCGCGACAACTCCTCAATTTTTGCATACGCAGTCAATAAACAAGCAAGTATCAGTGTGATCCAGACTGATGTGTAGATGCGTTTGTGCCATCGAAGGAAGAATGAGTGTTGATAACTAATCGCAAGATCATCCGAGCTTTCACCAGTTCCCGGCTTTGCTCGAACTGACCAAGGAGATTTATCCATACATCACTCTACGGTGACTGATTTCGCCAGGTTCCTCGGCTTATCGACATCGTGTCCTCGCAATACCGCTGCGTGATACGCGAGGAGTTGCAATGGAACAACAGTCAACATCGGGCTCAAGCACTCTTCAACCGCAGGGACATAGAGCACATCCTCTGCGACACTCTTGATTTGTTCGTCGCCTTCGGTTGCAACTGCGATGACATGCCCGCCACGCGAGCGGACTTCTTCGATGTTGCTCATCACTTTGTCGTACTGATTGCCTTGGTTGGCGATAAACACAACAGGCATTCCTTCGTCGATCAATGCGATTGGACCGTGCTTCATTTCCGCGGCCGGCATCCCTTCCGCATGGATATAGCTCAGCTCCTTGAGCTTGAGTGCACCTTCCATCGCTGTTGGATAGTTGTATCCGCGGCCGAGGAAGAGCCAGTTATCACGATGAACATATTTTTCTGTGATCTTACGGATCTGATCGTTTGTCTCAAGAACGCGTTCAATCTTGTCTGGAACAGTCTCAAACTCTTTCATGAGTCTTGCAGATGCTTCGGGTGACATCATCCGTCGACGCGCCATAAACAATGAGATCATTGTGAGTACTGCGACTTGTCCGATGAATGCTTTTGTGCTTGCAACTCCGATTTCGGGTCCCACTCGAAGGTACACTCCTGCATCGGTTTCTCTCGCGAGTGTTGAACCCACAACATTGATTACGCCGAGCGAGAGTGCGCCACGATCCTTTGCTTCGTGGAGCGCTGCAAGGGTATCTGCAGTTTCTCCAGACTGAGAAACCGCGACGACGACCGATCCATCTTCGATGATCGGATTGCGATAACGAAACTCAGACGCGTACTGACATTCTGCTGGGATCTTCGCGAGATCTTCAAGCAGGTATTCCCCGATCATTGCTGAGTGCAACGCAGTGCCCTGTGCTGTCAGGATGATCCGCTTGGACTTGACGAGTTCCTTGGAGAGTCCCATGAGGCCACCGAGTACGATTCGTCCTTCGTTCTTATCGAGGCGACCCTTCATACAAGTGCGAAGCGCTTCGGGTTGCTCGTAGATTTCCTTCTGCATGTAGTGCGTGTAGGAACCAAGCTCGATTTGATCGAGCTCCATTTCGAGCTGCATTTCCTTTGGTGTCAACTCTACATTTTCAACTGTCGTGGTGCGGAACCCATCACGCGTGAGTTTGACGACTGAATAGTCATCGAGTGTAATCGCAGTAGATGTGTGAGCAACGATCGCCGCAGGATCAGAAGCGACGATGTATTCCCCAGATCCGATTCCAACGAGCAATGGAGATCCTTTGCGTGCGCAAACCATGACATCGGGTTCATTGGCGCAGATGACTGCAATCGCATAAGCGCCTCTGACTTCTCGAAGCGCTGCTTGGACGGACTTCTCAAGATCTGATCCATTTTCTGGATCGTAGAAATGTGAAATCAACATCCCAAGTACTTCAGTATCTGTCTCAGTATGGAACTTGTGTCCTCGTTCTTCGAGCAGCTTGCGAATCGAAGCATAGTTTTCGATGATCCCGTTATGAACGAGTGAGATTCCGTATTCTTGATCCTGATGTGGATGTGCGTTTGCGAGAGTGACTTTGCCGTGAGTTGCCCAGCGAGTATGCGCAATCCCAAGTGATCCTGTGAAATCACCCTTATCTTGGATCTTGGACTCGAGCTTGGAAACGCGACCAACTGCTTTGATGACTCGAAGTCCATCGTTTTCAAGCATCGCGATCCCGGCGGAGTCATACCCTCGGTATTCCATCCGCTTGAGTCCCTCGATGAGGAGTTGTTGAGCCGGTTTATTTCCGATGTAGGCAACGATTCCACACATACTTCAGTTCTCCAGCAAGCCGAATAGCTTGTTCTATTGAATCGGCAAAATTATCGCCGTTCATGATCGTACGGCCTCAAACCGGTCTGGTTCATCGGCTCGCTCAACATCTGAACGATACAAAGCATGAGATTCGTCTTGTGTTGGGTCCGATCTGCCGATTTCAGGCAAATCAAGGTGTATACTCAAGCGGTTTAGACTCAAACACAAAAAGATATGGGACCTGCTTCATATGCCCAGACGCGACGATCTTTCGACGATCCTGCTCATTGGTTCTGGCCCAATTGTCATCGGACAAGGGTGCGAGTTTGATTATTCCGGTGCTCAAGCTTGTAAAGCATTACGAGCGGAAGGTTACCGAGTCGTTCTTATTAACTCGAATCCCGCGACGATCATGACAGATCCGGCCTTTGCTGATCGTACTTACATCGAACCAATCACTCCTGAAACCGTTGAAAAGATCATCCTCAAGGAAATCGAACTTGGGCAACCTATCGACGCGGTTCTCCCCACACTTGGAGGACAAACCGCGCTCAACTGTGCTTGCGAACTCTTTGATAACGGGATCTTCCAAAAATATGACATCGAAATGATCGGCGCCTCAAGAGAAGTGATCCACAAAGCAGAAGATCGCAAGACTTTTGCAGATATCTGCGAAGATCTGAATCTTGCAACTCCGGAATCTCAAACTGTTGAGTCATTCGAAGAAGCCGCAGAATATCTCAAAGAGATTGGGCTCCCTGCGATTATCCGTCCTGCGTTCACCTTGGGTGGATGGGGCGGCGGGATCGCATACAACCATGCAGAGTACGAAGAACTCGTCAAACGCGGACTCAGAGCATCAATGATCGGCCAGATCCAAGTCGATAAATCGCTCATCGGATGGAAAGAGTACGAACTCGAAGTCGTTCGCGACAAGAACGACAACTGTGTCATTGTCTGTGGTATTGAAAACATTGATGCAATGGGAGTCCATACTGGAGACTCGATCACCGTTGCTCCAATTTTGACACTTACTGACAAAGAATATCAGGTCCTTCGAGATGCATCTCTTGCAATTATGCGCGGGGTTGGAGTTGAGACCGGTGGTTCAAATGTCCAGTTTGCGATCAATCCAAATCCAGAACCCGACGAGAACGGCCACAAGCCCTTTGAGATGGTTGTCATCGAGATGAACCCGCGAGTTTCTCGCTCATCTGCCCTCGCGTCAAAGGCAACAGGGTTCCCAATCGCGAAGATCGCCGCGAAACTTGCGATTGGGTACACGCTTGATGAACTTCGTAACGACATTACGGGAAACACAAGTGCTTGCTTTGAGCCCTCAATTGATTACATCGTGACGAAGATGCCGCGTTGGACCTTTGAAAAATTCCCAGAAGCTGACGAGACTTTGACCACCCAAATGAAATCCGTCGGCGAAGCGATGTCCATCGGACGAACCTTCAAAGAATCTTTCCAAAAAGTAGTCCGCTCGATGGATGTAAAACGCTTTGGACTTGGGCTCGATAAGAACGACAAATGGTTGCAAGCGAAACAATCGAACGATGGACGAACCGCAGACGGGCAACTCATCGAATGGCCTATCGCTGACGACACACTCACGCGGAAACTCTCTGTTCCATCGCAAGGACGGATGTACTTCATCCGGTATGCACTCAAAATGGGATGGGGAGTAGAACGAGTTTGCCAACTAACCAAGATCGACCCGTTCTGGATTCATCAATTCAACGAGCTTGTTGAGTTTGAAGATGAACTCGAAGCGATCAACTCACTCGATGAGATACCCCAAGAACTGATGCAACGCGCCAAGCAACTCGGATACTCCGATGCACAACTCGCAAATCTCTATCTCGGAGAAATTAGCAGCGAGTCCATCTTGAAGGTTCGCAACAAACGCAAAGAGCAAGGCGTCGAAGCGGTATTCAAATGTGTTGATACCTGTGCTGCAGAGTTTGAAGCGATTACCCCCTACTACTACTCAACCTATCAGCCTGGCATGAAACGACTCGACGAAAGCGGAACCATCATCGATGTTGCGCCCGAATGTGAGCTTCGAAATCGATTGCACGCTGAAACCGATCCGAAGCAAAAAGTCATCATCCTCGGAGGTGGACCAAACCGCATCGGACAAGGGATCGAATTCGATTATTGTTGTGTTCATGCGGCGTACGCTGCACAAGAGCTCGGACACGACGCGGTAATGATCAACTCGAATCCTGAAACGGTATCAACAGATTACGACACGAGCGACCTGCTCTTCTTCGAACCATTAACGCTTGAAGATGTGCTCAATGTGACTGAGAAACTTGAATCCGATCTATTCGGTACCATCGTTCAATTTGGTGGCCAAACCCCGCTCAACCTCGCTCATGGGCTCGATCTCGCAGGTGTTCCAATAATCGGGACTAAGCTCGACGCGATCGATCGTGCAGAAGATCGCGATCGGTTCGATCAGCTCTTGACCAAACTCGATCTCAAACGCCCAGCTTCAGGGATTGCTCGTTCAATTGATGAAGCGATCACAATCGCAGAACGGATCACTTATCCTGTGCTCGTTCGTCCGAGTTATGTTCTCGGCGGACGTGGTATGGAAATCTGCCCTGACGAAAAAGCGCTCCGTCATTACATGGCAACCGCGGTTGACGCATCAGGTTTAGATGATGCGCCGATCCTGATTGACCAGTTTCTCGAAGGCGCACTCGAGCTCGATGTCGATGTCGTTGCAGATTTCAAGGATGGGAAAGGGCAAGCTCTCGTTGCTGCCGTCATGGAGCACATCGAACAAGCCGGCGTGCACTCGGGTGATTCAACTTGCACCATCCCTACGAATACACTTCGTCCTGTGATCCTCGAAGAGATTAAGGAAACTGCACGCAAGCTTGCGACTGAGCTTGGAGTTTGCGGACTAATGAATGTTCAAATGGCGCTCAAGAACGATGTAGTGTACATCATCGAAGTCAATCCACGTGCGTCACGCACAGTTCCGTATGTTGGAAAATCGAAGAACACCCCTTGGGCTTCGATCGCGGCGAAAGCAATGATGGGCGTCACACTCCAAGAACAACATGCAAGTGAAATCCCAGACGCAGGGTACTTCACTGTGAAAGCACCTGTCTTCCCATTCCAGAAATTCCCCGGGGTTGACTTTGTGCTAGGTCCAGAGATGCGATCCACCGGTGAAGTCATGGGTGTTGATGCATCACTCCCAAATGCGTACCTCAAAGCAATGCTCGGCGCTGGGACTTCTTTCCCAACCGAAGGCGGTGTGTTCGTTTCTGTCAAAGAAAGTAATCGCGAAGACATGATCCCCATCGTTCGATCACTGATGGCAATGGGATTCAAAGTGTTCACAACGAAGGGAACCGGAGAACTACTTACCAAACATGGTTTGCGTCCAAAGATTCTCCAGAAGATTCAAGAAGGCGCTCGTCCTAATGTCATCGATTTGATGCAGAACAACGAAATCCAACTCGTTATCAACACCCCAACACGTACTGGTTGGCAAACAGACGAGGGGAATATCCGTGCAACTGCTGTGCGACTCGGAATTCCGATGATCACAACTGCAAGAGCTGCGACACAAGCGGTTCACGCAATAGAAGCACTTAAAGCTGGGTTCTGGGATGTGACTGCGTTGCAGGATTTATCTATTGCTCAAGAAACACATGCTTAAAGATTCGCAGCTGTGAATGCTTTGCTCACCAAATCCCGTTCCCACAAATGCGAAGGCCCTGCTTTCGATTCGTAGTGTTGCCAAATCTCGAACCAATAACTCCGGAACTTGTGTTCGCCGAACGGTTCGTAGTGTGCGTGGAGTGCTTTTGTAATCTGTGCATCTGTTCCGCTCATCCCGAGCGCACTCTTTCCGTGACGAATTGTTTCGGTATCAATCGCGAGTCTTGAAAAACGTCCCAAGAGCTGCATGATGTTCCCCCCCGCGTACGGTCCTATACCTGGGAGCGTGATCAAGAACTTAAACACCTCATCATCCGAGACAGATGGGTCTGTCAACCATGCTTCATCGACATGGCCTTTTACAAACAACTTTGCAAGATCGACAATCCGTTGATCGCGATATCCAACCCGGCATCTACCTCGGAGAGTTCCGACTCTTGTACGAGCAAGTTTCTTTGCGCTTGGAAATGAGAATGCGCCAGACTCTGTCTTTCGGCCGCACACTTCGCACAACCGACGATTCATGTTAACAGTTGAAGGCCAGGTCACATTACAACTCGTCACCGTCTTGATCACATCTTCAAACAAGGTCGGCGAACGGAATAACCGTCCCTTCCCGCTCTTCTTCCATCGCGGATCGACTTTGTGAAACGCTTTGATCTCTCCATGAGTGACATCAAGATTGAGCATCCGAGACGCTTGGGTCTTGGCGAATTTTTGCTCTGTGATGTCAAGCTTACGATCAAACTGAAATCGTAATCGACGATCACTGACCTGGTCGATGACACATGCAGAAGGTTTGTCCACGAACTCGAACACTCGACTGAGCTTTTGTCGGCTCACATCCCAGTAGTTGGGCATGAGAACGAAATACCCGTAACTACATACATCTCTCGCTAAATCGAAGTCTCTTGGAGGCGTGATATGGAGAACCGTTCGTTTTTTGACTGAACCGCTCATGAAACACTCCGTATATCCAATATCATTGTTCGAGTTTGTTCTACAGAGCAACTTATCGTCGCTTGCCCTATACCATAGGTCAAGACTAGCTCAGTGCTCATCAATCGACAAATACTCGTATATCAAACCTTATTGTGCATATATAAAAGGAACCCTCATGCGTATCCAAACACTCTTTGTTCTTTGCATTGCATCATTTGCTTTGCAGACATCCGTGGTTTCTGCAGACGATTCTTCGCAAGTTAGAGAGTCGGTCGTGAAAATTTTTACGACTCAGCGCGGGCCCGACTTTGAATCCCCTTGGACAAAGCTCTCACCTCAAGAAATTAGCGGCACAGGCTTTGTGATTGAAGGCAATCGCATTTTAACGAATGCACATGTTGTTGAGATGGCCTCGCAAATCTTTGTTCAACCACCAAACAGCGCGGACAAACTCCGCGCCAATGTCGTAGGGATTGCACAAGGAATTGATCTAGCCGTCATCGAACTTCGCAAGGAATCGGATCGCAGTTCATTCCATGAAGCTCATCCACCGTTGCAACTGAGTGAAACACTTCCCAAAATCGGTTCAACAGTCCAAGCAATCGGATTCCCAATGGGTGGAGAACAAATCTCGCTTACCGAAGGAGTTGTTTCACGGATCGAGTTTATTGGATATTCACAAGATACTGCAGGTCTACGAGTTCAGGTGGACGCTGCACTGAATCACGGAAATTCAGGCGGTCCAGTAGTCCAAGGCGATCAAGTCGTCGGAGTCGTCTTCTCAGGAGTTGAATCTGCAGACAACATCGGATATCTCATCCCTGTAGATGAAGTCGTCGCGTTTCTCAATGACATCGAAGACGGCGAATACAACGGGCGCCAAAGACTCTTTGCTGAAGGATTCCAAACTGCAGAAAACCCTTCGCTCAGAGATTGGCTCAACCTTGATTCAACTCAAACAGGGTTGCTTTACACTGGTGACGGATCCGAAAGTGATACAATCGTATTCGAGAAATGGGATCTCATTGATTCCATCGGCGGCCACGACATTGACAACGCGGGAATGATTACCATCGACGACAACCTTCGACTCAGTTGGGGATACATGGTTCCACGACTCGGAGAAGCAAGCGATAACAACACAATCCCTGTGACGGTTCTTCGCGATGGAAACTCTGTCGAACTAAATGTACCTGTTAACAGCACACGCGATTATCTGATTCCAGCAATTGGAGATGGGTATCCAGAGTATTTCATCGTCGGCCCGATGGTCTTCTCTCCTGCTCGACGAGAGCATCTCATGGCTTTTTACACGCCATACCTTGCAATGCAAGGGAACCCCGCTGCACTTCGCGCTGATGATGTACAAGAAGAGAACGGCGAAGAGATCGTCATGCTCGTTTCCAACTTCCTACCTCACCCGATTACAAAGGGGTACGATGTCTCATACAAACCCGCTCTTAAAACAGTCAACGGCGAAACGATTAACTCCCTCGAACAACTCGTCGAGATGATCCGAAACAGCGAAGAAGATTATCTCGAGTTTGCGTTTTTCGACGATGGACAAGAGACTCTCATCTTCGATCGCGAAGAGCTCATCGAAGTCACAGAAGAGATTCTCGAAGACAACTCAATTCGGAAACAGGGCTCAAAACGGTTCATGTCGATCTGGGATGACGAGTAAACAAAGCTTTAAAAAACACAATTAACCTCATTAAAACGCCTTAAATGGCGTTTTTTCATGTTTTCATTTAAACCCATTGACAATAGTTAGATATTTGGCTAAATTTCGAACATGAATAAGGTTTTCAAAGCATTATCAGATCCTACACGCCGAAAGGTGCTCGGATTGCTTCGTGAAAGACCCATGACTGCAGGCGAACTCGCAGATCATTTCGATGTCTCTAAACCAACGATGTCTGCGCACTTCGCAGTCCTTCGTGAAGCTGGACTCGTCGAACCCGTTAAAGAAGGACGTGTGATCACATACCACTTGATGATGTCTGTACTCGAAGAAGCGATGTTCGGGTTTGCCCAGGTCTTCGGCCTCGAAGTCAAAGCAACAGAACAACCCAACCCTGAAAGCGATCCCAAATCAGACTCTACATTGCCGCCAAAGGAGCAAACCCTATGAACAGCAAGCAATCGAACAACCCGCTCTTGAGAGCAACATGGATCGCAACTTCAATGTTCATCGTCACTGGGATCATCACGCTTGCACATAACATGGGGATCATCGAGAACCACATTTTTATCAAAGCCACAGGGATCACCTTTGGTCTCATTTTAATCGTCACTTCAAACTACTTTCCAAAGCAACTCTTTCCACATCCTGCATCAAGATCCCAACGCAAGATGGCGTGGCTATTCGTCATCGCGGGGTTGCTCTACATCATTGTCTGGATCACAGGCGATACACAAAATACACAACCCATATTCTCGCTGATGTTCGCACCAGCTTGCATCCTCTCGATGCTCATGTATCGATACGCAAAGTCAAACCCTACATCGTCATCGCCGGAGACCCAATCATGATGAGCCCCAAAACTCAAACCATCACCGCAACCACCACCATTGCTCTCGCGGCATCAATCGGGATTGCATTGATCCCGACGAAGCCTGGCGCATCAATACCTGTTCTCGCGTTCCTTGCGATTATGCTTGTTGCATGGAATGGAACAAGACTACTCATGAAACGAAAATGCCCTCAAACAGATTGGTTAAACTCGAAACAACGACATGAGATCTTGTTCTCGATCATACTCGCGAGCCTGCTCATGCTTGGATCATTGATCGCAACAGTTGCAAAGCAACTCGAACTACTTGATGGCGATGTCATCAGACGAATCATCGGGATTAATACGGGACTCATGCTCATCGTTCTGGGAAACTACCTACCCAAGAATAGAAAAGCAGGATCAAACCAATGCTGTAGTAGATCGAGTGCCTTTCCCCGTTTCATGGGATGGCTGCTATTTCTCGCAGGGATCCTCTACTCGCTCGCTTGGGTCTTTTTCGACCTCAACCAAGCGGGTATTGCCATAATGTTCGTATTCCCAGTTGCGATCGCAATCATCATTGCAACCAAACTCATTTACTCGCGATTCGCTGGACCGAAAAGCATAACCGAACAATCCGCATAACTTGTTGTAAACAGTCATCAACAATGATAACACTCCAGGAATCTAGCCCATGAAACGCTCTATCCTCAAATTATTCACCTGCTTGCTATTCGCTTCGACTACAACCCTCTCAGTCGCGAGCCCAGAACCAATCGCCGACAACTGGCACGCGGATCTTAAAATCCCCACCAGAACACTCTCTCTGATTTTCGTAATTACGCAGGATGAGGAAGGACAACTCAGCGCACACATGGAAAGTCCTGATCAATCACCTGGACAGAAGATACCAGTCTCAGAAGTTACCGTTGTCGATAATCATCTCTCCATCGCACTCTCAAATCTCGGCGCTTCGATCGAAGCAGATTGGGACGACGAGAATCAACACTGGACAGGGACATTCTCTCAAGGAATCGATCTACCCATCATCATCAAACGCGGACTCCCAGAAAACAAGCCAACAATCGAAGGGCTCGATGGCACATGGAAATCTACAATTAACCGCAACGGCGTAGATCTACGAATCATTTTGCATATCACCACGACTGAGCGCGGGACTTCGGCCAAAGTCGATTCACCCGACACAATGGCTATGAACATCCCCGTCTCAGATCTCGCAAGAGAAGGTGACTCTGTTCATTATAAACTTCCGATTATCGATGGCGTGTTTACAGGTTCATTGATTGATGTTGACACTCTCTCCGGGACTTGGGTTGTCCCAGGCAATGATGACATCACAATCACCTATGTGCGATCTGAAGAATCAGAATCCGATGCAGTACGCAATCGGCCGCAAGTTCCGAGTAAACCGTATGGGTATATCACTGAAGAAGTCGTCTATGACAACATGCACGCAGAAGGAGTCACTCTCGCAGGAACTCTGACACTACCAGAAGGTGACGGCCCATTCCCCGCGGCTATTCTCATCTCGGGTTCTGGACCTCAGGACCGTAACGAAACAGTATTCGGACATCAACCGTTTCTGGTCCTTGCTGATCACCTTACCAAACAAGGGATCGCAGTTCTTCGGTACGATGATCGTGGTGTCGCAGAATCCACTGGAGATTTCTCCGCTGCAACTTCTGCGGACTTTGCTACCGATGCTAACGCGGCGTGCGCATACTTGTTAACTCGAAGTGAAATCGATCACGATTCGATCGGTTTCATAGGCCACTCCGAAGGCGGGCTCATCGCACCAATCGCAATCCAAGACAACTCTACAGTTTCATTTATGGTCATGCTCGCAGGGCCTGGAACGAGCTCACAACAGATCGTACTCTCGCAAAATAGACTCATCGCGTTATCCCAGGGAACATCGGAAGAGGTAATTTCGAAAAACGCGAAAATCAATAAAAAGATCGCGAAGGCCGTTGCAGAATCATCTTCTGTTGAAGATGCTGCTGAACAGGTACGAGCAATCCTCACTCCAGAAGCAATGAAAGCTATGGGAGTCAACGAAACACAAGTCGACATGATCGTCGCACAAAACAGCACTCCATGGACTCGATACTTCCTTGGGTATGATCCTGTGAACTTCTTACCTCAGATTGATATACCGATCCTCGCACTCAACGGCGAGCTTGATCTGCAAGTCCCATCACAGGAAAATCTTGATGGACTTCGTTCCATGCTCAAGGACCATCCCGACGCCACCATTATTGAGCTCGAAGGACTGAATCACATGTTCCAACACGCAAAAACCGGAGCAATGGGCGAATACAACGATATCGAAGAAACATTCTCCCCAGAAGCAATGAGCATCGTCGCTGATTGGATAAATACACGATTCGGAAACAACGAATAGGATCTCGGATGCACGACAAAATAAACCTCAATGACAAACTCTCTCTCTTCGATGCAACATGGACACCCAAGATCATCGCAGAACTCAACGGGCAACAAGTGAAACTCGCAAAGCTTAAAGGCGAACTGACATGGCACACCCACGAAGACGAGGATGAACTCTTCTATATCCTCGATGGATCACTTACAATTCAAATGCGTGGCCATGAGGTTCATCTTGGGAAAGGTGATATGTATGTCGTCCCTAAAGGTGTTGAACACAACCCGGTAACTAAGGACGGCGCATCAGTCCTGCTCTTTGAACCATGCTCAACAAAGCACACAGGAGAACTTGTCATCGATCGAACTGTGACAGATCAAGATTGGATTTAGTTTAAGAAGTTGAGTTGGATTGAGAAAAGTCTCTAATCAATTTTTGACAGAACCACTCAACTGGTTGAGCTCTTCAAACTTCTTACCTGGGATTAGATACTCAAGCACATCTAATGCAGAGTATGAATCCTGACCTGGTTTCAAGAAGCGTGCGATATCCGCGACATCATCACCTGAAGTGATCAAAGCTTTCTCAAGAAGGCCGTCATTTTGTATCTGACCGAGATCGATGTTTGCCATTAATCCATTACAAACACATTTGCGTCCGCGGGTGTCTTCTAGGTTCCCGCCTTTTTTAACATAATCTTCGATTGGTTCTGAAGGGCATCTCCAACCTATTTTTCCATCAGGTTTTTTGTACGCGTGTCTCAAGTAACCAAGATCACAGATCCGTGTCCGATCTTCATAACTCTTTTGATCGGAATGTGTGTTATCCATTTCAAGCACTTTGAATGGAAAACCTGTTGGAGATGCAACAGGATCAGTAAAGACCTTCGCGTTTCCTTGCTTGCTCAACTCAAGTGCTTGCGTCCTGATCGACTTGCTCATCCCTGATTCGTCGCAATACGCAAATGCTGTTCCGATTTGTACGCCGGCCGCTCCGCTTTGGAGTGCGAATTCAACTCGATCAGGTTCCGCAAAGGAACCTGCGAGCCAGAATGGTAAACCAAGTGCTGAGATTGCAGCGAGATCTGCATCGTCGCGTTTACCGTAAATTGGTTCGCCTTCAACACTGAGTTGCATCTTTCCACGAGGAGGCGCGTTGTGTCCCCCTGCAGTTGGACCTTCAATGATGAACCCGTTGACTTTGCCGCTAGATTTACGAGCAAGCATGCTCGCGAGTGTTGCAGATGAAACGATCGCATAGAAGTCAGGTCGATCGACTTCAGGTGCATTCCCTTCACAAAATGCATTGGGATCAAACTCGGAGACGACTTCTTCTCCAGGTTCTGTCCCAACGACATCAAGTCGAAGTTCAACAGGTTCTTTTCTGGAGAGTTTATCAAGAATCCCAGGAATGGACTTTGGGATACCAGCGCCCATCAGAACTGTAGATACTCCTGCGAGCATCGCGCCATAAATCGAAGGCAAGTTCGGTAACTGAATCTTCTCAAGGAAGTTGATCCCGACTTGTCCGTCGTGCCCTTCCTTTGCAAGGAAGACTTCTACAAAGCTGGAAACTACAAGGAGCTCTTCGAGATGACGCGAAGGTTTTTTGGCCGGCATCGGTTTGGACTTGAACGGCTTGTCAGCCGCTTTACCGCCTTCAACGAAATACCGTTCAATGATCCTCTCTGCAACACCTGGAATCGGAAAACTCGCGAGCGCTCGACGGATATGTCCGCCGGGATCACCAACTTGTAATCGACGCGCCAAAATCACATCAAGAGCTGTACCTGATACCACTCCGAGTTGTCCAACTCGAGAAACTGCGTTCGCAAGACCCCAGCAAGAAACCCCGGCTCCCATGCCGCCTTGAATGATTGTTGGTAGTGGACTCTGATTCATGCAGCAATGATCGTAGCGCGTCCATCAATCTAACCCCATCAAATACTTCATGTTCATCAACGAAAAACAGAATGTCGGGTCCAAACCATCAGCAACCGCGGTTCTGTCGATTTAGAAGGCATGCATCACAATTGTCGCGTCGTGCCCCGCGAGATAATCGTGTCTCATTTGAACCAAAGGAGTCCGTTCAAGTGCCCAATCAAGCATCTGAGCAGGATCAAATCGGACTGCTGGAGCATTTGCAGGAGTTCGTTCACGATTATGTCGATTCGACAAGAAATTAAAAATCAGAGTCCCACGACCTGACGATTCAATCGCACTCCAAAAACGATGAAGCACATTTTGAGCATCGATCATTGACAATGTATTTAAGGACCCAGAGAACAGGAATACCTCGACATTTGCTTCATTGATCAGCAACTCAGGGAGTGATCCATCCGCAACAAAGTCCCCAACATCGATGATTGCTCGATGGACTCCCGCACTGAGGATCCGAGTACGGGCATGATCCGCCATTGCTTGGACGCCTTCAATACCGATGTATTGCTTGGGAAAACCTTGTTCGTTCTCTTTTTCGTGGAGTTGGTATTTCTCACTGAGGTAGATTGCGAGATCGCCTTGGCCGCACCCAAGATCTGCAACGACTCGATTTGATAGATGTCCCATCTCATCAAGCACTTCAAAGCGAGTCTTCTGTGCGTCTCGACTCATCCAGAGTTGTGCTTCAAACCCTGCGCCCATCTCACGGGTCGCTTTTTCGTACGGCTCAAGATACGGCCGATCAGAACTTGTTTCTTTGTTACTCATGCGTTTTTTCCCCATCCGTTTCCACATCGAACGAAGCCTCCACGCTGATTATTCAACCGAGTCGTATCATCTCTGCGAATTCATCAAATCGAGCATTTACATCCTTCTTATCGATCCCTCGCATGCGATCTAGGGAGAATGACTCGACATTAAAACTCGCAATAATTGTGCCGTGCGCGAGTCCTTCTCGAACAGATTCAAACGATCCAAGATCGTGTCCGCCGCGCGCCGCGAGTCGACCCATGAGTCCGCCTGCAAAAGTATCACCAGCGCCTGTTGGGTCAACAACCCGTTCAGTTGGGTATGCGGGTAATGCACAAATCCCATCTTCATGTACAAGAATACAACCGTGCTCACCTTTCTTGATCACCACAAATCGAGGCCCAAGCTCAAGGAGATGTTTCCCAGCAGTAACTGGGTTGCGATGTCCTGTGTAGAGTTCTGCTTCATCAAAGTTAAGAACCAATCCATCAACCTTACTGAGGAGTTGTGTCAGTTCTGGTTTTGCGATGTTGATCCAAAGATCCATCGTGTCAGCAACACTCAGTTTCGCATCTGGAAACTGCTCAAGCATCCCCAACTGAACCATCGGATGTGAGTTTGCAAGAAAGACAACTTCCGAATCTCGGTACGATTCAGGAACCGGTGGCGGCGCCTCTTCAAGCACTCCAAGATCTGTGAAGAGCGTATCGCGATGATCCATATCATCGTGATATTTCCCACCCCAACGGAATGTTTTCGATCCCTTACGGACTTCGAGCCCAGTCGTATCCAATCCATCAAACGCTTTGAGCGAGTCGATAAATGCAACAGGGAAGTCATCCCCCACTGCCGCGACAAGTCGTGCTTGCGTGTAGAAAGAGGCTGCTGCTGCGAAGTAAACCGCCGAACCGCCGAGCAGATCTTCATGACGATCGCCTGCGGGTGTTTCGATGGTGTCGATACCGATTGTGCCTGTAACAATTAAACTCATAAACAATCATAGGCCAGCGTGCAACTTTTCGTATTTACATCCGTAGAACCATTCACATACAGGAGATTATATGACCATTAAACTCACACAACCGTTTACACGAATCCCGTTTTTGCTCGCAATTGGCATCTCGATCGCGTCTGCAACTCTGGCAATTGCAGGCCAAGGTTCAAATGAATCAAAGAACACCAAACCAACGCAGATCATGGAATCAAAGCCAAAATCTGAAATATCCAAAGCTATTCATGAGTACGCACTTGCTCGATACGCTGGAGATGTCCAAGGCGTCCGTTCTCGCTTACATCCAGCGCTTGCGAGTCGCACCATCGCAGACACCTACTGGGGTCAACCATCAGATGAATGGGTCCGACCGCTTACATTTGAGGGAACATCATTCCTTAAAACCAGTGCAAATCGGGTTCTCCTTGATAACCCAAACTCAGGACGAGTCGAAATCACAGTACACGATATCGCTCAGATAACCGCCGCTGCAACGCTGATCTCTGAAGACCGCATTGAGATGCTGCACTTGATTCTCTTCAATGATCAATGGTTGATCGCGGATATCGTCACCAATTTCCTTAGCAATCCAGGCGATAAAGCGACCGCAAAAACAACCCGTCATGATGAATCTATCACGAAAATTCTCACAGATTATTGTGTTGGTTTTTATGAAATCGATGGACAAAAAGTACAAAACACATGCCATCCGATACTCTCAAAACGGGCCGTAGAGCATAACGAAGAAGGAAATTTCGATTTTTTGCGGCAGATCACCTACGAAGAAATTGAAATCCTCGGCGAAACCTTCAACAAATCCTTTGGGTTCGAGCCCGATGCTCGATGCGTCGTCGAAATCTATGAAGTCCGAGGCGACATAGCCATCGCCAAAATGACCGGCACTGTCTGGTTTGATTATTTCCAACTTCTAAAAGTAGATAACGAATGGACCATCATCAACATCATGTTCGAATCACTCCCACGTGATCAGTGGGCTGATGTCTAAATCAATATCATGGTCCGATCTCGATCTTGGGTGACCATTTGAGCCAATCCTCATCAACGCTGTCAGCCAACTCGAATGTATCCCCTACTGAAGCCCGCTCGCCGGGCTTTTTACTTGGAGTTGCGAGAGAGACAGACGATGACATTGCTGCTTCGAGTGAGTCTGCTTGGACGCTTAATCCACTAAAGATTCCGAAATCGACACCGACGCCTCCGGATCTCCAGAATCTTGTTTTCTCATGGATTAAAGGCGTAAATCGAGCATCTATATCAATACTGATCATGACTCCAGTAGAGTCGTTCGTCAATTGCGCCCCGCGTACAGTGCCGACACGGATCTCACGATAAAGCACAGGATTCCCGGGGGACAAGGTCCCCAAACGATCAGACATCAAGATGAATCGCATTGAACCGTCGCCTGCTGGTTCTCCTGCAGGTGCGTCAGTCATTGCGATAAACTCAAACTGAGCAGATTGATCATCACCCCCAGGTTGCAACGCGATATATCTCGGCCCAACAAGTGTGTCGAGGCCTGCAACTTTCCCAAGACTCAATCTCGCTTTAACTAACCAGAACTTTGTTCCCTCAGACGCTAACTCGGAAGTTTCAGGTTTGAGTTCTGCAAAAACATCAACATTCGTCAAATCATCTGCAAGGGACACTTTGCGAACCACCCCAACAGTGACGCCGCGATGTTTGATCTCAGTCCCGGGTTCTATCCCGCCTGCATCGAGAAACTTGATTGTGATCATGGTTCCTTGATCTTCGGACACTTGAGTCCAAACAAGAAACCCAACGACTACAAGTGCAAGCACGGGGACGATCCAAGCAAAAGACCATCGACGAGGCCGAACAGTTGCAACTGGGACTCCCTTCGAGACTTGACACGTTTCTTTTGAGGATACTCGATCATCTTGATCAGCCATGCACAATCCCAACTTTCATCTTGTTTGTATCCTTCCAGATCACATGCGGATCGAACATGGCTGAAGAAAGCAAACTTAAAAAGACGACTGCTCCGAACAAAATAACACCTGGGCCCGGCGTAACAGTTACGAGATCTCCGAGCTTGACGATCGCAACGAGGACCGCGATCAAAAGCACATCAACCATCCCCCATCGACCAACAAGTTCAATGACTCGATATGCTCGCGCCCGATCGCGCAAGCTCAATGATCGCCTACCCAAACAAAGCATGAGTAACAATCCGAGTTTTCCAATTGGAGCAAGCACCGAAAAGAGCAATACGACCAACCCGATGAACAGGTGCCCCTCTGCAAGGAGACCAACCATACCCGACCATATGGATGCTTCTGATTCATAACCGAATCGTTCAATTTGCATCACAGGGAGGGACATCGCAACTGGATAGAGGATTAACGCAGCGAGAGCGATCGCAGCTGTGCGTGATCGAGTCCTAGGATGCACATCCTTACGAATCACAGTTAGGCATTGAGTACAACACGCAACAGACCCTCGATTCATCAAAGGCAAGGAATGTACCAATCCACAGCAATGACAGGCTGCCAGTTCATTCATCACTTTGTCAAGGTTTTGATTCCCTATCTGACTCGATTCCATTCTCTCATCTTAGGGATTTGGGTCACCTTGATTACTGGGATACGAACTCTTTTTCAATTGAATGTTGCTCTTGTTCGACTCAATTGATTCCGGTTTCATTGAATTGATTAGTTTTTTTGAAGATAGATTTCTCGATCTATATAGACACATCAATTCCCTGTTTATGAGTAATAGAATAACTTTTATTTTATCATTATCTCGTTGTCGCATCGCTTACAAGCCTGTTTGAAGGGTTTGTTTCGCAAAGAATCTAATCGACCTTGAAACACTTTGAGGAAGCTTCGCGAATACCATGTTGTACTCGTTTGTAAAACGGCGAGTCAAGTGGGGATCGATTCAACTTAAAGTTGAACATCCAAAATACAACTTGTTGGCACTCACAAACAGAAGAAATTGTTCATCTGTAAGCGCCATCATTGTGCACCGAATCAAGAGGCATCAAATGATACACTCACTCCAATCAGTACTGCTTTGCTCCTGGGAATTGATTCATAAGAGTGCGAATACTTATGCGAACAAAAACCACATATCTGCAACACATCTCCAGAGCGCTGTTGTGATATACCGTTGAAAGGATAAGCGGGGCTAGGCAAAGAGGGTTGCCAAACAGATCACCATTGCGATCAAGCCCCGCTTCCTTTCGACCTGACGAATACCGGGTTACGCCGGGTGGGTAAAAGACTGAAGCCTACGAAATCATGATGTGCTTGCATGTGATTTCCGAAGCCAACAAACACAGTGTCAGGGAGGATCGTCATCGTCCCCAACCGACCTGATACTGCTCTCCGATCGGGCTTCTCGCCCGATCGGGGTTTCGGGAGGGCCCGGTCTCTTAGCGAGGCCGGGGCCAATGCCGGGCATGGGAAGGCGAGAGCCCATGCCCGGTTTTTCATTTTTGAATACAATAAAAAACACTGCCCAAAGATGGGCAGTGTTTGTAACTGTTTCGCATTTTAGAGCAACTCGAGCAAAGCTCGCAAAGGGATCAATCGTCCCGATTATGGGCCAGCAGTGAAGCCGCGAACTGAAGGAGTCCGGAGTCCGAGTCCCATCTCAACGAGGTCATCGATATCAATATCGAAATCGCCGTCAAAGTCGAAAATCTCTTCACCTGGTTCAATCACTCCATTGAGCCCGGTACGGGCCGCGATAGCCATTGAAAGCTCGAACCAATCGATCCGACCGTTTCCGTTTGGATCACCCAAGCGTGACTCAGGGTAAAGAGTCCAAGTTTGATTTGCAGGAGCATTTGTAAGTGTTCTGGTTTCGCCGCCGTTGAAGATGATTGTGATGTCATCAACCTGCTTTGCACTCCCTAAACCATAGTGAAGTGTGTGCTCTTCGTTTGCTTTGTAGTTCACTCCTGAACGAACTTCACGGACCTGATCTTTGCCGTCAACTGTGATATCAACACATGTTCCCAGTGCGAACTGATTCGCATTGTTCCCGACTACATTGAATCGCACCCAGTTGTTGGTTGCTGCGTCGACTGAGTTGTTGATGTAGAGATGTGCTTTTCCGTTTGTGTCGCCTGACAGGATATCGAGATCGTTGTCGCCATCCACATCGCCTACTGCGACACAGAACACATCTGAGATTTCTGCAACACCTGCAGAAGGAGCTTCATCAACGAGAGGCCATGTCTGCGAACCACGGTACAAGCGGTTTGGACCCTGCATGTTACAGACATAAAGATCGAGCTCAGTATCGTTGTCGAAATCCGCGAATACCGTTCCCCAACCGACATAATAACTTCCTACTCCCGCAGCGACGGTCTGATCAATATAAGCGCCGACACCATCATGCATAAGGAGTTTATTTCCAGGCATGGTATTCGTGACATACAAATCGAAGAAACCGTCGAAGTTGATATCCCCTACTGCGATTCCCATGCAATCGACATACGCGAATGCATTGGCAGCTGCGGTCACTTCAGTAAATGAACCGTCGCCGTTATTGCTGTAAAGTCTGTTGTGCCAAGACCCTCCGGACCCCTTATCAGTTCCAAGGTATAGATCGTCGTCGCCGTCACGATCATAATCAAAGAATGAACTCAGAAGCGTCGGATCAGGTCCAGCATCAATCCCCATAGGGCCTGCGAGGTCGGTGAAAGTGCCATCGCCGTTGTTGTGGAAGAAGTAGTTTCGTGTTGGATCACCGTTCTGACCTGTACGAACTGGGGCATAGAGATCGACGAATCCATCATTGTCTACATCACTCCAGCTTGATCCGAATGCTGCACAGTTAATATCTACTCCCGCAGCTGGAGCAACATCAACGAATGTGAAGTTCCCATCATTACGATACAAGCGCGTCGGGGTAAGCCAGCCGTTGATGAGGATGTCGAGATCACCGTCGTTGTCGTAATCTGCAGCGCTGAGTCCACTGATTTCGTTAATCCCTGTGATACCAGAATTAAGAGATCGATCAGTGAAGTTGCCTGTGCCGTCATTTTCGTAAATCGCGACTGACAAGTCATCTGCGCCTGAGATGACAATATCAAGATCACCATCGCCGTCGAGATCTGACATGATCATGCCTGATCCGAACTGTGCGTAGTTAATACCGATCTCATAGTCAATACCACGAGCAATTGCTTCGTCACTAAAGCTCAGTGGATTCGAAGCGATTGCAGATCCTGCGAGCCCGGTGATTAGGCAGACAGATACAGCTAACTGATGTTGAATATTCATATCTTTGCACTCTCTCTATGCTGAAAAAATTAAGAATTTCCAGTCGTATTCGTCACAACAACACAGGATTATGACCAATGAATAGATCAATTTCCTGCCCCCTCTATGATATTAAGATACTCCAATTTTCTCTAAAACCGAAGCCTTATCTAGTCAAAAACTTGTTCGGTGTTTGATTTGTCTATTTCCCATTGGATATTCGGTCTATTTTCGGACATTTTAACAAAACAGACGGATAAGAGGTGAAATCTCAATGACTCGTCGGTTCAAGAATCCCAAGTCCCATCAAAATCAGGTCGTCATTATCAATGTCGAAATCACCGTCCATATCGAACTGCTCTTGCCCAGGTGAGATCGGGTTGCCCTTCCCGGTTCGTTCACTGATTGCTTGCTCGAGCTCTTCCCAATCGATATGGCCGTTCCCGTTGATGTCTCCGAGTTGGGAGACTGGGTACAGTTTCCAGTTCTGATTCATTGGTGCACCATGAAGTTTTCGGTAAGTCCCATCAGCAAAGAATACTTCAACCCGATCGATCATTGGCGCGTCTGCAAGTCCGAAGTGAAGCGTGTACTCATCTTGAGCTTTGTAGTTAACTCCTGAACGAACTTCACGCACTTGAGTCTTATCACCTGTCTTTACTTCGACACATGTTCCCACAGAGAACCGGTTCGTTTCTTCTCCAACAACATCAAATCGAACCCATTTGTTTGTCTTTGCGTCCGGACTGTTGTTGATAAACAGATTTACTCTTGCATTTGTCGTCGAAACGAGCATATCAAGATCGTTGTCGCCGTCGACATCACCTACTGAGACACAGAATACATCATTAACGACCGCAACTCCTGCGCCTGAAGCTTCATCGACAAGAGGCCAGACTGAACTACCACGGTACAACCGATTAAGACCCTGCATATTGCAAACATATGTATCGAGATGAGTGTCATTGTCAAAGTCTGCAAAGACGGTTGACCAACCGGTGATGTTGCTTGCCATGCCCGCAGCGGTAGTTTCATCAACATATGCGGCGCTCGTGCCGTCATACATCAGTAACTTATTTCCCAATGGGACATTCGTCAGGTACATATCAAAGTACCCGTCAAAGTCGATATCCCCTACTGCGATTCCCATACAGAATAACCAAGCTTCTGCGTTTGCAGCGTAGGTCATATTAGTAAAGGTACCATCCCCTTCATTGCGATAAAGCTTGTTGTGCAACATCCGGCCTGTTTGAGATCCTTTGTCTGTGCCTATGTAAATATCGTCATCGCCGTCCCGATCGTAATCAAAGAACGCAGGCAAACAAGATGGATCTCCAGGCGCCTCTACCCCAAGTTGCACAGCAACATCAGTAAATGTCCCATCTCCATTGTTGTGATAGAGTTTGTTTTCGATCTCGATGTCATCCGTAAATGTACGGACACATGCATAAAGATCTAGGAATCCGTCTTGATCATAATCGCCCCAAGCCGCACCAAGTGATGGTGCGTCAACATCGATCCCTGCGAATGCGCCTACTTCTGTGAATGTGAGTCCGCCGTCATTTCGGTAGAGCCTACTTGGGACTTTCCAACCTGGGACATGAATGTCAAGGTCGCCGTCATTGTCATAGTCTGCAGCTGAAATACCCGATACATTCGGCATGAGAGTGAACCCACTCCCTGCGGTTCGATCAGTAAAAAATCCTGAACCATCATTTTCGTAGAGCCCGAACTCCCCGTTCAGTCCACCTGCGACAAGAATATCTAGATCACCGTCGCCGTCGAGATCCATCATGCTCACGCCGGCGCCAACTTGCGCATAGTTAAACCCCTGACGGAAGTTCACGCCTCGTGTGAGTGATTCGTTAGTAAACGAAAGCGGATTTTTTACAACTCCGTTTGAATATGCGTTTGCGGAAAATATACCAATACTTGCAAGAATGATTGTGTTCTTCATGATGTAGCTTTTCATCTTGTGTCCCTCTGCTCGCCGCGCAGTAAAAAAAATACCATGACATTGTTTCATCAACACCCGAGCAGTAAACATCCCCAAACTCAATGTGTATTGCTTTCTAGCGTATCAGAAAATACCCTTGTTTTAAAAGGAAAGACTTCCATTTTTGATTAATTCCCACCCATAAGAACCGATTTTTAACAAATCATATTTATTTGATTTATTGAACATATTTCAAATTCCCATGTTTCAATACTCCCGCTTGATATCCTGTATTGATCAATCGCATGAATCCAATGAGAAGGAACTATGTATGAATGCTGCTGAGAAAGCCTTTCTCACTGTGATTAGTTGGCCGAGCAACTTTGACGAAGACGCTCGTGTAGACGCTTTGGTTTCGTGCGCCGGGATGGATCTCTATCAAGCAAAGCTTGCGTCTCGTAGGAATACTCCTGGGATCATGTTGACAATTGACGCGAGTGTTCGCAAACATGTTGTCAATGCATTACACGATCGATCGGTACTTTGCATTGCTCCAACGAGTGAACAAATTCAGAGTTATCCAGAACCGATTCACGCACTCGGAATTGATCAGTTTCCTGATTCAGATCCTCCCCGATTTGTGATCAAAACCACAAACGAAACCCCTTGGACCTTTACGAGTGAACAAGTAAAACTCGTCGTTTGGGGTCGACTCAAATCAACGAGTTCCAAAATTAAAGGAGAAGATCGTTCAGGGATGCAGATGTCTGTCATTTCTCCTGAAGTCGCGATTTTTAATGCTGCCACTCAACAAGGTGCGTACATTTCCAAAAATATAAAAGTGAAGGAAATCGTCGATTTTCATATCATGACTGATGACGGAATCAAGCTCGTTCGCCTGATCGGGCCTCGAACCCGAATCGGAATAATGGGAGATGATTCTCCCCCTTCATTGCTCGACAACTCATTGTCGATAGATCTCATTGAAGTGCTCATGCCTTACGCGTACATTGATCGCGAGTTCCATGACTTTGATCCACCAAGTTCCGTTCGAGCGCATTCACGAAAACACAACTCGACAACGAGCAGTGCAACAATCCAATGCTGGATGTTCTATTCCCCTTGGATCGCGCTCATTCGCGAAGCCGTTGGCGGATAGATTTTTTATGATAAACACTGGTCAATTCGTACTTTAGGGATGAATATCCGTGTTTTTAGCTCTAATAATTAGCTAATGTTGATAGAATGTAATCAGGTCGGATCAGGTAGTGAAAATCAAATGTCTATTTCCCCAATAATCTGATCGCTGGAGACCCCTCATACAATCTCCAGATGAGGAGACATTTCAATGGAAAGCATTATCCAACAGATGATCGACAAAGAAGAGATTTTCTTTGTATTAGTCATCGCAATAAGCATTACTGTGATTTCAATTGTAAAATCACTTACACGCATGATGGGGCGACTCGCAAACGAACGCACACGGCGTGAGGTTGCAGCATATATTGCCGAGGGTTCGATGACCCCTGAGCAAGGGGAACGATTGCTCGCGTCATCAAAGTTAAACGACGGCAGAAGCAGCTGCGGCTAAAATCGCGACTAAAGTCAACATCCGAATCACAGGAAACCACAATGAACGAGCTCATTCACAATGTCACATCTGACGGCGATGTTTTTATCCCATTTATCATTTTCACCTCTGTTGGAATTGTTGCGTTCTTTGCAATCTTCTTTGGATCAATCAAACGGGTCGCAATCCATAAAGAGACAGAGAAATCTCGCAGAGATATTGCAGCGTACATCGCTGAAGGATCTATGTCCCCAGAAGATGGTGTAAAACTGATGAATGCTGCGTCCCCAGAGAAAAATAACGATCAAGCTTAATCAAGCTTTGCAGCTCATGACAAGCACACGCAACGCTTCTGCAATTGACCATGCTTGAGCGGGGCAACCTTGGGGCGCAAACA
This sequence comes from Phycisphaerales bacterium, assembly GCA_029213305.1. Lineage (GTDB taxonomy): Bacteria > Planctomycetota > Phycisphaerae > Phycisphaerales > UBA1924 > UBA1924. The sequence goes on from JARGPA010000008.1 coordinate 116,462, forward strand.
GTCCAGTACCATCTGGTTCTGCGTCGTAGATTTCAAAGAGCTGTCCAACAGAACTCCCACTCATTTGATCCACTAACCCAAGCACGATTGCTTGGGTTTCTCTTTGTGCGCTAGTACTGAATCCTGAGTATCGCAATGATGCTTCACAGTATGGTCCTAGTAACCAAGGCCAGACAGTTCCGTTGTGATATGCACGATCCCGATCTGTCATTGATCCTTGATAATTCGCACAGTAGTCAGGATGAGAAAAATCAAGCGTGCGCATCCCAACAGGGGTCAAAAGCGAATCACGGACAGCCGACAAAGTATTTCCTGCGTGCTCTTTCGATATTCCAACCATTGGAAGAGAAAGTGCGAAAAGTTGGTTAGGACGCAGTTCATCGGATCGTGCTTCTTGATGGATCTCAACACCCGTGAGCAGCGATAAGCAATCGACTAATCCACCTGCAGGTCCATTCGTCATCTTGTTGTGAATCGAGTTCTTTGCTCTATCACAGTATTCTGCGTACGCTCGCGGATTTCTATCGCTCATCCGTAAACGACATTCAAGTGCATTGACCCAGAGTGCGTTGATCTCGATTGCTTTGCCGTGTCTTGGAGTGAATGCGACCCCGTCCCTCAGAGCATCCATCCAAGTAAGTTGAGTATCTTCATCGCCGGCGGTAACGAGCCCGTCTTGCTCATCAACTCCGATTTTGTTGATTGTGCCGTCGATGTATGCTCCCAAGATTTCATCACACGCATGAATCAACTTTGGATCAAGTTTCTTTTTAGACTCTACTTTCCATTGATAGCAGGCATACACGAACCAAAGCGAGGCATCGACTGTGTTATAGTGCGATGATCCCCCAGCGTCATCAAATCGGTTCGGGATCAGACCGTGCTCGATCGCGGCTGCGAAAGTATGAAGAGCGTTGTCTGCTTCATCGAATCGTCCTGTGGTGAGTAACAATCCTGGAAGAGCAATCATCGTGTCTCGGCCCCAATCCGAGAACCATGGATATCCTGCGAGGATTGATGTTGAAACCTTGGACATTGAATCTTGTGATTGCATCTCGCGATCGACAATGAATCCATCTCCGGCGGTTGCGAGTTGTGCAATCGCATCTCGAATTGATTTATCTTCAGGGTTCCCAGCGTTTGCAATCGCATGATCGATTGAAGAAAGAACTCGGTTTTTTCTTCGATCTGAGCACGAGTTCCAATCGACGGTAGGACTCGACCCGATTGTTGCTTCGATGCTCAATGACTTTGCTTCATTGCGTCCAACAAACTGTGAGAACGCACCTGGTGAGAACAAGTCCTCTGCGTCGTCTTGTCCTCTTTGAGATTCATGAGAATAGACAATGTCTCTCCAGACGCATGGTCCTGATTCCCATTCGAGTCCTATCGCTCGAAGAGAGAGAGTTGCGCTAATTTCTTCTCGTTGAATCCGAACACCCTGTACTGCGGGTTCCTTGATCGAGTTCATCTCATAAGAATTGATGTGAATCGAACCTGGCGCATTGAGTTCGTGGAAATCTCGCATTGAAACGAGCGGACGAATCTGGATCTCGATTGATTGATCACTATCGAGCCCGGACTCGATCTCATATTCAACGCGACATCCCCCATAATGATCCGCGATCGTAAGCGTTTTTCGGATCTGTACTCTTCCCAGTTGGGTTGGGATACTGAAAACCCAGACAAGTTGATCAACTTCTTTGACGAACTCGACAAGATATGGATTGATGATGGGGGGATCTTGATCCTGAAACTGAAATCCAGTGAGTCGAACATCCAGATCGAGACCACAGTTTCCCCCTTGAGGGATATGGAGATGCTCGTCGAATGCGTTGAGCATCATCGTTCGACAAACAGGAGGAGAAAGCGACGCACAAAGCAATCCGTGATAACGGCGCATAGGGAGTCCTGATATGGACCCCATTGCGAACCCTCCAAGCCCATCGGGGAGTACCCACTCAGAGGAGAAATCAAGAAACGCGGATCCACAAGAAGCATCAACAGCCGTGTTATCACGGAATCGAGCAACCCACTTTGGTAACGAATCGAGCATATTGGACGTTGAATTTGTGAACATCGTACAAAGAGGATAGTCAGATGATCCCTTGAGGTAGACAGAGCGCTATGAGCATGGGATACTCTCCCATGGAGACTACCCTTAAATCACCATCAACGCCAGTAGGCTCGAGCTCGAACCAGAACGGATCGCTTGGGCAATCTTCCCAGTTCACATCCAAACTCGTGATGGACGGCATCACCTTTGACGATGTGTTGCTGATCCCACAAGCTTCGGATGTGATGCCTGCAACGGCGAACACCTCTACTAGGCTCACCAAGGACATCACACTCAATATCCCAATGGTCTCTGCGCCAATGGATACGGTAACTGAGTCAGAGCTTGCGATTTGTCTCGCTCAAGAAGGTGGAATTGGGATTATTCACAAGAATCTCTCAGTAGAAGCACAAGCAAGGGAAGTAATCAAAGTCAAACGAAGCGCTAACGGCGTGATCACAGATCCGATTACCCTCGGCCCTGACGATACAGTTGCACGCGCGATCGATCTGATGCACGAACACAATGTATCTGGATTCCCGATTACTGAACAAGGATCAGAGGATCTTCGATCGAAGGGTCAACTGGTCGGAATCTTGACTCGTCGAGATCTCAAGTTTGCGCAAGATGCAAATACACTCATCCGCGATGTCATGACGAGTGAAAATCTTGTTACTGCTTCTGAAGGGACGACTCTCGCTCAAGCAGAAGGGATCCTCAATCAACTTAAAGTTGAGAAACTACTTCTCGTCGATAATGCAGGTTGTCTCTCTGGATTGATCACAATGCGAGATATTGAGCGACAATCACAGTTTCCAAATGCATGCGTGGATGATCGAGGACGATTACGCGTAGGAGCAGCAGTCGGACCCAATCAGATGGATCGCGTTGAAGCATTGATCGCCGCGGAAGTTGATGTGCTCGTCGTCGATACAGCGCACGGACATTCAGGTCCTGTCATTGAAACTGTCAAAGCAATCAAAGCAAAGCACGACATCGGGATCATCGCAGGGAATATCGCGACGGCTGAAGCAGCAATCGCTCTGGCACAAGCAGGCGCCGACGCGATTAAAGTCGGAATTGGTCCCGGTTCAATCTGTACGACTCGTGTTGTGACAGGTGTTGGGATGCCTCAGGTTACTGCAGTGATGAACGCGGTTGAAGGCCTTCGCTCGATCGGATCAGACATTACAGTCATCGCCGACGGTGGTATTCGTCTCAGCGGCGACATCGCAAAGGCAATCGCAGCCGGCGCACATTGTGTCATGATGGGTTCACTCTTCGCAGGTCTTGATGAATCTCCAGGAGAACTCGTCATCTCTGGGGGCAGACGATACAAGAGCTATCGCGGGATGGGTTCAGAAGGTGCGATGAATAATGGATCTGCAGATCGGTATCGTCAGAGCGACAAACTCGCTTCATTGGGGAAACAGCCTCAGAAGTTTGTTCCAGAAGGTGTCGAAGGCCTCGTCGCATATCGTGGGACTCTTGCAGAGTTTGTATATCAACTCGTAGGCGGGTTGCGATCCGCGATGGGATACTGTGGATGTCCAACGATTGAAGACTTCCGAACCGATGCGAAGTTCGTTCGCGTTTCGGGCGCAACCGTGATTGAGAACCATCCTCATGATATCAAAATCACGAAAGAATCCCCTAACTACACGATTGACCAGATTTAGAGCCCGATAGGGCATTTTCACGCCAAATTGGCAGTGATGAAAATCAAATCGCCGATGAACCAATGAGCAGGTACATCGGTATTATTCAGTTGTAGCAAACCTCCTTGGAGAAGACGAATATGAGCATTTTACAATCTCGCAATCCGGCCATGCAAGTCTTGCAGTCCGAACAAGCATTTGGTGTAGAACGAGCAAAGACGATGTCCATCGGCGGCACGGTGACCGCGACGGGGATCTTGCTCTCGATTGTTGCAACTGTTGGTATCCTGACATGGCAATCGATTAATAGCACTTGGCAATCCAGCGGTGGAAACATGCCTGGATGGGTGATGCCTGCGATCATTGGTTCATTCATCGGCGGCTTGATTGTCTCATTCGTGATCTATGGGAAACCAAAGCTCGCGCCATACATCGCACCGGTGCATGCAGTTCTCGAAGGACTTTTCGTCGGCGCTGCAACATTCTTCATCCCGATGCAGTTCTTGCCAATGGGTGCGGACGGTTCGAACCCTGGCGCGATGATCGCGCTCCAAGCAGCAACAGCAACCTTCGCGGTTACTGGAGTGATGCTCCTTGGATACGCGACAGGAATCATCCGCGTTGGTCCACTCATGAGCAAGATCATGATCACTGCACTTCTCGGGCTCGTTGGGTATACCGCGTTGATATGGATCCTTGGATTCTTCGGAGTTGGAATCTGGAACGGATACGCAGACACTGGGATGATGGGGATCGGATTCACAGGCCTCTGTATTGCGCTTGCAAGCATGTTCTTGATACTTGATTTTCAGTACATCGAAAGCGGAGTAAAATCAGGCGCTCCAAAGTATATGGAATGGGTCGGCGCGTGGGGACTAATGGTCACTCTTGTCTGGCTGTACATCGAGTTACTCAGACTTCTATCGAAACTCCAATCTCGCGATTGAGTTCAAAAGACAGGAGTTAGAGATGATTGGTTGTCTACTCGCCGCGGGTACATTGATAATGCCTCGCATTTTGCTCTTTGTGTTCTGGATCACAGGACTCTTTGGCAAAGTGGATCCTTGGGAAACCAAGCTTTGGCCGATCCTCGGTTTCTTATTCTTGCCTGCAACGACTCTGGTCTTTGGGCTTTGCCATCTCTACGGCGAAGGGGAGTTCAATATTCTCTGGATCGTCCTGATGGTTCTTGCAGTGATGTATGATCTTGGATCAAGTGGTTCTGCGGGGACACATAAAAAACGGCGAAATCGATAGATCGATTCGCCGTTTGAAAAATTACTAATATAGAGATTAGACATTAAAGAGGAAGTTACACACATCCGCGTCGTGCATGGTATACCCCTTGCCTTCGACGCGGAGTTTGCCGGCTTCTTTGATTGCTTTCTCTGACTTGTACTCAACAAGATCATCGACACTGAAACATTCAACGCGGATGAATCCCTTTTCAAAGTCAGTGTGAATCACTCCTGCAGCTTGAGGCGCCTTGCACCCGAGCGGGATTGTCCAAGCACGGACTTCTTTTTCTCCAGCGGTGTAATACGACTGGTACCCAAGGAGCTTGTACGCTGCTCTTGCAAGCTTTCCTAACGCGGGTTCGTCCATCCCCATATCTGCAAGCATTTCAACCTTGTCATCTGCGTCGAGCTCGGAAAGCTCAGACTCAATGCGAGCACAAACTGGGACCATTTCTGCACCAACATTTACAGCGTGTTCGCGTACGCGTGTGACGAGTTCACCTTCTCCGTTTGGATCATCATCCGATACATTTGCGATGTACAAAATTGGTTTAACTGTAATCAAACCGAGTCTGTCTCTCGCTTTGATCAAGTCTGGATCAGTCAGTTCGAGCGCTCGTGCCGGTTTTTGATCTTCAAGAACTGGAGTGAGTAGTTCGATGACTTTCATTCTCGAGATTGCATCGCGGTCGCCGCCCTTTGCGTTTCGTTTTGCTTTGGACGCAGCATTCTCAATCGTTTGGATATCTGATAAAATCAGTTCGAGTTCGATCGTTTCGATATCGCGAAGGGGATCAACTGAACCATCGACATGGGTGATGTCTTCGCCGCCGGGTGCTTTTTCGAAGCATCGAACAACTTGGATGATCGCGTCAACATCGCGGATGTGTCCGAGGAATGCATTGCCCTTTCCTTCTCCGGTTGATGCGCCGCGGACGAGTCCTGCGATATCGACAAGTTCGAGGGCGGCCGGGATTACCTTTTGAGTTTTAATATGCTCTTGGATGATGTCGAGTCTTGGATCGGGAATAGGTACAACCCCGATGTTTGGATCAATAGTCGCAAACGGATAGTTTGCAGCTAAAGCTCCTGCATTCGTCAATGCGTTGAATAGAGTCGATTTACCGACATTTGGTAGGCCAACAATTCCTGCTTTCATCGTCAATCTCCGGTGATTTCGCCTTCAAACCGAGTTTCGGTCGATGGCGAAGATCATAGGCCTGGACATACCGAACTTGTATGATCTTGACGAGAGTCCAGGGGAGAGATGCAGATCGACATAATCTGGAATAGACGCTATCCTTGAATTCCACTGCATCCGTAGCTCAGCTGGATAGAGCAATGGTTTCCTAAA
>JARGPA010000009.1:0-107883 GCA_029213305.1 Phycisphaerales bacterium
CCCGCTACCCGTCTTCGGCTTGGTGAGCCTTTACCTCACCAACTACCTGATAGGATAATCGCCGCTCCCAAGGCGGTAAACCTTTCCTCCGTAGAGCACATGGAGTATTACCTTCCGTTTCCAGAAGCTATCCTCCACCTTGGGGTACATTCGATTATATTCCTCGCCCTTTCGCCACTCCCTCCGAAGAGGTCGTTCAACTTGCATGTTTTAGCCATGCCGCCAGCGTTCAATCTGAGCCAGGATCAAACTCTTCAGTTGATTATTGTTGCACAGTTCCGAAGAACTGATTCGCATCAAAAGAAGCCGATCCGACTAACCTATCCGTGCTCCCGAAGGAGGCGTAATAGGCCGGTCTACACATTCAAACCCGAAGGTTCAAACATGTCCGAGGTGGCAAAACCTCGAAAAGCTTTTACACTCTAAGTGTCTATTCCAAATTTAAATTTGGGGCTTCCACTTGCACAAGAATGTAAAAGACAAACAAGTGTGATCTTGTTTGCCAACGTTTTAATAGACGACCAATACCCCGTCAGGAGCCCAATATGCATTGGTTTATGGCGTCTCACATTCTCGTGGTGGACCCAACTGTTTACTTGTCAAAGAAGCAGATTCACTCGGCATCAAGCCTTCGTTTATCAGTGCCAACCGTACTTGGTGGCGGGGGAAAGGATAGACACTCCAACTTCATTGTCAAACTGTGAAGGCAAACATCTTGATCAATTTCTCAAGTTTCCGTTCTTCATTGATCAACGCTGCGCTTCCAATTCACTCCGACGACCCTCCCCAGCGACGCCGACACTACAAATCCAGATCGAGTTTAACCCAAATTCCTCGGTGAATTCAACTGAATTCGTTCCAAACGACGATTTCAACGCTTTCCCAGCAGCTACGAAGGTTGCTCCGGTTGTTCGGACATCATCGAGTAAAATAAACACTCTAATTTTCTTCAAATATCTCCGTCGGATCGAATTCGCTTTCCGTTCGGAGATGGTAAACGCACCCCGGATGTTCTTTGCTCTTGCTGTCTTCGAGAGTCCGACTTGTTCTTGGCGATGTTTCGCGTCGAGAATTCTTAGAATTGGACATCCAACGACCTGTGACGCGGCACTTGCAAGAACCTGAGTATGATCAACCCCACGAGAGATTCGTCTTATTCGATGCATTGGAATGGGGACTATTGCCACCTGATGGGGTTGGATCTGAGCTCGTTCGAGCTGTTCTTTGATCGCATACCCCAGATGGAGTCCTAATCCTCGTCCTGTTGGACGCCATGCTTTGAATTTGAGCGTGAGGACTTCATTTCGCAGAATACCCTGATAAAGACCCAGACGGATTGCTCGATCCCAAGGTAAAGGCTTTGATCGACACGTGGCGCATCCTTCGCCGTCACTCTCGTGTTGGCCGACGCTGCCTCCACATCGCCAGCAGTAGGCTTCTATTGGATCACGTTGCCACCCTGTCTTGGTTGCCCATTTGTCGAAAGCAATCCCATTGCGTCCAAGCAGATGCTGTTCAATCGACTCGAATAGGGCAGCGAATGCTGATTGTTTGAGGATCTGTGAAGAATCGGATGTTTCTAAAGGGAGATTGGTTTCAATAGAAGCAGGAGGCCAATCAAAGACATTGCCATCCAGATCAGAAGTATTCCCATCTGGAAGCAAGCTCATATCGGATTCGTCGGGATTGGTTTGTTGGCCAGACAATAGTCGAACTACTCACGAGAGATCTGGAGTGAGTTGTTTGCGGATCAGTTCTGCGCGTGCAACTCGTCTTTGTTGTTGAGTGAGTGTTTTGCCGAGTGTTTTTTGCAAATGCATTGGTTGCACATGAAGTAAGAGTGTATGGATCTGTTCAAGAGTGACCCCTTCGACGAGTCCAAGCATTGCGCCAACACGCACAAGGCTCAGGTATTCCATCGCTTCTTCGACTTTCATTAATCTCGCGTTTTTGAGAACGCCGATTGCTCTCCAGATCTGATCTTCGAGCATCTCTTTTCGGTTTGCGATTAAGTTCTTGCGTGCGTGTCGTTCGTATCCAACTACACGTGGGACAATCTCTTGCTCCATCTCTCGAAGAAGCATCTCATCGGATTTTCCTAATGTTGTTTGATTTGAGAGTTGGTAGAACTCGCCGGGAGAATCGGATCCTTCGCCGTAAAATCCACGTACGGCGAGCCCCATATCGTGTGCAGCCCTTCTTACTTTTTCGAGTTCTCCAGTGAGTTTGAGACCCGGGAGATGGAGCATCACAGATAATCTTAATCCCGTTCCAACATTGGTCGGACACGCAGTGAGATATCCAAACCGTGGGTGATAAGCATAATCCATCCCTGCTTCGATCTGATCATCAAGCTCATTTGCTTCTGCAAGACAACTGGTTAGAGCAAGCCCTGATCGGATGATTTGTAATCGAAGATGATCTTCTTCGTTAATCATGATACTGACACGCTCATCAGGGACGAGGACCGCAACCCCTCGAGGTTCATCAAGACCACCTTTACCTGTTGAAAGTTTCCCCTTTGCGTGTTGTCTCGACATCAGTTGTCTTTCGACGAGAAGGTTTCTATCTTCTCGGCCGACCTGATGTAGATTGATCCACATGAACTGCGAGGCAGTGCTTGTAGTCATGTTCAAGATACGATGTCTGCATGCTTCGAGTACTTGAGTTCGATCAATGCGAGATGCTTGAGGCGTGAATGGGAAACCTGAAATATTTCGTGCTAGCCGTACTCTAGATGACATGACAACATCGTTTGATTCACCGAGTCCACGAAGCCATTCTGCGTTCCTGGTAAATGCGGATTCACGCAGTGGGTTTGTTTCTGGCTGTGCATCGTCGGACGCCTGCATCGTTGCTCCTTAGCCGCCGAGGGCTCGATGATCAATCATTGATCATATTGAATCAATCTGTGTCACCTATCGATATTAGGAAGAAGCAGCAGTTGAATCCTTCGCATTTGCAGATCGGTTCGGGGTTGCTTCGATTTCAGATGAAGCAAGTGATGTCAATCGAGTAAGCTCGTCTCTGAGCATCGCGGCTTGTTCGTATTCTTCATCATGGATAGATTTTGCAAGTCGAATCCGCAGAGTGTCGAGTCGTTCTTCGCGTTGTTTGATGTTACCCAGTAATGCATCTATTCGATTGTCGTCTTTGTTCAACTGACTCTCGCAAAGTGCTCTCTTTGGGACTTTGCCGACATGATTACAACCACCCTCGTGAGCTCGTTCGATCATTGGACCTATTCGATCTTCGAAAATTTGATAGCACGCAGGACACCCGAGGAGTCCTGATTTTTTGAACCCACCGAAAGTTTGGCCACACCCGACGCATGTTTGGGTTGGGTGCTTGGATTTAACAGGTGGACGAGGAGGTGTCTGACTCAATGGTTCGTCTGGAGACTCAGGAGAACTAGAAATCTGACCCATGATGTAGCTCGAACTCGACATCAGTTCACTGATCGGGACATACGGATCTGGATTAATGCCTTGTTTTCTGGCGCATTTCTCGCACAGATGCCGTTCGACCTTTTTCTTATCACTCGTGATGATCACTTCATGGATCGTCGCTTCGTATTGACCACATTCGCAGAGCATCCGGTGCCCTCCTGTATTTAACACAATCCATTGTTGAACTCAGCGAGTATACAGGATTTATGTCAAAAACGAAAGAGCCCACACGCGATGTTGTGGGCTAGAATCGAAAATTATCGGAAATTGGCCGAATTCAGTGCCTTTTCACCGTTAATCAACGGATTCGCACAATGGATCAACCCTCAGCTGCAAGCTTTTGAAGCCGGGTATATCCGTACTTACGCTTGAGTGGTTTTACAACCAAACCCGAACGGATTGCATGAGCTGAAGCGTACACCTTCTTCGATGACTTTGAACCATCATTGTTGGTGATTTCAGCATTGACCTTTTGAAGGTTCGGCTTGAAGGTACGACGAGTCTTACCAGTTGTTTGGAGACCGAAACCGCCATCTTTGATTTTGGCACCGCCGTAGGCTTTTCTGTTGCCGTAAGTAGTCTTTTTTCCTGAGTAGTGGCATTCAAATGGCATTGTTCGTACCTCAATCTGGTCCATAAGGACATATCGGTGCCCACCTTGGGCGTCGGGTCGTGATGATAGGCGTATGAAACTGGAAATCAATAGATGTGCAGAGCTGCTAAGTGGTTAATTCAGTAAAGATAGCTGTTTGTTTGGGTTACGAAAGGGTCGAGTTACAAACTTGCAAAGATGTTCCAGCCTATCACGATGATGTAGATACCCACTCCAGTGCCTTCGTTTCGGTTTGCTTAATGAATGAATCTTTGCCGGCGATGTAGCTCTCCATCGTGCAGTTCTCTTGCGCAATCAGTTTGGACTTAAGATCTGAGTATTTTCGTGCCTGTGATGGGTGAGCGATGAGATAGTCTCTGAACGCGAGATGTCTAAACAAGTGCAGCGAACCGATTTCAAAGGCATGTAGATGATGGGTACGAATGCCTTGGGGATCAGATTTACGAAAATATCGACGGGTCTCAATGCCGAACTCGCCCATGACCTCATAGCCGAGAGATTCCATTTCAGAGTTGGTTTGGTCGAGCAAATCGAGTGATGTAACTTCGATCAGGATGTCAATAATGGGTTTGGCAAGGATATCGGGGATCGAAGTACTCCCAATATGATGAATATCAAGTGCATTCTCTCTTAGTACCCCACGCAATGCATTGTGTTCTTTTATGAACCACTCTTTCCATAGTGGATCGTGTGGGATGACGAATGTTTTCATGAACGACTCTATCCATCTTGATTTGATGAGAAGAAAATGTTGCATAATCTGTTGGGTGAAAGACAAGATCAGTTAATCGAATCTGTAAACATGGTTCCAACATTGTGAATAGAGGGTTCTTGGAACTAACAAAACAGGCAAACTATTTGCGATTATCTAATATTTTCTCGATATGAATATGTGAATTTTAGGTAGTATCTATATGCTCACATTTTATAGCGAAGAGTCACAAAGGAGAATTGTTATGAAGAGTTTATTATTGGGTGCGATGACTGTTAGCCTGTCATTTAGTTTGAGTTACGCTCAATCAAGCATTGATATTTCTGGTATGCAATCGTGGGGATTCGATGGCGACCAGCTCAATGAAACAATGGTCTTTGATGTTCCATTTAACGGATTTGGTGTCATCCTCGGCGTGCAATACGATATCACAGTTCAAACCATCAACGAATCTTGGCTCGATGAAGTCAATGTTCGTTTTGGTAACTCAGATGGTACATTCCACGGCAACTGGCCCGACTCTTTTCGTCCTGGAGCTGGTGACGGATTTAGTGGTACTCAAAGGTACACTGGATCTTTCATAACCGATTTTCATTTGAATGCAGACAGTGAAGTTCACATCTCACTCTTTGAGACAGGATTTGATGACAACCTAAACTCTCCAGATGCAATCTTACTTCCTGGATCAACGATGACATTTAGTTACTTCATACCATCGCCATCTACGAGTGCATTACTGGGATTTGGATTGTTGAGTGCGACTCGCCGTCGGCGGATCGCGTAAGAAGAATCAATGGAAAACGAAACTGATGAAGTCGAGCAAAAAGTGCTCGGCTTTTTTTGATTCAATGTGTTTGTTCAAAACGGCGATCGCCCGAGGAACCGGATGTTTCCTCGGGCGATGTGTCCCATTCGTGGGGTTGCCTGTGTGGGTCTAAGTCGTTTTAATCAGTTGTTTGAAGCAACCGATCCTTCATCTGCAGCATCTTCAGGAGTGATTTCGATCACAGTTGGTTCGATGTTGAACTCTTCAATCTGTTGTTCGAAACCCTGAACTCGGCCTTCTTGGTCAATCAAGAACTGTGCTTCGTCGATGTAGTTACGACTGTTGTCACGGTTCGAGATTGCTTCTAGACGAGCACGCTGTTCAGTGCGGATGTTTGAGAGACGGCCATTGAGTTGATCAAGCGAGTTTGCTTGGAATCGACTATGAGCGTCAATCGTGTCCTGACGATCTTCCATCATCTCGATGAGACGATCATTGCGTGCAATCGTGTCAATCTGAGCGTCAAGCTGGAAGAGCTTTGCTTGGAACTCAGATTGCTCTGTGATCAAACGATCAAGTAAATCTGAGAGTTGTGATTCTTGATCGCTCAAGTATCCAAGATCAATGTTGAGATCCTGTGATCGTGAAGCGTACAAACTTTGTGTTTGTTCGATTTCTTGACGCTTTGAGTATGCATCTTCGAGATCGACAGGTTTGTTATTAAAGCTAATCCGTACGATCGCACCAGGGTTTGCACTCTGTGTGACTCGTGCTTGAGCGATTTGTGAATCGACAACATTCAAATCCATCGATGCAAGTGAGACTACTTTTGTCGCGATCTGCATTTCTCTTTCGAGTTGAGAGATTTGAGTCTGAACTTCGGAAAGATCCGAACGAACTTCAGCGATTTTGCCTGGGTATTGAGCTTCAAGCTTCTTAACCTGAGCACGGAGCAAGATCGGGTCATCAATTTTGTCATCGATGACGTTTGTGATTGCTCCTCGTGTCTGATTATACATCGCATGTGCACGATGTGGACCTGCGACGGCTACTAGGACACCACCGGCGAGGGCGGTGATCACGACGCCGCGTACTACTGTCTTACCAATGCATCCCATAATTTGCCTCCAAAGCTGTATTGCCGATTTTCCTGAGCTCGGCGGGGTTCTTTAATCCTGATACTGTGACCAGGTATTGGTTTTCCATTCTGTCAAATCAACAGATCCGACACTCCATGTCTGGGATTCGATCATTTCGAATTTCAACACTGAGCAGAAAAAATCAAGAAAACATCGCTGATAGATACTTCTTGAGGTTCTCGGACAACGAAAAGCCCATTTTTTGCACCCATAGGGGGGGTAATCGGGTATCCTTTAGGGGGAGATGACCCATGAAAAACGGCGCTTAATTCTCCTAATAAAGCTTCTCGCGGATGAAATCTTCCAACGCATATCTGCGTCGAAGAGATGACATCAGTTTCGAAATGAGGGTCCATGCTCACAAATATGACGACAACATTTATCTCTCGACTTCGTGCAAATGACGAAGCGGCTTGGTTTGAACTCTGGGAAACCTTCGGACCTGTCATCCGAATCCAGCTTTCACGATGGGGACGAGGCCGAATTGGAGTAGAAACGGTTCGAGATCTCTCGCAAGAGACTCTTGCAGCCCTTTCAAACTCAATTGAGAGATATGACCCTGCACGGGGCGCCCGCTTTTCAACATGGTTATTGGCAATTGCAAAGCATGTTCTTGGTGATGAGATCGATCGTCGAATGGCGCTCAAACGCGGCGGGGGTAAGGCAAATGCACAGTTCGACGAAACTTGGATGAAAGCAGATGCAACCCAAGGGGTTGATGAGATCTATGAAACATCAATATTTTGCGCGAAAGTAGAAGCCGCGATCCGCATGGTAGAACGAGAAACCGATTTTACTGATTTCACGATCTATCGAATGCGAGTGCTTGATAACCAACCTGGTAAAGAAGTCGCATTGGCGATTGGCGTCTCTGAACCAACGATTAGTCGGCGACTTGCAAAGGTCCGTTCTGTCCTGAGATCAAGACTCTCAGAAGTGATTGCGACATATTCGTTCACAAAGGAAGAACTTGCAGAAGCAGAACGAAATGGACTCAGTCTAAATCCCAACAGTGATAGCAGCGGGGAGGCCGGTCCCGCGGATAAGTCCGCAGATGTCATGTTCGATGACGCAATCGCGGATATCTATCACCGGCAGATGCAGTTGCGTGCTGAAGATGAGCAATCCCTTCTGGGTTAATCATCAAAGGTGAGTAACTGATAGCAGAGGCAGCAGGATCATGGTTTCAATATCCACAATCTTCGGGATCATCGCGGCTGTGTTGCTTGGAGCAGTATTGCTCGCAGCAGTCATCTTTCTCTTTTCAAAGATATTCGGGTTCACATTTGTGGTACTCCGGAATATCTTCCGATTCATAGGGGAAGAAGTCACAGACACGCTCCGCTTCGTCGGAGCAGTTCTCGCGTCAATACTCTTCGCGCCATTGGTGATCTTTAGTATCATCATTGGACGATGGTCTGCGTCGAAACATTATGCAGGCGCATTCATTGCTGAGCTTCGTTCTGCGGGTCGATGTGTCTATCGAGTCGCGATCGGAAATGTTGCTCGTCTATTCGGAGTCTCGAAAGCACTCGAAGGTGTTGAGCAACGTGTTCCTGAAATGATGGCCGCTGCTCCAACACGAGACAAACCATCCAAACGCGTCGGGATGTTTGAAGGATACACCATCGTTGGTTCACTCAAGGGTGGAGGTTCAGGTGGTAAGCTCTACATCGCGGAACCAGATGAGATAAAGCAAGCTGTGTTTGCAAAGCGCAAGCTCGGTAAAGTTGAACAAGTCGTGATCAAGGTCTTCTCATTGAAAGACGGATCAAGCTTGCCTCAGATCGTACGTGAGAGTCGTGCGCTTGACGCTGCTCGTTCGCTTGGTTTAGTGCTCGAGCATCAAATGGCTCCAGAGCGATTTTACTATGTCATGCGTTATGTTCCAGGTGAACCGCTTTCGGTAATCACTCATCGCATGCATGCTCTAAGCCCTGCAGAGGGACTTGATGTTGCACATATGCAATCATTAATGGGGTATGCAGAAGATCTTCTGATTGCCCTTGATACCTATCACAACGCCGAGCTCTGGCACAAGGATGTCAAACCTGACAATATCATCATCGATGGACAAGGTGAGTCTGCAAAGGCACATCTCGTCGACTTTGGACTCATCACTCCGATGCGTTCTGCAATGACTCTGACAACTCATGGAACTGAGTACTTCCGTGATCCTGAGCTCGTTCGACAAGCTCTTCGCGGAGTGAAGGTTCATCAAATCGATGGATCAAAGTTTGATGTCTATGCAGCAGGTGCGGTTCTATTCTCAATGATTGAAGACTCATTCCCAGCTCACGGAGGTTTATCACAGATCACCAAGCGTTGCCCAGAGGCGTTGCGTTGGATCGTGCGTCGCTCGATGGCTGAGTATGATCGTCGATACCCGAGCGCTGCTGCAATGCTTGCAGACTTGCGAGTTGTCATCGAAGCTCAGGATCCATTTACAATCAAACCTATTGATTTACCAAGTGTTTCCCAAGGCGATGTCGCAGCTGCTCAGCGTGTTGAGAGTCAGCATGCATCAATATATGACGAACCTGTCAGCTTTGCTGCTTCGCCTGTCCCTCCCCGCGTTGGCGCACCTAATCGTGCAAATGCAGGCGCGAGAGGTGCGCGAGTAACAAGACCAAAAGCTCATGTCACCGGTTGGTGGTCAGGGAAGTACGCTGTGGTTGGGGGAATGCCTAGAAAACCTCAACGCCCAGTCCCACAAAATAAAGCTCAGGTACAGAATGCAAGTGCAAATGTCCGTGTGCAACCACCGCGTTCACTTCGTGATATAAACGATCGGAAACCTGCAGGTGACCAAGTGCGTGAAGCACGCAAGCGTGCGCATAAAATGCGAAATAGAGCAAGCAATCGGATCAAGACGAACCGTCGTGTACGCAAGGATTACACAAACACTCCTGGCGCAGGAGTTGTCTTTGCGGGAATCTTCGGATTAGCAGTACTCTTTGGTGGCGCTGTTCTTGGTGGCGCACTCTTGTTACCTGTGTTTACTGACTCTGGATCGTATGCTTCTGCAACTCAAGCACCCGATGCACCAAAAGCGCCGATGCACAACAATGATTCTTCGCATGTATCTGTGACTGCAAACTCGCAATCGCACGATCATAATCAACAGGTCTCGTACGAGAATATTCATAATGTCGATGCTGAGATGTTGTTCATCCCAATGTTGAGTCAACCGATTGCTCCCGAGTTGTACGCGGAAATCGAAATAGGACTCGCAGAGTTGCAATCGAAAGGCGTTGATTTAACAGGTGGACTATCCTCATCAACGGATCAGAGCAGCGAACTCGCGATTGAACTCACTGCGGAGTTGCAAAATGCGATTGGTTCGTTACCACTCGATTCTCCAGAGTTTCCTATGAAAACTCAGAAGTGGCTCGAATCCCAAAGTATTGACGGCGTGTTGATCTTTGCAAATAAACCAGGATCTACCAACGAGCATGTGGCGCTGATGATAATGGACAACTTCCATACAAAGACGCCGATCTCCGAACGAACAGTTCATGATCTACTTCTTGTACTCAAAGGAAACGGGTACGGCCACTAATCGGTCCAGATAGAACTCGAATCATTCTTGTTTAACCTTGCGACACTTCGATCAATCGATCGAGTGTCGTTTTTGCTTTGCCTGTTGCGACTGTTTCTCTTGTGAGTTGAATCCCTGTCTCAAAGTCAGTACAAACTCCTGCAACGATCAAAGCTCCCGCGGTTGTGAGCATTGCCATATCCGCAAATGGGCTCGGGATTCCATCAACAATCTCACGGATGATTTGAGCACTGTGTTCAAGACTTGTTGCTTGGAGATCTTGTAGAGTTGCGCGTTCAAGTCCAAATTTAATTGGGTCAATAATTTCTTCTCGTAACGATGTGCCTTCAACATGGAGGATACGAGTAGGCGCAGTGGTTGTCAGTTCATCGAGCCCGTCTTGTGCGTGGACAACCATTGCTCTTTGGACTCCCAGATTCGCGAGAGTTTGTGCCATGGGTTCGACAAGTGCATTGTCATAAACTCCGATGAGTTGTCGATCTGCTCCTGCGGGGTTCGTAAGAGGACCCAATGCGTTGAAAATCGTTGGGAATCCCAATGATCGACGAGGGCCCATCGCGTGCTTCATCGCAGGGTGGTGATGGATCGCAAAGCAGAAACAGACACCGACTTTTTTCAGACACTGAGCTTGGATTTGTGTTGATGCATCAACATTGACACCCAAAGCGATCAGAACCTCTGCAGATCCTCTCCCGGTTCGAGATCGGTTTCCATGCTTTGCGACGACAATGCGAGAGACATCAGAATCTGCAGGAGTTTCTACACTCGCCGCAATGATCGCAGCAGCCGTTGAGACATTAAAGGTCTTTGGAGCTCCTCCAGTTCCGCATGTATCAATGAGAGAGGTCCCTAGATCAAGTTCATAGTTGACAGATTCCACATGTGCTCTCATTGCGCGAGCAGCTCCAGTGAGTGTTGATGCACTCGGAGGCATTGTTTGTATCAACGAGAGTAATCCTCCGATCTGAGGATCATCAAGCTCGCCTTTGAGTAGAGCACAGAAAATTTCGTTCGATTGGGATTCATTGAGAGGCTCCTGAGAAAGGAGTTGGCTCAAACTCTGATGTATTGTCGATGATTCCATACAATGAAAGGGTAGCAGGATTGTTGTCATCTCGCTTTATCTGTGAACGCAAACGCATCGTTGAGCGTAAAGAAACTGTAGAATCACTATCATGACCCATATGTCGATCAATCAAGACCAAACTCCCAAACGCGTTGCTCATCGAGCCGCAGCTGCGATGTTTCATAGATTGGTAATAGATGAAACCGGCCGGTGTGTTGTCTGGACCCTTGCTATTGCGTTGTTGATCATTGTGGGTTCTCGAATCATCGGATGGGAATCAGCTTCTAGACTTTGGTGGGGATGGATCGTTCTCGCGATATTTGTCGCATTCGGGATAGGATTCGTCCGAGCTTTTCAACTCAGACTTAGTGACAAACAAAGCGGTGGAATCCTCGATGAGCGTCTGGGACTCAAAGGGCAAATCCGATCAGCAATTGAGTTTGAGACTCAAACTATTGATCAAGTTTCTGCAGGATTTGTTGAGCTCTCAATCGCTCAAGCAAGCAAAGCCGCTCAACATGTTGATATTCAAGATGCAATCGATACTCCAGATGCAAAAGCGTGGTGGCGGGCGGCAATTATTCTGATCCTGATCGTTGTTGTTGGTATTTGGGTCCCATTGAGAGCACCCGGAT
Organism: Phycisphaerales bacterium; assembly: GCA_029213305.1. GTDB lineage: Bacteria > Planctomycetota > Phycisphaerae > Phycisphaerales > UBA1924 > UBA1924. The sequence continues at coordinate 11,943 of JARGPA010000009.1, forward strand.
CTGGTCCAGTTCCTTCATCCATCCCGATCGCAGCGATCGAAAGCATTGATCATGCGCAAGAACTGATTGAAGAAGTTCAATCCGTGAATGAATCGGAAGAATCACCCAAAGTACAAAGAGCGATCGAAGAGATCAATGAGCTCAAGGAGGAGCTCGCAAATGGAGTCAATGACTCCGAGCAAGCAGAAACACTCGCAGCTGCAAAGCTCGAACAACTTGCAGATGCTCTCGAAGAAGAATCTCAACAACAAGAGCAAGAAGCACGAGAAATTTCTGAACGAATTGCAGAAGCTCAGAATCGAGCACTGAACGAACCTTCAGATGAGTTAGATCAACAGGGTGCATGGGATGAGTTGGTTGATCAACTTGCAAATGAGATTCAAGATCAAGACTTCGAAGAAGCTCAACGACTGATTGAAGATATTGAGCAGCAGATGAATGGGATGGATGAGTCGCAACGCGAAGAGTTAGAGCAACAACTCGAGGAGCTTGCAGACGCGATTGAACCTGATCAAGCTGAGATGTCTGAAGATGTGGATAAGGAAGATCAAGAATCAACGGAGTCGAAAAAGAAAGAGCCTCCAAGTTCTGATCCTTCGTCAGACGAGCAGAGTCAATCGGAACAATCAGAGCAAACGAAAGAGAATTCTCAAGAAGAGTCACCAAAATCCAATGAGGATAATTCTCTAAATCAAGACTCTAAAGAAGAGTCGACTGATCGCGAAACTGAAGAAAACACAGGGAACCAAGAAAGCGATCAATCGCAAGAACAATCCAAGGATGGAACTCAACAAGAGAAGAAATCAGGTCAGCAATCAAAGGACTCTGAACCCAAGGAACAATCGCAGGATGGGTCAAAAGAGCAATCTGGAGAACAAAGCAACGATTCCAACTCACAAGAATCTACTTCGGAACAAGAATCTGTTGAAGAGGATCGTGATTCGGATTCAAATGGAAAACAACAAGAAAGAGCGGTTCGCGAAGGATCGAATGAATCGCAAGAATCTGGGGATCTGCGTGAATCTTCTCAGGATCAACAATCTGAGAATCCTTCTGAAGATCAAATTCGTTCACTAAAAGAGCGCCTCGACGAAATGGAATCAAAGAAGAATCAGTCTCAACGACGCAATGAGCAAGCTCAAGACATTCGCGACGAAGCGCAAAGACTCATCCAAGATCCACAACAACCAGAGGAGGATACCGATCAACGAGAATCCAATGGAGAATCAAATCCACAAGATATTGAAGATCTGCAATCGCGTGGAACAGGGAGTCGAGGCTCAGATAAAGAGATTTCAGAGAACACGATCAAGGATGACTTTGAATCGGATCCCGAGTATGTTCCATTCGACGCTGCGGACCAGAATGTAGATCCGTCCAACGATCCTGTTGGAAAGTGGTACGCGCCCGATGGTGATACGCAAGCTCCCCAACAATCTGGAATAGCAGCGGAACGGTTTAGACAAGCATCTAAAAAAGCTCAAAAAGCGATCGAACAACAACAAGTTCCTCGGAAATATAGAAAGGTCGTCAAAGAGGCTTTTCAACGTGTTCAAGATCGTGCTGATTCACTAGAATCCTCGAACCAGTCGGGTTCAAAGGTCGCACCACAAGGGAAAGATGCAGTTTCAAAGAACGACAATCCGAAATCGACCAAGGAATCGGATAAGTGAATATCGCGATTGATCAACCGTGGTGGCTGTTACTCTCTCTGTTTGGGCTCGTCTCAGGATTATTGAGTTGGAGATGGATGCGAGGAATTCCCGCATTGCGTCGCGCGTGTGTAATCTCGTTGAGAGTCCTGCTCTTTGTTATTCTCGGGTTGACATTGAGCAGTGTTTATTGGGTAAAGAAAGCAGACTCCATCGCAGTGATCGCGGTAGTGGATGTCTCTGAATCTGTCCAAAGCTTTGCGAGTTTTGGACAAGACGAGCTAGGCTTACCAATTAGTATTGATACTGTGGCCCGAAGTTTTTTAGCACAAGCAAGCAAAAATCAACAACCTGAAGATCGATTCGGTTTGATCGCATTCGATCAACGCGCTCAAACGATCGCGTTACCAACTCAATCAGAAGTTCTTGATCGTTCGTTGGATATTCAACCCGTCGAGGGGAGTGACATCGTTTCTGCGATTCGTCATGCTCGATCGCAAATGCCACCAGATGCCAATGCAAGAGTGGTTTTAATTTCAGATGGACGAACAACGGGAAGTCGCCTAGAAGATTTTACAATTGATGTACCCGTTGATGTGGTTCCAATTCGATACTCGATCCGTGACGAAGTCACGATTGAATCTGTAAATGTACCTGCACGCGCGACACAAGACTCGGTTGTTGATATTCGTATCGCAATGAGAAGTATTGGGGAATCATCAGGCAAGCTCTATTTGCAGTACGATGGTGAACCTGTCGATCTAAATGGAGAGAATCCAGAGTCGGCCGCAAATGTTACTCTCAAACCAGGTCGGCAACTCTTTGAGTTCCAAGTAAAGCTTGGCCCAAAGCGGGTCCATCGATTCGATGCATGGTATCAGCCATTCGAGAGTGGGATTGATGGAGATCAGATTCAGTATTTAGGTGATACCAGTTTACGAAACAATCAAGCGAGCGGTGTCACCATGACATCAGGGCATGGCCGGGTTCTCATTGTCGCAGATCAGAATAACGAAGGGGACTCTCAAAGTGATCAACTCATTCAAGCAATGGACAATGCTGGATGGGAAATTGATCAAGTTTTACCAACGAGTTTCCCGTCTGATCTACTCGATATTGAGTTGTATGACTTAGTCGTTCTCGTCAATACACCTCGAGACGCAATCGATCTTGATGCAGATGAGATTCTTCATGCTTATACCACAGACCTAGGCGGTGGCGTAATCTTTATCGGTGGCCGAGAAGCTCTCGGAGCTGGGGGATGGCAAGGCACCGAGATCGAAGAAATCCTCCCAATCAAACTTGATGTCGCGGATGATCTGATTATGCCTCCTGTTGCAGTCGTGATGGTACTCGATTCATCAGGATCCATGCGAAACAGTGTCATGGGCTCATCTCAATCTCAACAATCGATCGCGAATGACTCTGCTGCAGGCGCGATAGAGATGCTTGATAAGAAAGATCTCGTTGGGGTTGTTTCCTTCTCAAACTCTGCAAAGAAAGTCGTCCCGATAGGGCCGAACTCTGAACCTGAGAGTTCCCGATCTCGGATTACATCCATAACGAGTAGTGGGGGAACCAACATCGTCCCCGCTCTTGAGATGGCACGAGAAATGCTTGTTGGAATCGAAGCAAACTCAAAGCATGTGGTACTGCTCTCAGACGGCGAATCTCAAAGTCCAGAAGCATTACCCGAACTCGCAAAGCAATTAGGAGAGCTTGGAATCAAAGTCTCAACGATCGCAGTAGGAGACGATGCAGATGAAGAGCGGATGAGACAGATCGCCGTTAGTTCTGGAGGGAAATATTATCGAGTACGGAATCCGAGTGTGCTTCCCCGTGTGTTTCTCAAAGCGATCCGTGTTGTGAGAACACCAATGATACGCGAAGGAGTAATTACTCCCTATGTCCTCGAGAGTGACACCCCTGCGACAGGGTTTATTGGAGAACTACCCAATCTGGGTGGATTGGTGATGACTGATCGAATTGGTGATGATCCACGAATATCAACACCAATTGTTTCCTCTAAGGGTGAACCTATCTTCGCGTTTCATCAGGTTGAGCTGGGTCGAGTTGCAGTTTTTACTTCCGATGTCTCAACCTGGTCGAAGCAATGGATCGAGTCCGATGTGTTTGTTCGATTTTGGACCAATGTATTCGCGTGGACAATTCGTAATGATCAGGGAGAACCTGGGGAGTTACAACTCGTTGTCAATGGATCGCAAGTCAAAGTTGAATACAACGCGATCGATCCAGATGGCGCTCCTATTGATGGACTCGATGTTGGAGTCCAACTCTTTGATCCTACAGGACAAGAACAAAGTATAGATCTAGTACAAGTAGGGACAGGTCAATACGAAGGTATTGTGGATGGTCTCGCGACAGGTGTTCATGTCATGATCGCAAGTCCAAAAGCAGGAGAACAGTCTCTTGCACCCACAATCGCGGGATTGCAAATCAATGGCGTCGAAGAGTTCAAATACCTCAGCGCGAACCCTGACGCGATGGTTGATCTTGCAAATCGTACAGGCGGTCGGGTGTTTGATCTGAGTGATCCGGTCTCAGCGGATTTGTTTGATCGTACTAATCTCGTTGAACGATTGTCGCTCGAACCGATCTGGACCTTGCTCTTGATCATTGCGTTCGTGCTGTTTGTTCTTGATCTCGCGGCAAGAAGAGTTGCATTTGATCGATGGATTACTCAAGCCCGCGATGAAACGCTCGCAGTTTCAAGATCAGTTCATGCAGATAAGCTCGCAACACTCAAAGCAACGAAAGAAAAAGTAAGTAATCGTAAAATGACAGAACCTGCGATGGATCGAAGTCCTATGCGATCGAAGTCTGATCCAGGAACAACAGCGCAGGATACGGTTAAAGACCAAGTTGATGAGAGTTCGAACCCGTTATTGGCCGCGAAACGAAGAGCGAGATCACGGATGGAAGAGGATTAAACGAGTTCGCCTGCAAGTGTTAGTTTGTCTGCTGCGTTGATCTTCGCACGAACAATTTTTCCGATGTAATCATTTGGTGATTGTAAACCAACCGCAGGAACATCAAAGAAGACTATCAAATCGCCGTCGGTTCTGCCAGAAAGTTGGACTGTTGGTCCTTGGATCTCTGCGTCGAGTACCGCGATTTGAGCTTGAGGTTCAGCGCCTCCGATGGTAATTCCAACCATCCCAGAACCTGGTTTCACATCGGTTCCGCGCTTCTTGTGCTCGTGTCTACTGAGTCCTTCGACGAATATGTCGAACTCGCCGCCAATTTGATCTTGGGCAATCGAATCTGAAATATCCGTTTGGATCATGAGAAGTTCGTTATTCCTGCGCTTCTTGACAGCGTCTGGAATGTCGTCTGGGATCTTGTCATAGGAGACAGTTCCAGGACGCGGGGAGTATTTAAAGATAAAGCAGTTTTTGTATCGACTCCGAATGAGGAGTTGCTTTGTGAGTTCGTGATCTTCCTCAGTTTCAGTAGGGAATCCTACGATAATGTCGCCGCCGAGCATGAGCGGTCGTCCGATCTCAGGTTGATGTAAGAACTCGTTGCATCGTCCGATGAACTCGTCATACTCTTCGATGTTGTGCCCGCGATTCATCATCTTGAGCATACGATTCGATCCAGTCTGTGCAGGCACATGAATGAATCGACAAATTCGAGGACAATCTCGAATGACCTGAAGAACATCATCTCCGAAGTCTCGAGGGTAACTGGTTAAGAATCTCAATCGTTTGATCTGAGGGACTTCTTCATGGATTCGGTAGAGCAGATCTGCGAATGTTGTTGTGTTTGCTCCTGCAAAGGCGTCCCGATTATGTGATCCCTTGTATGTGCGTCCCTTTTGAGGTTGCACAATGCCGTCAAGTGTGACCGCAGAATCATGCTCGAATCGGTAGTGATTCACCGTCTGTCCAAGCAATGTGATCTCAATAATACCAGTGTCTGCAAGCGCTTTAATCTCGTCGATGATGTGTTGAGGAGGACGATGAATCTCAGCGCCGCGGGTGTGCGGGACAACGCAGTAAGTGCAGAACTTGTTACATCCACGAGTGATACGGACATATGCAGAGCGTCGGCCGTCAAAGTCTACTGGGGAAATCATGCGACCCAAATCAAGCGATTCAAGTGAATCTCCCGCCGCCGCTAATGTCGAGGATCGTCGAGACGCATTCCCTTGAAGTGCGACTTGTTTCGCGGATCGACGGATCGCGATTTCCGGATCATTTACTGCGAGTGAAGATTTGGTGCGAACTGCGTTATCGAGTAGTTCAGGGAGTTTGTCGAGTTCTGCAGGCCCACACATGAGATCAACGACAGGCATTCGTGCGATCAGATCTTTGCCGTCTCGTTCGGCCATACATCCCAGGACGCCAACAACCAAGTCAGGCTGGTTGTTCTTGCGAACTTTCATTTCACCCAAACGTGACCAGACTTTCTGCTCTGCTCGTTCCCGGACGGAACAAGTGTTGTAGAGCACGATATCTGCTTGATCTGCTTGAGAAGTGAACTGGTATCCCAGAGCTCCAAGCGAGCCTGCAACGAGCTCAGAATCAAGCTCATTCATCTGGCAGCCGAAAGTTTCGAGATAGACGGATTTGGTCGACTTATTGGTCATGGGCAACAAGTGTACGCCAGTTCTGCCCAAGACCCAACAACAATCCTGATCTTGGGATACACTCGTAACGTGACGACAATACACGATATCCGAGCTTGGTTTAGCGAACTCTCGTTGGCGACGAAATGCCTCCTTTTGTTCGGTGCCGCCACAGGTCTAATTACCACGATTGCACTGTCTTTACCCCTTTTGCGTATGAATGGGCTCGTAGGAGCAGGGGAGTTAGAGCTCGCTCGGTCAGTTTATTCGACTTGGAATGCCTTTGAGGACCATCCTGCGCATGAAGATGAGCTGATTGTTGGGGGGGCAACAATCAGTCCATATACCCAAAATCAGATAGAGCTTGCGGTTGCTGAGGATCGATTCCTTGCTCAAGCGATGACGAAGTTTAATCGATCTGCGTCCCGAATCGAATATTTCGATTCAGATTGGTCGGGTTGGAACCGGATATATCGATATGCACGAGCATCTCGTGATGACAATGCACAGATTACTTCAGTCGTTGTCCTTGAGCATCATTCTGACGGCGCGGGTTGGTTACTCGTCGTGAACTTGTTGTATGTCCTTGTTGCAGGCTCTGTAGTACTTGTTGTCGCGATGATTGTGTACGCGACGATCATTAATCGATTAATTCTTCGTCCTGTGCTTGCGCTACAGAAGACTGCAGAACGGGTTCGCGATGGGAATCTTGAAACCCGTTCTCAGATCGATACTGGTGATGAGTTTGAAGAACTATCTGATACGCTCAACCTCATGCTTGCAGAGCTCGGCCGACAGCGGGATCAACTTCGTGATGCGAACAAAGCAATGGACATCAAGCTCTCAGAGCTTTCTGAAGCAAATACCGCTCTGTTTGAATCTGCAAGACTCAAAGGTGAGTTCTTAGCAAGTGTGTCGCATGAACTCCGAACGCCGCTCAATGCGATCATTGGATTCGCAGAGCTTCTCCTTGAGATTGCACGCAGAGAGATTGCAATTGACGCAGAGTATGAATCAGAACCCATTCATGACCCTGCAGAACTTGGGAAGAGAGAGCGCTATCTTGTCAACATCGTTTCTGCGGGACGAACACTACTTGAGATGATCGAGTCTCTGTTAGAGATGGCCAAAATCGAAGCGGGGCGCGTCGAGCTCAATGTCACTCCTATGAACCTTGCAGAGAACTGTCAGGCACTCGTTGGGTTGATCCATCCGCTTGCTCGTAAAAAAGGTATTTCAGTCAAGCTCGATGTTGCAACGGACTTGCCGCTCGTTCATACAGATCCAAAGAAGTTCCAGCAAATCATCTTCAACTTACTTTCCAATGCCGTGAAGTTCACAGGAAATGATTCAAGCGAACAACCCGGCGAAATAATCCTCAGAGCAGAACCAATCAGCGATGATACTTCAGGTGTAGATCAGATCCGGATATCAATTATTGATAACGGCGAAGGGATCGCACCTGATGATCAGAAACGGATCTTTGATAAGTTCCAACAAGTTGATTCATCACACACACGATCGCATACTGGAACAGGACTCGGGCTCGCGATTGTGCTTGAACTCACTCGTCTGTTGCAAGGTGAGATTCAACTTGTTTCAGAACTTGGATCTGGTTCGATGTTCTCAGTGATCATCCCGAAAGAGATCGATCCAGTACTGTTCGAAGAAGCAAAGCTCGAAGCAAAGTTTAGAGGCTCTCTTCGCCCCCCAGGAATGAATGGGAACGAATCAAATCAGATTGCGCCTACCGCAGAAATGTAGTGTTTGATTTCCACATGCTTCTTGCGTGTGCCTGCGAAGATCACTCCGATTGCATCGATGCGGATTGGTAGCTCTTTATATTCAGGACGCTTTTTGATTGCTTTGGCAAGTGTTCGGAGCTTTGCTTGTTTCTGAGCGCCGATGTTCGCAGTAGGATCAATTCGAACACGAGAATCATCGTTGAATAATCGAGCTTTCACTTCGACGATTACGATTGTTCCCGATCTGTGTTCTTTACAGAGCAAGTCGATCTCACCAACTTGTAATCGAAGGTTCCTTGAAATGATTTGGTATCCAGATCGTTTGAGTAATCGTGCCGCAGCGTCTTCGCCGCGAACCCAAACTGATTTCTGTTTCGAGAACCACATAAATCAAACCTGAGGTTTTGGTTTACCCTTGCGGGCCGTAGCGTTCGTCAGCAATCTGCAACAGACGAAGGAGAACTTCATCGCGGCTCGAAACCCGTGCTCGTTCCATCAATCGATCAAGATATTGGATTCTTGCTTCTTGTTTGCGTTCGAAACTCAACTCGCTTTGGATCTTCAACTGTGCGTCATAGAGTGAAATCGATTCTTGCTCGATGCGCATCAGTTTGATCCAATACACTGAAGATCCAAGTTCGATCGGACCTGCAACTTGTCCTGTGCTCAAGCTCTGTGTAGCTTCGTTGAGTTCGTCGGGGCCGAAGAACACAGTGGTCTCGTAGGTATCTTCGATAAGGACTTCATGCATTCCATCCGAATCAGAGTTGTAGTTGTTGAGTGGACCAGCTGCAACTTTGAGAAAATCGGTGCCTGAGTCGAGTTCGCTCTGTATTTGAGCAACTTTTTCTGTGTTGTCTTTGAAGGTGCGGACTACTCGAAACACAGCTGTAGGAGGAGGAGAAAACTCTTCGATGTCGCGTTCGTAACGTTGTTTGATATCTCTCCAAGAAACATTTACGCGTCGGTTCACTTCTTGAATAAGAGTGAGTTGAACGAGAGTGTCTACTTCTTTCTGTCTGAGTGCTTCGTCGAGGGTCTGGCCTTGCTGTTGTTGGAGTCTTCGGCTTGCGAGTTGTGAACTACCCAAGTTTTGTGAAAGTAAATTGTTCCGGAAGTTACCCAAGAATGCTTGGAGTCCGACTCGTTGATTTGGAGTAAGAGATGCAAGTGCTTCTGCTCTGAGTAGCTCGTCAGCAATAATCCCATCGAGTCGGTTTGAAATTGTTTGTCCAGCGCTTCGGCGCCAGTTTGCAGGAGACAATCTACCTGCTTCTGCGAGGAGTCGATCTTCGATTGGTTCGAAGAATGAGTTTGTAAAGATTGGTTTCCCGTTTACATCCCCGACCTTTGCATCTAACAGATGGAGATCTGAACTCGAGCTATTTTGCCCAGTTTGGTTCGATGTTGGAATATTCGGGTTGACTGTTCGTATTACTGGTGTTGATGTTTCTGATGAACTTAGAGTGATTCCATCAACAGTTTCAGTTGTGATTGGCTGAGTTTTAGAGTTCAGATTCGGATCTATACCAGTTGTCTCATTATCTGTTTGGGTTGAACTCGTGGAGATTGCATCAGGATTGACAAAATCGTTGAGCGCCACTCGTTCAGGGTTCTTCGTGCGTGGCCCACTGATTTTTGAACCGGTGCATCCCCCAATGAGGGTCGCAACGAGAAAAATCGACGAGTATACACCGGCAACTTTGGGTGTGAATGAGGTGTGATTCGGTGTCATTGTGTGTTCTCTTATTCAAATAGGCGCTAGGATGCATTCTACACCATTTGGAGGTCAATATGTCCGATTCTGACGCACCGAAAATCATTATCGACGATGATTGGAAATCCTCAGCACAAGCTGAGAAAGAAAAACTCGTCGCCGCAGAGAAAGAGAAAGCTGAGCAAGCTGCAAAAGCAGGGCCTGGTGGACTCCCAGAACAAATCGGGTTCAAAGAGCTTCTCAGTCTCTTTGCAACCCAAGCATTAATGTACATGGGTGCGATTCCCGATCAATCCGGACGAGCAGTTGTATCGCTCGAAGTCGCGAAACTCAATATAGATCTGCTCGGAGTGATCCAAGAGAAGACCAAAGGGAATCTGTCGGCTGAAGAACAAGAAATGCTTGATGGTACTGTTGGAGAACTGCGAATGCAGTTCGTCGAAGTAACCAAAGCAGTAGAGCAAGCGGCGCAAGACGGAACTCTTGAGCATGTGCAAATGGATCCTTCGAATCCAGGTATGGGTTCTGGTGGAGCCCCTGATTTGAGCTTGTAAATCAGGATTTATCCACGCAAAGTACACCGGCAGAGCCGTAAATGCCGAAGGTTAGAGCATATAGACGAATCGAGTATTCATCGAACTCAATCGATGACCAGAAACACATCGGAGTACACTGGTGAGTGACAACGCTGGACCCATTGCGAAACATCACTTCCTCATGCGAAGGTTGCACTCTCTGACTGGGATCGTTCCCATCGGAGTCTTCCTGATCATGCATCTTACGACAAACTCCACAATTGCGTGGGGTGGGCTCAACTCAAGAGCTCATGGCGAGGGATGGATGAATCGCGCTATCGCGACCTTCCAACATGAAGTTAGTTTTATCAATAATATGCCCTTGCTTCTGATTATTGAAGTCACGCTATGGGGCGCGATCGGATTCCATTCGATCCTCGGCGTCTATTACGCGATGAGTGGAAAAGGCAATACCGGAGAGTACAAGTACAGCGGTAACATGCGGTACACACTCCAACGATTGACAGGTTACTTCGGTGTATTCTTCATCTTCTACCATGTCGCAACACTGCGTTGGGGTTGGTCATTCTTGGTACCAGGTGGAGCAGTTTGGTCGCATGAAGCAGCATCATCTACATTTGCGGCTGCTCTCCAAGGTTCAACAGATGGATTTACTGGATGGGGACTCCTCGTTGCAGTGTTTTACTTCGTGGGTGTGTCAGGTCTTGTCTTCCACTTTGCAAACGGACTTTGGTCAGCTGCGATCACTTGGGGAATCACGATTTCCCGCCCTGCTCAGAAACGCTGGGGAGTGGTTTGTGCAGGATTGGGCGCAGGACTCATGGTTATGGCATGGGCGTCAGTCGTTGGATTTGCGACACTTGATTACGATCAAGCAGTTGCGGTTGAAAAAGCAATGATGGATCAACCTGCACATGCTGAACTCGAACACGAAATCGAAGCAGGATCTGATACTGCAATGGTTGATCAACAAGATGTTGACGGCTGAGCAGGATCTTAAATAGGTAACTCGATAAGCCACGCGACGAATAAGTCGCATAGAGATAAAGAAGAAACCCATGGCTGATGGAAAACGAGTGATTGTAGTAGGTGGCGGACTCGCCGGACTCGCAGCGAGTATCCGCATTGCTGAAGCTGGAGTAGCAGTTGATCTCTTCTCAATGGTACCAGTAAAGCGATCTCACTCTGTCTGCGCACAAGGTGGGATCAACGCGTGTAATGAAGTAGCGCGTCAGCAAGGGTACTCTGAGTATCAGCATTTCGATGAAACACTCATCGGCGGCGATTTCCTCAACGATCAACACCCAGTCCTTGAGATGACAAACTGGGCGCCCAAGATCATCGATCTCCTCGATCGGATGGGTGTTCCATTTAATCGCTCGCATGAAGGGTATCGTGATTTGCGACTCTTCGGGGGTTCACTCTTTCGTAGAACTCACTTTGCAGGCGCAACTACTGGCCAACAGTTGCTTTATGCGCTTGATGAACAAACTCGTCGATTTGCATCTGAAGGCAAAATCAACATGCGAGAGTTCTGGGAGTTCCTCTGGCCGATCGTTGAAGACGGTCGATGTGTCGGTATCGTCGCTCAAGATATGAGAACGATGCAGATTCAATCGTTCCGTGCAGATGCAGTGATCATGGCAACCGGGGGGTGTGGTCTCGTCTTCGGTAAATCAACAAACTCAGTTATCTGTACTGGTGGAGCAGCCTCTCGTTGTTTCCAAGCAGGCGCGTGGTACGGAAATCCGGAGATGATTCAGGTTCATCCGACGGCGATCCCAGGTGCAGACAAATGTCGATTGATGTCTGAATCCGCACGAGGTGAAGGCGGCCGAGTCTGGGTGCCCTCGAAGAAGGGTGACACTCGCAAACCTAAGGACATTCCAGAAAACGAACGGTATTACATCCTCGAAGAGCGTTATCCAAAGTACGGGAACCTTGTGCCGCGTGATATTGCGACGCGTGAGATCTTTGATGTCTGTGTAAATGATGGAATGGGAATCAACGGCACAAATCAGGTGTATCTTGATCTCACTCATAAAGATCCGCAGTACCTAACCGAGAAGCTCGGTGGGATTATGGATATCTACGAGAAGTTCGTCGGTGACGATCCTCGTTACACGCCAATGCGAATTTTCCCTGCAGTTCATTACTCAATGGGTGGACTCTGGACGACCTATACCGCAGGCGATTACCAGCCTGATGCGCCGCTCACAGAGCACAAACCAGGCAACGAGATCCCGGTTGGAACTGAACCAGGTCTTGGACTCAAGATGGGAGCGCATAACAATGCGATGACCAATATCGACGGGCTCTACGCGTTTGGTGAAGTGAACTTTGCATACCATGGCGCAACAAGACTCGGTGCAAATGCATTGTTGAGTTGTATCTTTGATGGATTATGCAACGGCGTATCAGTCGTGAACTATGTCCGAGAAGGGGATCAAACTCCCGCTTCAAATCTTGATCCATCTATCTTTGATAATGCAACAAAACAAGAACAAGACAAACACGATAAACTCATCAACTCGACAACCAACGCGAGCGGTGATCGTTCACTCAACCCATACCAGATTGCTTTCGAGCTCGGCGAAGAAATGAACTCTGCGTCGACAGTTGTGAAGACTGGTCCGGGCCTTGAGAAATGTCTAAGCAAGATCGAAGAGCTCCGCGAACGATACACGAAGGTAGAACTAGGCGATGGCGCCATGTGGACGAATCAATCGTTGAGCTTCACAAGAGTTGTCGGCGACATGATCATCCTCGGCGAAGCAATCGCAAAGGCAGGTCTCTTGCGTGAAGAGTCAAGAGGTTCGCATTACCGAACTGACTTCCCAGAGCGAGACGATAAGCGATTCTGGAAGACTTCAGTTGCGAAGTACAACGCAAGCTCAGGGAAAAGCGACATCGAGTTTGTTGATGTGAAAGCAGGGCTTGTGAAACTGCGCCCAAGAAACTATGGTAAGACTGATTCGGGTCCACAAAAGACTGAGAAAGAAACCGTAGGGGCTTCATAAACGAGTACGGATGACCGATTCTTGGTTTGAGTGATTCCTAGGTTGAATACAGGATTCCCTGTTAAGGATATGAGACATGAGTGAAGCAGAAGCATACTCCTTCGACGCAGACATGCGTAAAGCGAACCGCAAGAAGGCTGTCGCAGAACGAAGCGTGATCTTCAAGATCAAGCGCTGTGATGGTCCGGGTAAACCTACTCGTTGGGAATCATTTAAGGTTCCCATCAAAGAGGGTGCCAATGTGATCTCATCGCTCAACTGGATCGCTGCGAATCCTGTTACAACAAGCGGACAGAAGACTACTCCTGTAGTTTGGGATTCGAACTGTCTCGAGGAAGTCTGTGGCGCATGCACGATGGTTATCAACGGGCGAGTTCGTCAATCTTGCTCTTGCTTGATCGACGAGTATGCTCCTCTTGAAGGCGACACAATGACACTCGAACCGATGAGCAAGTTCCCAGTCATCCGAGATCTATGGGTTGATCGAGCTCGCTTGTTTAACAACCTGACTCGGGTAAAAGGTTGGGTACCCATCGACGGGACATACAATTTAGGCGCAGGTCCAAAAGAATCACACGATCATCAGCAGATGCGATACACACTTTCGGAGTGTATGAGTTGTGGATGTTGTCTCGAAGCATGTCCTCAGTTTACAAAAGAAGAAGACGAATCGAAGTGGGACACAAGTTTTATTGGTGCTCATGCGATCTCACAAGCTCGGTACTTTAACGAGCACGAGACAGGCAAAAAACTCAAAAGCGATCGAATGGATACATTGGTCGGCGAAGGCGGTATCAACGATTGCGGCAATGCTCAGAACTGTGTAAAGGTTTGTCCGAAAGGGATTCCACTCACAGAATCGATTGGTGCGATCGGTCGAAGCGCAACTGTTCATGCATTCAAACAGTTCTTCCAAGGGAAGAAGTGATCTTGATCTAAACTAGATAAAAACGCGAGTGATTTCACTCGCGTTTTTTATGATATTTATATACGATCAAAATCTCTAAGCGTTGAGATCAAGCCTTGGAGTACTTGGTCCAGATGCTCTCCGATACGGCGGATACCCAGTCTGATGCTCTTGTCTATCCTCTTGCGCATCTTCCTGATCTGCATCAGCGAGTGATCTCACAGGATCGATGTGCTCGGTTTCTTCAACTGCAGCGTTGTACTCATCCTTGATGAGTTTGCGTTTGTAAGTTGCTTTGAATGTCTCTTCTGCTTTGGCCTTTGACGCGGCGGCAGACGAGACGGGTGCGCCCGAAAGGCTTGAAGCTAAGTTGTTTATGGCTCCGGTCATATCTTATATATCGGATTAAACGCGCGAGTTTCGCCACCTGATGCGCAATAAAAACGAAAAGATTTTCGTTTTTTGATAGGTGTTCCGTTGTTTCGAGTGCAACAGAAGGGTTAACCCCCCAGAATATTCATACCGCAATCGACATAAATATTTTCACCTGTGACGCCGCTCGACAGATCAGATGCGAGATAGACCGCGGTTTTACCAACATCACTTCCATCAACCCCTCGTTTGAGTGGCGCATGTTTGATCGCGGCTTCATCCATTCTATCTGTTCCACTCACCGCAGAACTCGCGAGTGTTCTCAGGAATCCGCCTGAGATGGTATTGACTCGGATGTTGTGTTCTCCGAGTTCTGCTGCAAGGTATCGAGTCGTTGCTTCTAGGCATGCTTTTGCGACTCCCATGATGTTGTACCCTTGGATGACTTTTTCAGATCCGTAGTACGACATTGCCATGATCGAGCCGCCACCGTTCTTGGCCATGAGATCAATAGATCGTCCAGCCATCGCAGAGAGGGAATATGCAGAGATATCAATTGCATCGAGGTAAGCTTTTCGAGGCGTTTTTGCGAACATGCGTGGTTGGAGCCATTCTCGATCTGCAAATGCGATGGAGTGCACAAGGAAATCGAGTCGGCCATGATCTTTTTCATAGGCTGCGAATAACTCATCAAGTGACTCATCTGAGCTTGCATCACAAGGTGCGAGCCATGCGTTGTCATGGATCTTAGCAATCGCTTTCTCGGTTCTTCGAGCGTTTTTCTCACCCGGGAGATGTGCGTAGGCGCATTGTGCACCTTGTTCAGTAAGCGATTTGGCAATATGCCACGCATATGAGCGATCATTGGCAACACCGACGACGAGACCAACTTTACCTGCCAATAGACTCATTTAAAATCCTTTCAATCCAAGAGCAACAATAGTAGGGCAGCATGTCCCTAAGGTGTAAGATATGGTCATGGAAGACGCATCGCTCAGAGACTTCAATGCAATGGGATTGCCTGATTTCGCCTCCTATCTTAGGGAAACGGGATTCGTTCGTCGATTGATTGAGCTTGCATGTGATGAAGATCTCGGGATACCTCCTCACGATTGGACGGGAGAGCTGATGTTTGCTCCTGACGACAAGAGAGAGGTTGTGATGAGATCACGCTCAGAAGGGATTGTCGCAGGCATAGAGTTCCTTCCTGATCTAGTAGAAGTGTTCGATTCTCAGAACCAAATTCAATGGGAATCAAAGATTGAAGACGGCGAGAAAATTGAATCTGGAACTGAGCTCGCTTGGTTTTCAGGAAACGCTCGAGTGATTGTCAAGCTTGAACGCACAATGCTCAATCTGATTTCAAGACTCAGTGGAATCGCAACACTCACAAACGAGTATGTTTCATTGGTAGAATCTACCAACGCCAAAGTGTGCGATACTCGAAAAACGACTCCTGGACTTCGAGTATTGGAGAAATACGCAGTCCGATGTGGAGGCGGCACAACCCATCGGATGGGGCTCAACGATGCGGTGCTTATCAAAGATAATCATGTTGCAGGAATGGGTGCAAATGAGTTTGCGTCGCGACTCCAATCGATCGCAAAGCAAGTTCGTGATGATGCAGTTGATCTCTGGTTTGTTCAAGTCGAAGTCGATTCACTCGAACAACTCAAGTCATCGTTAAGCGCAGATGAGGGCACGGTCGATATTATTTTGCTTGATAATATGTCGATTGATGAACTGAATGAGGCTGTCGATTTGAGAGATGTATCAGGATCTTCTGTATTGCTCGAAGCTTCAGGTGGAATCACAAAGTCGACGATTAAAAATGTCGCAACAACAAGAGTGGATCGAATAAGTATCGGGGCGCTCACACATCAGGCGCAAAGTCTCGACATCGGACTTGATGCTCGTTGAGTTATTCAACTTTGGAGTGATATGAACTCGACAGGTAATGAAGATATTTCGAAATGGGCATCGATGATTGATACAGTCATCGCGAAGACTGAGCATTGTTGTGTACAACGAGTTGTTGTTATCGAATCTACCCGAAGCACCATGGACGCAGCGGTCTCATTTGCAGGAAATGATACTGGGTTGATTGTGGTTGCATCTGAGCAGACAAATGGACGAGGCCAACAAGGCCGACAATGGCAAGATGCAGATCGAAGGACACTCCCATGTACTCTCGTTGTTGATGTAGAGGGGATCTCTTCACCAATGCTTTCTGCGATTGTTGCTTGTAGTGTGCATGAAACGATTCAGCTTCATGCTTCGCGTTCACATGAAATTCTTATCAAATGGCCGAATGATATAGTTGTTCGGAATCATGAGACACAAATAGATCTGAAGATTGCTGGGATTCTCATCGAGAGAGTTGGCAACATTGCCCACATTGGAATTGGGATTAACTGTAATCAGGGTGAACGAGATTGGGGCGCAGAGCTCCATGGAAAAGCAGTCTCATTGAGCGAGCTCGGGTTACAGATATCACGACTCGACATCCTTTGTGCGCTCATCGAGAATCTGAGCTATTGGATGTCATCGCGGAAACCAACAGAAATCAAAGGTTATTGGGAACTCCACGATGCGATGGTAAAAACAAACAGGACCCTGGAGTATGCACAAAAGCAATACACAGGTCAGATCGAACACATCGATCCTCTTGAATCTATTCTCATTCGAACAGAATCAGGTCTCACAAGATTGCCTGTTGCTCAGGCGCATCATGTTCGTGCAGAAAACTAATCGAGATTTGGTTTTACAAACACTTTGGTCAGAGCAAACGTTTGATGTGCTTACCAAGTTCGAGCGCTTCTTCTGCAGTAAGCGTTCCAGGGGTCCAATCCAATCTCAATCCAGGGCCGTTGTTCTTATCAGGTGACCCAGACACATTCTCATTCCGATCTTTGAATCTTGGAATGATATGAAAATGAACATGCTCGACTGCTTGTCCTGCGTCTGCGCCGTTATTCTGGAGTATGTTGACGGAAGTAGCGCCGGTAACTTTCTTAATCGCACGTGTAATCCGAGGGAGTACTCGTCCTACAGCTGCAGAATGATCGTCAGAGAGCTCGTCGATAGTCGCAGCAGGTTCCTTAGGGATAACAAGTGTGTGACCTTCGGAGAGTGGGGCGATGTCGAGGATCGCAATCACAAAGTCGTCTTCGTAGACACGGTGTGATGGAATTTCCCCTCGGATGATTTTTGAAAATATGGAGTCTGTCATACCTAAATCCTAGCGAGAATCGCTCAGAGGTGGGATCAGATGTTCATGTTTTTCGCAATGAACTCTAACAACGGAAAAATGAGCGATTCAGGAGCAATTGATGTGTACGATTCATCAATATGTCCGTAACTGAGTCAAATGTGCAAATCCGAAAACTTTCTCCATTGCTTGTGAATCAGATCGCAGCAGGGGAGGTGATCGAGCGTCCAGCCTCGGTTCTTAAAGAACTTGTCGAAAACTCAATAGATGCAGGTGCGACACGTATCACAGTTGAACTTGAGCAAGGTGGGATCGAACGGATCAGTATCGCGGATAATGGACACGGGATCGCACCCGATCAGATGACTCTGGCGCTCACGCCGCACGCGACAAGTAAGATTCGTGAATCAGAGGATCTTGATCGAATCGGAACTATGGGTTTCCGTGGCGAAGCACTCGCGTCAATCGCATCCATCTCGCGTTTGTCAATCCACTCAAGAATCAAAGAATCCGATGAGGGAAGAATCATCGAAGCAGAAGGTGATCGTGTCTTAGAACCGAAGCCGATCGGTTGCCCTGTTGGAACAACGATCGAAGTGCGCAACCTGTTCTTCAATACCCCTGCAAGAAGAAAGTTTCTAAGAACTTCAACAACTGAGCAGACTCGTTGTCTTGAATGGTTGCGAGATCTCGCAATGGCGAACCCTGCAATCGGTGTTCGATGTATATGTGATCAGAAAATCAAACTTGATCTCCCAATCGATCAGACCCCGCGCCAACGAGTTGTCGCAATTTTGGGGAAAGAACTCGAAGATCAGCTCATTGAGGTTTCAGTCGATCAATATGATGATGCGCGAGGGATTCTCGTTTGGGGACTCGTAGGACTTCCTGCAATCGCTCGTGCGACAAGCAAAGCACAGCATGTTTTCTTGAACGGGAGAACCATTCGTGATCGAACAATTCAGCACGCGATTCGCGAGGCGTATAGAGGGTTAATCGAGCCCGGCCGTCATCCAACCGCCGTGCTGATGATCGAGATGTCTCCGACAGCTGTCGATGTCAATGTGCATCCCGCAAAGCTTGAAGTTCGTTTTCGTGATCAATCAATGGTTCATCGAGCGATCTATCATGGTGTCAAAGATGCTTTGGGACGCGCTGATGTAACTCCAACATTGCTCCAGAGATTGCCTGGCGCTGGGTTCGACTCATCGCAAGCGATCATGCCCAGCGCGACTCCTGAACAAATCAATCAGAGACTCGATCAACAAGTTGACAAACTAGTTGAATTTTTCGAAACAAAGCCTGCATCAAGTTCGAGCTCATCTTCAATCAGAAGTGATCGACCAGATTTTCGCACAGAGTTAAAGCAAGTGCTCGCTGATTCACCAGTTCCTATGGGTGGATCGAGCATCAGTCCTTCTACTCCGCTTCCCACAGTACAGAGGGTGGAGCAGGTCCTGCAGGTTCATTCGAGCTATTTAATCTCGCAAGATGAACAAGGCGTCCTCATCATTGATCAGCACGCACTGCACGAGCGTGTGATGTTCAACAAGTTACTTTCGAGAGTTACAGGGAATGGAATGCTCGAACAACAAGCGTTGTTGATGCCCATTGTGCTTGATGTTCCAAGTACTGTAATTGATCGCTTTGATGAGCTTGATCGTCTCTTTGAACGAATCGGAGTTCAAGCAGCACCAATGGGTCCTCGCTCGGTGGGTGTGCAGGCCGTACCTTCATTCTTACATTCAAGGAATGTGGAAGCTGAGCCATTTCTTGTTGAGTTGTTTGACAAAGTCGATCAAGGCGGATTCGTCCCATCTTCAGAGGAAGCACTCCACGAAGTGCTCGACATGATGTCATGCAAGGCCGCTATCAAGGCGGGAGATGTGCTCAGTGACACAGAGCTTGCAGCAATAATGCAACTCCGAATCGAAACCGAGAGGGCAGCATCCTGTCCGCACGGCCGTCCTACAACAGTCCGGTTGACGATCGAAGAGCTTGAAAAACTGTTTGATAGACGATGAAGTAAAATTTCTATGCCCGTGTTTTAGCACAATGACAATTTCTCATTACTTTCTAATCACTCAGAATCAAGTTAAGCATCATCGAGCAAATCAACAGCTTTGAATGCTTTTCCTTCGAGCATCTCTAAGCTTGCTCCGCCTCCAGTTGAAACATGCGAGAGTTGATCTGCAACTCCGAAGAGTTCTGCTGCTGCGGCGGAGTCTCCGCCGCCAACGATTGACACAGAACCTGAAGCAGTTGCTTCTGCGATAGCTTCAGCAATGAGCTTGGTACCCATCTTGAACGGAGCCCATTCGAAGACACCCATCGGTCCATTCCAGATAATGGTTTTTGATTCCTTGATGATTCGTGAGAATCTAGCTGCAGTCTTGGGCCCGATGTCTAATCCCATGAAACCATCTTTGATCTGATCATCAAAGACTTCGATATCTCCCGCTCGTTCAGCGAAGATTGTTGAACAGATATGATCTTCTGGGAAATGGAGATCGGTCTTAGATTCTGCTGCGAGCTCGATGATTCGTTTCGCTTCGTTGAGCATTTCGGACTCAACGCGTGAAGTACCAGTATCATGTCCAAGTGCTTGAAGGAATGTGTACGCCATGGCGCCGCCGACAAGGATGTGGTCCGCTTTCGGGAGTAGATTTTCGATTGCAGGGAGTTTGTCAGACACCTTTGCTCCCCCGAGGATCACAGTAAATGGATGAGCGGGGTTCGAGAGTGTTTCAGAGAGATATGCGATTTCTTTTTGTACAAGGAATCCCGCGCCTTTGGGTTTGTTACCCATCGCAAGTGGGGCACCAACCATCGAAGCATGCTCACGATGACAGGTCCCGAATGCATCGTTAATGTAAACATCGCCGTAGGATGCAAGTTGATTTGAAAAGTTCGCTTCGCCACGCTTCTCGCATCCGTGGAATCGGAGATTTTCAAGAAGAATCACATCGCCATTGTTCATTGCGTCGATCGCAGTTGCGACATCAGGAGACTTACAGGATTGTGCAGGAATCTTTACAGGTTTACCCAAGATTTCTGTGAGTCTTTGAGCGATGGGGACCATCGAGTAGGATTCTTCGTACCCTTTTCCAGCAGGGCGTCCTAGATGTGACATCAAAATTGCTTTTCCACCTCTTGAAAGAACAGATTCAATTGTTGGTAGTGCAGCTTGGATCCTGCGATCGTCTGTGATCGAAGAACCATCGAGTGGAACATTAAAATCGACACGAATCAAGACTCGTTTTCCAGCAACATCGATTTGATCAACTGATTTCTTGCTCATCTGAATATCCTCCCTTTAGGTATTTAATTATATACAAATGACAATTAAAAAATCGGGCGTAGAGCCCGATTCGAGTTTGATTTTTTTATGTTGGATTAGCTTTCGAGGATGTCGTTTGAACGGCCGCGGACTTGTGCGCTTCCCGTATCCAAGAGATCATCACGCATCTTGCGGAGTTGAGCCTGGATCGAAGCATCGATGAGCTGATCACCCATACGGAGTTTGATTCCCCCAAGCATCGAAGAATCAGTATATGGATGCATGATGACATCTTTTCCGAGTGATGCTGAGAGCTGCTTGCGGACGGACTCGAGTTCTCCTGCACCGATTGGGGTTGCAGTGAACACATCAACTTCGATACGACCAAACTGGCTCTGGACGAGTACATCCATCGCAGTGGTGATCTGTGAAAGATTCGCAAGACGGTCCTTGCGATTGAGTTGACGAAGGAAGTTGAGAGTAAGTGGTGAGACTTTGCCGTTAAACATGCGTTCGATCGAAGCGTCGCGTTTCCCTGAATCGATCAATCGAGATGCGAGCAGTTCAGAAAATGCTCGATCGTTGCGTGCGAGTTCGACAATATCTTCGAGTTCACCCAAGATGGACTCAGCGTTTGCTTGTCCGCCTTGTTGCTGTGCGAGCTCAAAGAGGCTCTTTGCATACACATTCGCAAGTGCATCTGGCTGTGCTTCAATCAATGGCATTGGTGTCTCCGGTTCTTGGTTCGATTGTCGAACGCACAGATGTTAGCTGTTCACTGACTTCATCTCAGCGAGTGACTCGTCCATAAGGCGCTGCTGATCTTCTGCAGTAACTTGGCGCTGCAAGATCTTGCCGGCCATTGTTGTAGCGAGATTGACAGATTCAGTGTAAAGCTCGTTGAGTGCTTGCTTCTTCGCTGCATCGATCTCGGAGATTGCTTTCTCACGCATTGCTGAAAGTTCAGCATCTGCACTTGCTTTGAGCTGAGCAGCAAGAGCGGATTGTTGAGTTTTGGTTTCTTCGAGCATCTTCTGTGCTTCTGCGCGAGCATCAGCAAGATTCTTCTCGTATTCGTCGAGAGCTTCTTTTGCTTGCTTGCGTGCATCTTCAGCCGCAGCAATCTCTCCTGTGATCTTTTCGTTCCGCTCGTCGAGCCCAGCAATGATCTTTGGCCAAACCATCGTGCTCAAGATTGCGAATACGATGACGAAGATCACGATCGCGGTGGCTGCTGGGATGATTCCAGATTTTGGTGCCTCGATAACGGATGATTTTTCAGCCGCGAGTGCAGCCGAGTTCATCGCGGCAACAGCAAGGAATGTCATGAGTGTGCAACGCTTCATAAGAAGTTCTCCAATAGGCATCCCGTCTTGGGTGCCATGAGTCTAAGTAAAGCCAACCCAGAGCATGTTTCAGCTCGGGGTTGGTGAGTTTGTTTATGCAAGTCCTACGAGCAAACCGACGACGACCGCGAAGAGGGTTGCACCTTCGATGAGTGCTGCTGCGAGGATCATGTTGGTACCGATTGTGCCTGATGCTTCTGGTTGACGAGCGATTGACTCGAGAGCACCTTTGCCGACCATACCGATACCGAGGCCGCCACCAACAACTGCAAGACCTGCACCGATTGCTGCAAGACCCTTACCGATGTTTTCAACGCCTGCTGCTGCGACTGCTTCACCTGCGACTGGGTCTGCTGCCATTGCCATAGGTGCAAGAAGTGCGACTGCGCCTGCTGCGAGAGCGATTTTCTTAGTAAGTTTCATTTCGGAAATTCCTTTCAGAGGCCGATTCTTTGTTTTTCGACCAGAACCATGGAAATGCGGGAAGAATCCACTGTCGATCCAACTTCGGATCGCAATGGCCTTGGGTGCCCCTCCCGCGGTGCCCCAGGCCCAACTATTGTCAGAGATGATCACGCGTGAGCAGTTGCCCCCTCGTGTGCGTGGTCATGTTCGTGATCACCATGATGCGCGAGCAACGAGATGAACACGGTTGTGAGGAACATAAATACGAATGCCTGTAAGAAGGCAACAAACAACTCAAGGAAGTAGATCGCGATGACTGCGCCACTCGAAACGATTCCGACTGGGAGTCCGATGATACCGCGATCGATAAATCCATCAGCTGCGAATCCCAGAAGAACTGCAACCAAGATATGTCCTGCGGTCATGTTCGCAAACAAACGAATCGCAAGAGCGATTGGTTTAATAAAGGTACCCATGATCTCGATTGGGATGATAATCGGCCAAACGAAAATGGGTGCGTCTGCGGTCAAATGCTTGAGATAACCACCAACACCCAACTCGCGGACTCCAGCCCAGTTGATCATCAATCCTGCGAGCAATGAGAGCGCTGCAGTGATATAGATGCTCTGGGTTGCGGTTCCCCCGATGAGTGCTTTGTGCTGTGCAACGATTTCAGGAGCAAACTGTCCTGCAACGATGTTGTGAAGATCGAGAAGTGGGATCAACCCGAGCAAGTTATTGACAAGGATGAAGAAGAAGATCGTCCACAAGAAAGGCATGAAACGCTCTGTGCGTTCGTGGAGCAACGGCCGAACCGTACTCTCGCGAAGATAACCACAGATGACTTCAACCATGTGTGCAAATCGTGAGTTGGTAACCCATCGTTTGTGTCCGTGTGATTCGTCGCCTGTCTGGACAGCTTTTGCAACGAACATACCAACGAATAGCAAGATCAACCCTGAAAGAACAAGATTTGTCTGTGCGCTTGACCAGATCCACCAACCGCCTTCATTCACGATGAATGGGTGATTGATTACGTGAGCTACTGGATCGCCGGATGCGAGTGTGAGATTCGACATCATGAAATACCCTCCGCATCAGCAACAGGCATCATGCTTGTTGAGTGCTTCTGGATTAAAGTCAATACAGATGCGACATCGATCACCAATGTGATCATCAACGCCGCGAGCATGGTAAGGAAAAATACAACCTTTGCAGGTCCAATCAGCATGTAAATCGCGAGTCCAATTGTCAAAGTGACAAGTGCTCGGATCATTGTCCCTGCAACAACGGGTACACCCCATTGTCCGGGTTGCTTTGCAGGCATGATCATCAAGATAAACATCGGGATGAGGACACCTGGGATTGTTGCAACAAGTGTCCACAATCCATCATTCAAAGATCCATCGCGTTGAGTGCTGAGCATACCACCTATTGCAGCCGCCAATACGCAGCCAACGAACCCAAGCATTCCGATTCGGACTGCAGGGAGTTTGACATCGTTTGGCGTTGAATGCGTCATCATTGCGTTGAGTACTTGATTGATCTGTTTCTAACAAGCTGATTCGGCAGATGAACATCCAAGAACACCTATCCTGCCGGGCGAGAAGGATAGGGGGCATTGTGCGATTCGGCGACTCAAAAAGGGACAGTTTTGCACCCTTTCTTGACAAGTTTTCGTTCGGCAGGAATCCTGAGATTTCAAACCTCAAGATCATCATCCGTTCAAGACAAAATTCTGCGGATTGAAACCCAAAATCACTCTGTTTTGACTAGGTTTCCGGGTCGCCATCTGTCTTCGAGGCCGAACGGGTCTGTTCCGTGTTGAGATCCATTGCCTCTCTGATAAATCGGTAAAAACCAACGACAAGCCCGACGAGTGCCAGGATTATGGTCCACATCATCCCAGTAGATGCGAGTGTGTCGATGAGATATCCGATGAGCCCCATCCCGATGAGGCCATAAACTGGATCAAGCGCGATGCTCCATGCTTTCGCTTGACGGGCACGATCTGCTCGAGAGTCTTGATCTCCTGGAGTATCCATACACGAGTATAGCAAAAAAGCGGATATCCACGGATAGAAAACCCGGATAGAACGCGTTTGAGTCAAGATTTCATGACAAGACTTGCTTTAGTGAATCTTTCCGAACGCAAATGTACGAGCATGAGCAGTCGCATCTTTGAGTTTCGAAAGATCTGAGCCCGATCCTTGTGCATTGTCAGGTCGCCCGCCGCCTTTGCCATCCATCATTCCTGCGACTTCACGGATCCAGTCTCCTGCTTTGAGTCCTTTACCGACTAATCCTGATGGGACTACAGCCATCAGCGCGACTCGGCCTGCGTTTGAATCTGGACTCATGAGCATCACCGCTTTGTTGGGACATGCACTTGTGATCGTTTTGAGAGCAGCTTCGAGAGCTTTTCGATCAGATCCAAGTTCAAGAGACGCGATGACGATTTCTTCGGGAGATCCTGCAGCGCCTTGTGCAATTCCTGCAGCGAGCTCTTGAGCTTGCTTTGCTTTTTCAGCAGCCGCTGCTTTCCCTGCTTCTTTGAGTCGTTTCTGAATCAGACCAAGTTTAGCACGAATCGCGTTTTTTCCAGATGCAGGCAATGCTTCTTTCTCAAGGATTTGTACTATCTCTTGATGTTTTGGCGCCAAGTTACTGTCATCAATTGAATCGAGACTATTTGTCATTGCTTGCAGTTCTGCAGTTCGAGCAAACGCGTTCATTGCGTCTGGACCTGACACGCCGGTAATACGGCGGATACCCTTTGCGATCCCTTCTTCGCTCAAGAGTGCGAATCGTTTCGAGACTCCTGTCGATTCGATGTGAGTGCCGCCACAGAACTCGATTGATACTGTTTTCCAAGCGTCATTCTCAGGGTTCTCTACCATCTGATCAACTTCAATCCCGATGGAAACCACACGGACAGGGTCCGGGTATGCTTCGCCGAAGACTGCGCGTAGGCCACTGATTCTTTGAGCATTCTCCAACGGCGATAGCTCTGCGTACACTGTGAGATTTTGATCAATCTGATGATTAACGATCTCTTCTACCTTTGAGATTTCATCAGCAGTTACGGGTTGGTTGTGTGTGAAATCGAACCTGAGTTTTTCATCGTTGACGAGTGAACCTCTTTGATCCACGCT
Organism: Phycisphaerales bacterium; assembly: GCA_029213305.1. Taxonomy (GTDB): domain Bacteria; phylum Planctomycetota; class Phycisphaerae; order Phycisphaerales; family UBA1924; genus UBA1924. Next base: position 37,883 of record JARGPA010000009.1, read on the forward strand.
ATCGCCTAGAACTTCTCGAAGCGCAAAGTTTAAGAGATGTGTTGTCGTGTGATTCGAAGCAACCTTTGTACGATGTGCATTCTTGAGTTGACACATCGCGTCATTGCCAACGCTGAGCTTTCCCTTGGTGATTCGGCCGATATGTAAAACATACCCTCCGAACGATTGGGTATCCTCAACTTTGAAATGTGCGCCGGTTTTCATGCATTGGAGTTCGCCGACATCCGCGACTTGTCCACCCATCTCACTATAGAAGTTCGTTTTGTTGAGTAGAACTCCAACGCGGCGAGTGCCTGCGTTTGTTGAATCTGCATGATCATCAAAGTTGTGTCCGTTCCAGATCGCTTTTACAGTGCCCTTTATATCTCGGCCAGCGAACTTCGCAGAGTCATCAGTTGGTTTTATATTGAGATGAGAAAGTTGTGCTATTTGTTCAGCGCGAAGCTCAATCTTGTGTTCGCCTTCTTCCTTGCGTCCACCTTGACGAGATCTTTCCTTTGCTTCTTCCATCGCTTTATCAAAGCCTGGTAGATCAACCTTGAGTCCTCGTTCTTGAGCCATCAAATCGGTAAGGTCGATCGGGAATCCATAAGTGTCATAGAGTTTGAATGCATCATCACCTGAGATTGAATTGGAATCTGTCGCGAGTTCTTCGAACATCTTGATTCCCCGATCAAGTGTCTTTCCGAAGCTCGTTTCTTCATCCTCGATAATCCCAATCACGCGCTTTGGATCTTGTGCGAGTTCTGGGAACGCATCACTCATGAGCTCAATCACTGTCGGCGCTAGTTGAGCGAGGAAACCTTGAGGTGCATTGAGTTTTTGTCGGCCGTACCGAACTGCTCTACGAAGAATTCGGCGCAGAACATATCCTCGTCCTTCGTTTGAAGGCATTCCCCCATCGGTGATCGCAAAGACAAGTGTTCGAATGTGATCCCCGATGACACGATACGCTTCGTCTACACCGTCTGAATCCTCAGCACCAAGTTTACCTGTGTATCCTCGACACCCTGATAAGCGTTGAAGAGTATCAAAGATCGGAGTGAACACATCCGTGTCGTAGTTGGAGTTTTGATCTTGGAGTACGGATACAACTCGTTCGAGACCCATCCCCGTATCGACATGTTGCGCTGGGAGTTGGACGAGTTTGCCGCCTTCGAGTCGATCGAACTGGATGAATACCAAATTCCAAAGCTCGATCACTTCTGGATCATCTGCATTGACTAATGAAGATGCATCACGATTACCAACTCGATCGTAATGAAGTTCTGAACATGGTCCACAGGGTCCTGTATCTCCCATTTCCCAGAAGTTGTCTTTCATATCGAAAGGCATAACCCGTTCGGGTGGGAGAAACTGTTCCCAGATTTTCTTTGCTTCGAGATCTGGTTCGAGTCCTGCTTTCTCGTCGCCTCCAAAGTAGGACGCGTAGAACCGATTCGGATCGAGCGCAAAGCAGCCGTTCTCACGAGGCCCAGTCATGAGTTCCCATGCCCATGCGATGGTTTCTGCTTTGAAGTAATCGCCGAACGACCAGTTCCCGAGCATCTCGAAGAATGTATGGTGGTATGTGTCCTTCCCAACATCATCAAGATCGTTGTGCTTTCCACCTGCGCGGATACATTTCTGCGAGTTGGTTGCTCTTGTGAGTCCTTGCAGCGGGGAGTTGGGATCGAGGGTACCTTGGAAGATTGGTTTGTATTGATTCATCCCCGCATTTGCGAAGGTATCGCGCAAGGAAGGATCATTCGTAGGACAAGTCGTTGATGATGGTACGAATGTGTGTGCTCGATCCTTGAAGAACTGGATAAAAGCGCTCCGGACGGAGCTAGCTGAGGTGAAATCGGATGTTGATTGAGCAGCCTGCGACATGCGGATGTTCCATTTCTGTTCAGTGTCGAGCAAGCTCTAACCTATAGAGCATTGCATTCGTGGGTCAATAGTAGGGGCATTGAGTAGGTATTGTGCCGATCAAACAGGTCCCAAAAGCATACAAAATACATCAGTTTGGTGGCGATGATCGCGTTCTCGGGGTCTGTTGAAGGGTCGAATCGGCCATTTGTAGATATGTTCCAGAGACGAGGAGTCCCAAATATGCGATTTACATCTCCCGCAGGGGTGATCTGTGCGTTGAGTATGCTCACGGCGCCAGCTCTATCAGGTGTCATCCGGCATGATGTCGATGACGCGCTCTATCGCGAACTTGGGGAACAATCTCAGTTTGGCGCTGTCGGTGCAACGAGTATCTTCTTTACCAACGGCCAATCTACCAACTGCTCAGGAACTCTCGTTTCTGACCAATGGATACTCACAGCTGCTCATTGTGTCGATCGTGATGTGACAACGGGGATCTTCACCGCAGGATCCGCATTCGGATTCGTTGAAGAGATAGTCATCCATCCAGATTGGGAACGGAATAATTTCCTTGGAGGTGGAGATCTGGCGCTACTCAAACTCAGCGCGCCAATCACAACAATCAATCCAGCAACAATCTATACGGGCGATCAAGAACTCGGGTCACTCGCAACTCTGGTTGGGTACGGACAAACTGGTACGGGAGAAACTGGAGCAATCTTCGGAACTCACGGTACTCTGCGCGGCGGGAACAATGTCATTGATGAACTCGGAACAGCGCGCGGATGGGATGAACGGATCTTGTTAACAGATTTCGATAGTCCGATTGATCCAAATGAGTCAAACTACGGGGACAGCAACCCCGTTGCTCTTGAATATTCGATCGGTCCTGGAGACTCGGGTGGAGCAATGTTCATCGAAACCGTCATGGGATGGAGACTCGCAGGAGTTACATCGTTTATCAACTCTACCGATGGTTCTCCGAACGGTGATTACGGCGACAGCAACGGATTTACTCGTGTTTCAGACTACGCAGGATGGATCAACTCGATCATTCCTTCCCCTGGTACTATTCCAATGCTCGCAGGGGGAATGCTGATTGCTACGCGTCGCCGTCGCAATGCTTAGTCGATTGCTTATTGACATCCTGCAGAGAATGCGGCGAGAAACGAAGAGATGTCAAAGAAGTTAAAGCGCTCATCACAGTTGAAATCGCCTGCACGATTTGAGTCCATGAACTCTGAGAGAAAGAGTGAGACATCAAAGAAGTTTAGTTCTGCATCATCATTGGTATCTGCTCTACATGAGTTGAGATCAAAGAGATGTACTGCGCCCGCGTTTGCTCCATGATCATCATTTTGAATCGCACTCACAGCGATGAACTGTTCATTCATCGAAATATCAAATCCAAATAGATCATCTCCTGTTCGTTCGCAGGTCATGAGCTTGTTGATTTGTTGTCCAGTAAGAGCATCAAACTTGTAGACAGCGCCGGATTGCTCGCCGTTAGTTGCGTTAAAGATTGCGCCAACTGTGACAACGTCTTGATGGATTCCTACAGAATATCCAAAGAAATTGTCTCGTTCTCCATCGAGTGGAAGGAGTTTAGCAGTTTGTTTTTTAGTATTCATGTCGAATAGATACGCTGATCCTGAGCTGCGTCCGAGATCATCATTTCGATGAGCTCCTGCAACGATGAGATTGTTATGGATATCTACTCGGAACCCAAGTCGATCTTCAGTGTTCCCATCTTCTGCGATGAACTTGAAAAGCTCTTGTCTCGTGTTTGTATCAAACACATAGACGGCGCCTGCTGCTTGCCCGTTCTCGTTTGTATTTCCCTCAGCGCCGATCACTGTATAGTCATCGTTGATCGCAATTGATGAACCAAAGAAACTGTACTCAGATCCATCGGATGGTAAGAGTTTTTGGATAAACGATCCTGATGTTGCGTCGAATAGAAAAACTGAACCTGACCATGTCCCGTTTTCAGTGTCAAGTTGCGCACCAACAGCGACGACCCCGTCATGGATTGTAATTGTTTGTCCAAAGTCGATGAAATCCGAGTTCGGAGGCGGTGTTAGTTTCGTAATCTGTTGGCCGGTAATTGCGTCAAACACATAAGCAGAACCAGAGTTGAATCCGCTCTCGTCTTCGTATCGAGCGCCTACAGCAACCAATCCATTATCAATATCAACTGCGAATCCAAACCAATCTTCAGGAGCTCCGTCATCTGGGAGTAACTTGTTGACTAGAAGATTTGTCGATGTTGAATAGACATACACGGTTCCAGAGTAGGAGCCGTTTGAAGTATCCCTATGTGCGCCTATCGCAATATAATCACCATCAAGTGCAATCGCACTCCCAAAGTTGATCTCTGTGGTCTCATCATTCGCATAAATGGAAGAGTCTTCGAAAAGAGTTTGCCCAATCGACGGAGTAGTAAAAACACCTACACTCATGATTAGGAACATTATCCATTGATACAGGACAGGCTTAACAAACATGGGGCACCCTCAATAACACAACATTATAATAAATCTGGGCCTCGATCATAGATGATACCAATCTATCAAACAAGACAATTTCAGCACAGATCAACAGGTTGGATTTCGGACCAACGCCCGATACTCTGCATACGCTTAAAGAGCATGGCTAAACGCACGACCAAAAAGAAAACGACAAAGAAGACGACTCGAAAACGAGTTGTTGAAGATTCTGGACCCGCGATCAGGCTCTATGACGAGCCGATTGGTATGGGGAAAGTCCTCGGACAACATCGCGCGATGGAAATCCTCGGACAATCAATGCAGTCCCAACGAGTACATCATGCATGGATATTCCACGGTCCTAAGGGTGTAGGCAAGTTCACAGCCGCCGTCGCATGGGCCGCAACAATCTTAGATCCAAGCTCAGCGCCCAACCTCAACGGGGACATAGAACCCGATCCTGAGAGTCAGGTCCAAGGGTTGTTACGTGCAGGAACTCACCCAGATCTACATGTGATCAAGAAAGAGCTCGCGAAGTATCACGAAGAAAAGAAGGTCCGTGACGCGAAACTGCAAACAATTCCAAAGGCAGTCGTCGAAGAACATCTGATTGTTCCTGCGACGCTTGCACCAACGATCAAGTCTGATTCAATCGCGGGGAAAGTGTTCATCATCGACGAAGCAGAACTTCTCGATCGGAGCCCCAACAAAGCGCCTGTTCAAAATGCGATCCTCAAAACACTCGAAGAACCAGCGCCAGGCACAGTGATTATTCTCGTCACATCTAGCGAAGATCGATTGCTTCCCACAATCCGGAGTCGATGTCAGCGAGTATCGTTTACCCCTCTTGATGATGACGCGATGCGTGAATGGATGCGCACACAATCACTTGATCTCCCACCAGAGGAGCATCATTGGTTGATGCAATATGCATCTGGGTCACCAGGGAGATTGCTCGCGGCGATCGAAGCGGGGTTATACCAATGGCACATCCGAATAGAACCCATGTGTAGAGATGCAGATCGTGGAGTTCATCCCATATCACTCGGAAGCACAATGGGTGAGCTTGTTGACGAATGGGCTGGCAAATGGGTAAAGATCGGTGATAAACTCGGGGAGAACCGATCTAAGGAAGCCGCGAATCGAATGAGCGCAGAGCAGATGTTCGCACTGATCGCACAACGAGCAAGAAAAGGATTACATGATCCCTCAACTGCACATCGATCATTGCACACGATAGATTGCGTAACGCGAGCTAAGACTGAGCTTGATACAAATGTTCAAGTGAAGTTTGTGATGGAGCACCTAGCAGCTGGTCTCAGTGAAAAGCTGAACTAGAACAACGATCGCAACATGAGCATTTTACGCTTGGAAACTGATCGGTTGACGAGTAGGCATTGCAGCGGGGGCCGGGATCGTTGATCCGATGACGCCGCTTTCTCGCTCTTTGGTGACTTGCTCCATTGTGAGAACCCAAGTCTCACGATCATATTGAATCAAGCTAATCACTTCATCAAGTTTCGGGATGTCCTTATCAATGCTTGCTTTGACCAGTTCGCCGTAGAGAAAGGTGTATAGCTCTCGCATCGATTGCGCGATTTGCGGTGCGGGCTCAGTCTTAATCGTGTTGAGCAACTCAAGAACAATATCTCGGCACTGAGTGAATCCAGAGTATGTCATTTCTGGGTCGTTGTTCAATAAACCAGTCTTTGCTTGATTTGCGAACTTGAGCGACCCATCAAGGAGCATCAATCGAAGCTCCTCTGGAGATGCAGTCATGACCTTGGTTCTGAGATACGCGTTTGCTGAGTTTGTGTCATTCATCGGGGGTTATATCGGCCCTTCTTTTCGTCGACTTCAGTATGAGTTAACCTAAAGCTGCGAGTTGTGATAACGATGAGCCCTGAGATTGGAAAGCACCGATTGCCTGCTCCATTGCGAGGAACTGACGCTGGAGAATTGCTCGTTTGTTGTCGAGCCCTTTTTGGATTGATTCAATCCGATCCTCTTGTAACTTAATCTGTGAATCAATCGAGTTGGATCGAGTCTGAAGCACGCCTCCAATGCTTGTAACATAACTGTCAGCAAACTCTTCGAGTTGTCCGAGCACACTGAGCTCGGAAAAAGTTGGTTCGTCGATCGTATTCGGGTCATCATCATCGTTCGATTCGAGTGTTTGTTGAGTGAATAGGTTCTCGACTGCTTCTGGATCCTCTGCGTACGCTTCTCGGAACTTGTCGGTGTCGAACTTGAGTTCACCACCAGATCCCACGGTTATACCAACTTCAACAAGCGAGTTAAACGTATCGGTAAAACCATCGTTCTTTGCGTTGATCGTGTTGAACATTGAGTTTCGAAGATTGAGGAGGGTACCATCGCCGAGCAGGGTGCCTTTGGTTTCAGTTTCTTCGTCGTATCGAGTCTGGAAGTCAATCCCATCGATGACTGAGTTGAATGCACTGACAAACTCGGAGATCTTTGCTTCAATCTCACTGTTGTCTGTACTTACAGAGACTTCGACAGTTTCATCTGATCGAGAGAGCAAGTCGATGGTGACACCCTGAATTACGCCGTCAAGTTGATTGACAGAACTGGTCATCAAAACTGCGCTCGCAGGATCACTCGATCCAAAGAACACGCGGGCGTCATTGCCTTCATCAAGCACATCAGTGCCTAGATCAAAGGTGCCAGAGTCGATCAGGAATCGGCCGTCGCGCCCAGTCTGCTCGCTTGTGAGATTGAGACGGAATGGTGAAGTGCCGATTCCAGTGTTGAGGACTGAAGCGCTCACTCCAACATTTGCAGAGTTAATCGCATTGCGAATGTCACTGAGTGTGGCATCGGGTTCGAACTCGATTGTCTTTTCGAAAGATCCGTCGAGGAAGTTGTCGCCGTCAACACCGGTTGATGTTCCTTCGATTCCTAGTCGTGTCGCGACGGAACCACTTGTATTCGAGATTGTGATTAGCTGGATACCATTTATTCCAGTCGCATCTTCTTCAATGACAATACCATCGCCTTGATCGTTAATTCGAGCGTTGATCTCGAGTGCTTCGGGTTGTCCACTCGCATTGTTAATCTTCTTGAGAACATCACCAATTGTAGTATCACTGCTTGTAATACTAACCGTCGCACGGTTCCCCTTCGAGTCGACGATCTCGAACTCTCCGGTACCGATCCCCTCGCCGTTGTTTAGTTCGCTCAAAAGACTTGCTTCACCGATGTAGGCGAGTTGAAGATTTGATCCTGATGAGATCCCGTCGTCGAATGATCCCGATACTCCAAGCGCAGCTGCAGCGTCTAAACCACCCGTGCCTGAGATACTGAATGTTGATCCACCATCGGTTGTATCTTGTATTTGGATACCTGTCCCATTTGAGTTTACCGATGCAATCACTTTTCCGTTGTTGTTCGCATTCGTGTTGATGGAGTTGATAATGTCATTGATATCAACCAAGCTTGGGTCATCAAGCCCGTCGATGGTGAAACTCGATCCGTCTTGTGTTGTAATCGCAAGGTTTCCATCAGTCGCGTCAAGCCCGAGCCCGCTGCCACCATTCAGACTTGAGACAAGCTTGGTGTTAAGACCTGCAAGGATTCGCGATCCGTTTGCTGTCCCTCCGGTATAACTCCCACTGAGTCCAAGGTCATCTGCTGTGGTGATGACGCCGCTCGCGTTACTAAAGTTGGAAATATCAAAGTTGCGGCCGCTTGAATCAACGATATCAATCGAACCGTTTGTTGTATTTATCGACGCATTAAACTCAGAGAACCCTGCTTCTTCAAGTTGTGTGTTGATCCGATCAATGACTCCACTCACACTTGAAACAGCGCCTTCGACAACTCCGATGACAGGGTTGTCATCATCGTCGAGGATTGGGTCTCCTTCATCGTCTGTGAGCTCGCCTTCGATTTCACCGATTCGGATTCCGACAACGATATCATCTGCGCCGCCGATACCGTCACCGTTTACATCAATGGTGATGTTAAAATCTTCGACACCTTGTCCAGAAGCAACACGAGTTGCAACGCCGCGTCCGTCATTGAGTGATTGAAGGGATGTGTTCCCATTGATGCTATAAACACTTGTACCTGTCTGATCTGCTTCCACCCCTGAATAAGATTCAAGCCCAAACGATTCAAGGATATTTGCGCCTGCAGCTTGAGACAGAGAAGTGACCCCGGTAATTACGAAATGATCGTTCTCAACTCGTGCTGTAACACCTGAGACAGTTGAGATAGCGTCGAGCACTTCTTGAACAGTCCCAGCTCTTGAGAGATCAACTTCAGTTCCGTTGACTGTAATCTTTCCTCTTGTTACTCCATCTCCATTATTGAGATCAGCAAGCGCTGTGTCAGAATCAAGACGAGCATCTTCTGACTCGAAAGTAAGTGAATCGAGTCCAACACTTGACGTGTCTAGATCTGCGAATCCCCGTGTCAACAACTGTTGAGTTGATACGAGTCGGTCAACAATGAAGTTGTAACTCCCTGGAACGGCGCTTGAGTTAGCGGTTGCAGAAAGAACAGAATCATTGTTCGATGAAACACTTCTTGAAGAGAAGATGTTGTTCACCCGGAACGCCGCAGCGGCGGTTTTAAAGTTGTTTAATCGGGAGTTGATGTCCAGGAAGGAAGCCTGCTGGGATTTCAGCTGGATGACACGCTGCTGGGCAAGAATCTGAGGCCGTGACTGAGACGCGATCAACTGATCGATCAGTGATGCAGAATCAATACCTGAAAATAATCCGACGCCGGTTGTAATACCGCCCATAGCTCTACTCCTTAGGAACCGTTCATGACCTTTCATGAATCGAAGTTCACTCATCGTCCTTATCGGGTATAAAGATGGCGTATCTAGACCCAGATGCACCTAAAAGGTGATGAATGGGGAGGTTGTGAGATCGAGAGTATCCAACTGCGCAACGAGAGGATAGGAGTGGGGATAAACGCGCAAATATTGCATTGATATTGATTAGGCAATCAAAATGAGGGGGTACACTCGCATGTTGGTGTATAACCAAGAATTCACCAAATAAACCATGGATCCAAGCCGATCATCCTAATGATTCATGCGTACTGATATCATCAAGCTCCATCTGAACATCGAAAAAATCACTATGACCAAGAACGATCAAATGAGCAACTCCAACGCACCAACACCGATCCGGATGTTGACACTCTTCGTGTCGATACTCGTCGCGATCACAGCCGTCCCTTGGTTGTGGATGTCAATGACTCAGTTTCGTGCTTTCGCATGGGGAGTATTCGGATTTGAGTTTTGCGTGATTCTCGGTGCCATCATGACGATGCTCGTTGCTTTGAAGAAGATCCGTGTTGGGAATTTATTCTCACTCGCGATCGCTTGTTTAGCAGGAACGATTCTCGTGTCGATGGTCTTCGGGACCCATGTCGAAGCACGGACCTTAATCGGGGATGATCCAAAGCTCCAGCCTTGGGTAAATCGAACACTCATGTTCCGGATTGGAGTTGTAGGCCTCCTGAGTTTGCTCGCAACATTTGATGTGTATCGACGCAATCGAAACTCATGGGGTTTGATGTTTCGATCTGTGTTCTTTCTTGCTCCTGTACTCGTTGCGTTGGGATGGGTTGCGAAGATGGGAATGCCCACGATCAATGATGCATCGGGTGAACTGAGTCCTACTCGAATGATCATCGCGTTAGTCTCAGGATTAGCAATCGGTATCTTCTTCTCATTGGGCGGCCATTACCTGATTCGTTCATTCGAAGTTTCGTTCCCAGAGGCCGAAAAAAGCGAAGATTAAGCAAGATTATCGACGATTCTGCCTCAGAATTGGCTCTGATTGAAACTCATTGATTCGATTTGCCAATGATTGAGTGTGAGTGATTTTATACTACTAGCCATCGCGTTGTTCTTCGCAGCCATCATTGGTGCGGGGATTGTGTTCTTCCTTGTTTCATCGCTCAAGCGTGGACGCAAAGGAGGCGGGGTCGACAAAATCACGCTTCGCATGCTTACTGAAAGAGTCCGCTCTGTTGGGAAACTCGTTGGACTCGAAGTCCATGCGAAGGAAATTGCAACTGCAACGAGTGGATGGAACTGGTTGCCTCCAATTCTGTTGAGCCAAGCAAAGGTCGCGATGATCTTCCAGTTTGAAAAACAGTACGCTGTCGAATTGGGCGCAATCAATGAATCCGATGTCGTTGATCTCGGTAACGGCCGTTTCCGTGTGACATTACCACCGATTGTTGGATCGCTTCGTTTAATGGATGTCGAACCGTACGATATTCAACAAGGTCGAGTCCTTGGACTTGTAGATGTGATCAATATGAACGCAGAGCGTCAATCGCAGTTGATGAGAACTGCACAAACACAAGCTGCAGAGTTGTTTGAGAAAAACGACGATCGATACGAGAAACAAGCACGCGATGCAGTTGAGCGCCAGTTGCATTCAATCGCGAAACTATTTGACGGTTCACTCGACATCCGTTGGCATGAACAAGCCGTTCGCGAACAACCAAGAATCATCATGGATGAAGCACTCAAAACTGGTCCTGCTTTTGCTGGGAACTGAGCTTATTGTGAAGTTTAGAGTTAGACCGCGCTTGGGTGCCAGATTGTTTTGAACTCAACGAACGGGTCAATCCAGTTTGGACCTTCGCATGATTCGTCATCGTTGAAATCAACATCCTCGCGGATCGTCACTCTCTTGAGATTATCCGCAGATCCAAGTCGAAGTGTTGTTCGATGATCATCGCTGATCCCCGCTGCATGAATTCCGATGAGATCGCGATGTGATCCGAAGTGCTCAACAAGCTCGTCTCGTTGGCCACTCAACATATTGACAATCCCCCCAGGGAGATCACTCGTTGCGATCGCTTCGCTCAGGATCATCGCGGGGACAGGGTTGGTTTCACTTGCGAGAACTACACATGCATTGCCCATCGCGATCACAGGAGCGATTAATGAAATCAGTCCGAGCAAAGAGGGTTCATCTGGTGAGATGACACCAACAGTACCCATTGCAAACGGGATCGTAAAGTTGTGATAGGGGCCTGCAACTGGGTTAGTGCCGCCCATTATTTGTGCGTATTTATCAGTCCATCCTGCGAAATGGATCACGCGATCAATCGCAGCGTTGACTTCGTGTTCGCCGTTCTCTCCGATCGCGTGAGCAAGCTCAAGTCTTTTTCCTTCCATCATTTCTGCGAGTCGATAGAGGACTTGCCCTCGAAGAAATGCTGTTGCATTCGCCCAACTTGGTTGCGCCTTATTTGCAGATTCGACTGCGTTTCGGAGATCCTTGCGAGATGCTCGACATACATGCGCGACGAGGTTCTGAGACGAATCATGAACTTCAATAGTCCTTCCCGATTCGGTCCTCGGAAACTTGCCCCCGATTGCGAGCTTGTATGTTTTGATGATTGGTAGTCGTTCAGTCATTGCTGCTCTCGTTTCGTTACATTCAATGTTGATTCATGTTCAAGAACCTGAATCAGAGCATGTATTCCATCTCTATTTCATGCCTGATCGTGATACCGTCGAATCCAACATTTGGAATCTCAGACTTGAGTTTTCTCGCTTCATTGACCGCGTTTCGATACAACGCGATCATGTCGAATCCACGTCGTTGATAGAATCTCATTGCGGGAGTGTTGTCGTTGGTTGTTATCAACCACAATCGTTTGCACTCTGCTTGGCGAGCTTTATCTCTGATTGCATCTAGTAGGCATGACCCGATCCCGCCGTGACCTGCCATTGAGTTGTGAGTGACAATTTCGCATTCGCTATCAACGATGTTGTATGTTAATAGACCAACTTCAGAACCGTCGCGTACAGCTACAACCCCTGGTAATGTATCTGCTTGAAACTTGTTGCCTCGTGTGACCTGGACTGTTGAACCCCAGTATTGGACGAGAACTCGTTGAACCCAAATTTTGTCTTCTGGTTTTAAGTCCCGGATATCGAATGAATGAGTATTTTCTAAATTCATCATGGTGTCTCCAATCTGAGTTTGATTTACTTGCAGTACGCCATCAAGCCGTGGCGTCCACCCTCGCGTCCAAACCCGGATTCCTTGTATCCACCGAATGGGCTCGAAGGATCAAACTTGTTGTATGAGTTGAGCCAGACAATACCTGCGTCGAGTTTCTTCGCGACATCAAAGATCTTTGAACCCTTATCAGTCCAGACACCTGCGGCTAAGCCGTACGGCGTGTTGTTTGCTCGACTGATTGCTTCTGAAGGAGTGCGAAAGCTCATCACTGCAAGGACTGGGCCGAAGATTTCTTCACGAGCAATCGTGTGACTCGGCTGAACCCCGGTATAGAAACAAGGCTTGCACCAATATCCCTTCTCAGGGAGTTCCGATTGACACACATCGTGCTGAATAGCGCCTTCGTCGTTACCAACACCGATGTATTTCCGGATTGTTTCGAGTTGCTCTTTGGAGTTGATCGCGCCGATATCTGTGTTTTTGTCCATCGGGTCGCCGACGCGGAGGGTTGACATTCGATCATGGAGTTTCTCAACTACACGATCAATGATTGATTCCTGAACAAACAATCTTGATCCTGCGCAACAGACATGTCCTTGGTTAAAGTAGATCCCCTCGATGATTCCTTCGATTGCTTGATCGAGTGAAGCATCTTCGAAGATGATGTTGGCGCTCTTGCCGCCAAGTTCGAGAGTGACTTTTTTATTCGTTGGCGCGATACTGCGAGCGATTGCCTTCCCAACTCCAGTAGATCCAGTAAACGCGATCTTGTCGACATCACGATGTTCGACGATCGCCTTCCCTGTTTCCCCAGCGCCTGTGATGATGTTCACAACACCTTTGGGTAATCCAACTTCTTGACAGATCTGTGCAAATCTGAGTGCAGTGAGTGATGTTGTTTCTGCAGGTTTGAGGACAACTGTGTTCCCACATGCAAGCGCAGGAGCAATCTTCCACGCCATCATGAGCAATGGGAAGTTCCAAGGAATGATCTGGCCGCACACCCCGATCGGTTGTGGGGTTCGTCCTGGGAGTAGGTAATTGAGTTTGTCGGCCCATCCTGCGTGGTAGAAGAAATGCGCAGCCGCGAGAGGAATATCTGCGTCTCGTGATTCTTTGATCGGTTTTCCGCCGTCGAGGGTTTCGAGCACCGCGAGTTCTCTGGCGCGTTCTTGCATTCTTCGAGCAATGCGAAAGAGGTATTTTCCTCGGTCTTTCCCACTCAGACCTGCCCATCCTGGGAGAGCGTCACGAGCTGATTGAACTGCTCTATCGACATCCATCACGGATGCTTCTGCGATCATCGAAAGGGTGTCTTCAGTCGCAGGGTTGATGGAAGCGAACCGATTCCCGTTTTCGGGTTCGACGAACTCACCTCCGATAAATAATCCGTATGCGTCAGCAATTTCTGGGCGCACGGATTCAGGAGCAGGGGCATATTCAAATATCCCGCCTCCAACAGCGGCTCTGAGATCAAGCCGCGAAGCTGCGTTGCTATTTTGAACGTTACTCTCGGACCCATTAGTGGACTGATTCTTCGATTTACTCACGGTACTCATACCCTATTCTAACAGCAGATATGCCTCATAGCCGTCCTAACCCGAGTCCTGTTCTGAATTCTTTACTGATTCATCGAAAGTCACGCTCCAAAATGGCCGCTTTGAGTTCAATGAGCAACTCGCAAAACGATAATTCAGAGCAGAAACAAGGGTACCACACTCGGAACGAGTCTCGACTCGGGATTGACAATCTGCATTGTTGTAAAGGCCGAGTTGCAGATATCACCGGTTCTGGGATGCGAATGATCGTCGCGCCATCAGATCTACCAGAGATTGGAGATGTCCAGTCGTACACCTTCAGCGATTCAACTGATGTACTCACTATTTCAGGGACAGTGAAGTGGGTTCGTAAACCCACCGCGTTCACTCGTAGAGGGGAAGTCGGAATCGAGTTCACAAAGCTCGAACCAGAAATCCGAGATTCAATCATCCGTCTCGCTGTTCAAGGGAAGATCAACGATTCAATCAAATCTGACATCCACGTTATCTATCCAAATCTATACGCTGCACTCGAGATTAATCATCATGCTTCCCATGATGAAATACAAGCTGCATATCGCAAGCACGCAAAGCAATGGCACCCAGATGTCAGCAAAGCGATGAACGCAACTCAGCGATTTGAAGAAATTCAACAAGCATACTCAGTGCTTGGTGATGAAACCAAACGTGCACAATACGATGCTCGTTTCTTCACTAAAGATCAGCAAGCTGCCTGATCAGTTTACTCAAGGCCGCACTCTGGACAAGTATCTAGATTCTCGATTGCATACCCGCATGAGATGCAGAGGTTGTTTGATCTACGATATCTAATTCTGAGAAACCTCGGCGAGCAGTACACAAACAAACAGATCAACGAATAAAAGAGCGTGTTAAGGATAAATCCAGACCATGACGGTCGGATTGGCATTCGATAATTCTCTGTTGAAATCGGCCACCACTTGGGGGTTTCGAATCCTGCATGTGTTCCTGCACGCTCGATTATTTGTTTCGAGTAACGATCAAAGAATGCTCGGCCTCCCCCAGGTGTCCACCCAACTGAATCCCAATATTGTCCTCTCATAGGAAAGCCGAAACGATATCTTGTGATGTATACGGCGGAAGGTATCGCGTTGAGATCTGTAGATGTCTGAGACGCTGTCGGAGCGGCTGTGCTCTCGTATTGATATTCAATTCGATCAACGCCAAAGTCTGGGATAAACGAGATGAGTATTGAATCTGTGGTCTTGCTGAACGGGGTGTATTTATATGCTTCTGTAAATGAGGGTGAAAGATCCCCGAGATACTTTGGAGCTTGGTCTTCATTCAAACTGAGTTGGGTGACATCTTCATCGTCCCCGGACCAACTGTTCGGATCTTGGATCGTTGCCAACAAATAAGTGATAACGACATTTATCGAAAGACCAATGAAGAGTGTCACAAGAAAACATCGCTTTGAAACGAGTTTGGTATTGTTATCACGCATCTGAGAAATCATACCCAGCGGCATATTCACCCGTCTTGAGCTTTTGCATGCTTCTGAGAACATCATTGAGCAAGGAGCTCGCTCCAAATCGGAACCAATCTGGTGAGAGCCAGCCCTCGCCGAGGGTTTCGTTTACCATGCAGAGGTAGTGCCATGACTGCTTTGCGGTGCGGATCCCGCCTGCGGGTTTCATGCCGATTTTCTTGCCCGTATCTTTGTATGCATCACGGATTGCTTCGAGCATGACAAGTGTGACAGGCATCGTCGCAGCGGGGGACACTTTCCCTGTTGAGGTTTTAATGAAATCCCCTTCACGGATACATGAAATCGCGATATCGCTCGCTTTACGGACATTGTCGTAAGTCACGAGTTCACCTGTTTCGAGGATCACTTTGAGATGTGCATTCCCGCATGCTTTGACTACTGCTCGTATTTCATCTGCAACAACATCGTAGTGTCCTGACAAGAATGCGCCGCGATTGATTACCATATCAATCTCGTCAGCTCCGTCCTTCACTGCTTGTTCCACATCGCGTACACGGATATCCAATGGGTACTGTCCTGAAGGGAATCCTGTTGCAACAGACGCGACATTGACTCCGGTTCCGTCGAGTAGTTCTTTCGCGTAGGGCACCATCGAAGGGTACACGCACACCGCCGCAACATGTCCGAGTCGATGTCCAAGGATCTCTTCATCCTTTTCCCAAGGTCGAACTGCTTTGCGGCACAAACTCCGGACTTTCTCAGGAGAGTCACTGCCTTCGAGTGTTGTGAGATCAATCATCGACGCAGCAAGTGTGAGCGCTGCGAGCTTTGATTCTTTCTTAATTGAGCGAGTCGTGAATGACGCCGCTCGACGATCAGTCATGATTGCATCAACAGTTGGGGATGTAGGAATTGACGGCGTCATACTGATTGCCTTTGTTGATCAGATCCGGAGTCTTACTCGGATTGTGCGTTTGGTTCAGTCTTACTATCTTCGATTGGGAGCCCGGTGCTTTCCCACTCGTTCCAACCACCTAGGAAAACCTTGACGCGTTTTTTTACGAACCCGTTGTAACCTGCTTCGATCATTCGCTTTGCCATCGCGTGTGTGTTCGCAGTACCTGGGTTCTCGCCGTAGATAATCAAGTTCTTGTATCGATCGAGTGCAGGATCAGTCCCAAATCGCAAATCGATATCCGGAGTTCGCAAGTTGCGCGCTCCAGGAATGTGTCCCTCGTGGTATTGTTCAGGTTTTCGAGTGTCGATGAACAGTGCTGTATCATCTTCTCGTTGTTGTTTGTCGTAGAGTTCGACCGCTCTCGTCAGGTCGATATAAGAGATCTTTCGATCCGAGATATTCGACTTAGCACACCCAATCAGAGATGAGCATGCCAAAACTGCGAGTGCAGTCACTAGAAAAGGGGGGAATTGTTTGTTTCGGATCGTCATTTGCATCTTTTTTCCCATGTATACACAATAAGCATGTAGGCTCGGGTGTTCTGCTTAGAACAGTACTGAAGGTAGCAGAATCCATGATTTGCATCGGTGACACGATAGATTTTGGATCAAAATGGAGTATGCGTTGAAAAAGTGGCCAAAACAGCTCGGAAAGTTATCAAAGATTTCCGCGTTCGTCGCCGTGTTCTCGTTGGGAGTCGTTTCATCAATGGCTGATGCACAGGAGAGACACGTTGAAGTAGTCGCACAGACAGAGCACGAAGGGGTCTATCCTGGGGAATCTGGACTACTTGCAGTGACATTTAAAGTAGACAAGGATTGGCACATCTATTGGCCGGGCATCTCAGACTCAGGATACGGCGTCACACTCAATATTCAAACAACTGGTCCAATCACACTCGAAGAACCTGTCTGGCCTACCCCTACTCGTTATATCCAACCCGGAGAGATTCTTGATCACATCTATGAAGATGGTGCGATGGTTCTCATTCCGTTCAAAGTAGATGAAGACGCGGCGACAGACGATGCAATCTTCTTCGATATCGAAACCGATTTTCTCGTTTGTAAAGATATCTGTCTCCCTGGACAAGCGTCAAGTTCGACAACGATCACGATTCTGGATTCGTCGAGTGAAAAGATCGCGTCTTCAGCGAGTAAAGAAATCCGTGAGTTGTATGAGCATCGCCCAATCCCGTTCGATCCCAAAGCAGAAGATGTTCGTCTCCAATGGGCATCTAACGGTGCCGCAATCATGTTCCGCGATGCAACAAAGTTCGAGTTCTTTCCATCAAAGGAATGTACCGAGCTTTCGAATCCGATCGAAGACGCATCGGTCAACGGGAATCGAATGGTAATCAAGTTTGCAGAAACAGAGAATAAAGTATTGTCAGGGCGAGTTCGCGTCTATCAACTAGGATCAACTGTTGAATACGACATCAATGTCCGTCAACCAGAGTAATAAATATAATCATCAAGAGCATCCTCAACTAATATGGAGAAACACATGCAACTCAATGTACTCAAAAAATCATCGAAGATCTCATTCGTATCCACACTCGCAGCGATTGGTCTAGGAGCAACAATGCTCGGAGCGGGTCATCTCGAAAACAAAAAAGAGACAGTTATGAACGCTCAGGTTGGTGAACTCGCACCAGATTTCACGCTCACAGATATCGAAGGCGTTGAGCATACTCTTTCGGATTACACTGCTCAAGGGCAGATTGTGGTTCTCGAATGGTTCTCTCCTATGTGCCCATTTGTAAAAAAACACTACCGAGATGACACGAAGACAATGATCAACATTCAGAACGATTTCGCTGGAGAAGATGTCGTTTGGTTGCGAGTGAACTCTGCTAAAGCAAGTCATCCATCCGCGAAGGTTGAAACAAACAAGAAGACAGCAGAACAGTGGGGTATCACAACTCCGATCCTCTTCGATGCAAAAGGGACTGTTGGAAAAGCATACGGCGCCAAACGCACTCCTGAAATGTACATTATCAACAGTGCAGGCGTCTTAGCATACCACGGTGCGATCGATAATCGACCTGACGCTGCTGCTCCGGGTGAAGTGAACTATGTTCGCAATGCTTTGCTCCAGACCGTCGCAGACGAAGCAGTAAGCGAATCGAAAACCAAGGCTTATGGATGTTCGATTAAGTACTAAGAGTTGGATTTGACATCTTAATTGCTCCTCAAGCAGCACGCCTGTGTGTCATCCCCAGGCGTGCTTCTTTTTAATCAGGTCAGCCCCCGCCGACATTTAGCCGATAGACTCTTGAGCAAATCGACCTCGCCCATTTTTCGGAGCCCTTCATGTTTGATCTCCCCGGTCCAATCGGCACATTGGCCAACTTCCTCGTTATCGTTCTCGGATTCGGTTCAATCGTGTTTATTCACGAGCTGGGTCACTTTGTAGCCGCCAAATGGGCGGGGATCCGTGTGCTCGCATTCTCAATCGGATTCGGACAAATCGTAGGTTCGTATCGCAAAGGGGTTGGATTCCGTAGAGGTTCATCAGAGCCCGAATACCTTCAACTCCTCAAAGACGCAAAAAGTGATAATGATTCAAAGCGTGAACGAGCGAAGTCCATCCTCGATGGGCAGATCAGTCCCACTGAATATCGATTGTCGTTGCTCCCACTCGGGGGCTATGTCAAAATGCTTGGGCAAGAAGATCTCAACCCAGGAGCAGTATCTGAAGAACCAGATTCCTATCAGAACTGTTCTGCGCCTAAACGAATGGTTGTCATCAGTGCTGGCGTGATCATGAATATTATTATGGCCGCGATGCTCTTCATTCTCGTGTTCATGGTTGGGCTAAGAGTTATCCCTCCACAAGTTGGATATGTTTCGCAGAACTCGCCGGCCCAGAACGCAACTCCGATGAATATGACAGACCTGTCCCCAGGTTTGGTAAGAGGTGATCAAATCCTCTCAATCAACGGAAACAAGATGTTTTCTTACGAAGCAATTCTTCCTGAAATTGCAATGTCTTCAAAGTCTCGCGCGACATCGGTTGTTGTACAAAGAGACGGCATAGATCTACCAATCGAGTTCGAGGTTTATCCTGAGATTGCGAATCACACAGGTTTACTTGACATTGGAATCTATGCATCAGTAAGTACAACACTCAAAGATCCGAAAGCTCAAAATGAACAAGATCTGATGAGTCGAATTTTGAGATCGTCAGGGTTAGGAGATATCTCTCAAGGAGATACAGTTCTGAGTGTGGATGGAGAAGACATTCGATCGCCGTTCGATCTTCTCGATGCAGCAGAAGGATCAAATGGGAATCCAATTGCAGTGGTCTATGAACATAATGGGGAAACACAGAATACTGTGTTTGAACCTGTCCCCGCGTTGCAACTCGACGCTGTTGAAATGGGTGATGGGCTTCAACAAATCCAGCATCTCCTTGGACTTCACGGCGTGATGATGGTTGATCCATTCGCACGTCAAGAAGATACCAAACAAGGACTCCAACCCGGAGATATCTTTGCGAAAGTTGGATCTACAGATTTCCCATCAATCCCACAGGGGATCGAAATTATTAGAGCAAATAAGGGAAGATCATTGAATCTAGTCGTGCTTCGAAAAACCGAAGACGGACTATTCAGCCGAGTGAAGTTAGAAGTTGATGTCCTCAAAGACGGGACAGTTGGTTTTTATCCGACAACGACAACGAATGAGTACAACTTTGTAACAAATCCAGTTCCATTGATGATCCCGAATCCAGATGATTCAGACAAGTACGATTCGATTGCTACTCCTGCATCCTCGATTGTGAGTTATCCTGGATCGCAGATTCTAAGAGTAGGAGATCAAGAAATTGAGTCACTCCGCGAGGTTCAGTTTGCAATCTATACGTACACCGATGAGGCATTTTTGGAAGGCCAAGAAGAGTTTGTTGTCCCAATGCATATTCAACTTCCATTTCCTACCCAATCTGACGGCACGGTCCCGTCAACTATAAAAGAATGGACATTGTCAAGATCTGATGTGGAAACAATCCGCGAACTTGGATGGACACTCACAGGCTCTGTTGACATGGTCAACCTGTTCGAGTTTGCACAAGTTATTGATAAAGCGCCGAGCCCTGTCGCGGCGATTTCCAGAGGGATTAGTGAATCACGCAGAGTGATGTTACAAACTTACATCACCTTCTTGCGTCTCTTTGAAGGCTCAGTTCAAGTTAAACACCTTAAGGGCCCCGTTGGGATTGCTCATATCGGGACTCAAATCGCGTCACAAGGTTGGGTATGGGTATTGTTTTTTATGGCGCTGATATCAATCAATCTCGCAGTGATTAACTTTCTCCCATTACCAATCGTTGACGGCGGCCAGTTCCTGATGTTGCTTTATGAGTGGATTCGTGGAAAACCAGTACCGATTATTGTTCAGAATGTCGCGACCATGGCGGGGTTGTTAATGATCGGGACAATCTTCCTCTATGTCACTTTCAATGATATCAAAGCAATCTTTGGAGTCTGATCGATGAATCCAATCATCGGGCTTCTTCAATTGCTTTCAGTTGGACTGATTCTCTATCTGTTCATTCTGATCATCTATACGATGTGGGGGCTCACACATCCCCATCGTCAGACATACGCATCTGCGATGTCGAAGAAGCTACCCGGAGATCCAAGCGAACTCGACAATCCTCTTGAATACGAAGAAAGAGTCGTAACTGGTTCTCGCGGTAAAATCTACACTTGGATTATCAAGGGTAAAAAGATTGACGGGCCGACAGTTGTAATGACGCATGGTTGGGGATCTAGTCGACTTGGAGGCCTCAAGAGATTATCCCCGATTGTCGATCTCGCAAACGAAGTTATTCTTTGGGATCTACCTGGTCACGGCGATTCCCAAGGGATTACCAATCTCGGTTCTTCGGAACATCACGACCTGAAGATGATCATCGAACAGTGCGTAGACGCGGATTCGAAAGGGGTCGTTCTTTATGGCTGGTCAATGGGCGCAGGCGTGTCACTCGCAGCTGCAACAGAAAACAAGGATGCATTCCCGATCATCGGTGTGATCTGTGAATCCCCTTATATCCTTCCTCAGACTCCAGCACTCAATGTTATTAAACTCCGAGGGGTCCCGTATCGTTTTAATGTGAAACCGGCGATTCAACTGATAGGTATCTTGTTTGGAGTAGGCCGGAAATGGAACGGATTCCCAAGAGATGAAATATGCAAGCAAGTGAATCAACCTGTCCTAATCATCCACGGTGATCAAGATCCAGTCTGCCCGATCTCTGATGGTCAACAGATTTCAGATTCGGCGCCAAACTCGAAGATGATCACGATTGAAGGCGGCGGGCACAACAATCTCTGGACGGATTCAGTGTTTGTTGAACAGATGAAAAAAACGATTGCTTCATTTCTCAAACAACTGGACTCAACATCAAACTAATCATTCATTGTCAGTTATGGCATATCGAATCGCTTGTTCAGCCATGATATCGCTTGCATTATAAATTGGTAGATCGCAAGTTTCTTCTGTCACGATGAGCGGGGCCTCAGAGCATCCCAAGATCACTCCTTCGCATCCTTTGTCTTTGAGTCGATTTATCGTGTCGAGGATCTCTATACGCGATTCTTCGCGAACAATACCGAACACAAGTTCATCAAAGATAATTCGATCAAGCATTTCGGAATCTTCGCTGCTCGGGCGAACGAGTTTGATTCCTTTTACTCCAAGATCAGTTTGGTATGCAGAACCCGAAGTGACATATTTGGTTCCGATCACGCCGATCGTTTTACGATTATCAGTTGCAATCCGTTCTGCAACTGCATTGGTCATTTTGAGCCAAGGAATCGTCGAGGACGCTTCTGCGAGTTGCACCGCATGTTGGACTGCATTGTCTGGAGTGAAGCAGAACTCCGCGCCAATTGCGGCGAGTCTCTGAGCAGAATCTCGCAATAGATTCGCAACTTGGCGCCAATCGTCTCTACGAACTGCATCAACATACTGAGCGAGAGGGATGTTATGGACACATACCGTGGGGTGCATGTGGGGCTCAAGCATGACAGCAGCATGTCGGAACAGCTGTTGATAACACAACGACGCTCCTTCAGGACTTACCCCTACGATACCGATCTGCTTAGTCATACACGGACACCTTTCATGAGCCCACAAAGGAGAGCATACACCATCGTCGACGATACAAGCCTATTCGTCAAACGGGATTGAAAAGAAACTGTTCTCAAGAATGATTCTAGTTTGAGCTCAAAGCGTCTACACTTCATCGAGGAAATCACAGGAATTAGGATCATAATGACGACCCAGAGCGACAATCCGTTTTTAACACTTAATCTGCCATTGAGATATCGTCTCGATCCAAGCGAGATCGAGAAGGCGTATCTCGGTATACTCGCGAATGATCACCCGGATGCGGGTGGTGTTGGGATGGATTCTGCAAGTGTGAACGCTGCGAGATCTACCTTGCTCAATGCTGAAAAGAGAGCAAATACTCTATTGGAGTTGAGAAATGGTCCTTCAGCTTCACAACTCAAAGAGCTTCCTGATGGGTTCTTGATTGAGATGATGTCTCTCAGGCAAGAAATCGAAGAAGAACTCAATGAGAAGGATGAAGCATCGAGAGAGAAGTGGGAGAAATGGGCAAGCGATCAACGGGCAGACTACTCTGATCAAATTGCAATGCTCTTTGACTCGCTTGATGATGATCCAAGTGCATCTGCACTGTCTCAAATCCGAATAAAGCTCAACGCATGGCGATATATTGAACGGCTTATTGAGCAACTCGACCCTGATTATGATCCCGCGAGCGCAGATTTCCGATAAATGACTGAAGCATCATTATTCTCTCTTGTTGAGTGAGCTCAATGTTGCTGATGGAAGAGATGTATGGACGCAACACAAACACCATTGATCATCGTGCTCGCGGTGTTGCTTGTCTGTTCTGCATTAGCTTCTGCGTCTGAGACGGCTCTCTTTGGAATCAGTCACGGCCAACGTGCGATGATCCGAAGAACAAACCCGCGTCTTTCTCGGATTATTGAGTCATTACTTGCTCGGCCTCGAGAGTTGCTCATGCAAGTGTTGTTGCTCAATATGACTGTGAATGTTGCGTACTTCATCGTAACAAGCGTATTGACAATCCATGCAGAAACTGCGATTGCTCAAGTTGTCATTTCAGTTGGATCACTTGCGACGATTATTCTTGTCGGCGAAGTCTTCGCAAAGCTCTTTGCGTCGTCAATGACCGTTTTCTTTCTGCGTTTCGCAGCTCCGATTCATCTGTTGTTGCGAAGAGGATTGGTACCATTACTCAGATTTCTAGATTCATGGATCATTGCGCCGTTTGCCCGATTGCTTTCGCCTCAACATGAAACGCATAAATCACATCATGTGTCCCCTGAACAACTCGGAACTCTGATTGAGTTGAGCGCAAATGCAGGAGTGATCGACTTAGGAGAACAAGAGATTCTGACTTCGATCGTAACGATGAGTCAAATCCGAGTTGAGCAAGTAATGACGCCTCGCGTTGATATGTCTTGGATCGGATTCGATTCAACGAACGAAGAGATCATCGAAAGATGTAGGGAAACAGGACATACTCGATTGTTAGTGTGCAAAGATGGGATTGATTCTGGAGTTGAGGGGATCATTAACGCCCGGCGTGTGCTTGAAGGCCGAACAATCGAACAAGATTTATCCAAAGTGCTCTTTGTGCCTGAGCAAAGCAAGCTTGATTTGCTGATCGAGCAGTTCCGTAGAACAGCACAGAGTATTGCGGTCTGTGTCGATGAACACGGAGGCGTATCAGGTGTGGTCACAATCGCAGATGTTACGAAGGAACTGATCGAGGGCGTCGTCGATCCTGCTCAAGATGTCGCTAAGGATGTAGAACTGATCGGCGTTGGGAGATGGCTCGTACCAGGACGGATTTCGATTCGTGAATGGATGGAAATGTTCTCTGACAAAGATGCACTCGAACATGCGAAACGAGTCAATACACTCGGCGGCTTGATCATGGTGATGTTAGATCGTGTTCCTGAAGTTGGAGATGAAGTCGTCGTCGGTGATCTAAAACTCAGTGTCGCACAAATGGAAGATCGATCCATTCAACGAGTTGTTGTTGAGATCATGAATCAAGATGCAGACGATGGCCAGAGTTCATCTGCTCTTGAAGGAGGCGACAATTGAGCCTCTACGAACTCATATTTTGGTGGATGATTGTCCTCATCGGAATTGGCGGATCTGCATTTTGTTCAGGACTCGAAGTCGGTTTGTACTCGATAAATCGGGTTTTAGTGCGTGTACACGCTGCAGGTGGGGATAAGGAGCATAAAAGTAGATTGCTTGAAGAACAAATCGAACATTCTGCTCCGATGCTTACTTCATTGCTCGTATGGAACAACTTGTTCAACTATGCAGGTACCCTTGCAATCACAACACTCATCGCGACGCTTGGGTTGAGTGATACGAAGATGATTCTGATACAGGTTGTTGTTTTGACACCGATCCTGTTGATATTTGCAGAATCAACTCCAAAGGAAGTGTTTAGATCGAATGCGAATCTATTGATGGAACGATTTGCTCGTGTGCTTTGGTTCTTCCGGATGTCACTGACTTGGATCCCAATCGTTCCATTGATTTTGGGTCTTGCGAATGGCGCAGCAAAGCTTGTGGGAGTTGATTCATTTGGATCACTTACCAATGCTCGAGGGCGCATGGCCGAACTGCTCAAGTTCGGAGCAGGCGAAATGAGTGAAACGCAAGTATCTCTGATTGATCGGGCGCTTGAGCTTGAAAATGCGATTGTACGATCTGAGATGATTCCGTTGAAGAGTGCCGCCGCGATTCGCGTGGGTTGGTCAATCGATAAAGCCAAGTCATTTGTAAAGAATCAACCGTTCACTCGGTATCCAGTATTGACAAATAAGGGAAAAGTGGTTGGAGTCTTGAGCGCGATTGAGTTATACATCGCAGACGATCTTGATTCCAAGCAGAATGTAGAGGATTTTATGGAGAATGTGATTCGACTTGATGCACGGTTATCAGTCAGTCACGCAATGGGTGAGTTAAGTCGAGCAGGGGCGCACCTCGGAGTCGTAGAGCTCAATCATCATGATATAGGGATAGTGACTCGCAAAGACCTTGTTGAGCCGCTCGTTGGGGAGCTCGAAGACTGGTAAACAGTCGTTATATCTATTGAGACTACTCAAACCGGTTCTGAATGATGGAATAATTTGATCAAAGCGATGATTGATAAGATGTTCAACACTGTAGAAGGATCTTTCCTATGAATTCAAAATCTGTATTCCCGGCGCTCATGATCATTGTTCTCCTAGCTCTGGTTGTCCCCAACATTTTGAACATGGTCCGAGGCCCCGCTGAAAAACCTAGTATGTTCGATAATGCGTACTCAATGACACAAGCAACTCAGATTTCAGATGAGACAGGCAAACCAATGCTTGTCTTAGTTACTGCAGATTGGTGCCCTCCTTGTCAGAGCTTGAAGAGATCAACTCTTGTTGATGCAACAGT
The DNA here is from genome assembly GCA_029213305.1 of Phycisphaerales bacterium. Taxonomy (GTDB): domain Bacteria; phylum Planctomycetota; class Phycisphaerae; order Phycisphaerales; family UBA1924; genus UBA1924. Next base: position 63,687 of record JARGPA010000009.1, read on the forward strand.
TATAGATTGGGTTACTTCGAACACAGTTCCAGTTTACCTTGAAGCAGACGAGAACCCAGACGATATCCGTACCCTTCCAGTTCGTTCATATCCAACGACATTGTTGATTCAAGACGGTGAAATACTCACTTCGTTTGGACCGATGAATGCGACCAAGTATGTCGAAAAACTCAGTTCTGCTCTCGCACAATCTCGATGATGATCGAATCAAAGTATGAAGATAGGGATTATTAATGCCCTTTCTGCGTCTGGTCAATCAGATTGAGAGAGTCTTGGAGAACCCAATCGGTTCCCAAGCGGTATAGACTTATAGAATGATCAAATCGCGTCCTCCCAAGGACGCTTGTTATGGATATGGAGTATCAACATGGCACAAAGTAACCTCGTTCCGCTCATCGGGATTCTCGGCGTCGCTGTCGTTGGATCAACTATCGCAGTCGCGATGACCGCGGCGCGTGCTCCATCTGACTCATATGCGTTTTTTGATCCATTGGTTGATGTTGAATCACTCATTGATGGGTTGTACGTCGAAGAGCCTGATCTTGAAAAACTTCAACAAGGCGCAATCAACGGCATGATCGAGCAACTCGATGATCCGTATACCACTTTTGTTCCAAGAAGGGACACTGAGAAGTTCTCGAAAGATCTCACAGGTGAATATGTCGGGATTGGCGCTGAAGTACAAATTCTTGATGGTTGGCTGACCATCGCGTCGCCGCTTGATGGATCGCCGTCTTGGAAAGCAGGCGTTATGGCCGGAGATCGAGTGATCAAAATAGATGGTGAATCCACAGAAGGGAAATCCATCGACGATGCAATCGATGTTCTGGTTGGACAACCAAACACCAAAGTGGTGATCACGGTTGAACGCGGAACGGAAACGCTCGATATTGAAATCATCCGAGATCACATCAAGGTTCAAGCAGTGAAAGGTTTCATGCGCATAGAAGGCGACGGGAACTGGGAACACATCATCGATCCTTCTCGTGAGATCGGTTATGTTCGATTGACTCAGTTTACTCCTGGTGCTTCTGCAGAAATCGCGGACGCAATTCGTGGCGTGAACAGAGATTCAGATGTCCCAATGGGAGGACTTATTCTGGATCTTCGGTTCAACCCAGGAGGATTACTCGATGAAGCAGTCGCGATCGCAGACATGTTCATTGATGAAGGAACCATTGTCTCTACGAATGGTCGAGCATACGAAGAACGAGTTGAAAGAGCTCACTCAAATGGAACGCTGACTGATTTGCCTGTGGTTGTACTTATCAATGGCCAAAGCGCTTCAGCTTCTGAAGTCCTCTCAGGAGCGTTAGCAGATCATGACAGAGCAGTTGTCATCGGATCGCGTTCGTTTGGTAAAGGCTCAGTGCAGACTGTTCGGGCGCTCGAAAGCGGAGCAGGTGTACTGAAGATAACTGAACAGTACTACTACCTCCCATCGGGACGACTTCTACATCGCAGAGAAGATTCGACAGTCTGGGGAGTTGACCCAACTCCTGGGTACTATGTGCCGCTTGATGACGATCAGGTGATTGAAATGCTCACTGCTCGTCGTCAACAAGAGATCATTCAACATGCTAACCCAGAAGACGCAGTCAACCTGAGTGATACTGATCTTGTGCTTGAGTTATTGAGTGATCCACAACTCAGCGCAGCTGTCAAAGTGATGCAGCATCGTATAGATTCAGGAAAGTTTGAACCAGTCGGAATCGAACCTAACACGCAAGATGATGTAGAACTCGCAGGGCTCAATGATCTTCGCGCACAACAAGATCGTCTTTTGCGAGAACTTTCTCGAATCTATAAAAGAGTCGAAGCAGTCGAGGGTGGGATTGATCCAGAAAGTGCGTTAGAAAACCCAAATGATTTCTGGGATGATGATGCAGACATTACAGGTGGACAACTCATCATCAGAGATAAAGATGGCAATATGATTACGACATTAACGATTACAGGGAATGATCTTGAGCGTTGGCTTGTCGATGCAGATGTCGAAAAAACACAATCCGGTTCCTCGGATTCAGATCAGTGATTGTCCTTGGAGTTGAGTCATCGTGTGACGAAACCGCAGCGTCTATCGTAGAAAACGGACGGGTCGTCCGTTCTTCGATTGTTGCAAGCCAGTATGAACTCCACGAAGAGTTTGGTGGTGTTGTCCCTGAGATTGCTTCGCGGGCACATGAACAACACATTTTGCCTGTCTTGAAGGACGCGATAGATCAAGCAGGAATCAACCTCTCCCAAGTCGATGCGATCGCAGTGGGACATCGTCCAGGTTTGATCGGATCACTTCTCGTCGGATTAAGTGCAGCGAAGGCGTTATCTTGGTCCCTCGGAGTTCCAATGGTTGGAGTTGATCATGTCCATGCGCATTTGTATGCAGGGATTTTGGGACGAGAGTTGCCTGCATTTCCCGCACTCGGAGTTGTGATCTCCGGCGGACACACCTCGCTCTATCGGATGGATTCTGAAATGAATCTCACAAGACTCGGAGCAACAATCGATGATGCAATCGGAGAAGCATTCGATAAAGTCGGCGCGATCCTCGGACTCGGACATCCGGGTGGTCCTCGCATTGATGAACTTGCGCAAGATCCAGGAGCAAACGATCGAGCATTCGATTTTCCCGTATCTCGATTAAGTAAAGAATCACTCGATTTCAGTTATTCTGGAATCAAGACTTCTGTTCTCTATACTGCGAAAGGGCGCCCCGCGCCACCTGCGCTCAAGGGCAAGCCTCCAAGACCAAAGCAGGAAGTTCCTGAACTAACTTATGAACGAAAACGTGATATCGCTGCAAGTTTTCAGCGTGCAGCAGTGAAAGCATTAACAGTAAAAATCGGCCGAGCATTCGAACAGGAAGGTGATTTTAAAACCTTAATCGTTGGAGGCGGAGTGAGCGCTAATACTCTTGTGAGAAGTGAGATGACACGAATCGCATTAGAGAGTAATGTTGAGTTGATCATTCCTGAGATGGCGCATTGTGTAGATAATGCTGCGATGATTGCTGGACTGGGCACAAAGTTGCTCCAGTCGGGTCACACGGATGACTTCTCGCTCTCTGCGATACCAACAACTGCTTGTTAATGAGATTCAACTGAGGAGTTGCGATTCGCGTGAGTATGGATTTTCTTGAACATCTCGATCGACCTGTCGAGCGTCCGATTCACCCGGCGGCGCTTTCGAAAGATGAGTTGCTCAAAGAGTGCACAATTACACGAGGCCGAGCATCCGGTCCGGGTGGGCAACATCGCAATAAAGTCGAAACCCATATCACTGTGATTCATGACCCAAGCGGTATAGAAGCACAAGCAGGGGAACGAAGATTAGCAAAAGAGAATCAAAGCGTTGCGATCCGCCGGTTGCGCTTGAAACTTGCGATGGGGGTTCGTGTTGAAGTCCCCCCTGGGGATATCCGATCGGAGTTATGGAGACGGAGATGTGTGAAGAATCGGATTGTGTGTAATCCAAAGCATGAGGACTATCCGAGCATGCTTGCAGAAGTGTTCGATCTCATCGATGATTCAGGATTCGATATCAAACCCGCAGCGATTCGACTCGAATGCTCGAGCACCCAGTTGCTTCGGTTTGTCGCAGATCATCCCCCGGCCTTTGAACAACTGAATCAATCACGCGAAGATCGAGGTTTGCGACGACTTAAGCCGTGATTTGTTCGATCGAGCGGGTACACTACTGATCTATGCCAGAACCGACTGAACGTGATTCCATTAAAGTACAAGCCGAAAAAACAGTTTTGGCTGCTCTCCGATTGCCTGATTCGACATACGACCAGCGGGATTCATTTGGGGAGATGAGAGAACTCGCATATCAAGCGGGTGCGGTTGTCGTTGGTGAGATAGAGCAACGCAGAGATCGTCCAGAACCCGGAACTTATATGGGGAAGGGAAAAATCGAAGAACTCAAACAATTATGTGATGCGCTTGATGCAGTTACAATTATCTTCGATCATGATCTTTCTCCAAAGCAGATTGCCAAGATCGAGGAGATGACAGAACGGAAAGTCCTCGATCGTTCAGAGCTGATTCTTGATATCTTTGCATCTCGCGCCGCGACGCATGAAGCAAAGCTTCAAGTAGAAATAGCCCAGCTCGAATATACATATCCGCGTTTGCGAGCGATGTGGTCTCACCTTGAGCGCATCGTCGGTTCAGGTGGAATCGGAGGCGTTGGTACGCGTGGTCCAGGTGAGCAACAACTCGAGATTGACCGTCGATTGGTGCAGCGCCGAAAAACAGTTCTCCAACGAGAGTTAGAAGATATTCAAGCTCGCAAACGAAGAGCGGTTGAAAAACGAAACACTGATTATTTTACAGTCGGACTCGTAGGGTATACCAATGCAGGAAAGAGCACTCTCTTCAACACCCTCACTGAAGGGGGCGCGTACGCAGACGATCGGTTGTTTGCGACTTTGATGACTCGAACTCGCGAGTGGGATATGGGAGGCGGCCGAATCGCGATGCTCTCGGACACAGTTGGGTTCGTTCGGGATCTTCCTCACCACCTTGTTGCGTCGTTTCGCGCGACTCTCGAAGAAGCAACTCATGCAGACTTGTTATTGGTGATGCTCGATATTTCCGATCCGAGTGCTGATTTGCAGTACGAAACAGTACTCTCAACACTCGATGAGCTTTTTAAGGAAGTTGAACAGCGCGAAGAGAAAGAAGCAGAAAAAGCAAAGCGAGATGGGGCAGGAGATATCGAGCGATACAAACGACCTGAGTTGCTTTTGTTATTGAATAAAGCGGACATTGATACCGTTGATCAACAAGATATTCTCTACTGGCAATCTCGCTCAAGCGGAGCAATCCCAATCTGTTCACTTCAAGGTGACCCAGATTCGGAAATGCCTTTGGGTCAAGAAGAGTTGCTCGAACGTGTGAAAATGATTTCAGTTGGTCCAATCGAAGAACTTGATATCACAGTCCCAATGTCCGACTCAAAGACGATTCACACTATTGAGAATCGCGCAGAGGTCCTCGAACGAACATACGAGAATCAAGTCGTGATTCTGAGAACCAAAATCGGAAAGAATCAACTCGCGAAGTTACGATCTGCAGGCGCCAAGATGTGGGTCATGACGACCGAAGGCGAGCCATACTTTGTAGACGATGAAAAAACGGGATGGGTCTATGACCCATCCGCGATTGATATCGATTTCTAAATACACTACAAACTGATTACGCTAATGGATTCAACCAGAGTCCAGTCGCTAGCTTTGGATAGAAGAATGTTGATTTCTGTGGCATCAACTCACCTGCACGAGAGATATCTCGGACTGCATCGAGTGGTGTAGGCCGCACAATGATTGCAACCTGTGGTTTTCCGCCGCCTGCGATTGAAGAACCTGTTTCTTCGCCTTTTCCGATCGCAAGAACTTCTTCAATAGAGTGGGGGAATGCCCAGTTGATCGGTTCGCCGTTGTTGAGCTCTGGTCGGCAAATCTCTTCAACGATCATGTGTTGGATAATCGCAACATCTAGATTTCGCCATGCTTGAGATTGATTTGGGAACTGCATCTCAAGTGGATCACTCACTGCAGGCCAAGCGCCAAAGCACAATCCAGTTGCGTAATCGTAGATTCCAAATGCATTTGTTTGCTCGCGTTCTGCGAGTGATTCGATTTGCGATTCGAACTTATGGGGATCATTGTCGATGGGTTCGACATTGAGTAATCCTTGAGCGACTTTGATGAATTTTTCAACTTCGTATTCGGCCATCCCACCCAGGACCCGATGGGTTGGACCGATTGCTAGACCTGGATCAGACATAGAAACTAGAACAAACATTGTCCGTCGAGCAGGATGATCCTTCGCAACATCTCCTTGCGATTCGAGATCGGATAAATAGTTGAGAGCTGTGTTGTACCGATGATGTCCGTCTGCAACGAAGACGTCTTCGCCTTCGAGCGCGGATTGGTATCGAGCGATTGTTGGTTCGTCATCAATCGTCCAAATTTCTTGTTTTATACCATCACCCATATCTGCAATCATCTCGGGGTTTCTTGATGACATGACTTCGTGGATGAGCTTGACAGCTTCACCGTTTTCGTCTGGATGGAGTCCGAAAATTGGGGAAGATTGACATTGAAGCTCATTCATGAGCGCTTTGCGATCTTCCTTTGGGCCGCCGAAGGTTTGCTCGTGAGCAAGAACGCCGCCGTGGTCTCGATTCCCGAAAGGGACAGTTTCGAGTGTTGCAACCATTCCGCATCTTTCGAAAGACTTTCCTTCAAACTCAAAGGTCTGGCGATACGCAAAGATTGCTGGAGTTTCGCGTTGCGAGAGAGTTCCGCTTTCTAGCATGCCGCGATATCTATCCCCAGCATTCTGGTAAGATTCTTTAGGACCGAGCTCTTTAGCTGGAACATGCGGGAGGTCAATTCCTACAACATTGTTGCTATCTGCCGCAAGCAATGCGTCCTTCGCCGAAAGATCAAGCACGTCATAAGGTGGTGCGATCATCTTTGAGATATCGCCTTGCCCTTGGTTGTATTGAACGGCACGAAATGGGTGAACTGCAGGCATAGGCGCCCTTTCGAAAGCACGAGAATTGATCGTGATGAAATGAATTATCCCCGATCAGTCAACTGACTGATCATCTCAACAATTATATGCCCCAACTCATGGTAAACCCCCAAAGCCAACATGAGAATCGTGTCCTACAGTACCGCATGAGCAAGCCAACTGCCCTCGTGATCAGGACTGCCGGTACGAACTGTGATTTAGAGCTCTGTCGGGGGTTTGAACTCGCAGGTGCTCAGGTTGAACTGATTCATCTTGATCGCTTAATTGCTGATCCAGCACAAGTTGCGAGATTTGATCTCGTTGGATTCCCCGGCGGATTCTCCTACGGGGACGACATCGCATCTGGACGAATACTCGCGATGCATACCCGAGATCGCTTACTTCCTGAGTTGCTCAAGCTCGCCGATCGAGGCGTACCCATGATCGGAGTTTGCAACGGATTCCAAGTTATGGTGCAGATTGGGTTATTGCCTGGAAGGGTTCAACACGAGCAGAGCACTGCATTGTGCGAGAACGATCATGGCCGATTCATTGACCAATGGGTTGAAATGGTTCCGGATCAAGATTCAAACTGTATTTGGACACAGGGATTACTCGAAAATCAAAGCTCAGAACCAATCCTCTATCCAGTCGCACACGGTGAAGGCAGATTCGTTACAAAGGATCAAGCAACACTCGACGCACTTAATGCTGGGAATCAGGTTGCGATTCGATATGGGACAGACATCAATGGGTCAGTCGATCAGATTGCGGGAATCTGTGATCCGAGTGGCCGGATCTTTGGTCTCATGCCTCACCCTGAACGAGCGTTGGATTGGAATCGTCATCCATTTTGGACTCGACTCGATGAGAAAACAAAGAAATCGACGACTCCAGGGTTGTCTATCTTCTTGAGTGCAGTTGACGCAGTTGCTCGTCAGAGTGTTTGATTGTTTGCAGATGCAAAGGGGAATGCGATGAACGAAACCGCTGTCTATGCAGGGAGCTTTGATCCTCCAACCAATGGGCATGTGTGGATGATTGAACAAGGAGCAAGACTCTTTGATCGGTTAATTGTCGCGGCTGCTCGTAATCCTGAAAAGGGATATACCTACGAGCTTGATCAACGCATTGGATGGTTAGAGGAAATCTGCAAAGCTCATCCCAATGTTGAAGTTGCATCGCTTGAAAATGAGTTTCTTGCTCATTATGCAGAACGAACGGATGCTCGCTTTGTAATCCGTGGGATCCGCAATGAAGCAGACTATCAATACGAACGCGGCATGCGGTATGTGAACTCTGATCTCAACGAGAATCTAGCAACCGTCTTCCTTATGCCTCCAAGAGAGTTGTGCGAGATATCTTCAAGCTTTGTCAAAGGCATGATCGGTCCTGACGGATGGGAACCCGTTGTAAAACGGTATGTTCCTACATGTGTGTTTGAAGATTTATGTCAAGAGCATTGTCATGAGTGAGTATCATCCAGATCAGAGTTCGACGCCGATTGATGAGAAGATCATTGCAATGCGCGTAGTTGCAATGCCCGGGGACACCAATCCCTACGGCACAATCTTCGGTGGAATTATCCTGAGCTATATTGACCAAGCCGGCTTTGTAGAAGCTCGCCGACATGGTGATCTCGATTGGGTAACCGCGGCGATTGAAAAAGTTGAGTTTCATGCTCCAGTACATGTTGGAGATATCGTGACTCTCATTACTGATACCACACGATTAGGGCGCACGAGTATTGATGTACGCGTTGAAGTTGAAGCAGAACGATTCAAATCTCATCGCGTTGTGCATGTGACCAGTGCAAGACTCACCATGGTTGGAATGCGCGATGGGAAACCGTTCCCGTTCCGTGAATGTCCATGCAAAGACGAGAGTGAATACGGTATTGACGAATGAGCTTTGATGAACTTGATAAATTTCATTCGCCTACGAGACTCGCAGTGTTGCTCTCAGGGTCTGGAACAACCCTCGACAACTTGCTGCGTCATATTGACTCAGGTAATCTTGACGCAGATGTACCAGTTGTCATTGCATCGAAAGAGTGTCTAGGCGCTCAAAAAGCTCGAGATGCTGGGATTCCAACAGTCGTTCATACAGGGCAACTCGATTCTCAAATGCTCGATCAGATCTGTGCTCAGTACGATGTTGATCTTGTGATCCTTGCAGGATATCTCAAGCTCGTACCTATTAGCCCTCGTGTGCAAAACCGTGTCATTAATATTCATCCAGCATTACTCCCAGACTTTGGTGGAAAAGGAATGCACGGCATGAATGTTCATCGAGCAGTTGTCGAATCCGCAAAGCTGGGGAAGATTGATCGATCAGGATGCACGGTGCACTTCGCAGATGAGCATTACGACACAGGATCAACGATAATTCAGCTCGATTGCCCTATCCATGAGACGGATACTCCAGATGAACTTGCAAAGCGTGTTTTTGAGCTTGAATGTCAAGCTTATCCCCAAGCGATCAAATTATTGATTGATCGCAACGCGAGAGCTCACTCAGCCGAATAACAATCTATGAACCAGTTGCTCCGATTGATTACGATCTCAATATTCTTTTGTGTTTCCAATGCATTCGGATCACATGCTCCAAATCCAAGTGAGCTTGAGTCGAAAGGGATCGCCGCGATGGTTGCAGGCGATTTTACTCAAGCGGAGTTAGACTTCCGAGAGTTGATTAAAATCACACCTAGCTCGTTCGTGGGTTATTACAATCTTGCATCTGCACTCTCAATGCAAGGGGACTCAGACGGATCGGTCGATGCAATGTCGAATGCAATCACTCTCGGGTTTAGTGATATTAATCAAATCAGACGAGATCCAGATCTAGTAGTTCTCCGTGATTCTGTTTTTTTTGCGGATCTCGACTCGAACTGGCAAGCATTGCTCGAAGCTCGCAGAGAGAGTGATCTCAAAGTTGTTCAGCCGCTAATTCGCAAATCGAGAGAAGTGAGAACTCTTGAGAGTCTAAAAATAGAGTTACTCTCTGCTCACGATGAGATCGCGACTGATCAAGCAATCGAAGAAATCCAATTGCTCGCAACTTGGGCAAACACAAACTTGTTTTCTGAGATTCAAACAACTGAATCTATCGAAGATTCACCATGGATTATGGTTGTGCTCCCCGATCGAGCTGGTTTCGCTCAATGGGCAATCACGGTATTCGGCCCTAGTGTTCGGAGCAATATCGGGTCAGTTGGAGGCGCATACGAACACCAAAAACGACGATTAGTCGCTCAAGATTTAGGTGCAACTCTCAGACATGAGTTCATTCATGTGTTGCATTGGAGAGATATGAATCGACTCGGGCAATCACATGCGCCGTGGATCCAAGAGGGACTCGCATCGCTTGTTGAGGATTATGATCTGAGTGGGGATGATGTCGTACCAGTTGCATCATGGCGCACAAACATTGTGAAACGCATGAGCGATGTTCATCGGATGCCCAAGATTGAAAAACTTGCATCGATCGAGATGAACGCATTTACTGCAAAAAGACCTCTTGCTCAGTATGCTCAAGCTCGAACAATCATGCTCTATCTGCTGGATGAGCAAAAACTCGGTGAGTTCTATTCGATCTATACACAAGGGTACGATGTTGATCCAATTGGGATCAGTGCACTCGAGCAAACACTCGGGAAAGAGATCGATGAGATAGAAATGGATTTTAGACTCTGGGTGGATGCACTTGATCGAGTCCCCGAAACTGGGAGTGATCTCTCTGCGACTCTTGGGATTGAGATTGAAAACGGGAACGGCGATGGAGTAGTTGTCAAAGCACTCCCAGGCAATGCTCGGACTCGCACAGGTCTTCGTTTGGGATCTGTGATTACCGCGATTAATGGTCAGCCTACCCGTGATCTGTTCGAGTTGATCCGGATTCTTGGAAAATACAAGCCTGGGCAGATCGTGACATTGCACCATCGCAGGGGCAAAGTGCACACAACGACCAAAGCAAAGCTACTAAAAAGTTAAAATATTCGATTTCTCTGATGCTTAGGTTGCAACCGCCATCCATACTATGTGGTACATAGTATGGATGGCGTAGCTTGTACCCCAGGAGATAATCGATGAAACTTGAACGCGAACTCATGCGTGGCGCCGGCCCAACAGCGGTGTTGAAACTACTCTCGACCCGAGAAATGTACGGCTACGAACTTGTTGAAGCGCTTTCTCAAAAAACAGATGGTGTACTCGCAATGGGACAATCGACCCTGTATCCAATGCTCTACAACCTAGAAGCAAAGGATCTAATCGAAGCAGATTGGAGATCCGCGGATAACGGGAGAGATCGGAAGTACTACTCGCTCACTGGGAAGGGTAAGAAAAAACTCAAATCCGACATGGAGTCTTGGGAAAAACTGAGCAAGGCAATGGTTTCGTTGGGTGTTCTCAAAGGAGCACTCGCATGAACGATTCATCAAAGTTAAATCCATGGCAATGGGCAATCACCCATTCTCCAATTCTACACACACTCAGATGGATGCGATACAAGTGTCTAAAAATTGGGAGTCCGAACCAACAAGCAAAGAGCATTGTGCTTCGTGCAGAGTTACCCATTGATATTGAAAACCTGATTGTTACGACAACGACTAAATCCAAGCTTTGGAGTGTTGAACGGGTTGAGATCGCAAGAGAACTCATCGCACACGCTCAAGATGCGATCGAAGCAGGGCGTACAAGCGAAGAAATTTCAGAACAGTTTGGGGATCCAAAGCGAGTTGCAAAGCTCATGCGTCGTTCGATGAAGCGCAAACGTCCTTTGTATTGGAGAACATATCGCAATACAAAGCGCGTCATTCTGGGTTCACTTGCAATCATGCTCCTGTTTTACGGTTCACTCGCATTCCGTTTCTACACAGGGAAACCAAAGGTTCGGAGTAACTATATTGCAGATTTAAACGCACTCAATGAGGGATACTCTGAAGATCAAAAATCTTGGAAGGTGCTCATGGATGTTGGACTTCAATGGGGGCAGCAGTTGTGGGTATTCGAGAATGCACTCCGAGAGCAAGGGGATGATTCAGGTTTGCTTAGGTCTGAATCTATTAGTCAGTTCTTTCAACGAATTGATGAGTCACACCCTGAGTATGATGGGTTTGTGCAGCTTATAAACGGATTCGAAATTGAACTTACTCGACTAAGAGAAGCTGCAACGAGAGAGGTGATTGGGTTGCCTGTTGGATTTGAATCTACGGAAGTAGAGTGGGAAGGACGAAGTTGGACAACAGGGATCATTCCTGCGACCAATGAAGACTACAAATCCAACTCAATGATAGGTGTCTTGCTCCCTCATCTGGGTAATGTACGAAGACTTGGGCAACTCCTGGTTTTTGATTCTCATATTGCTCTTATTGAAGATGATGTAGATCGATATGTTCAAGATTTACTCGCCGCGATGGGGCTCGTCCGACAAGTGAAACAAGAGCCTTACTTAATTTCTAAGCTCGTTGGTATCGCGATTCACAAACTGATTATCAATGAACTCCACTCAACTCTAAAGAACAATCCAGGATTACTCAACAATGATCAAATCGTCAAACTTGCTCATCTCAATGCAGAAGTGGGGGCGCAAGAAGGATTCGGAATGGGTACAGAGCGAATTTCATTTTATGATCTTGTCCAAAGGATGTACACAGATGATGGAAATGGAAACGGGCATCTGACCTCTGAAGGGATTAATTGGTTGAGTCAATATTCAGAGCCAGATCGAGTTGGTCGAAACTCATCGGTAATTGAAATATTGATGAATGAAGAGTCAGTCATTCAGCTTATTCGTCCAATCTCGATCGTTCGATCCATGGATCGAAAAAGCGAGTTGCGCTTATACAACAATCATCTCAATTCAGTTGAGCGAGTCGTTGATGATGGTCCGGAATATTTCGGGTCAATCATAGATCTAGAAGCATCGAGCTCATTTTATAGTTATGATTCAGATCCAACCTTCTTCTCATTAGCTAAAGTCATGATGCCCGCACTGGGGAATAGCCTCAACAGGTATTACACGCACAAACAAGAGTGCATCGGGCTCGGGACAATGTTGGCAATTGAGTCGTTCCGATTAAAAGAATCTCGACTCCCTGAGCGACTTGATGATCTTGTTCCAGGGTATCTCCCAAGACTCCCAACGGATTACATGGATCCAGGACAGTCCTTGAAATACAACATCTCAACAGATGGGTATGTTCTCTACAGCATCGGGAGTGACGGCGATGATGATGGTGGGAAACTGGATGAAGATTCAATGTCAGGAAACAAGATCACGAGTATCGATGTATTCTCGCTTCGGTTTCAATCAACTATTGATCCTAAATCAGGACTCGCACAGTTTGGAAACCAAGGCCAACCAATCCTCGCAGAACCGGTTGGTCCAGATGGCGATTGGATACTCTTTGATTCTCGACACATGTCAGAGTAAACACAAGTCGATTAATCGGACTATCCTCATTATATGAATGATGCTACAGGGTTCGATTTCCGTCAATACCATGCAGAGCACAAGATCGCAATGATCGTGGCGTGTTCCGAGAACAGAGTGATTGGTGCTCAAGGTGACCTCCCTTGGCATTTGCCTGGTGATCTCAAGCATTTCATGAGATCGACACGAGGGTGCAGCGTCATCATGGGACGAAAAACCTTCGAAACGCTCGATAAACCATTGCCCAATCGTCTTAATATCATTTTATCAAGGACTATGAGCGATGATCGTACTGATGGTGTTCGTGTCGCTCAGAGTTTGGATGTAGCAATAGAGATCGCAGAGTCTTCTGGGCTCGAGATGCCTATCTGGATCGCCGGCGGGGGACATATATATAGGATGGCGCTCGAACAGACGGATTTGGTGGTTCGGACACTCGTTCATGCTCAAGTGGAAGGGGATACTGAGTTCCCGTTGCTTGATAGTGATGTGTGGGAGATTGATAGATCGGTACATTGCGATGCAGATGAGAAGCATCCGCACTCATTCACAATTGAGTGGTGGACCCGTCAAAGTTGAAATTGTCAGGCCTGATAAAAAAAGTTATCCAGATTCATTTGCATTCTAAAAATCGTTGATTTCCGCATGTTGATGTCCAATTGGCTTTAGATGCGAAATTTCGCGGATTTGATTGCGTGAAAAACGGAGTTGGTTTTTGTCAGGGCCTTCGAATTGTTCAGGTTTCAAAAAAAAGCCCCTCAGATGAAGCAATTATGCTTGCAAGACGAATCCGGAATGGTTAACATCGTCACGGGTCAGGAACGTTTTATCGTTCTTACGAAGGTATCTGGGTACTTTTCCCAGAACCAAATATCACTGAGGAGAAAGAGAAATGAAGACTACACTTGGACTTATCGCAGTTGCAGGTCTCGCTTCGGCAGCAGCAGCTGGTGGCGCAAGCCTTAGCATCGTTGCTTCAGCAGCTACAGTTGACACAACTGGCGCTTCAGCAACAGTAACTCTCGCTGTTTACGGCGACGCAGTTGGTACAGCAATCGCTGGTGGCGAGTTCGCACTCACCGCTTCAGGCGGAGCTGGCCTTGTTTCAGACATGACCGGTGCTGCTGCAGCATGGGGTGCACTCGGCGGCCAAGATAACGGCCACGCTGGTGACGGCAACTACAACGGATTGATCTTCGGTCAGTTGATCTTCCCTCCATTCATCAACCCAGCTGCAGAGTCAATGCTCGGCAACGGTCCTGTCCTCTTGGGCAACATCACCGTTACCATCGCTGCTGACACTTCAGGTGTGATCGACTGGTCAACCGCTGCTGGTGCTGGCGACTTCATCCTTGAAGTATTCACTGATGACGGAGCTGCTGGTGTATTCGAGCAACTCACAGACGTTGCTCACGGATCAGCTTCACTCAACGTAGTACCTGCACCATCCGCTATGGCTCTTCTCGGCCTCGGTGGACTCGTTGCTGGTCGTCGTCGCCGCTAATCGCTGCGTGACAACCGATTCAGTCGATAATCTTCGGATTTGACACTGTACTGAATCAATATCCCCCGATCGGGTTTTCCCGATCGGGGGTTCTTTTTTTTGATATATGGGAATTACAGATTCGGTATGGAAATAAAGATTATCGGCGATAATTGGGATGAATACGTCAAATCAGCTTGAAAACAGCGATTCGTGATGTGTGGATTCTAAAAAACGCCCACAATTCGGCAAAAATGAGATCTGAATTTGGTAATCGACTGGCACCAACCCCGAAGTTGGATTACTTTTCGGTCAGGTCACGAACGAGTTGTTCGTTCCAACAGGTCAACGGTTAAAAAATAGAATCCATAAACAAATTTGAGGAGAACTTCCAAATGAAGAACGCAATCGCACTTATCGCAGTAGCTGGTATCGCAACAGTCGCATCAGCAGGTGGCGCAAACCTAAGCATCGTCGCTTCGGCTTCAACCATCGACTCAACAGTTTCAACTTCATTCACACTCGCAGTATACGGCGACGCAACCGGAACAGCTATGGCTGGTGGTGAGTTCGCTCTTACAGCTTCAGGTGGTGCAGGCATCGTTACTGACATGGTCGGTGCAGCAGCAGCATGGGGTGCTCTTGGACAAGAAGATCTCGGCCACGGCGGAGACGGCAACTACAACGGCCTCATCTTCGGTCAGTTGATCTTCCCTCCATTCATTAACCCTGCTGCAGACTCAATGCTCGGCAACGGTCCAGTTCTCTTGGGTAACATCACTGTTACTATCGCTGCTGATTCAGCTGGCGTAATCGACTGGTCAACCGCAGCTGGTGCTGGTGACTTCATCCTTGAAGTATTCACCGACGACGGAGCTGCAGGTGTATTCGAGCAGCTCACAGCTGTAGGTCACGGATCAGCACGTGTAAACGTTGTTCCTGCTCCATCAGCAATGGCAATGCTCGGCCTCGGTGGTCTCGTTGCAGGTCGTCGTCGCCGCTAATCGCTGCGAAACGCCGACACAGTTGATATTCAACTGAATACGCAATCTTAAGTCCCCCGATCAGTTCGCTGATCGGGGGTTCTTTAATTTGCGATACAACCTTTATAACTACAAGATTCCATCTTGTGTCACATTAGATATTAGAATAACTTATGTATAAGAGATTATGTGATCTCATTTGGATTCGGTACGACCACGATTTTTAGTTCCGTAGATATGTGAGGAGAAAGAGATGAAAATTGCATTAGGAATGATTGCACTCGCAGGTCTTGCAAATATCGCAAGCGCACAGTCCGCATCGTTGAGCATTGTGAGTCCAGTTGCAACAATCGATACATCTGGAGGCTCAGTAAGCATTTCTCTGGAGATCTTTGCGGATGTTGACTTTGGAACAGCAATCGCAGGAGGCGAGTTCGCACTTGATGGCACTGCTCCTGTCAATTCAGTCGCAAGTATGATTGGAGCTTCAGCAGCATGGGGAGAACTCGGATTCCAGGATAACGGGTATGCTGGAGACGCTGATTACAATGGGATGATCTTTGGACAGTTGATCTTCCCTCCATTCATTAATCCAGCTGTAGAGTCAATGCTCGGTAACGGCCCAGTCTTGCTTGGAACGGTAACAGTCGTAATCAATTCTCACACTTTTGGTGTCTGGGACTGGAATACCGCTGCAGGATCAGGTGATTTCATGCTTGAGATTTATACTGATGACGGTGGCGCTGGAGTCTTTACCCAGTTGACTGCTGATGATATATCAATGGGTAGTGCTTCATTGAGTGTTGTTCCTAACCCATCTTCACTCGTGATTATTGGCGTTGGAGGTCTGATCGGTACTCGCCGTCGCCGCTAATCGCTGCGAAACGCCGACACAGTTGATATCCAACTGAATACGCAATCTTAAGCCCCTCGATCAGTTCGCTGTTCGGGGGGCTTTAATTTGCGATACAGCCTTTAAAACAACAAGATTTCATCTTGTGTCACATTAGATATTAGAATAACTTATATATAAGAGATTATGTGATCTCATTTGGATTCGGCACGACCACGATTTTTAGTGCCGTAGAAATGTGAGGAGAAAGAGATGAAAATTGCATTAGGAATGATTGCACTCGCAGGTCTTGCAAATATCGCAAGCGCACAGTCCGCATCGTTGAGCATTGTGAGTCCAGTTGCAACAATCGATACATCTGGAGGCTCAGTAAGCATTTCTCTGGAGATCTTTGCGGATGTTGACTTTGGAACAGCAATCGCAGGAGGCGAGTTCGCACTTGATGGCACTGCTCCTGTCAATTCAGTCGCAAGTATGATTGGAGCTTCAGCAGCATGGGGAGAACTCGGATTCCAGGATAACGGGTATGCTGGAGACGCTGATTACAATGGGATGATCTTTGGACAGTTGATCTTCCCTCCATTCATTAATCCAGCTGTAGAGTCAATGCTCGGTAACGGCCCAGTCTTGCTTGGAACGGTAACAGTCGTAATCAATTCTCACACTTTTGGTGTCTGGGACTGGAATACCGCTGCAGGATCAGGTGATTTCATGCTTGAGATTTATACTGATGACGGTGGCGCTGGAGTCTTTACCCAGTTGACTGCTGATGATATATCAATGGGTAGTGTTTCAGTATTTATGATACCTGCGCCTTCATCTATCGCACTTATTGGACTCGGTGGATTGATTGGTACTCGTCGTCGTCGCTGAGAACATTCGTCCGTAAACTGAGTTAAAAAATAGATACCCCATAGCAGTCTGCTGTGGGGTATTTTGTGTAACCCACTAAAGAGTGGGTCTCGTAAAGACATGAATGTGGTACTCTTGTTGTGAGTACTGATCATCCATCGAAAAGAGTCGAAGGGAAGTATTGATGAACCGGACAGTTTGCATCTTCGCATTTGCAGGTCTCGTAACCCAAGCGTCAGCGCAGAATTATATTCTTCGAATCGAAGGCGGCCCGCAACAAGTAAATACCAGCTCAGGATCTGTCTCAATCACCCTCGATGTGATCGGAGATGCAGAAGAAGGTCTTGGGACTCACATGCTTTGGGGGAGCTTTGCTCTCGAATCAATCGGTTCAGCGGTTATCGAAGATATCAGTTGGACCCATGCAGATTGGTCAGAGTTTAATATCGATGGTGGATACGACGGCCTAGGCGCTTACAACCGTATCGAGTTCGGGCAATGGGAGGGATCAGGGTTCATTCCACGATCTGGTTCCGAACTTGGACAGTTGATCGGACAGTTCCAAATCACACTCGCACAGAGTGATATTGCATCTGGGATGCTCGATTTTAGATTGTTACAATCAAGCTCATATGCTTTGAGCACTATTGATATCGATACAGGCGCATCGTATTACTCTACTCCTGAAGACTTAGTTCTGGAAGGGTTTTCGACGGTTGTAGTTCCTGCACCTTCAAGTGCGATGATCGTTCTGAGCGCTAGTCTTCTCTCGATTCGTCGAAGACGATAGTCTCAGGGTGATTCCTCTGAATCGTCTGATTTTTCGGCTTCGAGGATCATGAAAGACAGAACGACAGCGCCATCTGCATATAGATCGAGTTGTGTTCGTTCTGGATGATATGCATCAACTTGTTGGAGAAGCTGGATGTATCGAGCTTCCTGTTGCATGACCCCTTGGGGTTCGGCGCAGTACATCCGGGTTGTTAAGATATCACTGAACTTGAGTCCTGCATCAGCTTTGCGGATGTAGTTCCCAGTGTATCGATTGCATCCTGCATTGCCATCGAGCCAGGTGTGTTCTTTAAGTTGGAGTTGGATGTTTGTTCCCGCGATTGGTGCGTGGCCTTCGATGAGGAACAGGTGCCATTCTTGTCCAGTGATCCATGCCCAATCTTGTTCTGCTTGTTGGATCGCGTTGACCATTGGGCGCGTATCGGTTCTTGGTTCAAGTTCTTTGTTCTTGTCTGCGCATCCTTGGATATTGAGCAATGTAAAACTAATGCAACTGAAGATAAGAGTCTTCAAAAGAAAGCTTCTTAGTGATGTTGACATGATTTGCTCTCCTGCAGTTCTTACGTCTCGATTTGCAGTTTAGTTCTTCAAGTGAATCGTCTCCACTTCTAGATTCTTACCATGAATCTAACTGCTGAGCGATTGGTCAGGGATTCCTCCTAATGCGCCCATTGATACATCGTAGAGTTCATGCATCTGAGCTTGAGCGAATTTTTGACCAATCAATGATGCCCAGTATATCAGAACTGCAAGGATAATGAAGAGCGGAATGAGCTTGGCAGCTGCAGGAGGTTTATTCATCATCCATTGAGCAACTCCAAACATTGCAGCAAAGAAACTTAATGTTGCAAGAGATATATATGTGAACATGAAACCTGTCCAAACACTGGGGTTGGGGCTGAATCGGCCTTTAATTGCTGATCCTGTCTCGAGTTGATGGACTTCGATGTTGAGCCAAGGAGACCAGAAATGTCTCGATTCTGGGGGGATCACAAGCATGAGATGGTTACCAGCGATTCGTCCTGAGATTGGAAAGTCTGCATCATCTAGCAATGTGCTGAGTTTATGAATTGCTTCTTGGTCTTCCAGGGGAAACTCAATTCGAAAAGTTGGTCTCATCGGGGGAATCTGCATTGGTTGCTCTTTACTGAATTTGCCTGAAGAGGATTGTGTGAGATCAGTAATGAGCGTACCAGATTTGCTATATAAGCGATGTCTATATCCTCAATCTTTATGTGCAAAAAATGGAAAACCATGCACTCGATAAAGTGTGGGATATGATCTCGCATGAAAACAGACAACGCGGTATCAAAGCTCGCTCAACTGATTTACGATGTCCCGGATTTTCCCAAGCCCGGAGTTGTCTATAAGGATTTCACTCCGATGCTCGCGGATCCTTCGGCGCTTGCTCTTGCGGTTGAGTTGATGGCGAATCCATATCGTGGAAAGGGTATCGATCTGGTTGTCGGGGCCGAGAGTAGAGGGTTTATCTTTGGGATTGCGATCGCTCAAGCACTCTCAGCGGGGTTTGTACCGGTTCGGAAGCCTGGAAAACTACCTCGCGAAGTGCACGGCGTTGAATATGATCTAGAGTACGGATCCGATCGACTTGAGCTTCATGAAGATGCGTTGTGCAAGGGTAATCGAGTCTTGCTTGTCGATGATCTCCTTGCAACTGGGGGGACGATGAGAGCAAGTTGCCAACTCGTAGAACGGACAGGTGCAGAGATCTACGGGATCACAGTACTGATAGAGCTTGATTTCCTCAATGGACGGAAACTTCTCGATGGGTATGGAGACCTTCACTCTGTACTTCGGTATGAGGCTAACGACTAAAACGGTCTCAGATTCCGGGTGGAATCGGGTCTTGGAACATGCGAGTTTATGCGGGTTCGGAGCTATCATTCATTCCCGTCAACTCCAAGAGTTTTCGGGCAAGTATGATGCCCATTGAATTCTTGTAGGAACGAGCAATGACCAGCACCCCAACCCAAGGCCGACACGCAATGGCAAACTCAGTTTCGTCGTATTCACCGATTACTCCGAGTGATATCGAAGCGCATTCACTGTTCCCAACTCGTCACATCGGTCCTCGCGATAGTGATGGTGCAGAAATGCTGCGATCAATCGGACTCGATTCGATGGATGAGTTGATCAATCAGGTTGTCCCCGCGGATATCCGACTAAATGGCGAGCTCGATCTTCCTGCAGCACGCACAGAATACAACCTATGGCACGATCTCAGAAAGATCGCAGAGAAGAACAAACTGTTCAGATCATGTATCGGTATGGGGTACACTGGGACGATCACCCCGGCTGTAATCCTAAGAAATGTGTTAGAGAATCCTCAGTGGTACACGCAATACACGCCGTATCAACCCGAGACAGCGCAAGGACGACTTGAAGCATTACTCAACTTCCAGACCATGATCTCTGATCTAACGGGATTGCCTCTCGCGAGCTCATCATTGCTTGACGAAGGGACTGCGGCGGCTGAAGCAGTCGCGATGGTTGTTTCGATTGGGCGCAACAAACGAGCAAAGTTTTTCGTTGCAGAGGATTGTCATCCACAAACAATTGCCGTCGTAAGAACACGAGCAGAAGCGATGGGTGTTGAGATTGTTGTTGCAGCTGCAGAATCGTTTGATCTCGCGGATAATCAAGCCGCGGGTGTGTTGTTACAGTACCCAACAAGTGATGGGCGCATCGAGAACTACGAACAGTTGACCAAAGATGCACATGAAAATGGAATGATGGTCGTCGCGGCTGTCGATTTGCTTTCATTGACTCTTCTCAAAGCACCTGGGGTTTGGGGCGCAGATATTTGTGTTGGAAACGCTCAGAGGTTTGGAGTTCCAATGGGATTCGGCGGCCCTCACGCGGGATTCATGTCCACGAGTGAAGCTCATGTCCGTAAAATGCCAGGTCGATTAGTCGGGGTATCTCGCGATGTAAACGGGAATCCTGCACTCCGTCTCGCGATCCAGACACGCGAACAACATATCAAACGAGACAGAGCAACAAGTAACATCTGTACTGCTCAGGTACTGCTTGCGATCATGTCGTCCATGTACGGCGTGTATCACGGACCTGATGGGCTCACAAACATCGCAAAGCGTGTTCATGCTCAAACGCAAACCTTGCGAGTTGGGTTGATGGATCTTGGACATGAAATTTCAAGCGAGCAAGTGTTTGATACACTCCGTGTTCGAGTGAATGGAGATACTGATGCAGTGCTTGGTGCTGCTCGAGCTCGAAGGATAAACCTGAGGGACTTCAACGATGGAACTCTTGGAATCACCCTTGATGAAACTGCGGACCATGGATTGTTGCATGATCTACTCGAATCATTCGGTGGTAGCAACGAAGAAGATCTCAACGAACTCGCTCAACGGGCAACACTCGATATTGACGAGTGTTCAAGGCGCACTACGCCTTTCATGACGCATGAAGTGTTTAATAGTCATCGATCTGAAACTGAAATGCTCAGGTACATCACTGAGCTACAATCACGAGAGCTCTCACTTGCACATTCGATGATCCCACTTGGGTCATGCACAATGAAACTGAACGCGACAAGCGAGATGCTCCCGGTTACTTGGCCTGAGTTTGCTCATATGCATCCATTTGCACCACGGGAACAGTGGGAAGGGTACGCGGTGCTCTTCGATCAACTCGAATCATGGCTCGCAGAGATTACAGGTTTCGCAGCAGTCTCGTTGATGCCCAACGCAGGAAGCCAAGGCGAGTTTACCGGGTTGCTCACAATCAAAGCATATCACGATCACAACGGAGAAGGACAACGAAACATCTGTCTGATTCCTGAGAGCGCCCATGGGACAAACCCCGCGTCTGCGATCGTTGCAGGACTCAAGGTTGTTGCAGTAAAAGTGAACGAAGCTGGCGCTATCGAAATTGAGGATCTCAGAGCGAAAGCTGATAAGCACAAAGATAACCTCGCAGCTGCGATGATTACATACCCATCAACCTGTGGCGTGTTCGATGACAACATTCGCGAGATGATTGACACAGTTCACGAGTTCGGTGGATTGGTATATCTCGATGGCGCGAACATGAACGCACAAGTCGGGATCTGTCGTCCTGGTGATTACGACGCAGATGTGTGTCATCTCAACTTGCACAAAACATTCTGTATCCCACACGGCGGTGGAGGCCCAGGAGTAGGTCCAATCGGTGTGAACGATAAGCTCGCTCCGTTCTTGCCTGGACACCCCGTCCGTAACCCTGCAAGCGCAGGTGGGAACGCTGTTGGGCCTGTAAGTTCAGCACCTGAAGGGAGTGCGAGCATACTTCCAATCTCTTGGACTTATATCGCGCTGATGGGGCCCGATGGGCTCACGAAAGCATCGCAATATGCGATCCTCAATGCGAACTATATGGTAGAGCGATTGAAGGATCATTACCCTGTCCTATTCAGAGGATCAAAGGGCCGGGTAGCGCATGAATTTGTGATTGATTGTCGTCAGTTTAAAAAGAGCGCAGCGATCGAGATCGACGATATTGCAAAGCGATTAATCGACTTTGGATTCCACGCACCAACGATGAGTTGGCCTGTCCCAGGCACATTGATGATTGAACCGACGGAATCAGAATCCAAAGCAGAACTTGATCGTTTCTGTGATGCGTTGATCACAATCCGATCTGAAATTGCACAGATTGAAAACGGTGAGTATCCACAAGACGACAATCCGCTCAAAGGTGCGCCTCATTCAATCGCAGCAGTGGGGGCTGACGAATGGACACACCCATATTCACGCGATGTTGCAGCTTATCCCGCGGAGCATCTGCGAAGAGCAAAGTTCTGGTCACCAGTCGGACGGGTTGATAATCCGTTTGGGGATCGAAACTTGATTTGCTCATGTCCAACTGTTGGAGAGCTTTGCGAAACGGATCTCGATCAGTAAGTTTCATGAGTTTTAGGCGTAATCATTTTGAACGCAATGTGCTGTGATTTGAGTCGAGCTCATTATTGTATTGTATTCACAAATGTACCTCGTTCACGATCCTTGATCGGTCCAGGGAACGAGAGTGCCTTTGTGTGCGCGACGACATAAACACCTGGGTCCAAAATCGTCGCAGCGAAGATCGATTCATTTAAGTTCTGGAGCGCATCTGATCGTTTCATCTCGAATGGTCTCATCGCACCTGTCAAGATAACGGGAACAGTGAGCTGATTATCTGGAGATGCGTTCTCGACGAGGGATTTGTGAAGCCAATCTCCAGTTTCACACAAAGTGTCTGTGCCGTGAAGGATAACCACTCCTCGACATCCGTTGGGATCGGCCAAGGGGTCATCAGTCACGGGTCCGATTACGAGTTTTACAGCATCGAGAATCCGGGCCCGATCCGCATCTGTCAGATCAAGTGAATCTTTCTGCATAAGTTGGAGTGTGTTGACTTGGGTGTCCTCAAGTCTGAGGAGTCTGAGCATTTCCTGCACGATAGATGCCCTGTTCGAGAGGGTTCCTGCGTGTTCATCGTAGGTTTTCTCGATGGTTCCACCAGTTGAAATCAGCGTGATCTGTCGCATAGGCATAAGATGCTCCTCGATTCTTGTCGATATCGTAGTCGACGATCGAGTGATGGTCAGGAGGATTCGTTTATGCCGATGCTGAGTCTCAAAGAAGCATATGATAATGCGAAGAGCCTCTATGACAAGGGTTATTATCGGGCCGCCGTCAATGCGGCGAAGGTCCTCTACAAACAAAAACCTCACCATCCGCCCGTAGTTGCTTTATATGTTGGATCGCTCCTGCGTGTTCAGAGGTTCAAAGAAGGAATTTTGATTGCGAAACGATCATTAAGACACATTACTTTCAAAGAACATCGGATCGCGATCATCAATCAGCTCAGTGAAGGACTCACCCAAGCAGGGCAACTCGATGACGCAATCGAGATGATCAGATTAGAGTTTGAAAAGCAACCCAATCATCCATCACTTATCGCAGCGTACACCCATCTTCTCGTGATGAACAATCAACGAGATGTTGCGGTAGAGTTCATTGACTCCTTGCGAGAGCAAGGAATCGAGGGGTTGGTGATCGCTGCTGTCTTCGGCCGAGCAGTCTTAAGAACGGATCGAAGAGATGAAGCAATCGAATGGATCACCAGACTCCTAGAAGAAAACGAAGACGCAGACCCAAACCAGAAACAACAAGCGCTCAACTCGCTGGGGCATCTTCTCGATCGCGCAAAGCGATACGATGAAGCAATGGTTGCATTCAAAGAGTCCAACAAACAAATCGATCCTGGTTTTATCAAGCGTCGACACCAAGTTGTTGTTGATTCAATACATCAGAACTGGACACTAGAGCAGATGCAAAGTGTTCAGAGGCCTGATCCACAAGGGATCCGTCCAATATTTATTGTTGGGATGCCTCGCTCAGGAACGACTCTCACTGAGCAGATCATTGATGCACATCCAAAGGGGTTCGGTGCAGGCGAACTCGGTTTCATGTCCGAGTTGTTTATTAGTATTGCTCACAACGAGTTGAACCCATACGAGACGCATCCAAGAGATTACACTACAGAGCAAATCGCAGAGGTTGCTCGAGCCTATCGAGAAGAGACGGCCGCGATGGTCGCGGATGAATCAGTGGAAGTTATAGTCGATAAAGCGCCAATGAACTTTCATTATTTGGGATTGATCGCACTTGCGTTCCCAGACGCAAAGATTATTCATTGTCAACGCGATCCACGCGACAACTGTCTTTCTTGTTTCTTCCAGTTGCTCAATCCTGGACATGGATATAGTTTCGATCTTGCCGCGTCTGGTATTTACTACAGACAGTATCGCCAGATTATGGAGCATTACACTCCACTGATTGCTCAAGAACCATTCAATATGACAATCTTCGAAAACGATTACGAGGGGATGGTTGCGGATCAGGAGAAACGGACTCGCGAGATTTTAGATTTCATTGGTTTAGAATTTGATCCTGCGTGTCTTGAGTTCCATTCCACAGGCCGAATCGCAAACACACTCAGTAATGAGCAGGTTCGTCAACCGATCTACAAATCATCCACCAAGCGATACGAACGATATTCAAAGCATTTGGTCCCTTTAGTCGATGCATTGGGTGATGTGCTCGATGATGAATGATTGATCACGAAATTGAGCACCAAAACGCATATACTGCGAAACGAATAATAATTGCCCATATCCGGGAGTGAACGATGCAACAACCAGCACAACAGAATCAACCTACGCCTCAACAAGTCTTTGAAGAAGCTTATCGACTTCTCCGTATCGGTGATGTGTACGAAGCTGCGAAACGAGCAGGTAAGTTGCGAATGCACTTCCCGCAGGATGTTCCAGTGCTCACACTCCACGGGATTGTTCTCGCGCAGATGGGTGTTCATCCTCAAGCGCTCAGTGATCTGATCTTGGCAGCGAAACTCACAGAAGAAGCACTCAAAAACGAAACGGACGAAAATCCGAATCGTCCGCGCATTGTGGATCAGTTGATTCGACTCAGTGTTCATATTTGTCGTTCTTCAGTTGCAATCAATGAGTTTGATGCTGCTACTGAAGCAATCGAGAACGCACTGGGTTGGGATCCAGATCGTGGAGATGCAGTTGCAGCGAAAGCAGAACTCTTCGCAAAGCAAGATCGTGAATCTGAAGCTTTAGAGCTCATCACGAATGCACAAAATGAGATGCTCGAATCAATGCCGCTAGCTTTGAGCAAGGGGAAAATCCTTCTCGGTTCAGAGAATACGTCAGATGATGCGTTGAGAGCATCATTGAAAGAACTCAGCACAGAAGCCGAAGTTTCAGGTTTAGGAGCACTCGATCTGAGCGATCTTCTTCGTGTCATCGGGATGATCCATGATCGACTCGGAGAGTTCGATGAGTCATTTAACTCCTTCCGCAGAGCTGCGAAACTCCGTCGGGGATCGTATGACCCTCGATCACATACGATGATGACGACAAAGATTTGTGCAGAATGGAACGAAAACAGTCTCACCAAGTTGATCAAACCCCAAGCGTCGGGTGAACGCTTTGTTCTCTTGCTCGGCGCACCTCAATCTGGAGTTGATGAACTCTCAGAGATGCTCTGCCAGTTCGATGGCGCCAAGGTTGTCGGCCCACTCGAAACTCTTTCGATGATCGGTGTCAAACATCTTGGAGCTCGTCAAGGCGTGCTTCGACCAGTACCGTTCGAGCCATCGAAGTTCCGTGGCGCTCAAATTAAAGAAGCTGGTGATGCATACAACGACCAAGTTTCGCCGTTACTTGACGACTCGGTTCTTCGAGCTGTTGATACACATCCGCACAATATTCCCCTCGCAGGCGCTGCGGCAACAATCCTTCCAGGAATCAACATTGTCATCTGTCGAAGAGACCCGATGGAGTCAATCTTGTCTACTTATTGTGATTCGATGATTGGGAACCATCCATACGCAGGGGATCTCGTAAACCTTTCAGGGTTTGTAACGGATTGCAATCGGATGCTCGATCATTGGGCATCATTCCTTGGGAACGAATCAATCGGTGCAAATATCGTGGAAGTCGATTATAAAGATCTTGCGAAAGATCCGAAGAAGATTGCCGCAAAGGTTGCCCGTGAGATCGGACTCGATGCAAGAGCAACTTCAGTGAATCGTGTTCCTGATTTTGATACAGGACCAAGCACACATCCTGAGAAATATGCTTCGTATACAAAATCGGTTGAAGAGTTTGTTAACCCAGTGTCATAACGAGCATTGTTTTTCTGACATCATGCAAATGAATCAGCCACCCTTGCAACCGCAGGAAGCTTTTCCACACCCCTGGTCTGAGCAAGGCTCAGGTTCAGGCATTGGTCCTACAAGCTTTTCGATTTTCGCATTAAGATACCACGCGTGATGCTCAAGGTGCCAGCAATGGTAGTTCGCAATCGTCCTTGCGCTCATAGGACCATTCGTTGGATGGAGTCCTTCTCGATTCCATTGTTCATCATCGAGTTGCATGAGCAGCGCAACAAGCCAGGCTCGGCTGGTATGAATCATCGCGAGATCTCCGCCCATTGGGGGGAGCAAGTTTGAGCCTTCAGTACAGCCGTAGATCCCGCCGTCGATGAACGCATGTTCATCCCAGAGATGAATTGTTGGACGATCTTCTGCGATGATCTTGCGGATGCGATGTGCAAGCACTACTTCTGCGTCTGCGAGATGTCCGATGAGTACTCTGATCGGCCATGTTCCTACGTTCGCATCGTCGAGCCAAGCTTGCGATACTTGATCGTTATCGAGCTCAACAACCCGCGGATCAAAACACTCAAGGCCAAGATGCATCCTCGAACAGAGCGTTGCGTGATCGAGGTCACGGATTTTACGCATCGAAGGCTTCGGGCAGATCTGGTCTAACTTTGATTCAGTTGCTTGCATTGGTTGATTACTCATAGTCAACAATAGCTCGCACAATGAGAACTTGCTCGATTATGGTACAAACCATCGTAAGCGATAGTTGTTCCCCTCGAATACTGTATCAATACCGATCCAATAGAGGGATTCGTTACGAATCCTCGATATTTTAAGTCGAAAAGTGTTTTTACCTACCGTTTCAAGATACAACCCCGGGGTGTACTCACCCATTGGCATGAAGTAGAAGAGGCGCCCAATATCCCGGTAGTGCTTGAGCAACTCATCGAAGGCTAACCCCGGATCAAGTCCTCGTTCGTAAAACTCGTCCTTCGTTCGTTGAGAGAGCACTTGTTCAACAAAGAGTTCTCGTTCACCATTTTGAAGTGTTGTGATGATTTGAGCCATCAACTGTCGGATAGATTTTGCGTACAGAGTCACGCTTCCATCTTCGTCAACAACTCGGATACCTTCGTCTGGAGTACGCAAGAAATCTGGGAGAGGTCGAGCAGCTTTCTTCTCAGGGATATTCGATTCTGCACCTTCGATTCCGGAAAGAATACTAGAACGTGAAACGACTCGTTCATAAGTGCACGCAGACATGCAAAAACTAAAACCCAATACAATAAAGGCAATCAAAAGGCGAGTTGATGTTCGCGTACAAATCAGGTTCATAGCCGTAAGTTCGATACGCCGGAATCTTGGTCCGGTTCTGATTGATCTGCGAGAGACTCAGAATCTTCACCCTTGGCAAGAGAATGAGCATATCGAGGAGAATCTAAATCACGAGTCCAAATTGTATGACGATGTTGTTCATCTCGAGTTGATGTGTTCGATTGATCGATCGGAGACCCGATGATGCAATGAGCTCCGATTGATTGGGTTCGATGGAGTGCAGATCGAGCAATCAACGCCCCTGCAGTGAGCATGTTCTGGACCTCCCATCCATCGGGAGTTTCAAAGACTTTATCAAGTGTATAGCGCCCCCAAAGATCGAACATCGTGCATGCATCGTCGAGTTTGGTCATTGTGCGTTCAATCCCAGCATTAAACCACATTGTTGATCGAAGAGAAGATCGAACATCCTCAAGATCAAGCTCAGCGTGATTCGATCGTTCAATTGTTGAGATGATCGGGCTCGGGGTAATCTGTTGGGAATCGACTCGATTAGCTGCTTCTTCTCCTGCGATTGCACCCATTACGAGCCCTTCAAGCAGCGAGTTAGATGCAAGTCGATTCGCGCCGTGAAGTCCTGTGCAAGAGACTTCTCCAACTGCGAGTAAGTTTGGAAGATTTGTCCGAGTCCGGAGATCAGTTCGAACCCCTCCGATTGTGTAATGAGCAGCGGGATGAACCGGGATGAGATCCTTTGCAGGATCGAGTCCAAATGAGTTTAATGTTGAATGAATTCCCGGGAACCGCTCTGGGAAGTGTTCGATATGTCGACAATCGAGCCAGACATGTTTGCCGCCTTGGATCGCGAGTTGTTTTACGATTGCATTAGCAACAACATCACGAGGAGCGAGCTCTGCGAGCTTGTGTATATCAGGCATGAATCGATGCCCGGCGTGATCTAATAAAAAAGCTCCTTCGCCGCGGACTGCTTCTGAGATGAGTGCACGCGTTGCACCAGGAATATAGAGTGTTGTAGGATGGAACTGGATGAACTCCATGTCCGCGAGTTCTGCGCCTGCGCGATACGCCATTGCGATCCCGTCAGCTGTTGCTACGCGTGGATTGCTCGTCTCACGATAGACTTGGCCCGCACCACCCATTGCGAGGATCGTAGTTCGAGCCCAAACAACTTGTAACCCGTATTTAGGGTGCCATGTCATTGCGCCGAGTATGGGCGAGTTTGGTGTGTTTGATTGTGTGAGTAGATCGATGACATAACAATGATCAAACAAACGGATGTTGTCTTGTTGCTTTGCTTTATCTATGAGTGTGCGTTGGAGTTCAATTCCAGTTGCATCTCCATCAGAATGAAAAACGCGTGAGGCGTGATGTCCACCTTCTCGGCCTGCAAGTAGATTTCCCTCATCGTCGCGATCGAACTGCATTCCCCAATCGATAATTTCACGAATACATGCGGGACCTTGACGACAAACAAGATCCACGGCTTCACGATCGCAGAGGCCTGCGCCCGCGGTCATGGTGTCTTCGATGTGAGCTTCGATTGTGTCGTTGTCCTTGAGAACTCCTGCGATTCCACCTTGTGCCCATGAGGTGTTGGTCTGATCCAACGATTCCTTTGCACAAACGATGACTTGTCCGTTCTTTGAAGCGCCGATCGCGCTCCGAAGTCCTGCAACTCCCGATCCAAGCACAAGCGTGTCACAGAAAATTTGCGGCAAAAGCCCCGTACGGAACGGGATCAAGTATCGACGAGTATCAAAGATTGTGTTCAAGCATGGCTCCAGCTCTTGACGACGATTCCAACAAGGTCGACAACAAGGTCGAGTATTCTATGCGTTCCCAATGGGTGGGAATTCTGTATGCTCATCGGTCTAAGATACGAACTCAAGCGGTGTTTAGATCGTCAAGAATCCCCAAGGTAGGCGACTTGTGCAAGTCAAATACTGGGTAAATGGCCTTGATTGATTGATCGATCGGAGTGATCAGAGCGTATGGCGAAGAATCCACGAAAAGCAGCAGAACTATTCCTTAAAGGAACTGAAGCAATTAAAGCAGAGAGTTTTAGCGTCGCAAAAACGATGCTGACGAAAGCACACGAGCTCGATCGAGATAATCCTGATATCATGCTCCGGCTTGGACAAGTCCTCATTGCATCCGGATTTGCGAGAGAATCTGTTGAGATCATGAAGAAGTGCGTAAAACGCAAACCGAACTATCCAGACTCAATGATATTGCTCTCCCAAGGATTCATGGAGATAGGACAGATCGATGAAATGCATCGCATTCTCGATAAAGCACTCGCATGGGATCCGACGCATGGCGTATGTATCCACGCAAAAGTCACAGGGTATATCAACTCAGGTGAGCTAGAACTCGCAGAGGAAGTCGTTAAAAAAACCTACGAGATTCAAAATCCGCATCCATTGATCTACATGTGTAGAGGAAAGCTCTATCGAGCTCAGAAAGACTATTCAAAGGGTGTCGAAGAGATAAGTAAGATCTTTGAACATCCAGATGCACGAGATCGACACAAGCGATCTGCACGATTCGAGATGGGGCATCTCCATGACGCGATGGGAGAATATGACACTGCGTTTGAACATTTCAAAATCGGGAACAGCGGTCACATCCAAGGACGATTGCTCCACGCTCCAACGATGATTTCGATGTGGTCGCCTGAAATGCTTTCAAATATTCCACAGTCAGAGAACGATTCTCATAGGCCGGTATTCGTTGTTGGTATGCCTCGATCAGGGACAACCCTGACAGAGCAAATTCTCGCTGCTCACCCAAAGGTTGCAGGGATCGGAGAGTGTTCTTTGACCGCACATATGTTGCGACGTCGGACTCCGACTTCTTTGACTTCGAATGACATTGAATCCTACGCAAAGGAGTATCTTGATTATCTTGATGAGCGAGTAGACGGGGATGTTGAACGAACAATCGATAAGCATATTGGTGCAGAACGAACATTGGGTTTAATTAGTAGAATGTTCCCTAATGCAAAGGTTATCCATTGTTTACGTAGTCCAGTCGATTCTTGCTTGAGTTCATATTTTCAGAACTTCGGAGTCAATGTTCCATATTCAAGGGATTTGGTATCACTCGGGAAGCAGTATGTCGCTCATCGTCAAGTAATGGATCATTGGTACGAGGTGCTTGATCTAGAGATACTGCAAAGTCCGTATGAGCAACTTGTCGACGATTCAGAGAACCGATCAAGGTTATTGGTCGATCACATCGGGCTCGAGTTCGATGAGCAATGCTTGCGTTTCCATGATTCGAAGAAATATATCGGGACAGCGAGCAGTGTGCAGGTTCGCAAGCCGATCTACAAGTCGAGCCGCGAACGATGGCGAAACTATGAAAAACACATCGGACCTTTGATTGATCAGTTGGGTGAATATGCTGATATTGACTAGTATGAGATATTCGAGATCAATCAAGGTTCCTAGATTATGATCCAGAATTGTGTAATCAGTTGGAGATAGAAAGCATATGACACAGTTTAACATTCCATCAGATTCAGGAAATCCATCTGTGATGACCGCCTATCAGAAGACGGTTAAGAACTGTCGTGATCTCATCGAAGCGGGGCAGTATGGACCCGCAGTGAATATGCTTTCAGGCGCGCTCAAGCAATCCCCGCGTGATTCGATTGTTTTGCGGATGCTCGGGCACTCGTTGATGATGCTTGATGCACCCAAAGAAGCAATCCATTATCTCACCTTTGCGTCAAAGCTCGATCCAAAGAATCCAGATTTGTTATGCGATCTCGCGTCTGCACTCCGTCGAGTTGATGAACTCAGAAAAGCTCATCAGGCTGCCGACGACGCGCTCAAGATTGCAAAGAACTACCCAAGAGCGATCATGGTGAAAGCAAGACTCTTGCAATCGCATGGGCAATCCCAAAGAGCATATGAACTTGTAAAAGAATCTCTCAACGAACATTTCGACACAGGGTTGTTGGGCACCTACGGGCATCTCTGTAGAGAACTCAAGTTTCAATCTGAAGGGATCGACGCGATGCGCAAGGGGCTCGAAGTCCAAGGGCTCCCTCGACCCAACCGTCAGGATATTCTCTTTGTGCTTGGACATCTTCTCGACTCAATGGGCGAATACGATGAAGCATTTGATTGTTTCTCAAAAGGCAACGCGATGTCCAACGAAGGATCAGTTGTCGATGTTGAAAAATACCTTGAGCGTTGGAGTAAAGAACACTACGACTCAGTCCCTCAAGCAGACGTCGACGGGTCACGCGCGGTCTTCATCGTTGGGATGCCTCGTTCTGGTACAACGCTTACCGAGCAGATCATTGCTTCGCACCCGAGCGCGGGCGGTGTGGGTGAGAGCCAGTTGATCGATCGATTAACGAAACAGAATCCGCCGGAAGAATACGATCAAGCCTTTGTGAACGAGTGTGGAAAGAGTTATCTAGACATGCTTGTCGATCATTTTCCTCAACAAACAACGAAACGTGTTTGTGACAAGATGCCTGAGAATTATTATTTCCTAGGATTCATCAATCGCATTTTACCTGGATCCCACATCATCCATTGCAGAAGAAATCCGATTGATACTTGCTTATCGATCTTCTTCCAACGCTTTGGCCCGCGTCTTGCATACGCTACAGATCTTGGGAACTGCGCCGATCAGTTCCTTGTGTATACACACATCATGAAGTACATCACAGAAACCTTAGAGATCAAGGTTCATGATGCAGTGTACGAAGAAACAACCAAGAATCCTGAATCTTCCATTCGTGCGATGCTTGATCATATTGGGTTACCATTTGATAACGCGAGTATGGAGTTCCATAAGAGCAAGAAATCAGTCCACACCGCAAGTGCAGCTCAGATCCGTCAACCGATGTACACAAGCTCGTCACAACGCTGGAAAAACTATGAAAAATATCTAGGGCCGATCATCGAGAAACTGTCTCCTGTGCTCGATTAAACAGATTGATTTGATTCAATAAATCAAGAAAAAACCCCACTGAAAGAGTGGGGTTTTTTATGGTTTGATATTGTTCGTCTTTACTCGTCTTCGTTGACAGGTACTTCTTGAACAGGAGTTGGTTCAATTGTTTCTTCAGTTGCAGCCTCAAGCTCAGGAGCATCTGCAGGATCAGCTTCTGTCACAGGTGCTTGCTCAGGGTAGTTCAACTTAAGTCGTACAAGCTCTGTAAGTTCGACCGCGTCTGGGGGTGTCATGAGTGGACGAGCAAGAATTTCTTGTGTGATCCCTGTGATCGTGTCTGTTTGGATGAGTTCTCCATCTGTCCGTGTTGCAAAGACGAATGTGAATCCCTCTTGTGATCCAATTTCATTAGACGCTGCATAGATTTCTTGGTAACTCTCCGCAATCTGTTGAGCGATCAAAGTCTGGTATCCTTCATTGATCTGACGGGAAACAGTATCCAGTTGAGCATTCACACTTTGATATTGCTGATACACATTTGCTGCATTTGGATCAGTCTGTTGCATTGTTGAAAGCTGGGCTTGCAAAGATTCGAGTTGTCCATTGAGTTCTGTGATTGTTTCAGTTGCTTGAGCATTGAATGAATCACGATCTGCAAGACGATCTTCAGTAAGTAAAGCTTTGTCGACAAGGTAGAAAACATCGACGAATGCGATATCACCTGTTTCGACTGAGAAACCTTTGTTTGCTCCTGCAGGGGATACAAGCAAAGTCGCAACTATTGTCGTCAAGATCACAATCATCAGGGTTAACATCTTCGTACTGTGCTTCATGTGGAAGTTCTCCGTTTCAATCATCTTCGTGGGATGTGCGTATAGTTTGGTCACAACTGTACGGCTGCGATCCCTGTTCGTGTTCATTCGGGGTACGAAAAATCAGCCAAACCACTATAGATGTCTGATTGGAGACTCTGATGCGCGATCCAAGGCTCGACAAACTCGCAGATGTACTCGTGAAGTACTCAACCAAGGTCAAAAAGGGTGATCTAGTCTCTATTGGAGCAGATCCAGTCGCAATGCCTCTAGTAGAAGCAACCTTTGAAGCCGTCTTGAGAGCAGGAGGGCATCCATTCTGGCAACTCAGATCAAGCACACTCGCAGAAATCTATCTTGAGCATGCATCCGATGAACAACTCGACTATCTCAACCCGGTGGATATGTACGCAGTTGAGACAATTGATGTCAGTATTGGTTTATGGGCAGATGTAAATACAAAGGCGCTCTCGAGAATTGATCCAAAACGAGTTTCGCGGCAACGACTCGCAAATAAACCAAAGATGATTCGGACCCTTAATCGCGCCGCCGCGGGAGAGCATCGATGGTGCGGAACAATGTATCCCACGATTAGTTCTGCACAAGATGCTGAGATGTCACTCTCACAGTATGAGAAGTTCGTATTCGAAGCAGGGCTTTTACATCTTCCCGACCCTGTATCGGCCTGGGAAGAAATTCATCAGCGCCAACAACTGGTCTGTGATTATCTACAACAAAAAAATGAGCTTCATTTCAAAGCGCCCGCGCGAGATGGTCATGACGGCACGAATCTGCGAGTGAATGTAGACAATACGAAATCTATTTGGGTGAACTGTTCAGGAGGTGAAAACTTCCCAGACGGTGAAGTCTTCTGCGGTCCACAAGGAGCTGATGGACATGTGAACTACACCTTCCCTGCAGTCTATGACGGCCGCGAAGTTGAAGGAGTTCGTCTCGAGTTCAAAGACAACCGTGTTGTTAATGCATCTGCAACGAAGAACGAAGAGTTCCTCTTCGCAATGCTCGATCAGGATAAGGGCGCACGAGAGATGGGTGAGATCGCGATAGGGACAAACTACTCGATCAAAGAGTTCTCGAAGAACACGCTTTTCGATGAGAAGATCGGAGGCACTTTCCATGCTGCATGCGGGATGGGATATCCGGAATCTGGATCATTTAATGAATCTGGATTGCATTGGGATATGGTTTGTGATCTCAGGGAAGGCGGAACCATCCAAGCGGATGGCGAAATCTTCCACAAGGACGGGAAGTTCCTCAAGGACGGTTGGCCGGGAGAATAGTTCTGATTGATGGATAACTCACTCAGAGTTTTCGTCGATCGCGCATTGCTCTTCGCGATTCGATAGTGTCAACATTGACCCCGCACTCAGGGCAAATTGTTGGTTTTGGAAGCGAAGATACATCGTAATCACAGAAGTAACAACATCCAGATTCGTTGGTTGCACGAGGGTATTCTTCGAGAATCGCATTCCAGATAGGTTCAATGGATTCTTGTGCGATCTTGAGTTGGATCGGAGTAGGGGAGATCAGAAGGATTTGATAGGTTCCGCTTTTTTCGCCGGGAGTGAATACAGATTTTGCTCGCACTCCTCGAATCTCAAGGCCATAAATAATTTGGGCCGCGTCATATTGCTTGTTTGCAGCAGAAAACTCCAAATCCTCGTCTGTTCTTGCGTTTGAACCTGGTTTATCAGCTGGATTGAACACGAGTGAGGATAGCTTGATCAGATGCGTCTATCCTCCTCTCGTGAGTGATGAAAATACTGAACTTGGACATATACCAGTACTCCCCAATGAGGTTGTCGAGCTGCTCGATCCTCAGAAAGGAGAGACTTTTGTTGATTGCACCGCGGGGCTGGGAGGCCACGCTGCGATGATCGCAGAGAAAATTGGCCCCAATGGGATCATTGTGCTCAATGATCTCGATCAAAGCAACTTGAATAGGGCGAAGTTGCGTGTTGCCAAGGCTTTATGTCCTGAAAATCCTGGATCGGCGCGTGTGCATGCGATATTAGGAAACTTCAGTGAGCTCCCAAGGAAACTCAAAGAGTTAGAACTGTCTGCAGACATGATTCTTGCAGATTTAGGATTTGCGTCGACCCAAGTTGATGATCCAGATCGAGGATTAAGTTTTCGATTTTCTGGCCCATTAGATATGAGAATGGATCAATCGAGCCCGATCACGGCTGAAGAACTGGTAAATACGCTCCCAGAGCGTGAATTAGCAGACATCATCTGGCGATATGGAGAAGAAAAATCAGCTCGACGCATTGCATCAAAACTTGTTGCTGCGAGGGAAGTTGAGCCGATTACAACCACTGATCGGCTAGCTGAACTCGTTCGTTCTGTCAGCCGCGGACCTCGCGGTTCAATCAATCCAGCAACGAAGACTTTCCAAGCGTTGCGGATCGCAGTCAATGACGAGTTAGGCAGTCTTGAAGCCTTATTGCGAGTCATGGGTATCGCGCTTCGTAAAAAAGCTCAAGGG
This sequence comes from Phycisphaerales bacterium, assembly GCA_029213305.1. Lineage (GTDB taxonomy): Bacteria > Planctomycetota > Phycisphaerae > Phycisphaerales > UBA1924 > UBA1924. The sequence goes on from JARGPA010000009.1 coordinate 99,855, forward strand.
GAGGATTCATGGATTCAATCAAACGCGAGGATCGCGTTGATCTCGTTTCACTCGCTCGAAGATCGTCCTGTCAAAAGGGCGTTTGGAGAATGGAAACAAACGGGATGGGCAGATCCGATCACAAAGGGCGTGATCACGGGCACTGAGTCCGAAATCTCGTCGAACCCGCGGGCCCGTTCAGCCAAACTGCGGGTATGTAGATCCGTTCGTGGAAACGCGTGCTGATAAGTTTAGATTCTGTAAATTGCCCGGGCTCAAGGATCGACGCACGGGTGGAATGAATATCTTATCTCAATGAATCCTCTCACCCGCAAGGAAGCGATCGTGACTAGAGAAAGTAAACTCGCGCTCATCATCGGATTCGTACTCGTGCTCGTTGTCGGAGTTCTTGTCAGCGATCATTTCTCGCAGGCAAACTCAATGACTCTTGATATCCAAGAGTCACAACGACTTGCAATTACCCAAGCGCCCATCACGAATCTTGGGATTCGATCTGTACCGAATGGAGAGAATCAACTCAATGCGGGTTCGATTGAATCGAACTCAAACCAGAACTCTCCAGTTGTGATCCAGAATGGGAGATCAACTCAAGTAGGATCATCTGACGCGAACAACTCATTGATTGATCGTGCTTTTAATGAAGCGAAGCGCCGTATCCAGGATACTGACTTACCTCAAGCGGCTAAAATCAAAGACGCGACACTCCCAGATACGACCACTAACCGTGATGGGTCATCTATTGCCCCTCGTCGTCCGCTTGTTCAACCAAACACAAACTATCCAACATACAAAGTCGTCGCAGGCGATAGCTTGATCGCGATCGCACGCAAGCAACTTGGTAACTCCGAGCGTTGGAAAGAGATTCATGAACTCAACGCGGATCGAATTGGTCCCAACGCGATCCTCAAAGTTGGAATGACAATCAAACTACCTATTCATACTTCAAACTCGAATAGATCGATTCAGACGAATCGTCCTGTCGCAGCCGCTGAATTTTATGTGGTAAAACCCGGCGACACCCTTGGAGAAATCTCGATGAAACTCCTCGGAACTTCTAAGCGAGCAAGTGAGTTTGTATCACTCAACAACCTTGACAATGCGAACGATATTCGCGTAGGAATGAAGCTCAAAGTACCCAACTGATTCAGTGTGTCCAATAGGGATCGTCAGGATCAAAACGAGGACGGAGATCGATTGTGTTTGTGAAGTTGGTAGTTATGATCTTGGTCTTCGGCAGTAGCGGCGTCGGATTATTATCCGTGCGTCAATCTAGATTACAAGCAGCTCATGAGATGGCTGAGGCACGATTGAGAGTTCGAATGCTCGAAGAACAAGCAGGTGAAATCAGGACAAAGATCGCGGCAAAGTGTACTCCAGATCGAGTAATGGAACTAATCGATAATCCAGAGAACTACGAACCAGCAGCCTACCATCGCACCCAAATTATCATCGAGAAAGGCAAGCAAAGTTCCTATGTTGATAATGAACCAGTGCAGCTTGAGCAGCTTCAGATCGATGGGAAAAAAGATGAGGATCAAGCATGGATCCTCAATGATGGCTCACGAGTGATCTTTGTAGATCGCTAAGAGTTGAGCAATATGGTGCTTTGACAGGACAAGACAACGATGACCCCACACGAACGCGATGCTTTGATGTCCCCAACGAGTGAGCAAGATGCTCGACAATCGAGGGGGAATCTTGTATCACTTATACTCAGAGTTGGAACACTGCTTGGGTTAGCACTTGTAATTGGGCGCGTAGTCCAACTGCAAGTCTCGCCATCGGATCAACTTGAAGGGTTTATTGCTGCACGACAAACTTCACAATCACTCAACTCTGTTCGTGGTGATTTACTTGATCGAAGAGGTCGGGTACTTGCTACAACTCGCATCGGGTATCGTGTCATTATTGATCCTGTTGCGCTTGATAATGCAAGAAAGAACAATCCTACTGCTGTAGATCAAGTCATTATTGGGCTCAGTCAAGTTCTTGATCTACCTGCAGAACAAGTTGCACAACGAGTGATTACGAAGTTAATCTCGAATGAAGAAATCAGAGCGTCTGCAAATTCATCAACTCGAAGTGAACAAGATCAATCTGTGAACGCAAGCCTCGCAACGATGGGAGTCTCGTCGCAACCAGTACAATCACGCGTCGCTCGGGTATCACGATATCTTCCAATCGGTTCTGTTATCGATCAAGATCGTACACGAGAGATGCGCAAACGTATCAAATCAGGTGAGCTCCCCGGGGTTACACTCGAGCATACGCAGGTTCGAGTTCAAACTAGTGAACCATTGATTGGTTCAGTTGTCGGTAAATACGGGTTCGAAGAAAAGGCGAGCAGCCGTTCGGGGATTCTTGGTGCAGAAAAAATCTTTGAGCATCGACTCGAAGGCGATGACGGTTCGTTGACATATGTGCGTGACTCAGATGGGAATCCACTCTGGGTCCAACGCGGCGCTTGGGTGGATAGTGATAAAGGTAAAGATGTTCGATTAAGTATTGATCTAGAAATGCAGCGCATGGTGCATGCTCAGTTACTGCGCGGTGTAGAGGATGCAGATGCCGCCGGCGGCCGAGCAATGGTTATCAATCCGAATACCGGAGAGATCCTCGCGATGGTGGATGTGCTTCGAGATCTTCCTGGAGTTGAACCCTTGGAGTGGTGGGATCCAAAGTCAGAGACTCCGCGTCCCAAGATGCTCCCTGTTGAAGATCAACCAAGATACAAAGTGCTTAATGATGATATCAATCGCACGATTGAACCTGCACTCGCGCATAATCGATGTTTGCAAGATGTGTATGAACCGGGTTCTACATTCAAGACATTTGTTTGGACTCTTGCAAAGTCGAATGGGTTGCTTCCAGATGATGAAGTGCTTGACATCACTGAAAAAGCGGTTAGAACAGAATATGGAAGACGAGTTGAAGATGTATATACCTATCCTGATCTGAACAACTGGGATAGAGTTCTCAGATATTCATCTAACATCGGGATGTGGATGGCGACTTCGCGGCTGACTTACCCTGAACTTCGATCAATGGTGAAAGCGCTCGGATTTGGTGAGACAACCGGGATTGGTCTCAGTGGAGAAGCAAGTGGAATCGTGCGTTCAAAAGAGAGTTGGGACAAATATACCCAGACATCTGTGGGGATGGGGTACGCCGTCGCGGTCACACCGATTCAGATGGTTCGTGCATTTTCTGTCTTTGCAAGAAAGGGTGAGCTCGCAGGTACACTTCCAGAGTTGAGATTGACTGCACAAGGTGATCTATCACAACGCGGAGTTGTCGGCGAAGAGATCGTCATCGAGCGTGTGTTTTCCGCAGAAGCTGCTCAACGAACAATTGAACCAATGATGGAAGTTGCAAGGAGTATGGATAAACACAAAGCTCGTAACTTCCCCGATGATCCAGAACCGAAATATGAGATGTATGGAAAGTCAGGGACTTCCCAGATTTCAATAGTTCCTCCACCTGGGATGGTCCGTCCATCCGGTGCAAAGGCCTACTACGAGAAGCAGCATTACTCCAGTTTCATCGTTGCAGCGCCTGCTCAAGATCCTGAAATCGTTGTACTGGTCGTGATTGATGATGTCGGGCCTGAAATCGTCGCAAAGAAAGCTCACTACGGCTCACGAGTAGCTGGACCAGTTGTTCGACGAGTTGTCGAAGATGTTCTCCCGTACCTAGGGATCGAGCCTGAACTATAAAGACAGCTCAGAGGTGCCCTAACAGAAGCATTTCAAAGGAAGTGTTTTTACACCAATACGCTCTATTTCTGTGAAATCATGATCCGAGAGTCTTGAATAAGAAATAGGTTTCGTGTAAATTCCACGAAGAGAGAATCAGGTATTCCTGAGTATTGAAGAGATCAAAAGCGCATCGCAAGATGTGGGGAGAGAATTGAAATGAACAAATCAATCATCGCAACAGGTGTCGTTTCGTTGCTTATAAGTGTTTCGCAAGCAGATGTTTATACAGACAACACTGGACAATCTTCAGGCGGCGGCGACATTGCTTCTACATTTAACGGGTTCGATCATCTTGATATTTCATCTGTCGAAGTGACAAACGATGCAAACTTCATCTACTTCTCGATTGCAGTAGTTGGTGATCTAGATGCAACAAACTGGGGAAAGTACATAGTTGGACTCGATACGGGCCGCAATGATGGAGATAACTCAGTAGATCCTGGATCATGGAATCGGAATGTCGATTGGGGTAGAGGTATAACTGATTTTATTGGTTCATGGACTGATGACGGGGGATCAGGCGCTGGCGCTGAACTCCGTTCTTATGATGGATCTTCGTGGGGATTGACTGATGCAACTTATGCTGCGGGGACTGATGTCCAAGCAGATGATTCTGGACATTCATCAGGAGTTCAACTTCTCGCGGTATCGCTTTCAGCGCTCGGATTAAGTGCTGGAGATACATTCGAATTTGATGTCTTCTCAACAGGCGGCGGCAATGACCCCGGGGTTGATCATCTGAGTCAGAATGGTGAATCAACAAGCGCTTGGGATGTTCAATCAACATCAGGTGCTTTCCTGAGTTACACGATCCAGGTTGTTCCTCTACCGAGCGCGGCAATTGCATCGCTACTAGGACTCGGCGGACTCGTCGCTGTTCGTAAAATCCGTCGATAACGGACTAAAATGCCCTCATTACAAAGCACCTGCTTTTCGGGGCAGGTGTTTTTAATTGAGGTTCGATGATAGTGAGAGTTCAAAAAACAACTTTCGTGGAATTTTGTCCGTTTTTTGGGCATTTATTCTATTTGAAACTCTGAATTCGTGTTGTTTACGAAAAGAGTTTCGTGTATTCTTATGTACTAAAGATCACAACTTCATGTGTTGAAGTTGTGGGGGAGAGATGAGAGTCGTACGAAAGTATGAATCTGATATGGAGATTAAGATGCACAAAGCACTATCAGCAATTGCAGCGCTCGCGATGATCGCTGGAGCTGCGCAAGCAGACATTTACACAGACAACTCAGGAAGTTCAGACGCTGGTGGAGATATCCATCCATTCTTCTTCGATCAAGGATTCGAACATCTCGATATCACTCAGGTTGAAGTGACAAACGACGCAAGCTTCGTCTACTTCGATATTTCAGTTGTAGGCGATCTCGATTCCACCTCATGGGGCAAGTACCTCATCGGGATGGACACAGGACGTGTCGCAGGTTCAAACGCAGATGCATGGGGCCGCAACATCAGCTGGGGCGGCGATGGCCTAACTGACTTCGTTGGATCATGGGCAGACGACGGCGGCTCAGGCGCCGGCGGCGAACTCCACGCATGGGACGGCTCAGCTTGGAGCATGACCGATGCGACTTACCTTGCAGGCACAGAAATCGCAGGCGATGATACCAATCACGCAGCGGGAACTCAGCGCATCGCAGTTTCACTTGCAGCTTTGGGACTCTCAGTCGGCGATAGTTTCCTCTTTGATGTCGCATCAACCGGTGGCGGATTCGACCCAGGTGTCGATCACTTGAGCCAATCAGGATTTGCAACAGACGATTGGGGAGTGCAGTCCGCAACTGGACAGTACTTGTCATACACAATCGTACCAGCACCAGGTTCAGCAGCATTGCTCGGCCTCGGTGGACTCGTTGGACTTCGTCGCAGACGATAACTCTTCGTAGTAAAAAATAGTTTTGGGTTTCAAAACGAATCGCACTCAGAAAGTTCTGAGTGCGATTTATTTATTGCTCTTGAGAATCGACATCAGTTGAGAGGAGACTCTCCCATGACGATCTTATTGCGAGCGCCGACACGAACAATCTGGTTGATGAATCGTTGGTATTCTTCATCGAGTGATCGCAGAGTTGTCCCATCCGGGAGATACGCGAGCAATGTCGCGGGGCCTGTCCGTCTTCTATTGAACTGATGAAGATCAGTCTCGTCAAGCTTTGAGCGAAAGTTACCCGATGCGATGTCTTCAAGGAGCTTGTGGAGCGCTGATTGATATCGTCCTCCTTGTGCTTCGTTGAGGAAGTGGATGAGTGCCCAGGTTTGTGCGTAATAGGTGAGCGCTGAAGCTTGTCCGTTTGAAGGGTTCATCAAATCCTGAGGACGAAGTGAGAGTAGCGAATGGATGGGCATGAGTGATTTTGATTGATGCGCGTCTCGAAGTTGATCAAATCGTTCGATGTTTGCCCAAGGAAGGAAATGTGGATGATCTGGGAACTGCTCATCCCATTTGAATCCTTCCATCATGCACGCAACACCTTCATCGAGCCATACTGGCATCGGTTCAAGAAAAGTTGAATGGCTGTATTGGTGCCAACCCTCGTGAGCGCAGATGACAAAGGAGTCTTTGGGGCCGATGTCGTAGAAGACTCCGATGTGTTTTGCTGAGTATCCGCCTCGTTCGATCGCGAGATATACTGATGCGCGTTCTTTCATAAGTGAACGCGTAAGCGTTTCCCATTCAAGTCGAGTATCGAAAAAATAAGTTTCGATCGTTTCAGATGGGCGTGGGAGACGAGTGATATCTGATTGATAATGCAGAACTGCGAGTTCGACAAATGAAGGGAGTCGATCGAGAATCTTGCGATCCGATGAAGTTGTTCGGATGACCGCGTTGGGTGTATAAAAAGCGATCCCAGGATTCCCTTTGAATGTCCAAACTTGACGATCCGCAACGAATCGGCCCACATCGGTGCTTGAGTTCTCAGTGACGATCAGTTCTCGTTTTGGTGTCGACTCACAGCCGACTGAAAGCACAAGTGCTCCCAGTACACAAAATAGGACACACCAAATTCGAATCATCCTAGTTTTTCCAATGCGGATTTCGTCGCGTCTCGATCTTTTTCGAGACCTGCGAGTTGATCACGAGTCTGTTGAACAAGATGCGCTGGAGCTTTGTCTGTATATCCAGGATTGGAGAGTCTCCCCTCGATCCCTTTGATGCTCTTCTCAATTGTCGCGAGTTCCTTTTCGAGTCTCTCCTTTTCGGCGCCTGCATCGAGTTCATCTGCAAAGTTGGAGAGTTGGTACTCAGCACCTTCGTATGTGAACGATGCTGCTTGACCTTGGGGAGAGTCTGCAGAGATTGTATCGACTCCTGCAAGTGTCTCGACGAGCGGCGACCAACGAGAGATATCATCTGCAAGAGATCCTGTTGCATGCAACACAATCTTGCGCTTGGGAGCAACCTGCGCTTGAGCTCTGATCTCACGGATATTGGAGACAAGCAAACGAACTCGTTCATATGCGTCTTCTGCAACCTCGTCACGGAGCTCGTCATTCGGCTCAGGCCAGCCCGATTGGCACAAGGTGCTACTCGATTGAGTCGGCGCGAAGTTGAAACCAATGATCTCATTCAATGGGAAATCTGCGAATCGTTCACTCAGTGTTTCTGTAATGAAAGGCATGACAGGGTGCATGAGCCTCAAGATACTCTCGAAGACGAGACGCAATACAGCGCGTTGGTTGGGGTTGTCGGCGATCGTGGGTTTGATCGATTCAAGATACCAATCGCAGAAGTCGCGCCAGAACAAATCATAGATCGTGTCTGCGTAGTCCTTGAACATGTAGTTGCGTTGCGCCGTGTTGATCTTGTTCGTTGCTTCGACAACGCGAGAGAGCATCCAACGATCAATTAGCGTGAGTTCCTGAGGATCGATAGGGAGTCCGGGTTCGATCGGATTCTTCTCGAGCATCATCATCGCGAACTTTGCAGCGTTCCAGAGCTTGTTGCACAGGTTGCGCCCAAGATCAAACTTTGGAGATGTGTTCTTCCCGGTTGATTCGTCAAGCTCGACGGGCATGCGGACATCTTGCGTTTGTGTCGTCATCTGACACAGCGTGAAACGCATTGCATCGGCGCCGTGTGAGTGGATGATATCGAGTGGGTCCACGCCGTTCCCGAGCGACTTGGACATCTTGCGTCCTTCGCCGTCTTGGATCATCGCGTGGATGAAGACATCTTTGAATGGTGCTTTGCCAGGTTGTTCTTCGCCGAGGAAGTATCGATTGAACATCGTCATGCGCGAAACCCAAAGCGTGAT